>JBGATJ010000017.1:0-70831 GCA_044229295.1 Pseudobdellovibrionaceae bacterium
AAAGCCAGAGCCCACGTGGAGCGAAAAGGTCTCGCATTTTTTTAAAGATTTAAATCACTCCATTTTGCCTCTGGATGAGTCTGATTTGTTCGTTGATGGCACTCGTCGTGGCGAGTATCTTGTTTGCGTCCGTACTGATGATATCGAAGCGGAGCGAGTCGAGAGGGTCCTTGAGACTTGCCAGCGAGTCGATCCTCCACGTCATTTTGGAGGCGCCTTAGCCGCTCATCAAGTTTCAACTCTCTAAAAACCGGAGGGAAAAGGCCCATGAAAACTCGAAATTTAGGAAAGCTCAAAGTGTCGGCGATGGGTTTGGGTTGCATGGGCATGTCGGATTTTTATGGGCCGCGAGATCATCAGGAATCCCTTGCAACTCTTAAAAAGGCGTTTGAGCTAGGAATCACTTTTTTTGACACCGCAGACATGTACGGCATGGGAGCTAATGAAGAACTTTTATCGCAGGCCTTTCAGGAAATTCCTCCGAGTCGAATTGTGATTGCCACAAAATTTGGCGTTGTTAGAGATCCCAAAAATCCAGACGTTCGCGGCATCGATGGATCGAAAACCTACGTTCGCACCGCCTGCGAAAAAAGTTTGGCGCGGCTCAAACGTGAGTGCATAGATCTTTACTATCAGCATAGGGTCGACCCAAAAACACCCATTGAAGAAACGGTGGATGCTCTTGCAAGTCTGGTCAAAGAGGGTAAAATTCGCTACATAGGACTCTCAGAGGCTTCGGCGCAGACCATTCGTCGAGCTCATAAAGTTCACCCTATCTCCGCTGTTCAGAGTGAGTATTCCCTCTGGAGCAGGGACATCGAGGAGAGCGTTTTGCCCACGTGTAAGGAGCTCGGAATCGGCTTTGTGCCTTACAGCCCCTTAGGTCGAGGATTTTTAACCGGTCAGCTACAAAACTATGACGATTTTGCGCCGGATGATTACCGCCGAAACTCCCCAAGATTCCAAGGCGAAAACTTCTCCAAAAATCTTTTACTCGTGACCAAAATTCAAAAAATGGCCGAAAGAAAACAGTGCACGCCTTCACAGCTGGCACTGGCTTGGGTTCTTCATCAAGGTGACGAGCTTGTTCCCATACCAGGAACAAAGCATCAAGGGTACCTACGTGAGAATCTCCAAGCGCTCGATGTTGTCCTTTCGCAAGAGGATCTCCGCGAAATCGACTCTATTTTTCCAGCCGGCGCGGCAGCCGGAGATCGCTATCCAGCTGCGATGATGGGATCTCTGAACGGGTGAACATTCGGTTTGCGCATTATGGCCCAAGTCTGAGGAATGTTTGATTTCAAAGAGTTTTTAACCGATCATAAATCCTTGGAGATCCCATAAAATTTTGGCAAATGACCGTGGTTCTTTTAGGGTTTGGACTTACGGCCGCGAAAGGAACTGCAAGTTCTGGTCACGGCGGCGGAGCCAAGGGATGCGACTCGGATGAAGCTCAAGCTATAGTGATTGAAAAATACAAAACGTGGTTGGTTGGCGTTCACGGCACATTGACTTCAAATCGCGGTATTACTTACCGCTTTAATAAGCCAGCCGTTCTTTACAAGTTCTATGGGTACTTTGAGGGGCAAATGAGAACCGATCCCGGAGCGCCACCATCTCCATTTTCTCAAGTCATTTTGGGTGAAGTGAGCGAAGATTGCAAATTGGTGAAATTCGAAGGAGTGGGTGGTTTACGGCCCCTCTAGAAACTATTATTCAATCTTTGGAGCAGGTAAAATCTCCACCTTGGCCCCAGGGAGGCACGTGGACAAGCCCATCTGGAGTAAACCAAAAATAAAAATTCAGATTAGGTTCGCCGCTGGCTAAGTTAAAAGATGTTTGGTTCTCATATCCAAATGCATCCTTGACCATTATTGGGATCCCAAATCCAAGTAGCTTCGTTCAGCGGCTGGCCTTCATGTGGCGAGCTAAAGTTTGAAAATGCATGTTAAGTCTCACGGTCTCTTCGTGACTTCCTCCAACATCTGGATGAAAAACTCGAGCTAAATTTTTTTTTGCAGTGCTGAGAGTATTTTCATCTTTGAGGTCCTCAAGAGGAAAACCATTTTCCGCAAAGTAACTCAAAGCATTTGCGACATCTTCTGAGACATCTGGAAGGTGCCGAGACCGTTTCCTGCTTTTGATCTTTTGGATTTTTTGTTTTTGCTGTTGGTAGCGCAATTTACGAAAATGCGCCTGGCGAGCCTTCAGAACAGAACTTGCCGTATTATCAACTCCAACAGGTTTTTCAAATCGAGTGACTCCCTCAACAAAATCACGATGTTTTTTTTCAAGGGCCAGTAAACTGGCCCAGATGTGTTTGCATAGCTGGCCCCTCGCTGAGACAGAGCAAGTGCACTGGGCCTCAATGGAGTGAAACTCCGTCTTTGTCATAAGGACGTGATAAGACATCGTCGATTTCACATAGATCTGAGCTTTCACATGAGAAACATGGCTGATGGTCACTCCGTGACCAAGAAAAAGGCTTTCCCCAGCACGAACGACACTCGGTCGAAAATACTGTTGCCAAGTCAGATGTGGCTTTGCAGTTATCACCATACACTTTCAAAGATTGTCTCTGCAGACCTGAAGGTCAAGACGATTTTCTATTTTTCGAGCTGTAGCGGCGACTGAATTTTTCCGTGGCTCCCCATGCGGTCCACGTAGTTTTTGCCATCAGCGCCAGTTTCAATGTAGACATAGAAACCCCTCGTTGGATTTTCTTCGGGAACGGTGGCACAGATATAAGTTATGTCCCGTCCATTGGACGCCAGCTTTTGGAAAAGTTTGCGACAGGGGAGGGGCCTCTTCGATTCGGACGTATAAATGACAGAATTACCAGAAAAGTTTGCGATGAGTTTAGCCTCAAAATTTTTCGTGGCAACAAAAACCAGCGGCTTCCCAGCAAAAGCATCCAATGAAAAGAGAGTATGGCCAGCGCATGGGTCCTCTCAAAACAGGTATGGCATTGGGCGCAAAAAGCGAGTATAAGCCCCCAACAATTGGAGGTTTTATGAATCAATTTTTACTAAAGAGCTTGGCTGCTTTAACACTACTAGGTAGCCGCGTGGCTGTTGCTGACGGCAACGATCATTTCGTTCCACACCCTTGCTGGGAGTGTACGAAGCCCGTGTTTGATCCTACCTATGGAAGACCAACTCTAGATCCAGATAAAGTCTACCCCTTCTGCACAAGCTCTGAAATTCGTAAAGGAAAACAAGTCTGGATTTCAAACGGCCTCTACGTCATCAATAAATACAAAGAAGTCATTTGCGAAGTACGAAGATAAGCAGGCCCCGAGATTGATTTTCACGGTCAGCAACTCGGCCTTGCCATTTGAATTTATCCTTTGTACAGGGTCTCGAAAGCGACTAACGCCGTGAGACCCTAACACAAAAGAGCTGCCATGAATTCGAACTCAATCCTTTTCTTTTTTTTTCTAGCGGCGCTGAGCGCCTCAGCGAAACCAGGTGATGTCACAAGTCTTGGTGTCAGCAGTGCGGCCGCCGGCTTTGGAACTTACAACCCAAAAACTGGCAACCACGAACAAGACATCGAGAGTCTCCGAGAGGAGGCCACTCACAAATATACGATTGTTAATTTTGACATGCAGATTGATTGCAATTCTGGAAAATACAACGACGTCATTCGTGACCTCTGCAATCGGGCTTACGGTGATAAATGGCGTCGCAAAGGTCGCGCTCCTTCGGTCAATGCGGACAACATGTGTCTTGTCGTCAAAGACATGCGCCTTGCCATCAATGAACTTGGTGCCGTGCAGTTGATGAATTCTGCCGGTGTTTGGAAAGGCATTCCCGATACAAAAGACGGAGCCAATCATGTCTCTCGGGACAAAGATCCGTGGTATTGGAATGATCTGGCACACCCGGCAATTCCCGGAGCCGGAGGCTTTCAGTTGGCCCGCGAGTGCAACAAAAATGCCGCAGTTGGTTTTGCCAATGCCGTAGTCATGTCGACATTTTGGGAGTTTGGTCCTGAGGCATCTAAAGAGCACCCGTCAACTCAAGACTTATGGAAAACTCCAGTCATTGGCAGCGCGGTGGGCGAAATTTTTTGGCTGGTCCGTAAGTCCATTGGTGATCTAAGCACACCGACACCAAGTCGGTTGCAGATGGTAACTCGGGCCTTGAACCTAGAGAGTTTAAGTATGGACATCCAAGACAAGAAAGTCGGTTTGGGTGATGAAAATAGTGGTGTTGGACGCTTTAACCTAGCTTATGACGTCGCTGGAGCTGACGGGCGCGAAGACCGTCATCCTATAAATGCTTTCGTTGGCGGTAAGTTGACTCGAAGTTTAACGAAATTTTCCAGCGGTTGTGGTTGGTTGGATCAATGGACTGGGACCAATTGTACGCCCCATGCCAAAAAACAAGGACGTTAATCAAATCGTTATAGTTGACGTGCAAGAAAGTCCGCGAATAGTTTACTAAGGATGAAAAATTTTATATTTCCCCGCCGTCGCTTTCTGAAATATGGATTAGCCTCCGGAGCGCTGCTTGCGACAAGGCTCAGCCCTGCCCGTGAGATTTTAGAACGCAGCAAATTACGAGCTAAAAAAGACATCGTGGTCATTGGAGCAGGTCTTTCTGGATTGGCCGCTGCCTACGAACTTAAAAAACTTGGTCACCAAGTGAATGTGTTGGAGGCCGGAGACCGCGTCGGTGGCCGTGTTCACACCCTACGGGATTTTATACCAGGTGGAGTGGTCGAAGCGGGCGGGGAGTTTATCGGCACGGTAAACTCTCACTGGTTAGGTTATGCCAAAGAATTTGGTTTGGAGATCCATCCATGGAAAGAACCAGAAGGATTGGAATATGTCATTGTTCTTGATGGCAAAAAATTGACCGCCGAAGAGCAGAATCAGATTTTTGACGAAGCGGAGAAAATCCAAAGTGAAATCACTGAAGATGCAAAGCTCATTGATTCTGAAGAACCCTGGAATTCGCCACGTGCTGAGTTGCTAGACCATCTCTCGTTTCGCGAGCGAGTCATGCAAATGCCTGTTTCGGATCTTGCTAAGAAGTTCTTTTTGTCAGGACAGGAACATACGATAGGCGTTCCACCTGAAAAAATTAGCTACTTGGCCATTCTGGTGTGGTGCAAAGGTTGCGGCCTCGAAAAGGCATGGACTGAAGTAGAAACCCACATGTGCAAAACGGGAACTCAATCTCTTACCGAGAAATTAGCAGAAGCCATTGGCCTCGCTCATATCCACCTGAAGTCGCCGGTAAAGGTCGTGAATCTGGAAGGGGACAAGGCTTTGATTCGTTGTGAAAACGGAATGCATTTCAAGGCGGACGAAGTTGTGCTGACTGTGGCCCCGACCGCTTGGAAGCGGATTCAGTTTTCTCCGGCAATTCCGAACTCCTTCAAACCTCAAATGGGGTTGAACATGAAGTATTTGGCCAAAGTCACTAACCGGTTTTGGCGGGATGATGGCTTGTCCGAATGGGCTCGAAGCAATGGACCGATTGGCGCGACTTGGGATGCGACCAATGGTCAGGAGAGTTTGAGTCAGTACGCACTTACCCTCTGGACCGGAGGACGTGGAGCCCAGGAGTGCTTGAACAACATGGGCTCAGATCCTCACGGATATTTTATCAGCAAAGGTGCCGGTTTTTATGAGCATCTTGTCTCCAAAGAAGGCCGTCTGTCTGATCACCACTCGAATCCCTACATTGGGGCGTCCTACTCTTGCCCGGGCCTTGGGGAAATCACCACCATCTATCAAAACTTTCGTAAACCTTTTGCCAAACGACTCTTCTTTGCCGGGGAATACACCTCGGTCGCCTTCAACGGCAGCATGGAGGGTGCGCTCGAGTCTGGCGTGCGTGCAGCTGCAATGATTGCAACTCACTCAAAAAGTTTCTGACTTTCTAACGAGCCGCCTGCCATAAAAAAATAAATGCCATACCCGGCATTGGGCTGATATATGCGGCTTTAGCATATTTTCATTCGGGAGTTAAACTGTTGCCATGAGTCCGTAGTTAAAGCTACAAAACGACTTTTTTAACACTGAATTGGAGACTTTATGAGATCCTTTCTAGCTTTGGTCCTTGTTTTTTCTACCTACAAGGTTTCCGCGAACGAGCTAAGCTGCTCAGTAATTGTTGAGACATTGAAACAAATTTCGAATCAAGAGAAAAACACTGTCGCAAAACTTGTACGGTCCGCTGATGAGGCATCTGAATTGTTAGAAAAGATCTCGAAGGGTAAGGTACTAGAAAAAGATCTCATTAAAAAATCACACAATAGTTCCTACGACTTAGATAGAAATATTTCCCGAGCGAAAGATCAGTGGAAAATTTTTGAGTGGCGCAAAAAAGTGATGTTTGATGCTCTCGCAAACTGCCAGTAATTGTGGATCTTCACGCTCGGATTTCGTAATCTAGGCACTAACTAGTGCCTAGATACCAACTCATCTAGTTGCAGTGAAACTCAACCCTGTCCAGCACCTCACCGGATGAGGATCTAAAATCAAAGGCAATTTCTTCATTTTGTCCCTGATAAAAATCTTATTCGTGCCGCGCACGCAGCTTCCATTGAAGAAGCTATGGAATTTGCCACTGCTACCTCTATCGACAGCTTGGCTGAAGCCACTCACAATGTCGTGGAGCCGTTGTCGCCAAAAAACGTTGACGGAATTCTTAAGTCTTATCCTTTAACACTTGTGATTGTACCTGGTATTTTTGGAGACTTTATTCGCGTTCGTGCATTTGAAGATATTTTTGCACGCGAAAGCAAGTTTCGAACCCTCTACAAAGAGTTGGCTAAACGGGCAAAAGGAAAGTTTTTAAAAAATTCAAACGGGCTGTCAGAGGATCTCCTGACACTCGATCCGAGCTATAGCTCGGGCAAAGTGAGAGAGGTCCCGAGAGATTTGACGGAGCTCGTACAAGTGGGCAGCATTGACGACCCTCAAGGCAATGTCCTCATTCGTGTCGTACTTTTTTTCACACCTTATGCGAGCCTCGAAACGCTCCGAGGTTTAACGGACCGGGCCACGGTATTTAACCGCCGTCTCGAAAAATTCCTTGAGCTTACGGGTCGCCAAAACCTTGTTTTTGTCGGCTACTCTCGTGGAACCACTTTTGCTCTTGAAATGTTGGCTCAAGCGCGAGAGAAAAAAGCAACGTGGCTCCCTGATGTCAAAGGCCTTGTCGGCTTAAGCGGCGTAGTTTGGGGATCCACTTTAGCGGATCAAACCGACGATCCAACAGAATCTATTTCTAAACTATTTCAACTGACGAAAAACTGCAGCAGCCATTTGAATTCGAAAGAGCCTACGTCAGTTTTAGAGAAGGTGAAGATTTCTTTTGGAAATGCAAAACTGTTAACCTCTTGCTCCGCGCAAATGGGAGCCTTAGCCCTTAAAGTTCATCCTACCTTTGGCACAAGTTTCACTAGGTTTGGAATCCGCAATCCATTGCTTGCTCCCGCTTTAAACATCGACTTCATGAGTTCGAGTATTTTTTTATTTAAAGCGCTTGATCAGATCATTTTGAAAAACCTCGACGTCAACTTCACTCAGCGAGCTAAAGGTCTGATCGATGCGGTATTGCTTGGAATTGAGCAGCTTCGTACCTCAGAACGACTCGATTGGTGGAAGAGCACAAGTCTCCCTGAAACTCTAAATTTCCTCCGGCCCAAGTTGAAAAAAAAGAGACTGTCCGCGGGACAAAACAAAATTGCGAAGTTCTTCTCTCTAAAGAATTGACGGCAATTGGGGGCGGCACGATGGTCAAACCGGCCAGTCCGGCCATTCAACACCTAGGTGAATATCCGAACGCAAATAGGGAAATTAGGGAGTTGGGCAGGGCTAAGTGGAGTCAGAAAAAAGCCATTTTGGCCAAATACCGAATTGATGATGGTAAAGATTGGATTGGGTTCAGTTCCCAATTTGACAAGACTATGGAGTTTTCAGGAAAAGATGGTTCGCATTTAGAAGCCCTCTATAAAGGCGAAACATTGATAGGTTATCAAGTTAAAACAGGACAAATCACATACACAACTGAGGTCGATGCCAAGTGCCAAATTGTCACGGTGATGCAGGACGCAAGCGAAGAGTGGTCAGCAACTACCGCCGTGACGCCTGCTTATTGTGAAAATATAGATTCTATGACAGACCTTTATCAACAATACGAGAAGGCAGCGGCCACTCAACCGAAGCGGACGGGAAAGCCAAGGTCTGACGCTTGTACCATCGGTGGTGGCACTCTTGAGTCTCCCACTGCCACGTGCCTTTGCCCGGATAAGCATCCAATCAATGAGTGGTTTGAGTTTTGTAAACCTACACTTGCTGACCGGCTGCGGGTAAAAATTGGTGATCTAGCGAGCCAGAGTAATAATAGGGATCCTTTTTCCAGATCGGAATTGGAGAGGCAGCAAACGACCTGTGCGCGTCTCAAGAAAAACGCCGTTCTCACGCCCGCTTCAGATACAACGAGGGGTGTTAACTAGGAGAAGAACCCGAGAGTACAAGCCAAAGAGGATTTTCATTATGAGGTCAAATTGGAGTCGGCTTAGGATAGGACCAGAACTATAGAACCCGTTTTCAGCCACATATCCCACGTCACTACGGGCAACCGCCATACATGTCCACGGGTCGACACCAAGTCTTAATTTCCCAGCCGTTGGCCTGATATTGAGCATTGCAGAGACGATCAGTGTCGGCCTGACTGTGCACGCAAGCAATTCTCCGTTTTTCGAGTTCGCATCGAAACTGCCACTTTGGATAATTGGTATTACTGTGCCAATATTGAATATAAGTTCCACCCGCCTTTTCGCAGGTGACACGGTCGTTGGCGTTGGTGACATCAGTTAAAGAACAAAATGGCGGATAAAGCCCAAAGGCTGCTGCCGAACAAAAAAAGCCAACCAGAAATAGTGATATCTTCAAAAGACCTCCAGGAGCTTCGTCAGGACCGTTGAACCATTAGGACAAGGGGCCCCAAAGGCAAGTTCCGCAGCGAAGCGAGGACTGTCCGAAGCCTTTGGGGCCCCTTGTCCTAATGGTGGCCCCGGGGAGAATCGAACTCCCACGCCCTTGCGGGCACTGGATTTTGAGTCCAGCGCGTCTACCAATTCCACCACAGGGCCATGTGCGAGGCATAAAACCGTAGACACGAAACGAATTCAAGGCATTTTTTTCAAATCCTGCCAAAAACCCTGTAAAAACCGCCCTACTAAAGATTCCACTAGGCTTCGGTGAAACGTAAAAAACCAAATAAAAACAGCATCATACAAATTTTAATAAAATTAACATGAAGCGGCACAAACCTTGCTGGAAGGCCCTAGTAGAGATGTACGAACTGGAGGCCCAATGAAATCAAACCTATTTTTGGTAGCAGCAGGATTGCTCGTGGTGTCGCCCCTTTGGGCCCGCTTAGGAGATCCCGCCGATCAAGGCAGTGACTCGCAAGATCTACGCATGGGACCTGGTGTTGTTGCCGGTACCAACGCGCCTCCAAGTCTTCCTCCAGATCCGACCGTCAGTCGTGGGAATGGTGGACAACCCATTTACATCTCTAATCAAGTGACTCCTTCAGCCAACGCCCAGGTTCAATCTGCGCAAATTCAGCGACAGCCAGTGACGCAAATCGAAGCCTCTCCCTTGACTGAGTCGCGCGCCGATCAAATTCGAAAACAGCGCCAAGAAATGGAAGTTGGAACCGAAACTAAAATCGTTGAAAAGCTCGAGCAATCTCGAATGGAAGACGAAAGACGTCGTGCTGACGCCCTTTTCGGAGATCGTTTTAACAATATGAACACTCCGCCACCACCGCCGCCAGCTCCTGTTTATGCAGCTCCAGCTCCCGTGATTGTTACTCAACCAGCCCCTGTGGTCGAAGTGGCACCAGTTGTCGTGACTCATCAGCCTCGAGTTGAGTCGCCCTCTCAAACCTATTTTATGGGAAGCGCGGGACTTGGCGAGTATCCTGATATCAAAAACGTGCGCGGTAACTACAGCGTTGGAGTGGGACTTGGTCAGCGTCTCCAGCAGCGCCTTTTGGTTGAAGGAACTTTCTCTTACTCGAACTACCAAATTGAAAAGGTGTACAGCGCTTACGTAGGACCTTATCCTGAAATTACAGATATGGATCAATATGCTCTTGGTGGAGCCGTGAAATATCAATTCGGGAGAGCCACAATCAGACCTAACGTGGGTATTGCAGCTGCTTACAGCTACCGCCAATTCACCGACACTCAGTACTACAACTTCGCAGGTAAAGCCTCTTCGCATGCGATCGATGCCGGCCTTCTTGCGGGTGCAGATCTTGAGTTGACTGATGATTTTGCTCTTGGTCTTGAAATGAAATACTTGTGGAATGTCTACAACCACACCAACGGCGAATTCCAAAGATCTTTTGTAAGACCTGCCCTTCAGTTGGGAACTCCCATCGAAGAGCTCTCTTACTACACTCTGTCTCTGGTAGGCCGAGTCACCTTCTAAAAATCAGTTCCAGTTTTCGCTGATCTCGTGCAAAAGTGGAAAGTGATGAGAATCACTTTCCACTTTGCATTTTGGCTCTGCCTTTGGCCCTTGAGCGGGAGCGCTTCGGACATTCTTCTGCAGGCCCTCGGGCAAGCGGATCGAGAAGTCGTCACCACGCGAGATGTGCAAATCAGCAAAGTGGTGGAGCGCGCTCTTTCTGCAAAGGATAAATCCTCGCGCTCCGATGGAGAGATGAATCCCGCGAGCATTGGTGTGCAAGATCTCACTCCCGTTCTTTTGGAGTGGGTTGTTTATTTTGAGGCTGAGAGTTTTAAAATTGCAGATCTTGAAGCCGCCGATGTTCAAAGTGCTCTCACGCTCACACAAACCTACGTTAAAGATTGGCCTTACTGGCAGAGGCTGGAGGTTTCAAATCCCGAGCTTCAGGACGTTATCAAACGAAAGCTTCGCGCAAAAAAGCTGATCAAATTTAAAACCGAGTCAACAGATCTTGCCGTCCCTGAGTCGGAGATCAAAGATTATTTTGATAAAAACCGTATCAAGTTTGGCAATATGCCACTGAGCGCTTTTCGCGATAACATTCGCGCTTTTTTGAGCCGGCAAAATCGTGACAAGCGTCTGCGAGATTGGTTTGAAGTTCTCAAGACCAAATACAAGGTCAAAGTCTACAGTGTTGCCCAAAAGTGATCTCTCTGAGTTCGTCAGTGAATTCTTGAAAGATGTGCCGCCCGGCTTTTCATGGACCGCGTCTTCGCTCCGGAGCGAATTCGAAGCCGCAAAAACCTGGTGGCATTTTGAAGGACAGTCTCTTATTGGCTTCGTTTGTACGCGCGAGCAAATGGACCTTTGCGAGATCACGGTGCTGGGTACTCATCCCCAATGGCGAAAAAAAGGCATCATGGCAATACTCTTGCAAAAGCTGATCGGTGAGTTTAAGGGCTCTGAAATCTGGCTTGAGGTTCACGAAAAAAATGGCCCTGCGCAGGCCACTTACTTGAAATGTGGGTTTCAAAAAGTAGGTGAGCGTCCCAGGTATTATCCTGATGGAGGCGCGGCTTATTTGTACTCTTGGAGGCGCCCAAGATAACTACTCAGCAGGATTGCTTTGTGCAGGTGCCGCCGCTGGCTTTGGGCACGATTCTAAAACAACAACGAACCTTTTGAGTTTTCCTTGCACATCCGCAGCCTCTTTGGGAATAAATGGTGTCACTCGAATTTTTCGTGTTTCGCACCATTTATCAAAAAATTCTTTAGGCACGTATTCAGCCCCTTTTATTTTTACGCAAGGTTCATATTTTTGACATTCCTTTTGCGAATAAACTCTAAAATTGTTGAGGGCACCAGCCGCATCTTCAGTGAGTTCAATTTGAATGTCCTGATCAAAAGGGGGCAGCTTTTTGGCGGCCGCGTTGATGGTGTCTTTTGTGAATTGCAGAATCTTGTAGCCTTGTGGGGCTCTGTAAGCGGGATCAAAACGAGGGCCGCCGAGAGAATCCGCGTTGGGCTCCAAAATAAATTCATGAGGAGGGAGCGAGTCGGTCTTCACAAATTCAATCTGGCCGGCTAAACCCGACTTTCCCAAAAACAGGACTAAAATAAAGCTCACAACCTTCATCGGATCTCCTTCTAAAATGCTATCACATGTTTTGAACAGCGCATTGCATTTCTTTGATCCTGGAAGAAGTGGAAACCCACAACCCGAGAGACTTACTTGAAAAATCAACAGCTTCCAGACCCCCGCACTTCCATCTTTGACCTTGCACTCAAATCCCGTCCTTGATATAACGGGGCGATCACCAAGTGGGCCCAAAGCCCACTTTTGTTTTTTAAAGGGAAAAATGTTATCCAAAGAAGCCATGGAAAAGCTAACGGCGCTTGCCGCTCAGGTCGCTGAGCGTGAGGGTTGTATTCTTTACGATTTGGAGTTTACGGGAGCTTCTCAAGGAAGGGTTCTTCGGGTTTTTATCGAGAAGCCTGCTGTAGGTATCGCCGTTGATGACTGTGCGAATGTTTCTCGAGGTCTGAATGTCTTGCTCGATGGCGACGATCTTATTCCCGGGGGTCAATACAATCTTGAAGTGTCCTCGCCGGGACTTGAGCGAAGTTTGAGGCTGCCTTGGCATTTCACTCAAGCCGTTGGCAAAAAGGCTCGCTTGAGACTGAAGAAGCCGCTCGGTGAGTTAGGCGCAGATCCCAATAATATGACTAAGCATTTTAACGCGCAGATTTTAGAAGTGATTGAAGACCGAGATCTACGCCTAGAGACCGCAGATCAGAATCAGGTCACCATACCGATGGAGACCGTTGAAAAAGCCCATGTGATTTTTGAACCAGAGCCAGGTGGGAAAAAGAAAGGGAAAGGGAATGGCCGTTGAGAATATTTTTACAGATCTAAGCCGAATCATCGAGCAAGTGGGGAAAGACAAAGGCATCGACAAGGCTGTTGTCATTGATGCTATCACTCAAGGCATGCTCGTGGCCGCCCGAAAAAAATGGGGCACCTACCGCGACATCGAAGCCAGCTACAATGACGAAACCGGCGAGATCGAACTTTTCCAATTTAAAGAGGTTGTGCCTCGCGAAGTGTTCATCGACGATGAGGTCGAGATCCCTCATGACGAAGCCCTGGTTCTAGATCCCGAAGCGCAACTTCATGACTCCATCGGGATCAAATTGGAAGCGACAGATTTAGGTCGGATTGCAGCTCAAACAGCAAAACAGATTATCATGCAAAAGGTTCGCGATGCCGAACGTGAAATCATCTTTAACGAATTTGAACAGCGTAAAGGTGAGGTGGCTTCAGGGATTGCTCGTCGTGTAGAGCGTGGAGCTATTGTTGTGGATTTAGGGCGAACAGAAGCTTTTATCCCGTCTCGAGAGCAGATTCCAGGAGAGCAGTACAAGCCTGGGGATCGGCTCCAAGGTTATCTTCTCGAAGTTCGCCAAACGACTAAAGGCCCACAAATCATCATGTCTCGCTCTAGCGAAAAGTACCTTGCTAAGCTTTTTGAAATGGAAGTTCCAGAAATCTATGATGGCATCGTTGAAATCATGGCCGCGGCTCGTGAGCCAGGTCAACGAGCTAAAATTGCTGTTCGTAGTAAAGATCAGGCCGTCGACCCTGTCGGCGCTTGCGTCGGCATGAAAGGGACCCGAGTTCAAAACATCGTGCAAGAGCTTCGCGGTGAAAAGATTGATATCGTTCCTTGGGACGAAGACGTCACCCGTTTTGTTTGCAACGCTCTTGCGCCAGCTGAGATTTCAAAAGTGTTCATGGACGAAGCCAATCGCGAGATGGAGATCGTCGTTCCTGACAACCAATTGAGTCTTGCTATCGGAAAACGTGGGCAGAACGTCAAGCTTGCCGCTAAATTGACAGGCTGGAAATTAGACATCGTCTCTGTCAGCACATCTAGCGCGAAGACGGCAGAGGCTATTTTCAATTTGATGTTGATTCCAGGAATGACCGACACGATGGCGCAAAACATTTTCCAATCAGGCTTTGGTTCTTTCCAAACGATTGCTGGGGCCAGTGTTGAAGACATTAGCTCGATCCCTGGTTACGAAGATCCTGAAAAGGCCGAGAAGTTAATCAATGAATCGAAGGCCTTGATTGAAAAATACAAAGCTGAAGGTGTGGCCATTCCGTCGGCTCCATCAGCTCCGAAAGAATCCAAGGTTGCAGGTGGTGATGCTAAATCTCAAGCGGATCGCCGTTTGCGTGAAGAGCTCGATAAGTTGGATGCCCAGGAGTCTAAGGACGATGGCAGCACGGACAGCGAGACCGCTGAATAAAGTAGATTAGAGGAGAGTGAGTGAGTAATCCAAAAGTTTTTGAATTCGCAAAAGAAATAGGTATGGAGACTCTGACTCTCATGGATAAGATCCGTGAGTGGCAACTTCCTGTTAAAAACCATATGGCCGAACTCACTCCGGACCTTGTCGATCAAATCAAATCCAAGCTCGGAGAAAAGGCCTCTTCAGGCGCCACCAAAAAAGTCACTGTTAAAAAAGCAGCTCCTAAAGCTGTAGCTCCTAAAACCGCTCCTAAGACAGCCGCTTCCAAAGCGCCAACGGCAGCAAAAAAGAAAGCCGCAGCCGCACCAGCAGCTGCCGATGCCGCGACGGCCAAGTCGGCCTCTAAGGTCATTCGTCGAAAAGCCAAAGATGAAGAAAAAGTTGAAGAGGCTGAGATTGAAGAAGACCTTCATATAGAAGAAGAAATGGAAGCCGTAGAAGTTGAACAGCCTCCTGTGGTTATGGCCCCAAAAGCCGTCGAGCCTCCCGTAGAAAAGACCGAACCCGCAGCGCCGGCGCCCGCTCCTGTAGCAGCTGCTCCTAAACCTGCCGAGAAAAAGAGTCTCGAGAAATCAGAGTTGCCCCCTATGCCTCAAGCTGCCCCAGTGGTATCACCCGCTCCCGCGACTCCGACACCGCAAGCTCCTCCTGCCCATGCTGATCCTGATGCAAATCGCAACAAAGTCGTACGACGTAAAGAAGTTGTGATGAGTGGTCCAGGAGCGGCTCCCAGACGTAACATCGTTGGCCGCATGGATTTAAGCCGAGTTGCAGCTCCGCCGCCTCAAGGGCAGTTTCAATCTCGAGCTCCTGGGTCGGGCCCTTCATCTGGTGGAGGAGGTGGGGGATTCAATCAAAATCGCCCTGCAGGTCCGCCGCGAACATCCAATCGTAATATCCGTACCGGCTTTGTTCCCCAGGCCGTTCCTGAGGTTTTTGATCCTAATGAGAGCCGAAGATCGAAATTTGAAGATCGGCCTAAAAAACCAAAAGTGGTTGAGCCAGCAGCGGTCACTCCAGGAGCCAATAAAGAAAACGAAGAAAAGGTCCATTTCGACGCGGCTGAATTCCGTAAGCGCGAGATGGTGTTTCAACCTAAGAAAAAGAAAAGCAATTTGACTCGAGAAGGTTTAAAAACTCAGCTCACGACGCCTAAGGCCTCTAAGAGAATCATTCGCGTCGATCGGACTATGAAACTGGCTGACCTTGCTCAGCAAATGGGCGTAAAAGCCGCTGTGCTAATGAAGACCCTCATGCAAAACGGCGTGACGGCCACGATGACAACAGGCCTTGATTTCGACACCATCGCGCTCATCATCCCTGAATTTGGATTTGAAGCGCAAAATGTCTACCAAACTGCCGATCAGATGGTCGATGTCGCAGCTTTTGGAGATCTCACCGCTGAACAAGTCACAAGACCGCCAATTGTCACGGTCATGGGTCACGTCGATCATGGAAAAACATCGCTTCTCGACTCTATCCGTAAGGCCGATGTTGCCTCTGGCGAGGCGGGTGGAATCACTCAGCATATTGGTGCGTACAGTGTAACTACAGAAGACGGTCATCTGATTACGTTTATCGATACTCCGGGCCACGCGGCTTTCACAGCCATGCGCGCTCGAGGTGCCAATGTCACAGACATCGCGATCATTGTGGTCGCAGCTGACGATGGAGTCATGCCTCAGACCGCAGAAGCCATCAGCCATGCTAAGGCTGCTGATGTTCCGATCATCGTAGCGGTCAATAAGATGGACAAGCCAGGAGCTAATCCGGACCGTATCAAACAGCAACTCACCGAGTATGAAATTGTTCCTGAAGAGTGGGGTGGAAATACGATTTTCTGCGAAGTTTCAGCCCTCAAAAAGACTGGGATTAAAGAACTTCTTGAGCAGGTTTACTTGCTTGCAGAAATCCAAGAGCTCAAAGCCAATCCTCATCGCTCTGGAACCGGTGTTGTCATCGAAAGTCGTTTAGAAAAAGGCCGTGGCCCAACAGCAACGCTGCTTGTGACAGATGGAACGATCTCTGTCGGTCAGCACATCGTTGCCGGGAAAATGATGGGTCGAGTGAAGAGCCTCATGAATGACAAGGGCGAACGAGTGCCGTCGGCAGGACCAGGGATTCCCGTGGAAGTTTTAGGTCTTCGTGATACACCCTCTGCCGGCGATCGCTTTGATATTGTCGAAGATGAAAAGACAGCTGAAGAGGTAGCTAGAGTTCGCGACGAGCAGATGCGCGCTCAAGCGGCGACTCCACACTCCAAAATGTCTCTTGAAGATCTGTTTTCTAAAGTGAGCAAAGGGGATGTCAAAGACCTTTCAATCATCCTTAAAACCGACATGACCGGAAGTCTTGAGGCCATTCAAGGCATGCTTAACAAGCTTGTCACTCAAGAGGTGCGCCTGCGTGTGATTCACGCGGCGGTCGGTGGAATTACTGAGTCTGACGTGCTTTTAGCGAGTACAGCTAAAGGGATTGTCATTGGATTTAACGTTCGTCCTGATGGCACGGCCATGGCGGAAGCTAAACGACTTGGGGTTGATGTCCGAAGCTACACAGTGGTTTACGAATTGATGGACGAGCTCAAAAAAGCCATGGTCGGGCTTTTGGCGCCTGAGGTTATCGAAAAAGTTGTGGGTCGAGCCGAGGTGCGTAACATCTTTTCTGTTCCCAAAATCGGGACAATTGCGGGATGCTTTATTGTGGACGGAAAAGTCCAACGGTCTAACAGCGTGAGACTGATTCGCGAGGGGCGAATTTTGTATCAGGGTAAGATCGGCAGTCTTCGACGTTTTAAAGACGATGCTAGAGAAGTGGCATCGGGTTTTGAATGCGGGATTGGAATTGAAAATTTTAATGACGTCAAGGTGGGGGATGTGATTGAGGCTTTCATGACCGAAGAAGTGGCACGAACACTGACTGAGGTTGCAGCCCCAGAGGCTCCACAGGCGACGACAAAGGAGATGTAAGTATGTCTTTGGGAAAGCAAGATGGACGAAGAATCCAGCGAGTTGAAAAAGAAGTTCACCAAATGGTAGCTAACTTTGTGCTTATGAAAATGCGTGACGAACTTTCTCCGTTCGTCACTGTCACGCGCGTGATGATGCCAGGAGATTTAAAAACTGCGAAAGTCTACGTGAGTGCGCAAGGCGATGCTGGTGAAATCGAGCATGTTCTTGAGACTCTGCAGTCTCGAGCTTTTGAAATGCAACGTTACCTTAACGAAACTTTGAGTCTTCGTTTTTGCCCAAAGTTGAAGTTTTTCCACGACGACGTTTTTGATGATTTACTCAAAGTCGACGAGCTGTTACATCACCTCAAACCCAACGCTGCTCTAGATAGTTCACCCTCGATGGAGCATACAAAAGACTCTTAATCGAGTCTCGAGAGATTCTCCATGGCTGCTCACGGTCTGCTTTTAGTTGATAAACCCGCTGGATTTACGAGTCACGATGTGGTGGCAAAAACCCGGCGGATTTTGGGACTTTCAGCGGTCGGGCACACAGGGACCCTCGATCCCATGGCCACCGGCCTTATGGTTTTGCTCCTCGGCGAAGCCACAAAATTGAGTTCTTACATTCTAGAAAAAGACAAAACCTATCAGCTCAGAGCTCAGCTCGGTGTTGAAACCGACACTTGGGATATGACGGGCGAGATCGTCGCGCGCCGAGACGTCGTGGACAGCGTTCGCTGGCAGGATCCGCAGGCACAATCCACCCTCGTGCAGGCGTTGTCGGGGCCACTGATGCTCCCGGTTCCGAGGTTTTCTGCCATCAAAGTCAATGGAGAGCGCCTTCACAAAAAGGCACGACGGGGCGATGAATTTGAAGCTCCAGAGCGCTTGATGTCCTTTTATGACGTTCATGTGATGGGTGCCGGTGATGACTGGATCGATATACAGATGAGTTGCGGTAAAGGGGGATTTGTTAGGTCTTGGGTTCAGCGCCTGGGACAGGTGCTTGGCACCGGTGCTACGACCTCTGTTCTCAGGCGTCTTGCGTGTGAGAATTTTCACGTTGGGCAGGCTTTGACTCTTGAAAAGTTGCAAGATTGGATCGCTCAAGGCAAGAGTCTGTCTGCCTCTGGCTCCTTTATTCCTATCGGGCACACCCTGGATCATTTAAAGGGCGTGCGTCTGCCTCTGCAGGGACGGCGGCTTTTGTCCAATGGGCAGATTTCTATGGATCTCAAGCGCCAGCTTTGGACTCTGGTAGAAAGTGATGTCGACTCTGAAATTCGCGTCCTCAGTGAGGATGGCAAAGAGCTCATTGCGCTTTTGGGCTTTCAAAAAGGCAAGGGATTCAACATTCGCCGTGTGTTTCGTTATTGACCCGTATCCCCTTTGCCAGTACAAAACCAATACTTAGACTTGCGATATGCGCGGGTTAGGACCCATTTGGGGGCTTTGGTAACGACAGCCATGACGCTACCTGAGGCTAAAAACAGATCTGTCTTAGAGAGACAGATTTTAGAGTTCATGTAAGGAGATGTTAATGGCCACTCTAAAAACCGTAAAGACCGAGATCATTGCCAAGCACCGCCGGGGCGACTTGGATACAGGCAGCAGCGAAGTGCAGGTCGCACTTTTAACTGAGAGAATTAATTCCCTGACAAGTCACTTTAGCACACACAAAAAAGATCACTCTGGTCGCCGAGGATTGGTTCACATGGTCAATCGTCGCCGAAAGTTATTGGATTACTTGAAACGCACCGATACTAAGACGTACACTCAACTCATTAGTGGTTTGAATCTACGTAAATAGTTCTGGACACTTCGACCCTCGAACTCAATTCAAATTTCTAATGTCAATTCAGCCTAGTTTCATTCTCAAGGAGAGGCGATGAAAACCGTTTCTTGTGGAAACAATCTGGTGCTTGTCACTGTTGTTTCTGACAAGGGAGAAAGCGATGCCGATTTCTTCCCACTGACGGTAGAGTACGTAGAAAAGTTCTATGCTTCCGGTAAAATTCCCGGAGGTTATTTCAAACGTGAAGCAAAACCTACCACCGATGCAACTCTCAATGCGAGGTTGATCGATCGTCCGATTCGGCCTTTGTTTCCAGAAGGGTTTCGCCAACCCACTCAGGTGGTGGCGACAGTTTTAAGTATCGATGGAAGTTTTCCAATAGAAATTTTGGCAAGCCTTGGGGCTTCGGCCGCTCTTCACGTGAGTGACATTCCGTTTAACGGTCCTGTCGCGGCGGTTCAAGTGGGACGTGTTGAAGGTCAGCTCGTTGCAAACCCAACGCCGACTCAGCTTGAAAAGTCGGATTTGAACATCATCGTTTCTGGAACTCGTAACGGAATTTTGATGGTTGAAGGGGAGTGCCAATTCATCTCCGAAGCAGATGCTCTTGCAGCTCTTCGTTTTGGTCACGAATCCCTCACTCCGCTCTTTAATTTGCAAGATGAACTTCGCGAAAAAACCGGTTCAAAAACTAAAGTGGCTTTCAAAGGCCTTGAGGTTGATGGCGGATTTAAATCTGAGGTTGAAGCCTTTTTAAGACCTAAAATCGAACAGGCCCTCAGTCTTCGCGTTAAGCAAGAGCGCTATGCTGCTGCGGACGCTGCAATGGCTGCTGCTAAAGAAAAGTTCATCGACACCCTCAAAGATGAGTCTGTGATCGGCAAACGTAAAAAGGAACTGGCCTTCTTAGGTGAAGACATCAAGTACCGCGTTGCTCGGTCGCAAATTCTAGACAAAGGCACGCGAATTGATGGTCGAGATTTAGTGACAGTACGGCCCATCGCCTGCGAAGTCGGACTTCTCCCTCGTGCTCACGGATCAGGACTTTTCACTCGTGGCGAGACTCAAGTTCTTGGAACTGTCACTCTCGGAACGGGTGACGATGAGCAGATGATTGATTCCATTCAAGGCACGATCAAAAAGCGCTTTATGCTTCACTACAACTTTCCTCCATTTTCTGTGGGTGAGACCGGACGTATGGGCGGGCAGAGTCGTCGGGAATTAGGTCATGGAAACTTGGCTGAGCGTGCGATCAAAGCTATTTTACCTGAGTTTGATAAGTTTCCCTACACCATCCGTATCGTCAGCGAGGTTCTTGAATCTAATGGGTCTAGTTCTATGGGCACCGTGTGCTCGGGAATTCTCGCTCTACTTGATGCAGGAGTTCCCATCAAAGGGAATGTGGCAGGGATCGCTATGGGTCTGATTAAAGAGGGCTCTCGGGTCGCGGTTCTTACTGATATCTTAGGAGACGAAGATCATCTTGGTGATATGGATTTCAAAGTAGCGGGAACCGCTGCGGGAATCACATCCGTCCAAATGGATATCAAAATTGACAGCCTGACTTTAGACATCATCGAAAAGGCCCTTGCGCAAGCAAAAGCAGGTCGAGTCCATATCCTTGGCGAGATGGAAAAAGTGATGAGTGTTCCGCGAGGATCTATCTCAGAATTTGCTCCGCGTATTGAGACCATCAAGATCAAGCCAGAGAAGGTTCGTGAGGTTATCGGAAGTGGCGGTAAAGTCATTCGTGGCATCATTGAAGTCACTGGCGTTAAGATTGATATTGAAGATGATGGAACGATCCACGTGGCTTCTAGTGATCCAGTCGCAGCGAAAAAAGCAATTGCTATGATTCACGAAATTTGCGCTGAAGCTGAGGTCGGTAAAGTGTACAGTGGCCGGGTTGTTAAGATCACGGACTTTGGAGCTTTCGTTGAAGTGTTGCCAAATGCTCAAGGCCTTTTGCACATTTCCGAAATCGCTCACGAGCGCGTGAGAAACGTATCTGATGTCCTCAATGAAGGCGACACCATTGACGTCAAAGTTTTAGATATTGACCGTGCTGGTCGCATCAAGCTTTCCCGCAAAGCTGTATTGAGCAAGGACTCTTAATGGGCGCAGGCCCTCATTCTTTGAAACGACGGCCCCAACAGCCGTCGTTTGAGCCTGTATTTAAAAAATCAGAATTAGATGGTGGTCTAAAAATCGTTTCTGAGCGCCATTTTGGAGCAAAGGCTTTTGCTGTTGGGATTTTTATCAATGTGGGGACTCGGGATGAGTCTAATGATGTCGGTGGTATCGCCCATCTCACTGAGCACATGGTCTTTAAAGGAACTAAAACTAAATCAGCCTTTGATATTGCAAAATCTCTTGAGAGTTTGGGCGGAGAACTTAATGCCTATACCTCAAAAGAGTACACCTGTTTTCATGCTCTTGTTCTCAAAGATCACTGGAAAAAAGCCGTAGAGGTTTTATTGGATCTTGTGACGAACATGGAGGTTTCTAAAACCGATTTTGAGCGCGAGAAGTCCGTAGTCTTGCAAGAAATTGTCATGTGCAAGGAAAATTACGAGGACCTTGCATTTGAGGCTTATCTTGAACACGCATTTAAGGGTCACTCTCTCGGAAAGCCCATTCTTGGAACTGAACAAAGCATTCCGAAAATTTCTTACTCCGACGTGAAGACGTTTATCAAGAGTCACTTTGTAAGCTCCCAAATTGTCATTAGTTTTGCAGGGGATCTTGATCACGATGAGTTCGTCGGATACCTTCAAAAATTAAAAAAAATGCGAATTCCTCAAGTAAAAAAGAAGCTCAATAGAAAACCTCCTCGTGTTTTTCAGTTTCAAAAAACAGTGCCCTCTCCGTCGGAACAGTACCACCTTTTGTGTGGCTTTAAGGCGGCGAGCTTTTTGGATCCGCAGAGATTTGAGGCTTTCATTTTGAGCACCCTGCTTGGTGGAGGAATGACTTCCAAGCTCTATCAGAGTGTGCGTGAGAAAAAAGGCTTAGCTTATTCGGTGTATAGCAGTTTGAATACGTTTACAGACTGCGGTCTGATGCTTGTTTATGCAGGTTCTGAGAAAAGATATGTAAAAGAACTGCTTGGAACTTTTAAAAAGGAAATCGTAAAGGTTAAAAAAACCGGAGTTAGCCAAACCGATTTGAAACATTTCGGGCGCCAGATTATCGGGCAGTTGCTTTTAGGGGCTGACGATGTTGAAAACCGTATGAGCTCCTTGGGAGTGAATGAATTGGTGTTTGGCTGCTACAAACCCCTTTCATTGATTGTTGATGAAATCAAAAAAGTCACACCGTCTTCTGTCAGCCAATATAGTGAAGAGTACCTGGATGTATCGCACATGGGTGTATTGTTGCTTGGACCGCAGGCGGATGAGTTTTCAAAAAATTTAAATTTTAATTGATCGGGGGGAGCATGCAAAAAATTAGAGTGAATGTTTTAACTAGAGAGAACTTCAAAGGACAGCTTCCGTCTTATGAAACGGTGGGAGCGAGTGGGTTTGATGTTCGAGCTCAACTTTCCCAGAGTCTTGTGATTGAGCCAGGCAAGCGTGTTCTCATTCCAACAGGACTTAGTTTTGAGATCCCTTTGGGTTATGAAATTCAGGTCAGGCCGCGCAGCGGTTGGGCTCTAAAAAGTGGAATTGCTGTTCTCAACTCACCGGGCACCATCGATTGTGATTACAGGGGTGAGGTTAAGGTGATTGTTGCAAACTTAGGTGAAGAGGCCTTCACCGTTCATGACCAGGATAGAATTGCGCAAATGGTTTTATGCCCAGTTTTCCAGGCCGAGTTTGTGACTTCTGAATCGTTGCAAGACACACATAGGGGTGAAGGCGGTTTTGGTTCTACCGGCCGCGCATGATTTTTTTCTCGCTGATTTTTTTTCTTTGTTGGGGCCAGAGCCTAAGGGCAGAAACCCCTCTCATTCCTCGCCTTACCAATTATGATTTAGGCTCCACCGTGGCTCAGCAGCCTTGGCGTAAGCTTCCGCGATCAGATGTTTTTGCGTTAGCTACCGACGTTCAGGTTTGGAAGAGCTGGGGGAACGAGTATGACTATTACCATGGCGCTGGATACTGGGTGGATTTTTTTTCGGAGTACAAAGTTCATCCTGATTTAGTCATCAACGGAAAATTGAGCTTTGTTAATGGGACCACGAGCTACGGCTACAACGGCGCAAACCGATTTTACCAACAGATGGGAGTCACCTGGACCCCTGGGATTTTTGGTGAAGGTTGGTCAACTCTCATGCGGTTTTTTGATTTGGATCGACAAACTTTGGGTGCAGGGCTTTGGGTGGATGATCTAGAGCTGTCTGGTTTTTTTTGGCAGATTCGTAAAGGCGATTATTTTTACCAGCTTTACTTACCTGGAACGGGCGGAGTTTTAATTCCAGGAGATCTTTTTGGCCAAGAGTTATTTGCACGAAATCAAGATTTTGATTTCGGGATTAGCTCCTACTATTTTCACCAAGTCAGTTACGAGGTTTCTGAGGTGCCTGGAGTCATCAGTATTGAAAAGCAGGACGTCTCACCTACGACAGGAATTTTCATACGTTCACGTCCTGATCAGCCGCCCATCTATGGCTTTGAACTTGGAGTTCGCGAAGGCAAATGGGCGGGCGCAGGAGCTGTGGGTTATCAAAATACTACTGAAGACAACTTCAAATGGCGCGGTTCTCTTCACTACCATCAATTCCAACGTGGATTTGCAGGTGTCATTGCGGGGCGAGCTCAAAAAGATTTTCTACCTTATAATGTGATTGATCGTCCCTACGACAATCCTATCAACGAGCTGAAACGGTCGGACGATGTTCTTACTGTCAGTGCGCGCCTGGCCTTGCGAAAAAAACTTGGCGATCACTGGTATTTTGAGAGTTTGAATGAAGCAGGTCGGATTCAATACCGTCAAGGCGAGGCGTATGCGCTCCCGACGCTTACAGGTGATGTTGGATATACCGACCACGAAGATTTTATTTGGGTGAAGCAGTCTTTTGGGTATTGTCCTTATAGTGGTGAGCCGTACAATTGTATTTATTTTTATGGAGACAACCGATCTTCAGCAGTGCTTGATCCCAATCAGACGGCGAAAAATCCGCGTGGGGACGAGGGTTCGTTTTTTTATACGAAATACTATGATCCCAAGGTTGGGATTGAGGCCTTTTCTTTTTTTAGCTGGCAAGCCAGTGTTTTTCGGGACCCAGGTCTCTAAGGACTCAGCTCTCTGGCCCAGTTGGTGAGCGCATGTAACCTGCAAACTGGTTCTAAATGCGTCCAATTCTATAAGAGTTATAGAAAGGAACAAGGGACCTCGACATCTGATCGATCAACTTCTTCGAGCTTCGTCAAGTGTCACACTAAATTTAGCGATCAAAATCGAAGAAGGTTTACGGAATTTCAATCGCCTCTCTTCGCGAATCACAAGCCATTTTGGATTTGTGAACCCAACTGGGCCAGAGAGCTGAGTCCTTAGGGACCCGGGTCCCGAAAACAGAAGGGTCGCCGTGACCGCTTCAAAGATGCTGTCTTGAGACCCTCGTGGATTCCCAAAGCGTGAAAGACCAAACAACAAAGTAAATCAAAAACAAAATCAACGTCACCCGAAGAACTTTATTTCTCTCAACGCCATGTGTGTCGGCAACGCCTTTCGTAAAAAGCAAACAAAAACTCCCGAAGCCTAAAAGACTCATTGGAGGGATCCAGTTGGAAGCAATCTGTAGCAAAAGATAAGGGATGTGTGAAAACACAACGATGGCAAATAGCGACCTCGGTGGGATCGTTGTTTTAAAGGAAAACCGAAATAAAAAATAAAAAAACCAAGTGAGAAGGCTGCACAAAATCAGGGTCATCAAGGGCATGAGGCAAAGATATAAGATCATGCTGAAGTAGCTCTCGGTGATCAGGCCCTCTATGGTTCCGCAGAGAAGGCTGACAGAAAGCTGTAAAAGGATCAAATCACGAAATGAAAACCTGGGAAGGTGAGAAATCCGTGCCACGGGGTTGAGTAAGAACTGATATAAAAATCTAGGTAAGTCTTTTAAATGCGCAGAAGCATCTATCATTGTTGCTCCCTAGAAATGTGAGTCCAAACGAACGAGCAAATCAAGTGTGTTACGATCGATCGTGTCGGACAGAAGGCTGATTCGCAGGTTGGCCTCAACACCTAAGCTGATCTGAGGAACGATCCTCGCCTCAAGGCCTGCAACCCAAATTGAAGAGGGGGTCGTCACATTTTGTGAAAATCTGGTTTCATAGTTTTCATATTTTAAATACCGCGATGCTAGACCTACTCCAAGCCGAGAGCTCCAGATGCCGCCAACAGCGCTTCGATTGAGAACTTTAAGATCAAACTCCCGGAGAGAAAACTTATCGTTGAACGTGGATTTTGTCCCATAGTTGACGATCGAACCTTCAGCAAACCAAGCTGGTGAAAACAAATCGATTCCGACATTCAGACAAAAACCACTTTGGTAGCGATAGAGTTCTTTGTTCTGAACTTTGAGGTTGATGATGGAATTTACAAGACCCATTCCGCCGTGAAGTTCAATTTCTTCAAACTCCTCCTTGGGTTTTTCTTTGGGAGATTGTTTGGCTTGGAGTTCTTGGATGTGGCGTTCAAAGCTGGTCTCTTCAAAATCTTCAGATTGCGCCTGCAAGAGGGGAGAGAACAAGAGGATGGCAAGCCAGATTTTCGTCCAGCCTAGGGGGATTTTCGAGACTTTTTGTGTTTCTGTCATCTGCATATTCTAACATCTATTTTAAATTCTCAGCAAAGCTCGCCTCGTGTTCTGGACCAAATTGTGCCAAGATAAGAGATATGATCGGTCGAAGTCGGCGTGAAAATGTCTTCTGTGCTTTTTGCAAAACTCCGCGAAAAGTGTACGAGAAAAGGGGACTCGGGTTTTTCGAGTTCTCAGTCATTACATTTTTGACGTTCAGTCTTTCTTTTTTAGTTTTTAGAGAATTTCACATGCTGTCGGCGGTGTTTTTTTTGACATTCCTTGTGCTCGTTGAAGTGGTCCTTCGGTTAAGGCGACGCATGTCCCTTGTTTGCCAGAGTTGCGGGTTTGATCCGGTTTTGTATCGTGCAGAGCCGAGTTTAGCGGCAGCCAAGGTCAAAAGATTTGTTGAGCAAAGAAAAACGGACCCTCATTTTCTTCTTAAACCCGCCCTTGATCTCCCCAAGAGGCGTCAGACGGAAACCCCGCTGCCAAACGCTGTCGCGCGGCGCGAAAATTCCCGTGGGAAAATTATCTCAAAGTCCATTTAACCTTGAGACCTAGCTCCTTACGAATTAATCTTGTCTCACTTCATGAAAACACTCGTTGTTATACCAACTTATAATGAAAAAGAGAATATTCCTCCCTTGCTCAAGAGCATTTCTGATTTCAATTTGGGAGTGGATGTTTTAGTTGTTGATGACAACTCGCCCGATGGAACGGGTCAGATCGTTGAAAATCTTAAATCAGAGTATCCATTTTTAAATCTTTTGTCTCGAGCTGGTAAAGAGGGTTTGGGACGTGCCTACATTGCAGGATTTGAGTGGGGCCTTTCGCGGGACTACGATCTTCTTGTCGAAATGGATGCGGATTTTTCTCATAGGCCTGAAGACTTAAGATCCATTCTTGGAGAAGCTAAAAAAGCTGATTTTATTGTAGGCTCTAGATGGGTCAGAGGGGGCGGAACCGTCAATTGGGGTGTGATTCGAAAAATCATTTCCCGGGGTGGAAGCTTCTATGCGCGATTGATTCTCGGTTACCCTCTGCGGGATTGGACTGGCGGATTTAACGCCTGGAGGGCGCCGGTGCTTCGCGGGATTGGATTAGACACCGTTAAGTCTAATGGATACAGCTTTCAGATTGAGTTGAAATACCGAGCGTCTAAACAAAATTTTGTGGGCAAAGAAGTGCCTATTTTGTTTGAAGATCGCCGGGTTGGGCAAAGTAAAATGTCGGCGAAAATACTTCTTGAGGCCCTCTATCGTGTGTGGCTGATGAGGTGAAAAAGTGGGAATGCTTCGCACATTGATCCTTCTCCCTTTTTTTTGGATCGCGGCGAGTTTTGCCGCATCTCCGAGCAAAAGTATCGAAGCTCAAAAAGGCAAAGTGGTCAGTGATGGCGCCATGGTTTACAAATCGCCAGACTTCGACTCTCCTGTTATCGCGTACCTTCAAGTGGGCCAAATCTACACGATGTCGGTTAACAAGTTTAACGTCGCATTTTATAAAATCCGCGTGAACAACCAGCTCGGCTATGTCGCAGACACTGACGTTGTTGCCTCTGGCGGGGGTGGGGCAAAAAAAAAGCCATCTGCCAAAGACAAGTCCGATGGCAAAAAGGACTCCAAAAAAACAGCGAAGCCTGAACTTAAAAAGCCTAAAAAGCGGCGTTCCTACTCCCTTACTCAGTATGTGGGTCCTTCCTTTTACACGGTGTCTTTTAAAGAAAAGGCGGGGGGCGCGCAGCGAACTGAGTCGCTTTTTATGTTCGGAATCAAATTGTCGGGACCTAATCTCTTAGTTTCAGGAGCCACGCCTTCTGAGCTGAACTTATTGATTTATCCAGATGCTCCTTCTTACTACGACAAACTCACTGGCGAGAGCGCAACTGGGTTTAACTTGCTCTTTGACGGTCTTTTAATTTCTACGATTGACTCCAGCAAGGATCGAATGGTTCATGTGGGTTTTGGCCCCATGATGCGGTATTCGCGCTTTGCCGTGAAGTTAGGTGGTAAGAGCTTGGATTTGCAAAGTATCAACCTCGGTGCTGCTTTTGATTTTGGGATGGGAATGCGTTTTGGTCCCGTCTCTATTAAACTCGATGCTAAATATTATTGGGAAAAGGAGCAGTTTCCTGCCTTTGGTGGCGCGCTCCAGTACGAGTTTTAAAATGAAATCCATTCAGACACTCTCTGATCAAGTCATTGACCAAATTGCTGCGGGTGAAGTTTTGGAGCGGCCGGCTCATCTGATCAAAGAGCTCGTTGAAAACAGCCTTGATGCGGGAAGTGATTCCATCGAAATTGATTTTGATCGTGGAGGCCAATGGGTGAAGGTTTCCGACAATGGTCATGGGATCCATGAGGCCGAAATGGCAAAAGCCCTGGATCGTTTTACAACGAGCAAAATCTCGCAAGCTGGCGACCTTTGGGACCTCAAAACCTACGGTTTTCGCGGAGAGGCTCTTGCCTCCATTTCTGCTGTCAGCCAGTTTTGTCTTATTTCTAATCCCCAGTCGCAAGGCATGGGTTTTAAAATTGAATCGAGTTTTGGCAAAAAGTCACAGGTCAGCCCTATATCCGCAAAAAAAGGAACGACCATCGTCATTGATGAACTTTTCAGCAACGTTCCAGCCAGGTTGAAATTTTTAAAATCCGAAGCTGCGGAAACAACGCAAATCAAAACCATTGCGAAGGCAATGGCACTCACAGCTCCTCACGTTGAATTTCGCATCTTTCAAGGGGGAAAGCTCTTGCACTTTTGGCCGAAGGCTTCGTCTCGGTTAGATAGAGCCGTTGATGTTCTTGGAGTTAAACCGCTTTATGAAGGTGAAGGGGAGCGTGACGGAGTTCATGCCCATTCTCTGTTTTCTGACCCTCACACGGTCACGCGAAACTCTCGATCTCTCTGGGTGTTTGTACAAAATCGTTGGGTCCAGGACCGCACGGTTCAAGCCTCGATCTTAGAGGCTTATCGCAACCTTCTTATGCACGGTGAGTACCCTCATGTGGTAGTTTGGGTGGACGCGCCTCTTGATACAGTGGACGTCAATGTTCATCCTACAAAATCGCAAGTGAAGTTTCTAAAATCCGATTCCGTTTTCAAAGCGGTGAGAGATTCTTTAAGGCCGGGTCTTGAGACGGCTCCCTGGCTTAAGGTTTCGACACCTCAGGTGCGGATTCCTGAACCAACTGTGAACACGTCGGAGCTTCCTCCATCTTTGAATTTTCAGTTTCAATCCCAAGATCTTGGGAAAACTTTTTTTCGGAGCAAACCAGAAACTCCTGTCAAACTTTCGGATCTCGCGCAGTTGGGGGATCGGACTGAATACAAAACCCAGCAAGGATATTGGAGTCGTCTTCAGGTTTTGGGGCAGGCTTTTGGAACTTACATTCTTGCTCAATCTGACGGTCAGTTTTTACTTGTGGACCAACATGCGGCTCACGAGAGAGTGGCCTTTGAACGATTGATGGCCGCTCGTCGCGGGGCTGCCGTAGATGTGCAAAATTTTTTAGTTCCGCTTGTGGTCGATCTTGATGAAGAGCGGGTTGAAGCGCTCAAAAGTGTCGAAGACGAACTGGCAAAAATTGGAATTCATTTTGAAACACTTTCTCCGACATCCATTGGAGTTGTTGCAGCCCCGCTCTTAATCAAAGAACCTCACCTTGTTGCAGGTCTAGAGAAGATGTCGCACGATTTGCGTTCTGATAGGTCAGGGTCACATCTTGAAAAAGTGATCGGCGACATTCTCGCCACGATGGCTTGTCATAGTGTCGTGCGGGCAGGGCAAGCTCTGAGTCACCAAGAAATGGCAGAGCTTTTAAGTCAAATGGATGAGTTCCCTTTGTCGAGTTTTTGTCCTCACGGCCGCCCGGTTTCGATCACGATGACAAAAAATGAGATCGAAAAAAAATTCGGACGCATTCTGTGAAATTTGTTTTTGTTCTTGGTCCGACCGGCAGTGGAAAGTCTTCGCTGGCAGCCAAATGGGCTGTCAAATGCGGAGGTGAGGTCATCAATTGCGATAGCGTCCAGGTGTACCAGGGTTTAAACATCGGCGCCGCTCAACCTTCGGCTGAAGAAAAAAAACTGTGCCCGCATCATCTTTATGGTTACGTCCCTAAAGGGCATGAACTGACGGTGGGCCAGTATCATCGCGATTTTTTGTCTTTGCTCCCCCAGCTTCAAAAAGGCCGAACTTATTTTATTGTTGGTGGAACAGGATTTTATGTGCAAGCGCTAGAAAAAGGCCTTTATCCAGTGGGCGCTTCAGACCCGCAAGCGCGCCGGGACCTTGAAGAAGAGCTCCTTGTGGAAGGTGGACAGGATCGCCTTTACAAGCAGCTTCTGGATCAAGATCCTCAGGCGGCAAGGCGCATTCATCCCAATGACCACTACCGACTCGTGCGAGCCCTTGAAATCATTCGCCGGGAAGGAAAGCCGCTGACATCTATCGAAAGTGAGTTCGCAAAAAATACAACTCCCTTTCCTTATCCTTTTACCAAAGTGGGACTGCAGGTCTCGCGAGAGGTTTTGCGGGAGCGGATCACCAAGCGCACTGCTCAAATGGTGCAAGACGGTCTTATTGATGAGGTCCGTGGTTTGGTAGCGGAAGGATTTGGCGATTGGAAGCCCCTTCGGAGCATTGGCTACAGCCAGGTCTTAGATCTTCTTTCGGGTCGCCTTGAGCTCCAAGACCTTGAAGGCCAAATTGTGACCTCGACCATGCAATTTGCAAAACGGCAAATGACGTGGTTTCGCCGGGATTCGTCGATTCAGTGGGGATCCTTTGAGGACAACACCAACCTAGCCTTATGAAAAAAAATGAGATAGGATTTGTCTTATGAGTATCAAAAGCATGACAGGTTTCGGCTCGGCTCAAGAGGAAACCCCCATCAGTCGTCTTGAAGTTTCCATCAAAACGGTGAACGGGCGTTTTCTTGAAACTCGGTTTCACTTGCCCCGAGAATTGATGGACATCGAAGTAGGATTGAAAAAATCTCTGCAGAAGCTGATTTCTCGTGGCACGGTTGATGTTTTTGTTTCAAGACAGCTTAAACCTGAGGCTTCGAGCGCTCAGGTTTCGCTGAATAAAAAAATGGCGGCTGAGTGGATCAGCGTTCTTAAAGACCTTCGCAAAATGACGAAAGAGAAATCCCCGCTGTCGCTTGATACCCTTTCGCGATTGCCCGATATCTTTCAAATCGAGAACCAAAAAACAAGTTCTGAAGGCGAAAAAAAGCTCCTTGAAAAAACTTTCGAAAAAGCTTTAGGTTCTTTGGATAAAGAGCGAAAACGAGAGGGCGAGTCGATCAAAAAAGACATTTTGTCTTTGGTCTCACAAATGACAGATCACCTCACTTCTATAAAATCCCTGCGTGATGAAGCGAACACTCAGCTTTTTGAAAAAACCAGAGCAAAAATCCAATCTCGCCTTGCCGAGTTCAAACTGGATGAGAATCGCTTGGTTCAAGAGGTGGCGGTGCTTGTGGACCGCTCCGACATCAACGAAGAGCTCGTCAGGCTCCATGAACACCTTATGTCCTTTAAAAAAATTCTTGATCGCACTGAGCCCATGGGAAAGCAGCTTGATTTTTTCACTCAAGAGATTTTACGAGAGATCAATACCGTGGGATCAAAGACCCAAGTCGCTAAGTTGACCGAGGTGGTGGTTCAGGCTAAAACGGTAATTGAGCGGATTAAAGAACAGGTGCAAAACATCGAATGAAAACACAGATGATCATTGTCGCAGCTCCCAGCGGGGCGGGCAAAAGCAGTTTTCTAGATCGGGCGCTTAAGGATTTTTCAATCCTTGAGGATACGATCACTTTCACCACTCGCGAGATGCGAAAAGGGGAAGGGCCGGGAAATCCGTATCATTTTGTTTCAATTCCAGAGTTTGAGGCCCTCGTAGCCAAGAATTATTTTGTCGAGTGGGCCCAGGTTCATGGCAATTTTTATGGAACTCCCCTTGAGCAGATTGAAAAAGCCTTTGCCGCTGGACGCGTTATCATTATGGATGTGGACATCCAGGGTGCGGACACCTTTAAGGCTAAGTATCCACAGGCAAAGTCGATTTTTATCCTGCCCCCTTCCATAGAGGAATTAAGGCGACGCGTTATAAATCGAGAGGGCCGGGAGCCTTCGAACATGGCGCTGCGAATGCAAAATGCCGAGAGGGAGATGGCCCGGGCTGGTGAATTTGATTTTCGGCTCGTGAACGACGAGTTTGAAAGCTCCTATAGGCAGTTTAAAAAAATTATTGAAGATCTCGTCCAGGCAAGATAGAACTCAATCCTTTCAAGGAGTTGTTATGGCAAGAGTCACCGTTGAAGACTGTTTAGATAAAGTAGAAAGCCGATTTGCCTTAGTGATTCTTGTGGCAAAACGAGCCAAACAAATCCTAAAAGGGTCTGAACTCACCGTGGCCACCCGAGACAATAAGTACATTGTTGCCTCGTTACGAGAAGTAGCTGCTGGCAACGTGGGCTTTGAAATGGATCCGTCCCTAGGTACTGCCACTCAGCAAATTGAGGAAGACCTAAATCGGTAATTAGCCGGTAAAATTTCATCTTCTCGCGGGTCTATGATAAAATACCCAAATGCAGTCAGCCCTCGAAAGCGATAAGATTGATTCTAAAACCGTTCGAACGGTTGATGATCTTCTTAAAAAAATTGCAGCTTATCATCCTAAAGCCGACCTTGCTTTCATCGAAAAGGCGTATCGCTTTTCTGAAAAAGCCCATATGGGACAAATTCGCAGAAGTGGCGAGCCTTATATCTTTCATCCTTTAAGTGTTGCTGCGATCTTAGCGGATCTGCATTTGGATTTAGACACCGTCGCCACCGGACTTTTGCATGATACTGTAGAGGACACCTCCGTCACCCTTGAAGATATCAAACGTGAGTTTGGTGAAGTTCCAATGCTTCTCGTTGATGGTGTTACAAAACTCGGCCGAATGACCTTTAAGAACACCCATGAAAAACAGGGCGAGAATATTCGTAAGATGATCGTGGCAATGGGTAAAGATGTGCGCGTGATCTTGGTTAAGCTTGCCGATCGTTTGCACAACATGCGTACGCTCAATCATCAGCCGTTTCATAAGCAGGCTACGATCGCGCAAGAGACTTTGGAGATCTACAGCCCCCTTGCAGGTCGCCTTGGAATTATGTCTATCAAAATTGAACTTGAGGATTTGAGTTTTAAATACCTGCGACCTGACATGCATTACCAGCTCACTCAAAAAATCCAAAAACAACAGAAAGAGCGGGATCAATATATCGCAGAAGTGAAAAGTCTTTTGCAGACGGAGCTTGCCGCCGTGTCGTTCAAATGCGACATTCAAGGCCGCTCCAAGCACTTGTGGTCCATCTACCGAAAGATGCAAGCGCGCAACATCGACTACGAGCAGGTTTACGATGTGCTGGCGTTTCGTGTGATCGTGAACTCGGTATCAGAATGTTATGAGGTGCTAGGCCATGTGCACTCCATCTGGAAGCCGATTCCTGGAAGGTTCAAAGACTTCATCGCCATGCCTAAGCCAAACAAATACCAAAGTTTGCACACCACCGTCATTGGGCCAGGTGGTGAACGCATTGAAATTCAGATCCGCACTCAAGAGATGCACCTGATTGCTGAGCGCGGGATCGCAGCTCACTGGAAGTACAAGGAACAGAATAAAGCCACTGACGCCACTACCGAGAAATTCCAGTGGCTTCGCGATTTAGTGTCGTGGCACCAATCGGTTGGGAATCCCAACGAGTTTTTAGAAACTATCAAAACCGATCTTTTTGAATCAGAAATTTATGTGTTCACTCCCAAAGGCGATGTTCGCGATTTTCCTGAAGGGGCAACGCCTATTGATTTTGCCTACGCGGTTCACACCGATGTTGGAAATCACTGTACGGGTGCAAGAATTAACGGCCGTATTGTTCCTCTTAAATACAAATTACAAAATGGGGACACGGTTGAAATCACAACGAGCAAGACACAGCACCCCTCGAAAGATTGGCTGAAATTTTGTGTTACCAATAAAGCCAAGTCCAAAATTCGGGCTTTCGTTAAAGAAGAACAGCGCAAGCGGGCCCTCATCTTGGGGCGAGATTTGCTCGAAAAAGAATTTCGCAAATTTGGGATGAACTATCTGAAATTCTTTAAGGGTGAGGAGTACGATAAATTCCTCAAAGATGCGGGTGTGAGCGATGGTGATGAGCTCTTAGTCAAAGTTGGCTACGGGCGTTTAGAGCCAAAAACTGTGATCGAAAGATTGGCGCCCGAGTCGCGCTCCACTCAACATGCACCTACTGAGCAAAAGCCTTCGTTTATCGAGAAGGTTTTTAAGTCGGCGGCTCTTCGTAAGAAAAAGTCTGGGTCTTTGATCGTGGTTGATGGGATGGATGACGTGCTTGTGCATTTTGCAAAGTGCTGCACTCCGATTCCAGGTGATCCTATTCTAGGTTTTATCACTCGTGGCCGCGGGATTAGTGTGCACAGAGCCGATTGCTCCAAAGCCTACACGTTTGATCAGCTCCGAAAAGTGGATGTGAGCTGGAATAAGGGAGTTGAAGGTGCGTCGGCGGAGCGAACGGTGCGTTTGCGTGTTGTCAGCCAAGACGTTCCGGGTTTGCTTAAAGCCATGAGTGAGGCTTTTGCTGTTCATAGCATCAACATTCATAATGCTCAGATTCGTACGACCAAAGATAAAAAAGCCATTTCGATTTTTGATGTGGGAGTTAAAGACACATCGCAATTGACTCAAGTGCTATTAGATTTGCAAAAAATCAAAGGCATCATTGGGGTCAATCGTATCACTCAAGCGTAAGCTCTTTAATATCCTTGGCAAGAAGATCCATGGCCTCAGCGCTTGCGGTATCGTAAATGCCGCGGACTCTTAGTTTTTTATCCACAAGATAGATGTTTCCAGTATGAGTGAACGAAGTTCTATTTTTTTGATCACCAACGCTGCCGTCGGCTTTTAACATGTCTTTTCCGATATGGAAAATTTGGTTTTCGTCACCTGTGAGGAGCTGCCATTTTTTGAGATCGAGTTTGTGAGTGGCAGCATAAGTCTTAAGTTTTTCTGGTGGATCGGTTTTAGGATGCACCGTGAAGGAGTAAAAATTAACTTTATCGCTGCCTAATTTTTTTTGAAAGCTCTGAATATTGTGCATCATAGTCGGGCAGAAGCTAGGGCAGTCGGCAAAAAAGAAATTCACCAGTGAGACCTTGTTTTTGAGAGTTTCGCTAGTGACGGGGCTATTATTCTGATCAATCACTTTAAATTCTGTGAGTTCTGCGGGAGAGCCTTTTCCCTTTTCGCTCTCCCAATAGGGAGTCAGATCGTCAGAAGAAAAAAGTGGCAGAGGAGTTGCGCCGGCGATGCTTGAAAAAAATAAAATGAAAACTAGAGCTTGTTTGATGGGACTGCTCCTTCTTTTTTGGGTTCAAAACAAAGGGGGCCACCATCCACTCCATAAAGTCTGGAATTTCTAATGGTGTAGTTCGTAAATACTTCGCCGGATCTGTAGAGGATTTTTTTATCCACCTCGCGGCCTTCTATAAATGTTTCTTGGCGAAAAACCGCGCCATTCATGTGCCACTCGGTTTGAGGGCCATCGAGAACTCCGTCTTTAAAATTTGCTACAAACCTCTTTGGACCTTCGATGAACCACCCTTTTTGAACTCCGTGCTTTTTGCCAAGATGATAGCTCCACTGACTTCTGAGCTGGCCGTCAATCGCGTATTCAAAAGCGAAGCCTTCTTTGAGTCCATGTTTGTAGTGAGTCTCTCGATAGATTTGGCCGGCAGGGTAGCGTTCTACAGTTTTTCCATTAAAGGGCGCTGATTTGAAGTAGAGAGTCTCGTCTTTGAGAGTGAAGTCAGGGTTGTTGACTTCAAGTGTAGACTGAGTGAAAAACCGATACGAAAAGAGAAAAAGGGCTGCAGCAAGCAGCCCATACTTCATCACTGGCATCCGGTGCAGGCCCCTGCGACAGACCCGTAGTAGTAGCGAAGTGCTGCGGTGTTATTCACCATGGTTCCGCCGCCAACGACCTGGGTACCGCTTGGAATAGTGGCAAAAGTTCCACCGTTACCGTGGCCGGTTAGAAAGTATGCTGTGACGAGCGAGCCTCCTGTGCCAAGGGAGCAAGTGGTGTTGCCATCATCAGTGTAGTGCTGTTGCCCGCTCATGTGATAACAACCCACGGATTTCGTGGCATGGTAATGAAAGCGGCTTCCGGTTCCATCAACGGGATTTGATCCGACATGGCCTCCGTAGATGTAGGCATCACTGCTGGTATTAGAGATGTCAACATCAGTGGTGCTGCCGTTATCATAGCGGCCGTAGATGAAGTAACCGTCACGCATGATACCAATCAGATTTGAATCTTGGTAAGAAATTGCGAACGGCTCGCTATGGTAGTGATAGTTACCACCGTTTTCGTTGCTGGGATGACCTTGGCAAGTGTCAAAGGATCCTGCCTCTGCGTAGATGTTATCAGTCTGTGCGGCGAGATTATTGTAAAGTGGAACTCCGTCGATAGAAACGCCGATGACTCCCATTCCTTGCGATGCGTGGGTTGCTGATGAGGGATTTATGGGGATGCTCAAAACGTAACTTTGTTGGGCGATCATGTTCGGGTCAGTGTAAGTAGTGGTGTATGCAGCGTACATTGCTGAGTAGTTACCGGCGACGGACTCGCCATTAGCTGTAAAGCTGTAGTATCCAGAGCTTTGAAAGTAGTTGCTAGGGTGATCCGGAATCGCATAGAACGTGACAGTTACAAACGCCGCTGAGGAGTACGTGGTCGTCTCAGCTCCTCCTGCGGTTTTCAAACCCAGAGTGACATTGCATGAAAAACTCAACCAATCCCCGCTGAGGCCAAGAGCTGTACGCGCGCTTTGGCAGGAGCTTGTGTCTCGCGTGACCTTGTTGCACGTGCCTCCGTAAGGAGAAGTGACCGTTGCGACGACGGTTTGATTGGCGTCGATCGATCTTCCTGACGGTGTGACTGAAGTAGAATCAGTCGAACTTTTTTTAGAGCACGCTACAATGAGCGCAACACCAGTGGTAAGGCAGATGCTTGTGGCAACGAAAAAATTTCTTTTGTAGTTCAGACCCATTTTCTTCTCCATGAATTTGGTTGAGGTGCCTCTACGTTAGGAGTCGAAATTGCAAATGTCAAAAGTAGGTCGCGTGACTCGACCTTGGGCGGGTGAATTTAATTGATTAAATTCGGCTTTTATCGAGCAGGCTTAATCTTACCGCTTTCGAACTCTTGCTCGGTGAGAGTTTCCTCTTTGACGGTCTTAGGATCGACAACCTTGGCGTCCTCTTCGGTAGCGAGCCATGGGTTGAAAGCAATGGTCACCTTTTCAGTGCCGCGATGTACGCCGAGAGATTCAATCTCTCGCTCGAGAATCACGGTTGAGGGAGCGTCAGTGGCTTTAACCTTAAAGGTCTCTGTCCATGCGATACATCCCTCATCGTCAGAGCGGTCGGTAAGGAGAGACTCATCAGGAAAGTGAATCCCAAAATCTGCTTTTTTGATGGGAAGCTCACGGTTGTTATCTTTAAGACAAACCGAAAATTCAAAACTCTTAGCTGAGACTCCTTCTTCCGAAGCTGCTTCATTTTTTACAAGGCGACCTGTTGGAGCTTCTGCTAAGAAAGTTTTGTCTCCGAGACTTTCCACTTCGCGATATTTAACATCCTCGTACTTACAAGCCACCACGAGGCAACTCATTACAAAACCAAATAGGATTTTTTTAGAATGTCGCATCGAGAGTCTCCACGGAAATAATATATTGTTTTTCGGTGTTTATGTAAGGGTCGTAGTAGATCGGATGACTTTCGTCGTAGAAGGCTGTGAGTTTAAAGAAGAGTTCGCGAAACTCAAGCTGCACTCCAGAACGAAATCCTTGGGCGTTGGTGTGAGAGTAATCCATGTAGGCAATCGGAGCGGAGTCAGGCTCGATGCGATAGCCTTTTACAAACGGTGTAAATTCCCAAGACTTGTAATCTTGACGAAGACCAAACTTTACTGCGTAAGCATTTGAAAGAGACTCTGGAGCCTGGGTGTTTTTTACGTAATCTCCAGTGAGCTCTGGATAAACAAAGCCTGCAATATTCACAGCTCCTTGGAGGCGGCCTTCGTAACCTTCGTAGTTGTAAACAAAGCGTGACGTGTTGGAGTCAATTTTATTCACGGTGTTTCCGAAAAGGGCGCTCCCTTGAGCAATCACGATAGGGAGATTTTGATATTTGTAGGTTTGCGCTCGTGCATAAACGTAGCTGTCTTTTTTGTCTCCAAGTCTTGCACGAACACCGGCGCTGGAAAACGTGGGCGTAGGTTCAAGAGATGTGGCTTTTGTTGAGAGACTCGCTGACGATGGAACAGCGGCTTCTCCACCAGCGGCAAGTTCACCCGCGGGAGATTTGAAAGCATAGAGATAGGCGCGGGCTCCAGGGAAGGCTCTGTCGCCAGCAAGGAGGGTCGAGTGATTCTCAAGCATATTGATGGCACCGGCGGAAACGTCGATAGGTCTTGTTTCAATTTCGGTTGTCGCTTTAAGAAGGCTCCAGCCGTTCGATGGTTTTGAGTCATCTAAGATATTGTCGCTGTGAGCGGTTTGGAGTGAAACATGGGGTCTGAGTTCAAGGTGCATCCATGAGCTGAGGTGGTAGTTGATGGTGGCATCAACGGCCATTTCTACTTGATTCATGGTGAAAACTTTGGATTCGACGTTATTGGAGTTTAAACCGAGGTTCCAGGTTCCAGAAAATTGTGACAGCGCAGAGCTTGGCTTTTTAAATGTTGTTGTGGTTGCGGGAGTAGCGCTGTCTGGAAGCGATAACGGAGTGGAGCTTGCTGGGACTGTTGAGGCCACAAGCTTTTGCTTGCGCACGGTCGCGCCCTGAGCCACCTGGCTGAGGCAAAATAGGCCTATGAAAATGCGGCTGACTAAATTGGTTTTATGCATTTTCGTTCCTCACATAAGGTAAAGGGTGAACTAGCTAAAGATTAAGAGGCAATATCCGGGCCTGGTGGATTGGATTAAAATGAGGTTTTAGGCGGAGTCGCGGCGGGAGTGTCAATTCTCGCGTGGGGGTGTTTAAAGGTTTGACGGGTTTTATGGGTGGCTATTGAGTGACGACTTCACTGGGCCCTGGCCATAGGTTTATATAAAAATAGTCGTAGCCTCCTCCGCCTGTGAATGCTTGTGGGCAGCCGGAGGCTGTCCAAGGAAATTGTGGACAATATATTGTCCACGAATTTCCGGCAGCTTTCACGGCGTTGATCGGAGGCGTGGATAGCGTGGACAACCTTGCGGTTGACCACTGCTACCCACAGCCAGGGGACAGCTACTACGAGTTTTTTTATTTTTTAGGAAGGGGAATTTGCTTGACTGACTTTTCGTGTTTCTATTCGGGCTGGCCTTGAGTTTTTTTCTTCGGCTCTCGGTCGGGAACGTGTTGGGATTTTTCGTTTGCTATCGAGGCTTTGCTTGCTTTGTATGGCGTGTTTTCTTGAGATCTTCGATTATATTTAGCTCTCGGAAAATCGCAAAATCTTCGCTTTTAAAACCCATAGGTACAACTCTTGAAAAAAAGGAGTTCTACCATGGATCTTAAACACCTCTCAGATCAAGAGCTTTTGCAAAATACTCTCAAAGCCGATTCCGATGAAAAGGCCGCTACCCTTGTGGTGCTTCATCATCTCTGCGAAGTTCAGCGCCGAAGGCTCTTTGCCTCAGTCGGTGTTAACAGCTTATTTGCTTACTGCATAAAAGTTCTGCGTAATAGCGAGCCTGAAGCTAGTCGTAAAGTCAACGCGGCTCGTTTACTTGATGAGCTCCCGTTTCTTGAAGAAAAGATTCATTCTGGAGAGCTTGCGCTATCTACTGTGAGCCAAGCACAGACGTTTTTTAAGCAAGAAGCAAAATCTAATAACGCTTACACCACTGAGCAGAAAAAGGATCTCCTTGTAAGCCTAGAATCTCAGTCCACACGTAAGGCTGTAAAAATCCTGATCTCCAAGTCTTCAAACCCTGCAAGATCCAAAGAGAAAGTAAGACCTGTTGCCGATGAACTTACCGAGATTAAACTTCTTGCCGATAGCGAACTCATAGAAGATCTTGAGCGTTTGCAAGAGATCTGGTCTCACGACATGCCGGGAGCTAGCTTTCAGGATGTGATTCGCAAAATGGCTAAAGTCTGCCGAAAGCGCGAAGATCCTCTTTTACAAAGCCCACGACACAAGGCAACGCCAACGCCGAAGTCGCCTCGGCATATTCCTGCGAAAGTCTCGTGAGAGGTTTTGAAGCGCGATGGAGGGCGTTGCACTCACCCTGGATGTGGGTCACGGTACTTAGTGCAACACGATCATCATTCCGTTTGCCAAGGGTGGTGAGCACACGCCAGAGAACCTCAGGCTCCTCTGCCAAGCTCATAATCTCATGCGGGCTCGGGAGGAGTTTGGACATTGAAAAATAACCTTTTAGCTCCGAGATCTATCGCGAGTTATTTCCGGTAGGCTTCCGTTGATTTTTCTTGTCATTTTGTACTATTCCCTACAAAAATCGTGTTTTTGCGAGGCTACAAAAATGGTTGTTCTCGGTATTACTCATCCAGTGAATCAAAATCCCGCAGCGTGTTTGATCGTAGATGGTCGACTGATCGCCTTTGCTGAAGAAGAGCGATTTGTGAGATTTAAACATGCTTCCAATTTCTATCCCTCTTGTGCCGTTCAATACTGTCTAGAATCGGCAGGTTTGAGTTTGAATCAGATCGATGCGACTGCGGTTGGCTTTGGATGTCCTAAACAAGGTTCGTTGACTACTGAAGATGTAGATGGTTTCATCAGCGGAACCTTACCGTTTAGCGAAATCAGCCGCGTGATGGTGAACACTAGACTCATTTTCCACACCACCCAAATCAGATCCCCCGGCAAAGTCTACTACTACGATCACCACGAGTGCCACGCTGCAAGTGCATTCTTACCTTCAAACTTCAAAAGCTGTAACGTCATTACCTTAGACGGCTGGGGCGGCGAAACTCGCAGTGGGCTCCTCGGCTCCTTTAAAGATGGTTCTTTTAACGTCCTCAGAGAAGTTCACCCCAGCAATAGTTGGGGCATTCTTTATGAGCTTGTCACTCAGGCCATTGGCTTTCGGATGCATTCTGCTGAAGGCAAAACGATGGGGCTAGCTCCTTACTCTCAACTTGATGAATCTATTTTGCCAGATTGGTGTGAGCCCGAGCTGGGGCTGCCGGATGTTGGGAGATATCGTGAGACCGGCTGGTGATTGGTAATTTTATGGTTTCGAAAAGATCATAAATGGGCGGCCGCGCGTGAAGATGTCATCACACATCCTTTTTGGAATTGAAGCCGGTGGGGTGTGAGATTACAAAAGCGTCTAGTGGAGGTTGCTATGCGAGGCGCAATTTGGAAGGGGTCCATCAGTTTTGGTCTTCTCAATATTCCGGTGTCTCTGCAGACGGCGGAGCAAGATCGTCAAATTCATTTTTCTCTTTTAGATAAAAGAGACCTACAGAAAATCAAATATCAAAAAATCAATGCAGATAGTGGTAAAGAGGTTCCCTGGGAGCAGATTGTTAAGGGCTATGAGTACGAATCGGGACAATATGTAGTTATCACTGAAAAAGACTTCCAGTCGGCAAATGTTAAAGCCACGCAAACCATCGACATTGAGGATTTTGTAGCCCTCGAGGAAATCGACACTCTTCTTTTTGAAAAGCCCTACTATCTAGTCCCGCAGAAGTCTGGAGAGAAGGGTTACTTTCTTTTGCGCGAAGCTCTCGAACAATCTAAGAAGGTGGCTGTAGGTAAGGTTGTCATTCGTACCAAGCAGCACCTTGCCGCGATTATGGCACGTGAAGATTTTTTGGTTCTAGAAATTTTGCGCTTTGCTCATGAGGTGAAAGAAATTCAAGAAGCGAGATACATGGAGGACGTGAACACCAAAGTGAAGTTCAAACCCCAGGAGCTCAAAATGGCGAAAGAGTTGATTGAAGGGATGACTGTAAAGTGGGATCCCGACAAGTACGAAGACACCTACTACAATGATATGCTCAAGCATATTCGCCGTAAAGTTAAAGCTGGTGAGGGGCACGAGGTTGAAGAGCCCAAAGACGATGACGTCAAGCCAAGTCGAGTGGTTGACATTATGCCACTTCTTAAGAAAAGTTTGGAAAGCCGAAAAGCCCATAAAAGTCGTAAGGCTCATGCGAGGGCGTGATGCGGTCGCATTCTCTTAACGACTATCACCGAAAACGGGATTTCAAAGCGAGTCCCGAACCGCGCGGTCAGAGGCCATCGAAAAAAGCGGGCAAGAAACTATCGTTTGTCGTGCAGGAGCACCATGCTTCGCACCTTCACTACGATTTTCGATTGGAGCTGGATGGAGTTTTGCGCAGCTGGGCCATTCCTAAAGGGCCTTCTTTAGACCCTAAGGTCAAGCGTCTTGCTGTTGAAGTTGAGGATCATCCGCTTTCTTACGGAAAGTTTGAGGGAACAATTCCTGCGCACCAGTATGGAGCGGGGGAAGTTTTTATCTGGGACAACGGAAACTGGACGCCCCATGGAGATCCTAGAGCGTCGCTCAAAAAAGGCCGGCTTGAGTTTTCTCTGAGTGGCCATAGGCTTAAAGGGGATTGGATCCTTGTACGAACTGGAAAGCCTCAGCCAAAGAAAAAACCGGTTTGGCTTTTGATCAAACGCGCGCACGACGCGCAGATCGCCTCCACGCAAATGCCTGATTTTATTTCGCCGCAGCTGGCGCTTCTTGTGGATCGTGTTCCGAGTGGGGAAGGCTGGATTCACGAAGTGAAGTTTGATGGCTACAGAATCCAGGCCCATCTGCAAAGTAAAAATATTAAACTCTTTACTCGTAGTGGACTCAACTGGACCGCAAAATACCCTGAACTTAAAAACGCGCTATCAAAACTCAAAGTTGAGAATGCCATTTTTGACGGTGAAGTGGTCGCCCTCGATAAAACGGGGAGAAGTGATTTTGGCCTTTTACAGAGGGCGATGAAAGACAAGAAATCTAAAGATCTCGTTTATTATGTTTTTGACCTTCTTTTTTTAAATGGCACTGACTTACGTGGGCAGCCGCTTGAAGACCGCAAAAAACGTCTTGCAAAAATTCTGTCGTCGCTCAAAGGAGGAAATGTTTTTTTGAGCACTCACCTTCAGTCGCAGGGGCGTGAGTTTTTTGATGCGTCTTGCGACCATCACCTCGAGGGAATCATCTCCAAACGCGTGGACCGGCCTTATCTTTCTGGGCGAAGGGACGATTGGGTTAAAACGAAGTGCCGTAAAGGCCAAGAGTTTGTCATCGGAGGATATGTTGAAGGGCAAGGACACCGTCAGGCTCTTGGAGCGCTTCTCTTAGGCGTGTTTGATGCAAAAGAGGATTTTGTTTACGTTGGACGGGTAGGTTCCGGGTTTGACACCCGAGATCTAAAGGATTTATTACGGCGACTAAAAAAGATAGAACAAGAGGCCTCGGCTTTTGATCAGAAGTCTCCACGAGGCACGGGACTTCATTGGGTGAATCCGCAGCTTGTTGCGCAGATCGAATTTTCAAATTGGACAAAAGACGGCGTCTTGAGAAACCCGGTTTTTCACGGTCTTCGCCTGGATAAACCTGCTGGAAGTGTTCGCAAGGAGCAGCCCAAGGGAAAGGTGAATTTCACGCATCCTAAAAAAATCATTTTTCATCTTGAGAAAATCACCAAAGCTGAAGTCGGCGCCTATTACGAAAAGGTGAGTGATTGGATTTTACCTCACCTTTTTCATCGACCTTTATCGCTCAATCGATGCCCCAATGGTCCCTCACAGTCCTGTTTTTTCCAAAAGCATGTGGACGACGGCTCTCATGAACACTTGCTGAGTTTGCAGGTCAAAGAAAAATCCGCTGTGAGAAATTATGTGATGATTGATTCAATTCAAGGTTTGTTGGAGCTAGTGCAGATGGGAGCTTTTGAAATTCATACGTGGAACTGCCATTCTGAAACTATGCAATCCCCGGATCAAATTGTTATGGATTTTGATCCTGGCCCTGGGGTGAGCTGGAGCCAAGTCAAAAACGCTGCCCTTGAACTTAGAGAAATTTTTGATCATCTTAAACTCAGGAGTTTTGTGAAACTCTCTGGCGGCAAAGGCCTGCATGTCCATGTCCCGTTTGAGCCACTTTATGATTGGGATCAAGTGAAGGGATTTGCACAGGCTATCGCTCTTGAGATGGCATCGCGCGATCCTCAACTTTATACGGCGAAAATTTCTAAACATCAGCGTCGTGGACGAATTTTTGTGGATTACTTGCGCAATGGATATGGCGCAACAGCCGTCGCCCCTTACGTTTTACGGGCCAGAGAGCCGAGCAGTGTGGCCCTGCCCATAAGCTGGGAGGACCTTAGGAAAATCAAGAGTCCGTCGGTGTTTACGCTACAGAAAACCTTAGCTTATTTAGCGAAACAAAAAACTGATCCCTGGCGGGATTATTTTAAGGTGAAACAGAAGATCACGATTTTAGGTTAGGTTTACAGACATCTGCGCAGGAGTTCATCCCGCGCAGTCTCAATTAACTACTTACGAGTGCAGTTTACAGTCATAGAAGTTGACCAGTCTTCAGAAAATGCTCTCTCGACATTTTTTCGATGTGGCCTGGACCGGCTGGTCATTGGTAATATTGTGGTCTCAAAACGAAGGTCTTAGCCGCCAACTTCCCGTAATTTAACAAGCACCGAGCCGCCTCAAAATGATTCACACGGTACGAGGATTGCAAGCCTCCCCATATAACTGCAGGAACGATTTAATCTGCAGAGATTTGACGAACTTTTTGACAGGAGTTTAATTTTATGAGGGCGCTATACATCTTGCTTTTCATTTTCGGGTTTAGTTCTCTTTCATTAGGATTAACACCCCGCCGAGCCCCACCAATCAAAGTCAAAGCGCGACCGGTCGAAGATTTAGCAGCCTCTTTTCGTAAAAAATACGAACACCGCCAAACCGCGCTTCAGGACGCCGTTCACGCTAACGGCTTTGACGTAAGTAAGAGAGACGAATTTCCAAAATCGATGAATCGCGAATACACCAATAAAATTCCCCTTGATTTAGTTCACTTTCCGATTAGAAATCAAAGATGGAGTGGAAAGTGTTGGATTTACGCTTTCACAAATTATCTGAGGATCAGAGTCGGCCAACAGCACATATTACCTGATAACTTTGCTTTCTCGGAATCCTACCTTCACTTCTACCGGATGCTTGAAGACGCAAATTCGTATATTAACAACGCGATCACCGGCTTAAAGGCAGCAGGAGTCAAAGACCAAAAAATCATTGAGCTAGCGAATCAAGAGCTTAGGGATGGCGGCTGGTATTCTGATGTTTTAAGTCTTATAGAAAAATATGGCCTAGTCCCAGCAAACGCTATGAAGGACTATTCCGCCGCAATGGATGATGGGCGTTTGATCGAAGAGCTCAATATCTACTTAAAAAAAGAAATTTTTGAGATGGCGAATCTCGCTGATAAAATGCGAAAGTCTGACTCTCTTGAACAACGTTTCGAAAAGGTTCGAAACGCAGAAGCCACAAACACAGCCGTTCAACTTGCACCCAGGAAACCCCTTACCCCGGAACAAGTGCAGCAACTGGAGGCCAAGAGAGAACAGATTATCGAAGGAATTTACAGTATTTTGGTGCTAGGGCTAGGAACGCCTCCTGAGACCTTCACCGCTCGAGTGAAAACTCCCACTGCAAATGATCCTGCGAAAGTTGAAGATAAAGAATTTAATCCCAAATCTTTCGCAAAATTAGTGGGGGCAGGATCTTCAGATGACTTTGTGAATATTAGCGCTCTCCCGTCTCGCGTGCCTATGAAAACCTACGAATTGAACGATGGACGCAAACAAGCTCCTATGAAATATCTGAATTTACCGATGGGACGACTTGATGAAATCATCTCCGCATCTTTAGCCCGCAAAGAACCGGTGTATTTTGCTGCGCAATTTAATGATCATGTAGATATGGCATCAGGAGCTATGCATGAGGATATCAAAAATCAAGCTATAGAATCTTTTATGCGCCCGGGTGTTCGCCCCTTAACCATGAGTCGAAAACTAGAACTCATTACAGACACAGTTTCGGCAAATCACGCTATGCTTATCGTCGGGGAAGACAAACCTGATAGTTCAAAACCCGCAGTCAAACATCTCGTCTTAAACTCTTGGGGAAAGGAAGCGGGCGATGGCGGCTTTTTTCATATGGATGAGGGCTGGAGCCAGCATTATCTCTCGTTCATCACAGTCCCTAGATATCTTTTAAATCAAAAAGAATTGGAGTCTTGGGATGGGAAAACAATCAAAGTAGATGCGGAAGAACAGGTGCAAAGCAACTAACTTACTAGAAGCCATCTCATAAATAATTTGAGGGGCGTACATCCATGTTACTTGCGGCCAGCGCCCCTTTGGGGCGAGCGCATCCTGCTTGACCGACCCCACAAATTATTTATGAGATGGCTTCTAGCTTACAGCGGTACGAGCTATGTCCACCGGCAAGATGGATCTCGATAAGGCCTTCCATTGAAGCTTTTTGTAACAATCGCTGCATTGTCCTTTTTGGAAAAAGCGCAGGTATATCTCTGAGCTGAAATGGTTTGTCTCCAAATGTTTCTTTGAGCTGATCGATAAAGTGCTGGATCTCGGGATGAGCCTTTGCAAAAAAATGATTGTCGAAGGTCAGGGGGTAGGGTGCGTGGAGGTACCAGCCCCGCGTTTGAAAATTCCGAATTTCAAGGTCCACAGAACTGAGTTTTCGTCTGAGTTTAGAAAAAATCTGTTGAACTGCGTTTCGTGTGGTAAATGGATTAAAATACTGATCCGGTGATATTGCAAAGTGGATCGCAGGCAAACTTAAGGGGCGGTAGTGGTCCTTTAAAAGAGCACTTACGGCGCGGAACTCTTTGAGAGTGAGATCAAGACTTTTTCCAGAATTAAAAAACAGAGTTTGGCCTTCGCAGTGGATCTTCTTTGCTGTTTTTTCTGCAGTTTCCAAACGAGAGATCTCGTGTGTGAACTCTGTTGAAAGTGTCGAAGAGGTTTTTCCAAAGTGAATATCCATAATTTTCTGCAATCCAAATGAAGCACTGCCAGTTCGAAGTCGCAAGATCACTTCCGGATTTCCTGTTACAACCGCGACGGCAAAATCCATTTCCCTTGCAGCTTCCATATCGCCTCTGATGTAGGCATCTTTTTTGAGATCTAGAAACTCTTTTTCTTGGACGGCATTTTGGAGCACTGGCAGAAGGCGGTGCCAGCGCTCCAAATAATACCGGTCACTCCCAGTGTGTTCGCTGATCAGAGAATGGGCCTTTGTCATCAGGTTTTGGGCCTTTGTAAACTCTCCTTTAAAAATTTCCATCTGCGTTTGCAGTTCAAATACGTTCGCGAGTAAAAGCCAGTTCTGATGGGTTGTAAGGTTGGCGATCAGAGTTTGAGCTAAGCTCTGTGCTTGGTCCCATCGCTTTATGTAAGTCAGCGCCGCAAGCCAGTTCACGCCTATCAGGCGCTGGTAGTAGGAGTCAGGTTCCGCGTTTACAAATGCCTCTTCAAGTAACGATTGAGCCTCGAGATAATCCCAGTCGTTGAAAAGAACGAACGATTTATAGAGCGCATGGAGCGGGAAGGAATTGTTCGGAAGACTCCATAAAAGCTCTCGCGCCTCGTCCTTTCCTCCCAAATTTAAAAGGGCGACAGCGTACTCGGCGACTTCCACAGGTGCCGGCGGGTTTCGTTTGAAATCGGTCCGCACCACAGCGTGGGAGATTTGTAAGGCCAATTTGTAATCACCACCCCGACGGGCGATTTGGGTCATGTCACTAATGTAGGGTCGTAAGAAGTTTTTCGATCGACTTTTCCATAGTGCCTTTAACTCGGCCAGAGCCCGATTGCCTTGGCCTGCTTTGATCAACGAATCTAGGCTCGAGAGTTTAAGGGAAATGTCGTTTTTCATTCTCACACCAGGCAAGCCTTTCATGACTGCAAAAGAGTTCGTCGCAGGGGTCGCTTTTAAAAAGACCAGGGAATACGATATCTTATCACGATAATTTGGATGCGCCAAAAAAATAACTCGCGATTAATGAGGAGGAGCCTTAAATTCTAGTTCGACGATGCGATGCATTGTTAACTCCAGCTGAAACAGGTAAAATGGCTGGGGTTCACACGAACCTTCAGGAGTTTTTATGAAGTCAATTTTTGCAAGTTTGATGGCGATCTTATCGGCATCGGTTTTGGCCCAAGCAAGCACAGGCTACGGAGGCGGATCCTTTGCCTCAGAAGCCATCCCCGTTGTTGTTAAATCTGGCCTTAGTCAGGATACCATCTATGGCGCTTATGAAAGGTGCCTAGGAACTGGCGAAGAGGCTCTTATGCCTAAGATCTACCGGCTCGTCTATGGGGAGTCTCCCAAAGACGAAGGTTCAACCTCAGTGAGCAATCCATTTAATATTAGAATCGGGAATATTGCATCCGCTCATCCCCAGGTCCGTTTTAATTCCCCCATTGTTGGAGTGATCAGTGTCCATTATCTGATACTTTATCCCGGTGGCGATCGAACTCTTATCGATCTTCAGAGTATTCCTCGCCATGGGCAAAGCACGATGGTGAGTTTGGAGCTTGGCAATATCATGGGTGATCTACGTGATGACTCCACTTTTGATTCCTGGGGAAATCTTATCCAAGCCAAGTCCAGGATGTACAATCCGGGGCTGAGGATTCCAAGTCAAACTGAACTTGTGAATGCAGATACCGGTCGAAAGATCAAAACCATCGATCTTACTGATTATCGAAATTGTATGCTGCGATATCTTCAGCAAGGAAATTAGTGGATATGGCCCGATTAGGATTATTTTCTTGGATTTTTTTGATCGGGTTTACGGCTTGGGCGGATTGCAATTCCCTTCCCATTGAAAAGCTCAATGCCGCTTTAGCTATGCCGACTCAAGATTTTTTCCAAAGAGCTGATCAAGATCTTGCGGTAATGGCCGCAAAAAAACAAATCGCTCGGCAAATTTTTGCAAACTTTCTTACTGGTGGGACAAATCTTGAGTCTCAAGTGTTGTGTTTACCAGAAAAAAAAGATCAAAACGCAATACGCCAACTCCTTCATCAGGAGGCTCTGACTTACAGTTTAGAAACACTCAAGTCGTCGGGGTCAGAAAGGCTGCGTGCCCTTGCCACTCAAAATAGGATCGATGATAGTGAAACAGCGCAGGCCTTTTTCCTCAAAGGGCATGAGTTTGGAGTCGCACCAGCTCCCTTTCGGGGTGGAATTAGCTTTTCAACGGGAATGATTTATTTGGATCTCTCACAGATTCCAAAGGCCGATTGGTTTATCATTGTCATCCACGAACTCTCTCATAAAAGTGATGCTCGCCTCTGGGAGGCCATTGATCGAGTGACCAATCTTGAACTCAAAAAGAAAGTCGCCGCTATTGCCTCTCATGCTGGTTCGGCACCAGGCCCGCAAGACCAGTTGGTTATTGACTCATGGATTTGGGATGGACTGAATGTGGGTCTTTTAGCAGAGCTTCGCGCTTGGGTCCAAACAGTGGAGCTTTATCGAATTGGAGTTAGCGAAAATCTTTGGGAGACTTCGCCGTGGCTCGAAGGTGTTCTTAAAACAAAAAAACAAGGGGAGACTCTTGCAGGCTTTTTGCTTCGAATTTTGCTTGAAAGAAAAAGAGATCCAGATTTTTCAAAAGAACTTTGGGTTTGGCCGACAATTCGTGAAGCTTACTCGAGAGCGCTAGAAAAAATCCGATCGACGCCTGCGGAGGAGTTCATCCCGCGCAGGCTCAAGTAACTACTTACGAGTGCAGTTCACAGTCATAGGAGTTGACCAGTCTTCAGATGGATTTTTCTGAGAGAAACCAGTGAGCTTTACACTTTTGTCAAAAAGAGAAGTTTCTACAGTGAACTTCAACTTAAGAACATCTTCAGAACGAGTAGCGCCGATGTATACGATCTCCTGGAAACACTCAGGGCATCGTGCACGTTGGAATTTGAGAGGAAACTCAGTGATCATCGTGCCCTGACCCTTGAGGCTTACGAATTTTAGAGCTGTGCGAGGAGCTTTGCGCGTGTGAGTGTCAAGCACGATGTAGTTGTGAGTAAGATCATCGTCAGCGCCAAGGTCGCACTCAACATTGAAGTTAGATGTGTTTTTAAGAGTTTGGAAAACTCCTTGTCCGTCTTCCATGTCGGTTTGGGCCATGGCATGTCCAAAAACAAATGTGGATGCGAAAAGAACGATCCATTTAGTCATGATTACTCCTTTGAATTAGTTTTGCGTGTGCATAGCTCATAGAGTGCGAGAATGTCCAACTTTAGAATGTGATGCTCCTTGACTATTGAAAAATTTCGTCCTCAAAAGAGCTCGCCACTGAAACGAATTTCGTAGTTTCCGTCAAAACTGACTTTTTCAACTGTCCGTCGTCAAAGTTTTCAGTTTTAATTGTTGAATGAAAACAAAAACATGTCTGCTATTGATAATGATGCTGATCGGGGGAACGAGCGGGGGCGCGCCTTCTCCCTCGGACTTAAAAAAACTCAAACTCCCTCCAGGTTTGTCGATTTCTGTTTGGGCTGAGGTGCCTGGGGCCCGGTCCCTAGCTCTCGGACCTGACGGAGTGATCTTTGTCGGTGCCGGAGGTTTGGGCGGCGTTCATCGAAAGGTCTACGCCGTTAAATACAACACAAAAACCATGGCCTCGGAAAAAACTTTGGTAGTAAGGGATCAGCTGAATTCTCCCAATGGCGTTGCCTACAGAGAAGGCAGCTTATACGTAGCTGAGATCTCGAGACTTATCGCTTTTCGTAACATCCAAAAAAACTTGAATTCTGCATTCGAAAAATCATCTGATTTCAAAAATTTGAATCTTGAATTTGACGTTTTACCGTTTGCGTTTCCAAGCGACACACATCATGGCTGGAAGTTCATTCGATTTGACGGCGCAGGGAAACTCTATGTTCCCGTGGGCGCTCCTTGCAATGTCTGTGATCCTGGAACTGAGTACGCGCGCATCTATCAACTGGATCTTAAAGAAAAAACCAAAACAGTCTACGCCCAAGGAGTGAGAAACACCGTTGGCTTTGATTGGGATCCAGTGACGGGCCAAATGTGGTTTACAGATAACGGCCGCGATTGGTTGGGGGATGATCGCCCTCCCTGTGAAATCAATAAGGTGAGCCAAGTAGGTGAGCACTTCGGATTTCCGTTTTGTCACGGCAAAGATCGGAACGGTAAGTACATTTTAGATCCGCAGTTTAAAACCGACAAATCTTGTGATGCGTTCACGGCCCCGCAAATCAATCTGCCGGCTCACGTAGCTCCTTTAGGCATGCGTTTTTACACCGGCGAGAGTCTTGGTGCTGATTTAAAAAATCAAATCCTTTTCGCCGAGCACGGGTCTTGGAATCGGTCTGTACCTCAAGGGTATCGAGTGAGCCTGGCGGAAGTGCAGAACGTGCATCCGCCCAAGTATAAACCGTTTATTGAAGGGTGGCTCCAGGATGGAAAATCGTGGGGGCGGCCGGTGGATGTTGAGATTTTACCTGATGGGTAGCTGCTGATTTCAGATGACTATGCCGGTGTGATTTACCGAGTGTTTCGCAAATAATCCTAAAACGTCATCCCATAACCGCCACGCAAGATCATGCGCGTGGCTTTGACTCCCGATTGCGGCGGAAATAAGTCATACTCAAAGCTGATCGGGATAAAATTATTTTTCCCTAATTTATAATCATACCCGACCGCCGGTCCAAAAATCTGGTTGGTCGAAATTTTTCCTTCGTTCAAAGCCGTTGAGGATTTTGAGAGCGCTAGTAAAAACGCGAAATTCGCGCCAACCCAGAAGCGGTTTGTTTTTTTGCTGAAAAAATATTTTCCTAAGGCTGAAACAGACAGGAAGTTGATATTGGTCATACAGGCTGTGTCTGCAGGTGAGCCGCACGTAGGTAAGTTGGAAGTCCCCTTAACGACAAAAGGCTCAATTCCGCCGCCGAACTCAAGGCCTAGGGAATTCCCAATACCGATCTCGTAAAAACCTTTGATACCAAAAGAGCTACCCTTCATAGAGACACTTCCCGAAGGGCTGAATGAGACATCCATTTGGTCCATGGAGTAGGAAAGAAGAACGCCGCCGCGTTTTTTCCCACCTGAAGCGCCAGTGCCCGATGAAGAGGCGGAGGAGGAACTGCCTTTGCTGCTGGAAGGAGCTTGGGTGGTCATATTGACGTCAGCGCGCCCTTTCACTAAGTCGGCTAAGGCTCGATTGCCCTTACCTTGGGTGACTTTAATGAGGCCTACTTTTTTGCCGTCTGAAGACATCAAGAAATATTGACCGTCCACCTCGACGTCGCCAGCTGAGTTGTCCAGAAGGACTTTGTTGCCCTTGGCCTGAATGACGGAGGCGCCTTGAGCTGAAAAGGAGGTCATGACAAAGCCCATCACTAGGCAAGTCATTAGAAATTTGGGGGTTCTATTCATGGGTTGGTGCTCCACAAAGTTGTATCCTTCTGCCTCTTTAGGATGAGACAGACCCACAAAAATAGCAAGTCGCGCTTTGACTAACGTCGAGGTTTAAGAGGCTCTAAGGTTCGAAAGAATCTAGAAGCCCAGACTCGTAAAAGTCTTTTTCTGAATTGAACGTGTAAGTGCAGGATTGAAGGAGGTGACTAGAGTCATCAAATTCAAGCTTGATAAAATCAACCTGTGCCCCTCCCGTGATCAACCAGCCTTCGTGATCATTGGTCTCTGCAACCTTGGAGCGCGTGTAGTGTCCATCTGAGTACGGCAGAAAAACCTCGTTGATATTTTCTCGAGTTTGGCAAGCGGTTGTCAGTTCGGAGGTCTTGGCGGCGGAAGCGTCTTGCCGCATTTGTTCAGGGTGGCCGTCAAATTGACGGCGCCCGTAAGACTCATACATCGTGCAAGCGCTAGAAAGAAATAGAAACCCGACTGCGAAAAATGATCCAAAGATCCGTCTTTTGATATTCATCATATTCACTTTAATCTGAACCCGCCATCCAGGCAAGGAGCGGGCTCACAAAGACACAAAAGAATGTGCAAAAATTCGTCTTACTTTTTGACAGGTTAAAATTCGATCAAAAGGGAATTTCATCAGCTGGATCAAAACTCGGTTCAGGGCCAAAGTCATTGGCTGGACTTGAGCTTTGTGACTCATATTCATTATGAGACTGAGTGGGACGATCTCCCCCTGATCCTAAGAATTGAACGGTGGAGGCAACAATTTCAGTGGAGTACTTTTTTTGGCCTTGAGGATCTTCCCAACTGCGGGTTTGGAGTTTCCCCTCGATGTACACTTGGCGGCCTTTGGAGAGATGCTTGGCGCAAGTTTCGGCTTGTTTTCCCCATACGACCACACGGTGCCACTCTGTTTTTTCCTGCTTTTCGCCAGTTTTTGACAACCACTGCTCGCTCGTTGCAATGTTGAGCCTGGTTACGTTTTGTCCACTGGCGATAGATTTAAATTCTGGGTCCTGACCAAGACGGCCTACAATAATGACTTTGTTGACTCCTGCCATTTTTCACTCCTTAGTATTCACGGGTTTTACGATGAAGAGCCGTGCGAATTAGGAGCCAGGTTAATAATCGGACCTGAGCAAAGGCAAACTATTTGCGGCTGAGCTTCGAATTTTGCAATGCAGAAGCCGGATTCCTAGAAATTGACGCGCAAAATAATATTCAATTCCAGTCGCGCTTGCGACCCTGCTTTTTTTCTGATTGAAGCTTTTTAGTTTTCAGGCGGCGAAGCTTCTGCCCACGGCTGGGTTTGGTTTTAACTCGTTTTTTCGTGGGGGTAAATGCGACCTTTAAAAGATGCTCAAGCTTTTCAAGACAGATTTGGCGATTTTCAAGTTGGGATCTGGAGCTTTGGCTTTTAAGGATAAGCACACCATCTTCGGTCAAGTGGTGAACCCAACGCTTGTGCAAAAACTCAATAATCTCCAAAGTGAGGACTGTCGACTGAGCCACGTCCCAACGTAAGGTGGCCTGGGAGTTGACCTTATTCACATTCTGTCCACCGGCGCCGGAACTGCGAGCAAAGCTCCAGCTCAGTTCGGGAGTGATGTGATCAAAAATTTCCTGAGCGAGGGCCACGGACTGAGTCATCGACACGCATCACTTGTTCAGAGGGTTAAAGGACGGAGGTGCCATGGGGCTTGGAGAGTTGAGCTTAAAGGCAAACCTAGCGCCATCGGGGAGTGCTGTCTTATAAGCATCCAAAAATGTAAGAAAAAGCGCGGCACGATCCTGAAATGCTTTTTTGACCTTGAGGTCCACATCAAAATTATACGCTCCCATAAGAGGAATAACGTTCATTCCCATAGGTTGAAGGGTGAGGCCAATGCCTCCTTTAACAGTTCCATGGAGATCATCGGAATCTTTGCCAAGAGTGGCTTGCTCAAGGTTGAATTTTCCGCCAACAAGCCGGCCTTTGAGCTCCACATTTTGCAATTTGACTTCGGGAAGAGTCAGGGGCCCCATCTGGGTTTCAACATTGGCGGGAGGGAGTTCGAAGTTTTTAATATTCACTTGGACATCCACCTCGGGCTGTTCTTTCAGCGTAAAATCCGCAAGTGCGGTTGAGGTCAAGCTCAGATCTCCTGCGAAAGTCATGGGGAGCGGGATAAGATCCTTTAGGTTTTTAAGGTTGATGTGCTCGGCATCGATGGTTATTTTTTGACGATCCGTATTTGTTTCGCTCTTGGTTCCTTTGCCGATGGAAACAGAAACGTCCCCGCGCATGAATCCATCCATTTTCAGCGCGCCGTAGGGCTTTTGATAAATAAGTCCACTCAGCGATGGGGCTACGAAGAGCCCGTCCATTTTGAGAGTCGGCAGATTTTGTCCTTCAACGTACACGTCAGAAATTTTAATTCCAGGCACTGGCGAAAAGCCAAGATTAAGGTCTTTGAACTGCACAAAAACCTGATTGTTGGTGGCTTTTGCGACTTGTGCTGTAACAAGATCACTTAAGTCCGAAAATGGAAAAAGGATGAACAAAAATACCACAGTCATGAGCAGCGTAACAAAGATGTAGAGCTTGCCCTTGTTGATGAGTGTAAATAGTTCGGCAAATTTGTTGATCATTCGGAGTCATCTCCGCGCGAGGGTCTTGGCGGTCTTTGTGGCGCTTTTTTGCCTGGAGGTTCGGCGGCAGGTTCTGGGATGGTAGGCACGGCTAGGCTCACCAGTTTAAAAACAACATCGAAATATCTTCCATCTTTTTGATTAGCTTCCATCACAAGGTCCTTGACCTTGACCGTCTGACTGATGGTTTGGAGCTGGTGTCCTAAGTCCACAATTTGTCTGAGGTTGAGTTGCGAAAGGCTCACTTCAACCGAGCTATCAATCAGTTTTTGTGGGACCATTCCGCCGCTTGCAGGTAGAGAAGACACTCCCTTAATTTGCGTTGGTAAAAGATTAAGGCCTTGTAGAAACTGCTGAACTCGGTCTTGCACGCCTTGCGCATTCATCGTTGAGGGGAGAAATGGAACCTGACTTGCATCTCTTGTTGTTGACAAAAGATCGCGGATCACTTGGCGCTTTTCTTGAAACTCTTCGATGTAGGTGCCAGAGGCAAAAAAGCCCGACATAGGATAATAAAGGATGATGAAAAGCCCAAACAGGACAGCGCCCGCAGTGGCCACTTTTTGCCCCACAGGAGAGAGATTCTCATACTTGTCTTTGAGACTTATAAAGGTGGAGTTGTCTTGAATTCGGTCCCAAAGAACTTTCCCCCGCTCGATCAGCTGCTCTTTGATGTCATCGAAGTTCAACGTGTCTCCTTACTGATGTTGCGATCAACACTGAACTGAAAGTTAAAAGCCACGCGGCCCGCTTTGTTTAAAGTAGAGGGTTTAGACTGGACCTGACCTCCGAGTGCCACAGACTTAAGTGCCGTTTGAAACGCAGTGACCTCGGCTTTAGTTTTGAGAAAACCTTCGAGCTCGACCCTATTTTCGCGTACGCGAAGGGCATTCACATCAAGAGTTAAGAGATTTTTTCCAGGGGCTGCATCGGAGATTTTTTTAACCACGTCAAGAGCCGAATTCATACCGAGCACTTGGGTGAGAGTTTTGGTCTCAGCGATGCGTTTGCGATTGTCTTGAATGTATTTTTTAACGCCCGCTAAGTTCGCAGTTTTGGGAGGCAAATGCGCAACGGCTTTGGCTTGGGTCTTAACGACTTCATTAGCACGGTCGGCCAGATCTAGAGCTGCGTTTTCGCGCAGGATGCTATACACAAAAAGCACCACGATGCTGGCGGCAGCAAGCTGAAGCGTGCGACCCCAGTTCTCCCAGAAAACTTTAAAAGCCTGAGACTCTTTGGCAAAAATCCCGCGTAGAAAGTTCATCGGCGGATTTTTAGGACGTTTGATGCCTTCAACCGCAAGGCCGAGGGCAACTCCAGCCACTGTTTCGATATGTGGGGTTTTTTCAAACATCACGGTCGGGAAGTTCCCCATGAGTGTTGTACGATTGACCGGGACTTCTAGCTGTTGCGTGAGGTAGGGACCTAGATTTTCGATGCGACTAGGGCCACCGGAGATGTACATCGATTCGATGATGGCATTAAACTGGCTCGTCGCCTCAAGAAGTGAAAGCTTGAGCTCCTGAATAAGCTCTTCAAGCCCTTCTGAAATCGTGTCTGAAAATGTGACCTGTTCTTGCGTTGCGCCCCGTTTGGATGTGAGTAGAAACGCTTTTGCTTGCATCTCTTTAATAGCTTCGAAGTAGGGGAGCTGGTATTTTCGCGCAATGTTTTCGGCGATGGCGGTTGCTCCCCAGGCGATGGCGCGCGTGTTGACCAGGGTCGTTCCTTCAAAAAAATTAACCACACAGTGAGTGTGTCCCATTTGAAGGACCGACCAAAAACGCCGTTGTACCGTGGAATCAGGTGGCAGCATTTCTGTAAGAGTCGGTGGGGGCTCGTCCCATTTTTCAAAAATGTTTGCTAGGGCAAAAGACTCAGAACTCAGAACAACGGGATCAGCCCCTCCGTCTTTTGCAAGGGCAATTGCATTAATCACAGCGTCTTTTTGCGCGGCAGCTGCTAAGACTTCAGAGGTAGACCCAAAAAAACGAATCACCTTGGCGTCAAAAACAGCGGTATCAAATGCAAACGGAATGTCATCTTCAAGCTCAAAAGCGAGGGACTTATGGATTTTTTGACGTTCTTTAAAGGGGAAAAACTTATGGCGAACAGAGACCATGTCTTGACGAAGACCAATCACAAAACGTGTTTGTAGGGGATCGTAGGAGTCTGTAAAGTTTTTGAGATGCTCGATGATATCAAGAGCATGGTCTTTGTGATTCAGGTTGAGAGGATATTCCAAAAACTGCGTGACATGAAAGCCCTTGGTAGTGAGTGTGATTTCAACGACCTTGATGCTGTATGTCCCAATGTCAATTCCGATGGATTTCATAGTCTCATCATAAATTTTTTTTCCAGAGCTTGGAAATGAAAAGGATTAAATCTCGAGGTAAAGATCTGACAAAGGGCTAGGGTTTCCCCTGGACTAACTTGTGGCGGTTCCCTTGACCGAAGTTCAAAACTGCGAAAACATCAGTCTTATGAAGCAGGTTTTTTTTATTTTTCTAATTTATGTCCAAGTGAGCTCGGCTGCGACTGTCCAAGACGCTCATCAAATGGCAAACTGGCTTGGCAACATCAAAGTTGATACGAAGGCCAAAAAATTTCAGGTCCAGGTGATTTACGATTTGGATCAAGCGAGTTGGCTTGAGCCTGCGAAAAAGATGGAGTTAAAAACGCCGCTTTCCATCAAGCTCATCGGAACCCATGCGATGAAAACGCTTTCTGCGACCCACTATTTCTTCTCAATCTGGCGGATTTGCTCCGGATGGAGCGGCTGGTGATTTAGATTTGAGCCATCTTAAAAAAGAAGATTTAAGCCCGGAGTTGCGCGCCAAAGGCGTGAAAAATATCAGTGGCCTGAGAATGGACAAAGGGCGTATCGCTCTTATTTTTGCGGACCTTGAATTCACTTACAAAGGCAAAGATAAAAAGGGAAAAAGTGCAGAGAAAAAATTTTCGGTGCACAGAGCGTACGAGCCAAGTTTTACGGGAGGCTTTGACGAGGTTCGAACGCCTTATGCCAGTGGGCACTATTGGGATGAGTCTTACGCACCCAACTTTGCCACCTACACCAACTTAAAAAACCAGCAGCACCTTGCGGTGCGGCTGGGAGAAAGCCTTCGTAGATCCGTTTATTTTTTAACGAATTTTTCTGGAGTTTTAGTTAAGCATCACTTTGAGTTTGGGGCAGAGTCTTGCGAGTAAACTCCTTATGCTCCACCTATGCCCCCAAAGCCGTGTAGGCAATGGCTGTTGTGATCGCGTCGGTATTCTTGTAGGCATATGCATCAAGTACAAAGAGATTGAGGAACGCAGATTTTTCTTTTTGCTTTCAAGCGACGCCCAGATATTGTTGGGATCATATTGGATCTGAATCTGGCCATTCACGAGAAGGTTGTTTGCCGACTTTTCTGATTTTTCAACCGACATGAGTACGTTGCTTTCAACTGCGAGGTGAGGTTTTCAAATTTTGCCTTATCGTCTTTATTTTTTATTTGGGCGAACAAACTTTCTAGCATTTTATAGTTTTTGCCGGGGTTATTGAGAGCTTCTGCAAGGTAGTTTGAAAGCTTGACCTCGCCCATGAAGTCCCCACCAGCAAAAGGGGATTCGGGGGAATTGGAAGGTTCCAAACTGGACCTTAAATATTGACGGGATGTCAAACGGATCGCCGTATGTAGAGCAGTCTGTGCGCCCTTTTATGCGGCTAAGTTTTCCTGCGTCTGAACCGCTTTCGCGTCTCAAAATGACTCGGTTCTCGCCTTTGATCTAGCACCGCATTTGAAAAGATTAAGATCAGAGGAGTCTTTCCATGATTCTCAAAATGAGATCTATCCTTTTTTTATTCGCGGTCTTTCAAGTTCAAGTGGGAGTCAGTGCACCGTGCTCCTTTGACGAATATTATCAGCAAAATCCAGACGTCCTTGCCGCAGGAATTGACCCGCTCCTTCATTACCGTCTCTCAGGGCATGCTGAAGGACGGTGTCAACCCATCACTCGCGCGCGAAAATTCAAGTCTTGTTCTTACTCCGAATACCTTTCTCAGCGACCCGACGTGGCCCGAGCTGGTTTGCACCCCATCTCGCATTTTTACAGCTATGGATTAGCGGAAGGGGCGTGTCTTCCAAGCCTTCAAAAATCCTTACCTGCTTCTCTACAAAATTGCTCTGGCTCCGGATATAATAGTCTCAGATCAGATGTAAGACGCTCGGGCATATCCCCATTTGAGCACTATCTCAGGTTTGGCTTTGCGGAACCAGACACGTGTATCCCTCGCAATCAAGAAGTTTGGTTTGTCCCTACCATTTCATCTCAAGACTTTTACGATATTCCAAGTGAGTCGCAGTGGCGACAGATGCGCCAGGATGTAGACGTGATGAAACTCTATGCTGGACTTTCTAATGCCGAAGATCCCGTGGCCTATCAGCCGCAAGAAATTCAGAAACTTCAGATTGCTAACGAGAAGGCAGGAATTAAAATGGCTCTTGAGGACTTTGCGCCGATGGGTTATTTTTGCCAAGGTCGTTCGCCCCATGAGTTAGGAAAATTTTCGGCCGAATTTCAATTCAACAAAATTTATAAGCCTTATCTCGACGCGGGAATAGAAATTGATTCCATCGCCTTTGATGGCCCTGAGTTGAGGACGCTTCCGTCAGGAACTCCCGCGAACAATTGCAATTACACTATGGCTCAAGCAGTAACAGCAACAGCCAGCTATTTGCGCGAAATTCGCAGGCGCTTGCCGCTAACAAAATTTTATTGGATTGTGAATCTGCCAAATTGGACCTATCGATCATGGCCTTCAATTACAGGCGCTAACTATGGGAACACCGATTTTGCAGAGGCGATGCGCTTGATGGGCCTTGCAACCAATGGCACTCCCTATGCATTTCATGGCCTGCAGGTGGACAATCCTTACTCTTATTATATCCAATATGCAAACCGGACCGCTTTACTATCTTCACTCAATGTGGATACGGCGGCTCAAAATTGGAAGCTCTCTCTGATCGTCAACGATGACGGGAATACCCATGCCCATTTTCCTGATGTTCACGAGTATTTGGTCGATAAAACATCGCGCTTTTCCGCAAAAATTCCTAGTTTTACGCAAGCGATGCTAGATACGAATTGGCGCTGGCTCTATGACACCAAGGAGTATGCGTTTGAAATCCAATCTCTGGGACTCTCAAATCTAAATTCCGTCGTCATCCAGAGCTGGCATCGCGTTCCGATATTCTCGTTTGCTTCTTCCCAACCCGGAGTCTTTTCTCTTTTCGATGCGGCCTCGGGAGCGAATCGCCTTTTTAATGGTTACACATGCCGCGCTAACGAATACGAACAGCGCCGGCCTGACGTGATCGCGGCCGGAGTCGATCCATCAGCCCATTATCGGGGCTATGGCTTTTTTGAACGCATGTGTAGGCGCTAGTAGGATTTACGTTTTGTATTTTTCAGATGAAAGGTGTCCCGCGCAGGTCCATAAAAATCGTAGCTCGGGTAAAAGGATGTGTAGTAAGCTTTCCATCCAAAATGTTCAAGGGACAGATTCACCGCGCGTAGCTGACTTGCGGGAAATTCCAATGAAACGATGTCACCAATTCCTTGGACTGAATACCAATAGATAATTTTGGTCCCGGGTGGAGGAAAGCTGGCATAAAGTTTCTGCTCGGTAATGATTTGTTCAGTTTTAATTTTGGAGACGGGTTTTAGAATCACTGTCATCATCAGCGAATCCCCAGAAACCTCAGAGCTTCTGGTCTTGTTAGAAAGGCGCTGTAAAAGTTCAGGAAGTTTATTTTGCGTCTCAAAGACCTCAAAAGCAAAAGCGTCTTTGGCGGCAGTTTTAAGAGACTCTTTGACACTTTCGACTTGGTCGTCGGGGGTTTCAACAACGACGATTTGCCCAATTCCCATGACAACATGCCAATCAACGATCGCAGCGGCTTGGGGAGGGAAGATTTCGTAGAATTTATTTTTTGTGAGGTTTTCTTGGATTTCAGCTAAGTTTTTAGTCTGATCGTGTTTTAGAAATACGGTCAGTAGGTGGGATGCTCCTTGGGCATATGAGCCAAAGATGAGTAGTGAAGTGACGCTTTGGGACTCCAGGATCAGTGATTCGTACGCCGTGGCTGACGAGCGACATCTGGATCAGGCGCAGTTTTAAACTTCAGGGCCTTACGCAAAGTGATCTAAAAAATCTAGTCCTTCGGATTTACTATGATGAAAATTCAACAGTTTACATCAACGGCATAGAGGCGCTCCAAATTCACGGTTATTCGGTGAACTACACTTTTGCGAAGATAAACCCAGCGGCTATCAATGCTATCCACTTAAATGGGGCCAACGAACTTGCGGTTCATTGCACTCAGACCGTAGGCGGGCAGGGAATAGATGTGGGGCTGGATCTTCAGGTGATAAGGTAGGAGGGATCATGGTTTCGTGGAAAAAGGCACTGCTTTTGGTTCTATTTTTTGGCAATCAAGTTTTTGCTGAAAATGTTTTTATTGGTGAGCACAAAGTGCGAGGAATTTTAAATCTGGCTGAAGACAAGACTCCAAGGCCCCTTGTGATTTTGTTTCCAGGTAGCGGAGGCATGGGACCAGAAGTACAGTTCCCCGGTTTTTTCTTTAAGCCAGATGGTCAGAAGAGACTTTTGACTACCGATGGAAATTCTCATTCCATATTTAAAGGATTCACAGCTGCTTTGAATGACGCTGGTGTCAGTACTCTTGCGGTAGGCAAACCTGGAGTCGACTATTCTACTGACGGCGTGTATCCCGCGCCATATTATGATCAAGAGTTGTTTAAGTCGTTGACCTGGAGTGATTGGGTGAAGGTCGCCCGTGAGTCCGTCATTTTTGCTAGGAGTTTGCCGGGTGTTGATCCTCGGCGGGTCTACGTTCTTGGTCATTCCGAGAGCACGCAAATGGTGGTCGACTATGCTAAGACCGACGCCGATTTAGGAGGAGTGATTCTCTTTGGGGTTTTGAATGATAACTTTGCTACTGAAGACGCTTATCAAATATTCGAATTGGAAGTAGACACCTTTTTTTCACCTACGGTGGATGCAAATAATGATGGTTTTATTGACAGGCAAGAAGCCGCTTTGTGGCCAGAGGATTTCAAATGGACTTGGCTGAAAGGGCAAGAGAAAGTGTCTCTGGGTGAAATCAAGGCTGCGCGAAAGGCCGATCCTATTTTGCAAAAAAAGCTCAAGGACAGGCGAATTAAATTTCGAGATGCTGTCTATGACCGGCCAATGACTCTAGCAGATATTTTGATTCCGCTAAAACTTCCCATTTTTGTTTTTACAGGGGAACTTGACGTGATGACTGTCCCCAGCCAAGCGGAAGCCATAAAAAAGAGCTGCCATAAAGCTTCACGAGCCAACTGCAGTGTGCAGATAGTTCCTGGAGTTGGTCATGGTTTTTCGCCGCCGATTGGTCCAAGAGCTCAGCCGTACCTTGATTGGTCCATGGGGCCTGTTTCGCCCAGCTTTCAAAGGGAGTTAAAAGACCTCGCACGCTGTCTATAAAGCGAACGGCCCTTTGAATCTTTTTCCCGATGTCGCCCGCTCGTTGCTCTAGCCTCTTGAATTCATATACAGTGCCTAAAAATTGGAGATTTTATGAGATCATTGCTATTCACTGGAATGTTAGTTTTGATGACAGGGACCACTTACGCCAGAACTGAAAAAGTAAGGCTGTGTGGAACTATAAGAACTGAAGCGACAGAAAGCGTTCCCCACATCATTACCTCCACTTTTCTAGATGTGTCTGCCTATGATTTAGCTCAAGACCAATTTAAGCTTTCAGCGGGTCCAAAGGCATCAGAAGGATATTTCAAACGCCAAGCCTTACTTGCACTTCTTGCAACCGGAGATCGAATCTGTATTGAAGGTTCTGCTTATCAAGATGAGAAAGGCGAAGCTATTCTCCTCCCTGATCAAGTCACAGGTTTTTCTCCAATATCAGCGAAATAGTTAGTGTTCATACCAGTAAACAATGCGGGGGCGGCCTTTGGCGGGTTGAGGCGTGCTTTGCTGGTTTTCTGTCTTTCCAGAAGTTGTTGGCGCTCCTGGCGTTGTTGTATCTGGTGGTTTTTTCGTCTGATCCTCGGGCTTTTCTTTTTTTACAGCTGCCGCAACTTTAGCGGTTGCAGCGTTGGTATCATACACCACAGCCTCAATGGATTTAGAAGCATTGCCAAAGGTGCCAGTGCTTTTGATTCTAAAGTTAGCGACAAAATCGTAAGTCAGCGGAACTCTTTCCCCCTTATCAACAGAGACTCCTTGCTGCTGTAAAAATCCGTAGAAATCGGCGTCCTCATTTCCTTCTTTAAAGGGCCCACCTTCGTTGGCATTGTCACGCCTTTTGATAATTTCATCGGCCACCTTGGTTGTGATTTTAGGGTGAATCGACATAAGAACATCTTTAGTCGCATAGTTGGGATTGATCGCTTTCATACCATAGATGGTCACTTGAGGCGCAATCATATCGTAAAACTCATCGGTCACACCCGCCACCATGCGAACCTCACCAATACTGCGAAAGGCGCGATTGGGCGGAAACGGCGTCTCTGAACCAAGCCTGTCATAGAGTGACGATTCTTCAGCTCCGGTTTTGCTCAAGCGATCATCATCAACCCAGTCTGCAATGTTGTCGATGATCTCTTCGTACTTGAGATCTTTGTGCTCAACCGACCACTCCGGATCATTCTCGTGGCGATTTTTAAAAATATTCACAAGCTGAGCACGCGTGGAATCTCGCAGTGCCTTTGACGGCGAAGCCAGATCATTGAGGTCAATTTTAGAACCCTCATCTTCGATCGTGACAACGTACTGAGCATCAAAGTAAGAGTCCTTGACCACAGATTTGATCATGTCCTGGTCTACCGCGCTGACCTCGGTCGGGACCACCGGTGGCCAAGCAAACGGGAGTTGCCAAATGGTGTCTAGCATCGATGCTTGTCCTTTAAGATTTTTCCCAAATTGGGCTACGACTTTTTGATAAATTTTGATGCGAAGAAGACTGATTTCAACTCCGGCAAGAGCTGCGTAGTGAGCCTTGATGCGATTCACGCTTTGGGAGTTGACGAGGTACTCTACGTTGGTTTCGTAGGTCATCTCTGAGGCAAGGTAGATGATGATCATCACGCAAAAAAGCGCCATCATCAGAGCAACGCCCTTTTGATTTTTCACAGGCTGTTTGAAGTTTGGTAAACCGCGCATTTAAGGTCCTGTCTTAACCGGTGATTGTTGTTGCTGCTGTTGTTGTTGACCTGTGTTGTTCTGAGCTTCGCTGTCTTTGTCTTTATTGTTAGGCCATCGGATCGGAACGACCATTTGTGTGGATACCTTTTTTTTCTTTTCGCCAGTGGAATCTTCTGTCGTTAGTGAGACTTCTACCGCCTGAGGGAAATTGTCTTTGGTGACATCGTCTCCGGAGGTGTCTGTTTTCCATGTGCTGACCCAGTCTTGTTTGCCTTTTCCGAAGTAGCGAAGTTTGAACTCTTTGACGTTTTCTAAAAGCACGGTCTCTGTGCCGCCCTCATCAAATTTAAGGCCGACCACAGGGTTCACTCGGCGCCAAAGGCAGTCGGTCGCTTTTTTAGTGCGAAAATTTTTGCACGATTTAACAGAATAGCCGACGATAGCAAAGTCTGCTTGCTGAGAGTCTTTTTGGGTGCGCGCAAAATTCATAGTTACAAAATCCATTTTGTCTTCGGCGCCAAGAAAGTGCGTGACGGGATCCACACGATTTTTTGATTTATTGGGGTCTTGCCCAGTCGCATCCTGCTGAGAACCAATGGATTGAGACCCATCAGCACCGACCGCACCTGGAGTTTTGACAGGATTATTTTGCTTTTTTAAGGCCTCTTTCATTTCAAGTTCGATGTCTCTATAGTGAAAGGCAAGATTAATATCTTTTTCCATTAGGCGCATGGCATCTCTCACTGTTGAGACCTCATCGATCTGTCCTTGAATTTTTGTTTTAGATTTAAGGGCCTGCTGAATGGAGGTTGCGGTCATCACCGTAAGAGCTCCCATGATCGCAATCACAATCATGACTTCAATGAGAGTAAAACCAGATTTTCTCACGGCCCAGCTCCCGCAGCGCCGCCGGCAGGTCCTATGGCGATGTCTTTTTTGTAGTCGACAAAGTATGTGACCGCAGAAAACTCCAAGTTTTTCGGTTTGTTTTTTACAACCACGGTGACCTTCACTTCTTTTACGGCTTTGCCTATGGCATCGGTCATCTGCTTGACGACTTGCAAGAGCATGGGGTCAGCGCCTCCAGATTTTGAGGTGAGAGCCGAGGTCATGTCGGGGAGCTCGAGCTTTCGTACGTCCATACGCCAGGAGTATTTGGGATATTCTGAGCCGAAGTCTTCGGACTTTCCTTCTTCGGGAATATCTTCGAACTTGTCTTGATACTCGAGCATGATTTCTGTCATCTTACGCTCAAGAAGAACGCCGACCTCGTGCTGGAGCTGAGTTTTTCGAACGCGCATAAAGCTTCCGCCCCAGCTGTTCGTAAGTAGGATGAGCGCCGATGACAGAATCAAAAGCGCGATCATTGTTTCAATGAGCGTAAAGCCAGATTTTTTCACGGAGCGTTCAATTCTTTTAGAGAAACGGCGTGATCAGCAACATCGGCTCTTCCGGTCAATGCGTTGAAGGCGACGGACCAGGTGATCTTGTCTTTATCGGTGATTTGCACAACTGCGGACTCGGTCATTCCTTCCGCAAAAAAATGCACGTACGCAAGCCCCTCTGTTTGAGGTTTGTCCATCACTTGTGTTTCCACCTGTTTAAAGTACAAACCTAAAGGAAGTTTTTTGATGTCTTTAAGAACGCTCTTATCCATTTGAAACCCGCCCGCGGGTTTTGCCTTTTCATCAGAGTTGTCTTTGTTGACCTTTTTATCTTCTTCGGCTCGTTTTTGCTCTTCGGTTTGAAGGAAAACCTGACCTGTGGTGGCCTCAATCCAATAGGCATGACCCTGCTTTTCATCCATTTGGATGACCAGACGATACGTCATATTTTTCATGCGAGCCTGATTACGAACTTCTTTGGCAAGAACGGTGAAAGTGCGTGCCACGGTTTTCACATTAGCATCAAGCCTGCGAAAACGGGACACGCCCGCGGCGATCAGTCCTCCCATAATGGCAAGGACGATCATAATTTCAATAAGAGTAAAACCTTTAGAGCTCTTCGCTGGTAAGATCTTTGTCAAAGCTATCTCCGCCTTCGCGACGGTCAGCTCCTAAGCTTTTCAGCGAGAACGTGCTGCCCTCGACAGTGTAGATATAGTCCGTTCCCCAGGCGTCTTTAGGCGCCTTCTTTAAATAAGGATCTGGACCCCAGTTGCTGCACTCTTCGCCACCAGGACTTTTCACCAATGCTTCGAGATTGCTTGGCAAGCGACCACAGTCGGTTTGGTACATATTGAGGGCATTGATGATCGTGCCCATTTCGATTTGAGTTTGCTTCACACGAGATTTTGCGAGCTGGCTTCCGAAGTTTTTTGCAAGGATGGCCATCAAGCCGCCGACAATAGCCAGCACGATCATGATTTCAATAAGGGTCATCCCGCGATTATTCTTAAGCATTTCAAATACCTCCAATTTGCGACTGTAGCAGCTTAACGGAGCCAATGAAAGTCTTGATAGCGTAGAACTGCTCCGCATCGAGGGCCAAAATTAAAAGGATTTCAGTCAGCCTCGCGTGACATAATATTTTAGGGCCAGTTATAGGTTAAGAGGTAAAACTATCGTAGGCCTTAGGCTGTGACTTCAGCCGTTTTACGATCCCCTCAGAAAGTTGAAACCGCGCTCCAAACTTCTGAGCCAAGCGCGACTGCACCTCAAGGAATTTTCCGGCGCCAACAAAATCAACAAATGACAGCGCACCACCGGTGAATGCGGGAAAGCCCCATCCAAAGATAGAGCCAATATCAGCATCTCTTGGGTGGGTGAGCACGCCTTCCTCAAAGCATTTTAGAGTTTCAACCACTTGTCTCCATAACAGGCGCTGCTGAATCTCTTCCCAGTTTTCAAAAGTGTTACGGTGCGGGAAGTGCTCTTGAAGTTTGGGCCAAAGCTGCTTTTTCTTATCGCTAGGATAATCATAAAATCCAGCCGAAGTTTTTCGGCCTAATCTTTTAAGGTGATTGACGAACAGATCAGAGACACGGTCGACTTGGGGATCTACAGCGTGGGCCCCTAGGTCTTTTTTGGTTTGCGAAAGAATGTGATACATGAGATCTAGGCTGACTTCATCAGCGACACAGAGCGGACCTACTGGCATTCCAGCTTGTACACCAGCGTTTTCAATGAGAGCCGGGCGAATGCCATCGGTTAAGCAAACAATTCCCTCTTCAACGTAAGACTTAAAAACCCGTGAGGTGTAGAAGCCTCTTCCATCATTGACGACAATCGGAGTCTTACCAATTTTTTTGATGAAATCGAGTGTATGGGCAAGAGCGACATCCTCGGTGTTTTTTCCGAGGATGACTTCTACGAGTTGCATTTTATCTACAGGCGAGAAAAAGTGAATACCGATAAAGTTTTTGGGTCGTGATGAGTTTTCTGAAAGGCCCGTGATAGGAAGAGTTGAGGTGTTGGACCCAAAAATCACATCAGGAGAAATGACGTCTTCGGTCTCTTTGGTGACTTTCGCCTTAAGAGCGCGATCTTCAAAAACGGCTTCAATGATAATATCAGCTTCTTTAAGGGCTGCGATTGATTCTGTCGGAGTGATCCTCGCAAGAAACTCTTGAGCCGCTGCAGGCGTCGTGCGACCTTTTTCTATTTCTTTTTGCAATATCTTTTCAGAGTAGCCTTTACCTTTTGTGGCCGCTGCTTCAGAGACGTCTTTCAAAATCACTTTAAGACCTGCTTTTGCACTTGCGTAGGCAATTCCAGCTCCCATCATGCCGGCGCCAAGGATTCCAACGGATTTAAATTCTTTTTTTGGCACTGTTTTAGGACGGCTGACCCCTTTGTTGCACTCGTTGAGGCCAAAAAACAAACTGCGAATCATCATCTGAGTTTCGGGAGTTTGTGCGAGTTGCGAGATCGCTTTTCGTTCGATGTCACAACCTTGTTCGATGGAAAGCGGAAGTCCCTCGTACACGCAGCTTAGGATCGCTTTTGGGGCTGGATAGTTGCCGTGGGTTTTGTCAAAGTACATCGCCATCGCTGCCGGAAAAACTTGGTAAGCGCGTGGTGACTGAATGTCTCCCCCAGGAGGTCGGAATTTAGGCTGATCCCAAGGCTGCAGGGCCACCGGTTTTGATAAAATCCATTCCCGAGATTTTTGTAGGAGCTCTGTGGTGTCTTTGGCGAGAGCATGAATAAGTCCAGCGGCGAGTGCTTCGGCAGGTTTGAGCTTGGCTCCTTGAGTCATCAAAGGAAGAGCTTTTTCAAAACCGATCAGTCTCGGAAGCCGTTGAGTTCCGCCGGCGCCGGGAAGGAGCCCCAGCGTCACCTCTGGCAAACCGATGAGTCCCTTTGGAGAGTCAATCGCAATACGGTAATGACAAGCCAGGCACACTTCAAAGCCGCCTCCGAGAGCCACGCCATTGATGGCAGCAACGACAGGAAAGCCAATGGTTTCAAGTTTTCGAAACATGCGCTGAAGACGCCCGATGATAGCATCTACCTCTTGCACCGACTTGAGCTTTAAAAAAATATTCAGATCAGCACCTGCCACAAATTCCGGTTTGTCGGAAGTGATAATAAGACCTGCTATGGGCTTCATTCCTTGAAGTTTTTCAAGCTCCTGTTCGAAAGCCGCGGCGAACGCGTCGTCGATCACGTTCATTGGCGTGTCTTTACGATGAATGTTCCAGGTAACAATATTGTCAGAATCTTTGGTGAGTTGAAACATTTGATCCTCCTCGAAGTTAAACGCGTTCGATAACTGTTGCGACACCCATGCCGCCGCCCACACACAAAGTCACAAGTCCAGTGTTTCGATCTGTGCGCTCCAGCTCATCAAGAACAGTTCCGATGAGCATAGCTCCGGTAGCACCAAGAGGATGCCCTAGGGCTATCGACCCTCCATTGACATTGACTTTTTCAGCATCGATTTCAAGGTCGCGCATGGCGTGGATCACAACTCCTGCAAACGCTTCGTTGATTTCAAAAAGATCGATATCGGAAAGATTCATTCCCGCTTTCTTGAGCGCTTTGCGCGTGGATGGAGCTGGACCCGTGAGCATGACCGTTGGCTCGGTGGAAACAACAGCCATCGATCTAATTTTCGCGCGCGGCTTAAGGTTGAGTTTAAGCCCGATGTCTTTATTCCCAAGAAGAACCGCAGCCGCTCCGTCGACAATCCCTGAGGAGTTGCCGGCGTGGTGAATGTGGTTGATGCTTTGCACTTGTGGGTACTTTGCGATGGCAATAGAGTCAAATCCATATTTTTCGCCAAGCTCTTGAAACGACGGTTTGAGAGTCTCAAGGTCCGCGAGTGTTGTTTCGGGGCGAAGATATTCATCTTTAGCAAGAGTCACGTATCCAAAGCGATCTTTGACTGGCACTATAGATTTTTGAAATCGATTTTCTTTCCACGCCAACGCGGCTTTTTTCTGAGACTGAAGTGCAAACTGATCAGCCTCTCTTCGCGAAATGTGATAAAGCTCAGCCATCAAGTCTGCAGAAATTCCTTGAGGGACAAACATCGTTTTGGATGCAACATCAGGATCAGCCATCCAAGCTCCGCCATCGCTCCCCAAAGGAATTCGCGACATTGACTCCACTCCGCCCGCAATCACAAGATCGCTAATCCCCGCTATGATGTGAGCCGCTGCCGTATTGACAGCTTCAAGTCCAGAGGCGCAAAAGCGATTGAGCTGAACACCTGCGACATTGTTCGAAAAGCCGGCGTACTGACAAGCCAGCTTTGCGATGTCAGCTCCTTGTTCTCCCACAGGAGTGACACAGCCGAAAATAACGTCTTCAAGATGCTCTGTAGAAAATGAATTTCGCTGGACGACAGCCTCTAAAACCGTTTTTGCAAGTTCCACGGGTCGTGTTGAAAAGAGTGAGCCTGAGGATTTCCCTCGCCCGCGAGGTGTGCGGACGGCATCGTAGATGTAAGCAGACATAGTTCTTTACCCCCAACATGTTTTTGAAATTATCGCTTTCGTCGTGGTGCTAAGGCAAGGTAAAAGTCTGGATTTAATGTGGCTAATTTTCGATGCGATGAAGCTCTAACCATGTGGGAAGTTGGACATCTTCTAGTTTTTCGTTTTGACCTTTGAGTTCGTGCTCAAAGAAAACCTTCATAAGCTGGCTTATTGTTTTTAAGCACGCAGTACTATCAATTCTCCCACTTAAACCAAACCAAGATGAGTAGGGGATAAGAAGCGGAATGTCAGTGAAGTTGAGGTGTTTGCAAGAATAAAGAAGTAGGATTGTCTTCAAAGGAGCTCCGTACAGAGCTTATAGGCTGTTGCTGGAACTAACTCAACCGCAATTTTGGGAGGGGAAAGAACGTACTCCGGCGCTGGAGTTGCGACCCACGCACTGGCCATAAGCCCTCCTCCCCCTTATATAAAAATAGTCGTAGCTTCCGTCCGCCTGTGAATGCTTGTGGGCAACCGTAGGTTGTCCAAGGAAATTGTGGACAATATTATTGTCCACGAATTTCCGGCAGCTTTCACGGCGTTGATCGAAGGCGTGGATAGCGTGGACAACCTTGCGGTTGACCACTGCTACCCACAGCCAGGGGACAGCTACTACGAGTTTTTTTATTTTTTAGAAAGGGGAATTTGCTTGGCTGACTTTTCGTGTTTCTATTCGGGCGCGCTTTGAGTTTTTTTCTTGTGGGTTCGGTCG
>JBGATJ010000018.1:0-69828 GCA_044229295.1 Pseudobdellovibrionaceae bacterium
ATCCTATGCTTGCGGGAACTTTCTAAAGTCCCTCTAAAAATTACAAACTTTTGAAGCATTGACACTTTCGATCAATGCCAAGAGATCTTTCTGATCGTGTTTGAGAGCATAGTTGTGAAGTTTAAGAAGAAACTTCTCTCTGAGGCTGTCAGAAGCCAATAAAATTCGCTGCATGAAGGGCCCTAGCTTTTCGGCTGCTTTATTACCAAGTGCGGTTTTTACGTCACTTAAACCTTGAAGCACAGATTGAACCAGAGGGCTTTTTGAATTGGTAAATAACCTCGTGATGGTTTGGCGAACACCTTGAAGCCACTTCTTTTGATTTTGTGGCTGCACTTCGCTGACTCCTTTGAGAATCACCGAGGCGTCGACCGCTGTAAAAACCATTCCAGAGATTGCGCCACTCAGAGCCGTAAACGTTTGAGATACCTCGGTTTGCAAATCTTGGATTTGTTCTGGAGTCATTGACCCCGTCGAAAAAAGACTCTGATAAGTTTCATTGAGTTGAGAGTGGGCCTTTCCGGCTTCATAGCTGCTCAAGGCCGCGTCGGCGCCTTCAGCCGCCACGCTGAGACCGGCAAATATTGTTGGAGTTGCAGCCACGTACCATGGCGCTGAGGCAAGTGCAACTGCGCCTGCACCAGCAAAAAGCCAGCCACCTGTAACTGCGAGTGCCACGCCCGCGACGGCAAGCCCAATTCCAGACCACATAAAAAGAGAGTGCCAGTTCTCATTATTTTTCGCATCGAATTTTTCGGGCATCGTTTTAAGAGCGTGGCATAGCGATTGTGTCCAATCGGGATTCTGCAGTAAAACTCTCGCTGTCGCGACAGGAGATGTGCGAACTAACTTTTGCAGGTCAAGTTCTGAACGCGCGGCTGGCCTAAAAGTCTTGCCCCCTGCCCCGGCGGATTCTTCAAAACGCTTATTTCTCCTCATTAAATGCAATTGACTAATTTGGTCTGCAGCGATACTCCGCGCTCTCTTTATAGACTTGGCAAAAACTTTTTCTGACACGGGAGAATGAGAAGCGGGGTTCTTCTCTTGACTGTTGGGCGGCACAACTTCTCCGATAGTGGACATCCCAGTTTCTACAAGCATCGATGAAAGCTCATTGGTTGTAAAGATCGAAGCGTAGTTTCGTCTGTAAACATCATAGGCCTGCTCCGCGCCTGCGCTCGTGCCGCTTGCTTTTTTACTGGCATAGTCTTTCAAGCTCGTGTTTGCCTGTTCGATTCTGGCATTGATTTCTTTAGTAGCCGTGGATACGGACACGGGAGCTATAGGTTTCTTTTTTAGATCTTCCAATCTTTGAGAAACGAGCCTAGCAGTTTCTGAGTCACAGGTTGCAGCTCCAATTTTGGGACACAAAACCTCTTTCACGTAGGGTACAAGTTTTCCTTCCGACAAGCTCTTGTCGTATTTCTTACTTAGATTCCAAAAAAAATCAGTAGCGTCATTGAGGGTCTCATTAAGAATTTTGTCTTCCATCTGAGAGAGAATGACAGCCTGTGAGGCATCTTTAAGGGACTCTTCGTTGCTTTCTTTATTCTCGCAATCAGAGTTTTTTTGGGTCGCTAGATTGAATGCAAAAATAAGGTTTTTTGCCCAAGGGTTTGCGTTGACATCGACTCCACAACTTTCAAAATTTTTCATCACGGCTTGATAGTTTTTCAGCCGCTTGAGGTAACGGGCCAAGGGGCTATCTTGATTCAGTTTTCCATTGGCTTTCAAAAACGCTTCGACGGCTTTGATTGACTCTGGCAAAGTTTGATTACGAACTTCAGGAATTGACAAGTTGGCTGTGAGAAACTTCATAGTCTCAAGGCAACTTCGTTCACTGCTGCATTTGAGCGCAGCGGACCTTGGTCCCTCAGAAATCGGACTTGCAAAGGCAACGGCCGTGACAGACCCCCAATTGCCAAAAGCAATCACGAGGGACAAAATCCAACTTACAAGAGACTTGGACCTAAGCCTAACACTTGGCAAAACGTTTTCCTTTCCCTTCATCTGACATCGGAGTTCTTCTCTAGGACTTTAGGTATAAAACATGTCTAGACCATTTTAGATTGACCCTAAAGATGACGATACGTCGAAAATGATGTGGCGCCGTTTACCCATTGTTTGTGAATTGATATTTCTTGCGCTTTCAGCTCAAGCTGGACCATTTGATCAATCAGAATTTCCCGCGTATTTTCTACCTCCGCAATATCGCACAGTCCCCTACTCCCAAATCCCGCCTAAAGTTATAGAAGAGTCTAAGAAGCTTGTTGAGGCAGCAATGGCTTCGGAGTATCGGAGAATGACGGTTCCAATCGTTGAACCAAACGGTCGGCAAATCAAAGTTGTCAGATTTTTCGATTACTTAAAAACCAAATTTGCAGGGCTCGATGTCAACTTTCTTCCTAGTGCCGGCGACGTAAGATCAGAGATCGGGTCCCTTTATCAAAGGGTCTATGACGGTGAAAAAGCTGGAGTCTCCTATCAGGAGACCCTAACTAGAATTGCCAGTGAGGCAAAAGATCGACCGATTTCAGAAATGAAAGGAATAGGAAGTGATACCGATCTCCACATTTTTGGCAAGGACTCTAACAAGGTGAGAGGTGAAGTTGAAGATATCGTGAATTCTGTGGCTACAAAAAAACGCATCGACACAGAAAAGCCGTCGATCGAAAGAAACATCGTCCCCTTTGGTGATGTTGTGGAAGAAGACCACTTCCATTGGATGACAGAAGATGGAGGCCCTTCTTATGACAAGTTCGCATTTGACGTAAAAACTGGAACCTTCGTTGATCCACCTGGGCACCCAGGGGCCGCAGAAAAAATCATCGCCGGCTATTTTGACTACTACCCAACTCAAAATCAAGGCGAGCAGGTCCTCAGGGTTGTACGTGGAGAACTTGAGCTTCCATTTTTGAGGGTCGACGCTGGTAAAGAGGCTTTGGAAAAAGACGTAAAGACCTACGGACAATTCTTAGAAAATAACCCCAATCGAGTTGGCCCTATGGCTCTCAGGTTTGGGAAAGCCGTGAGGAATACGAGATTTGGAGAAACAAACCGTTTCTACCGCGCTCGCGAAGGAACGCTTGACGCCTCCATCGCCCAAAATGTTCTTGGGAATGCCTCATTGATCGAAGCAAATAAGGGCGCTCCAATAATTCCAAGTTTTCTGGGACCGCCAACCGGTCTTCTTGATGAGAATCTCGTGAAGGATCTTCCCTTCATGTCGATAAAAGACTTTATCAAAAAATACACGGCAAACGGAGTTCTCTATCACGGGACCGCGAATATTGACGCTGCCATGTCAATAATGCGAGGAAACTTCATCCAAAGTAACGAAGAAGCAGGTCAATCTGTTTACGGCAGTAGCCTAGGTCACGGTCACTATGCGACCAACGATTTTTCGGTGGCGGCTTCATATTCTCGTCCAGGCTACAATGAAACTCCGGTGGTTGTCGCGGAAACGATAAATCCTCAAAGTACGCAAAGGATTCTCGGTCTTTCAAGCCTCTCACAAAAACAGACCGAAAAACTCAAAAAGCTAGCAGAGGCCGCGGGATACAAACCAGAGGACTTCAGCAACTATTTAGCAGAGAAACACAATATCGTTCTTATAGGAACTAGTAACAAAGAGATCGTTGTTCCTTACAAAACAGACTTCTTACTACCTTCGAACAGTCCTTCTTCCCAACTGACAACGCTCATTTCAAGAGTCGACCCTGGCGCCGAGAATGCCGAAGTAGCCCTAAATAACTACGCAAATATAAAAAAGACGCTGGTGGAGCTCGGTCAACCTCTTCCACCCAATCTAGCGGAGGTCGAAAAAGGAATGGTTTCCAAAATCGAGAATATGTTTATTTCCCGGTTAAGGCAAAACCCCACTTCGACGGGAGACCTTTTAGCGGCGTTTCGAGGATCTCTGACGCCAAATATCGAAAAGGAAATCAAAGATACTGAGATACGATTGTTCAAGGCGAGTCAACAAACTAACCTGGATGCATATGATAGAGCCGCCAATGTTCAAGCATTCTACGACTGGAACCGAATTCAGCGGACGTCTGGAGTTAAACCTACACACACTCAAAAAGAAGTAGAAACGCTACTGACTCGTGGCCTTGAACAGATGGGAAACTCACTCAGGGATCCAAACAAACGTCATACCGTCAAAGAGGTTAACGCTTACTTTGCATACAAAGAAAGACTTAGTAAAACCGATTTCTCAATCCCAAAGGCCATCGATGTTCAGGGCTCTGATATCCTCACTGCCAACGTCGAAACATTCCGAAAAAGTTTAGAGAGTGTGAAACGATATCTCCACGCGTCTTCTAGAACCGCTCTAGGTTCGCTAACTCGAGACACCTCTGAACTTTTCAGCGTTTTCGAAAGATTAGCTCTACTCGACAAAAAAATAATTCCTCCCGCAATAGTTAGCATGACGAACGATTTTATCAATAACCTGGTCAAGGATCTAAAAACGCCATCCATGGACCCCCTCACAAGAATCAAGACTGCAAACTATCTAGGATCGCTTTTGAACCAGCTCGATCGCAGCAATTTAGGAGCCCAAATTGGCCTCAAAAGGAGATTGAAGGATTTGGACAATCTCATTCATAGCAACGTGCAGATGGGACTTTCTCAACTCAAAAATATGCCCAAAGATCCAGAGACTCTTAAGTTCTTATTTAAGATGAATAAGAGTTCATCTGATTGGTCTCACGGCAGGTCTCTCAATATGGACTTTGTCAAAAACTCGGACTGGCTTCTCGAAGCGGCGAAAAGCCAACAGATGCCGCTGAAAGACTACCAGTCGTTATACCTAGGAGTCTACTCGAACCTCGATAGTGCTCCATTAGAAACAAGGAAGTACTTTTACTCAGATTTTCCAAAGACATGGAATAATGGCATTATCTATTCCGTTAACGACAGGGACGTTGGCATGAAGAAAATTATGGGATCTCTTCCCGCAGATTTTGCCTTGAGCCAGGCTGACGCAGGAAATATCAACACCACAGCTTCCGTCATTTTAGCTTCGGACTCGTCCCCTACTACCATTGAAAAAGTTTTGTCTGTTGCTGCCGTAAAAAAATATGACATTTTGGAAAAGGTCATACCTCAGGTGCAAAATCTCTCACCAAAAACGATAGAGAATCTGCTGTTCGATCTCTTGAAAGACTCGTACAATGGTTTCGGTGATGAAGACAATTTTTCTGCTCTCATGAAAGCGCTTGAACCGCGAAGGAATGAGTTAGCTAAAACCTTCGAAACGGTTGTCGATCGGCTTTCAAAGGAAGCTACAGATTTAAACACCGTTTTTCTAGCAGATTTGACAAATAAATTCCAAACTTCGATGTCACCGAAAACTAAAACGACGCTGATCGGGCTCCTCGATAAGCCTTTCGTCGAGGAACGAGATCGAATCCGATATCTCATAAATTTAAAAAATATTTCCTCGCCCGAAGAAATGGGCCTTTTGAAAAAAGTGCTAGCACAAAACTCTAAGCTAGATGGTTGGCGGTTTAGTCTTTTGCAAAAACTCCCTGGCAAGGTTCCCGATCAGGCACTTCCTGATGCTGTGGGCGTATACCTTAACTCTCCTTTCCCATCTCTTGAGGACAAGAAATCCATCTTTGGGCTTTTTTCTGATAAAAAAATAGTGTTCCCGAATCTTGATGTAGAAAAAGCCTTCGCTTCAAGCCAATTGGAAACCTCCAACGTACCTGCAACCCCAGACAGTGTTAAAAAATATGCCAGCGAAGCGAAGCAGAAGATTGAAGCCCTTCTTCAATCTTCCGACACGACCGTTCTCGGCGGGACTTCACCTGTGGCGAAAGCTGCCGCGGCTCCAGCAAAGGAAACACTGCCTCAGAATGCCGAAACGGCAGCAAAGGCATCGGCTCAAGTCTTGTCTCGTGGAACTTGCGTTGACAAGGTTCTCTCCGAAGCTCTCGTCGGGCTGTAAGACAAAAACTCGGATCTCATCAGTTGTGAGTCCAGGAAGTGCCGCCAAAGAGGTAACTTATTTCAAATCAAGAATCTTGATATTGCTCTCGCGAAGGGATCTTCTAAGGCCTTCCGCGCATTTCCGTGAAAAGATACCAAGAATACCTTCATCACCATCGAGTTCAAGGAGGTAAGCCTGAAACTCGTCGATCATAGTTGCCTCACTTTCAGAGCTGTAAATGGCCCCTAGGATCGAAGCTATCGCCTTTCGATCGTCCACCGATACTTGAGTCGTCCAGAACGAATTCACAACAGTACTGTACATTTTATCTAAGAAATATTGCGCATGATGAACTTCATGGGATAGGATCTCACGATAATTCGATGTCTGCTGAGCAGACACAGCAATGACATAAAAATTTTCATTGAACGATCTTACAAGAGGATGAGATAAAAAAACTTTCCAAAAATGCGTTTCACTGCTTTCGGCATAAAGGTTATGATCCATTTCAGCCCTTAGCCTATCGTAAAAACTCAAAATAACTGAGCCCGGCAGATTGTGGCCGTCTGCGATTTGTAAGAGATCCTTGAGAACCGGATCCGTGTCTTTTATTAACGTCCCTGGCGGCCACGACTTTAAAGTTCCCCAAAAAATACCGGCGCGAAGAAATATGTCATTCATCTGTTTTTGATAAAAAGGTACGCAGAGAAACGCTCCCCTTAGCTCGGCTATTTCCGCACAAGTGATCATCGAAGAGGAGTTTCGTTCTGATTTTTTTTTCACCAGTGATAAAAGGTCCTCTACTGATAACCTAGAAGGTTGTTCAGAGATACTCACTTTATTCGACTGAATCGTTAGATTTTCCGTGGCGACTGAAAACTGGGCAAGCGCCGTTAGGCCAATCATGAGCACATATGAAATTGATCGCCTCATCTAGGTCTCCAAGAGTTTCGCTGACGCTATTTCGTTGGCCAAAGTTCTGTTATAATTGCCTTCATTTGATCTAAACGGTATTGCATATCGGTAACTCTAACCTTATCTTGCGCGTCTCCCTTAAGTTTTTCGTCCCTAATAGCGTCTTCAGAGTAAGTTATTAGAGCCGACGGAATGACGTCCAAGGATTGCCGCAAAACGACTAGCGCGTAAGCATCCACTTCTGAATGACTTTTCTTAATGAGCTGAAGAGCGGCTTGAGCTTCTTCATTATTGTTAAAAATGAATGATCCATAAAGGGAGATGTTTCCATTAAGAGTTAGGTTAAACCGGTCTTTACCAATAGATGCTTCGTGAACCAGATGAGAAAGTTCGTGAGCAAAAACAAACTTCAGAATGAGACTTGCGGCTGCGGGACTGTAGCTGTTTTTAATCTGAGCGATGGCTTCATAGCGGGCAAAAACTGTTTTTGTTGCGTAATCGGTAATAAACTCACAATCGCTGCAGCTTTGTAGCCTAACTAAGTTCTGAGTTCCAAAGATCTGAAGCTCGAGGTTCATAAAAATATCTTTTACATCTTGAGGAAGCGGTTTCGGCGATACGGTCATTTGAAAATTTTCGACAGGTCTCTCTGGGAGGTTATTTTGTTCTTTAATGGTTTTTAAAAATGCCGCCATCGCGTTATAATTGTAACTTGGAGCAACTCTACTTCCGTTCTCTGCCAAAGCGATCTTGCTGTGACAAAAAAGACTGAGAATAGACAAAATTTGTAAAAACAAAATGCGAAGATTCACCAGACACTCATCCTCTTTTAGCCTTTTTTCAGAGCATGAATTATGCCATCCTAGGATCAATTTCCCTGGGCTGACATCTTGATTGCGGAACGGAGCCGATCAGGCGCAGTGACCAACCTTTAGTCACTACCTTACATTTTTTCATAACCTCTGCACGCTATTGTTCATCCGTGGATTCGCAAGTTCCGTAGCCTTCGCCCTTTTGAGCACTATCCATAAGATGCTCAATAGCATCCATACCATATGGCAAACTCTTATTTGTTTCACGTAGTTCACTGTACTGAGCGTGTATGGATCTAAGAGTCGACATATCATTCTCTAAGAAAGCGATCGTGCCTCGGACGAAAAGATTCCAAGTGTCTTTAGGATCATCTGCGTACGCCGGATCTATAGCCTGCCTTACCATCTCGAGCCCCAATTCTTTATCGCCAGCCTTTGTGAAAAGTTGACCCGCGTGAAATGCGAGAACACAAGAATCAAATGGCTTTAAAGTTTTAGCATGCTGCACACGATATTTAGCAACTAGCTGAGCCGCTTCTCGACAGCAACCTCGACTAGAAAGAGAGCGAAAACCTCCGCTAGGTAAATTTTGATCAAACGCCTTATAGTCGAGGGAAAGTAAAGAATTTTCTTCCTCGATGCTCAACATGCAAGCGGCGTTGGCTTCTGCAGGAGATCGCGAAAGAGTGCGGACTGAAGCACAACCTCCTAAGAAAGAAATAACTAAAAAGTAAATCGTTATAGTTTTAGGTGCCACTGTTTGACCTATATCGAGTCGTTCGATTTTCATTCCGTCAATCAGTTCTTTAAAACCTTGTGCATAAACTTATCCACAAGGTTAGCCCATTCATCGTACTCAATCATATGCTGGCCATCGGGATTCAACATCAATTCAACCGAACGCCCCTGAGACTTTAATGCGTCTGCAAGATTGCGACTTTGCTCCCAATCCACAATTCGATCTTTTCCGCCAGCAACTAACAAGATCGGCATTTTAAAATTTTTTGCATTCGGAAGGGCCGAGCGAAACTTGCTAGCACTTTCCGATCCACCATCTTTGGCTACGACGGTGTCGATATAGTTCATCACCTGGGGCTCAAGTGGCCAATCGGGTGAATGCCACTTTTTGTACATGTCTTGAAAATCATAAACTCCGGAGACTAGAACCATGAGGGCCACGTCGTCTTTGTCAGCGACCATAGCACCGACAATGGCTCCACAGCTAATTCCAGAAACTGCAATCCGTTGAGGATCGACATCTGCGCGACGCCTTAGATAGGCAAGTACAGATCGGAGCGCCATTTGCGACCCTTTGCCACAAAAGTCGGCCTCGCCCCAGGATCCTCCGTATCCTGGCATAGACATAGCTACGGCAAGATATCCCATTTTGGCAGTCAAATCTAAAACTCCACCATTTGCTAGGTTTACGGCGCCCGGTCTCTCATTGCGTTGAACTCCATGGATGTAAACCACTGCTGACATCTTTTTCGTTACCGCTGTAGGCTCGGCAAAATAGATTTCTACTTTGCCGTTTTCTTGATCTACCCGCGGAATCAACTCGTGATGAATGGCCGATGCTTTCGAAGGTGTTGAAATCGAGATACAGCCTAGAGTCCCTAATAATAAAAAGATTGAAATCCCATATTTCATTGATCCTCCAATGCAATTCCATCCCAAGACTCTACGGATTCTCTAAAACAACGTCCAAGATACATTCCATCTCTCGATTTTGTCGACATCTTAACCCAGTAACACTCTTCGTCTTGAGCAACTTTGGCAATGAGATTTTTCAAAAACTCAGGGTCCCGACAGGTGAGGCAAACCTTCATGTTGGAGTGAGACAATCCAGCCTTTTTAGCAGGGCCATCTAAGCACAAAAAGGATCCTTCTTGATAGAATTCGATCGCACCATTCATATTCATATGAGAAGCGAAGTACCATGCCTCGATTTTATTCGCAACTGATCGATTGACTCGTTTACTTTCGCACACCAACAGCCAGTCGAGTTACTAAAAGATCTGTCTTCAAATCTGCAGATCCTGGCTTTTTAACAAAGGATGATGAAAAGACAGGGTTTGCAGCATACGCTCCTTCGGCTATATTTTCTCGCTCGAGCCAAACCCTAGGTAGACTTGACCATATAAAAAGAGGTCCGCCAAATTGCTTCAGTTCGGTTTCAAAATCCAGGTCGGGAATTCTGAGGATTAATTTTTGATTTTCTACAGTGACTCTTAGCAAACCAATGGAAGAGGTTTGGTAATCTCCTTCGTAAATCCCCCAGTCTTCTGGGGACGTTTTTGGTGGAATTGAAGGCACCTGTTTTTTACCGAGAAAAATCTCAAAGGCTTTTGCTGAGATTGGCTTTAAATCAAATTCGCCATCGTTCGTTTATTGAACAACCTGATGGCAAAAAAGAAAAAGTCAGGATCAAGAATCGACGCTCCGATTTTTTACTGCTTAAAGAGAAACTGCAGTCCCACAACATACCTGTTGATATCGGGCTTGAGCCGACTTGTAGCTTTCATAGAAACTTTGTTCATTATTTTAAATCCAGTGGTTTTACTGTCCTTGGTATTTCCACCCTAGCTTTAGCGCGAACTCGCGAGGCTCTTCATAATTCGTGGGACAAAAATGATCCTAAAGATGCCGCTGTCATGCTACATCTTTTAAAACAGAATCAGGTGCAAGTTATGACAGAACCAGCTTTAGCTGGATTTAATCACCTCCAAGAACTTTCAAAAACCCACTCCCAAATCTGTCTAAGAAAACCAAATTGCAACATAGTCTGTTAAACCATTACTTACCTATTTATTTTCCAGAACTTCATGTTTTATTTAGAGGCAGCAAGCTTCGTTGGTTTAGCCGAGTCTTGAAACATTTTCCTGTTCCGTCATGCATTACCTGTTTTAGCTTTGACGAGTTCTTGGAAGCTGCTTCTCCAAACACGAAAAGTCAGTCAAGCAAATTCCCCTTCCTAAAAAATAAAAAAACTCGTAGTAGCTGACCCCTTGCGGCCCGAGGGAGGGCTTATGACCAGTGGTCAGAAATACCCACGCCCATTCCACTTCAAAACTCTCGGAGGCGTAATCCCCGGCCCTCCAAAACTCAAATCCAGATAACCATTGGTTCTGCTACCCGGCAGCACCACAACTTCCGGCGCGGCAATAACCCCAGAGATGACCTCCGTAAAATCGCCGGAGCCTTTGCCAACATAGCAAAATAGAGAGCCGCCCGTATTTCCAAAAAGAGCGAATGAGGCAAATGAAGCACAAAGATCTTCAATCTTATCGTCATTAAGATCGATCCAAGCCACCGTGAGGTTTATGCCCTTGAGCGAGGGATCCATTTTTTTCAACTTTTTATCCGCATCACGCTGCTGTTTTTCGAGGTTTTCACGCCTGTCGGAGAGAATTTTCGGAATCGGTTTATCATCAGGTTTTGTGAATTTAAGTCTTGTTTCGGCATGGGCGAATACGGATGCAAAAAATAAAAATGAAATCATCATTTTATTTTAGATCGTAGAAACCCATACCGCAATACTTTTTCTCAATGCCAACGGAGCGAGGATGTTCCATCCTCATAGATTGTTACCAGCGGTTCTAAACTCTCAGTGGGAATGTAAGTTCCCTCATCTCTGAAGGTAAGGAAAAAGTTCATGGGGCTTCGAAAATAAAATGAGTTGGTGATATCGCAGTTGTCCCAATCGGGGATCTTGCCGCTGTATTTGAGAATTTTATTTTTTATAGTTTCAATATCCGAAGCGACAGGAGGATAACTCTCGGAAATATCTTCTCCCGTCTTTACATCCAGAGTCTGAATGTGAAAGTTTGCGGCCTCGCCCATAACACAGCGGTTCTGTTCTCGATAAAGACGATCAGCATTAAAAGTCATGCTGTAGACCACTTGGCGATCTCTCAATTGAAAAGGTGGCGTCAACCCCCACAGGATCGCTGGACCACATCCTGTTCGGCACTTGCCGGGAAAGCGAAACGTGACCTCGCGGGACTGGCCAGTTCTAAAATCAAAATCTTTGTACTTCATAGTTTTCAAATCTACCGATGCCCCCAAAAGCTCGATGTCCGCTGGAATTCCATTTTCGAGCGACTCTTTCGAGGTGCCCCAATCATTCTGCAGTGGCGAGACGGTTGTCCAAGGATCAAGGTGAGTTCTTGTAATTGTAGACCAGCCAAAATCCCGACGACTGTCGTTGACGCTTAATCGGAAAACCTTTGAAGTTTTGGCCTGGCTTGTGAGAGTTGCGGCAATGAAGGACCAGCCAGGGCAATAGTCAGACGCTGGAGTAGCAAGACGAGTCGCTTTTGCAAAGCAGGGCCTAATCTCAATGCGTCCCTGATCTCCATCTGTTGAAATAGCAAGGCGATCTCCGAGATCTTCGAAATAATCTCCGAAGTAGGTTCCCCGGTTAAAATAGGAACGACCGTCTTCCGTATCGAGATTGTGATAAGGTCTGAAGACAACGCCGCTTTCATACAAAGGAAGAAGAGCTACTCGTTGCAGTTTTTCGTTAACGACTTCAAGCAAGAACTGAGAACGCGGATAGATGTATAAATCATTCGTTTCGGCAGTACAGTGCTTTTTCATACATTTGCGGATACGCTCTTTCAGTATCTCATCTTGGTTGCCGCCGCTAGAAACCATGGGAATAAGGACGTAAGCATAAAGCCCCACAGCACGCAGTCTAGATTTTAAAGGAGTTACAAGATAGGGCCGATCATCCTGAAGGATATAAAGAGGTCTCTCTGGAAAAGAGCTTCCCCATATTAGAGATTGAAATCCGAAAAACACCATTAGAACCGAAAAAACAATTTTCATAAATACCTCAGAGTAAATTGTGGGTCCTAAGTGTTATATCAACGACCAGATGATTTGTCGTACACTACCCGGGTAGAACCGGGTAGACCGCTCTGAGATTTTGCAGGAATCATGCCGAGGAAAGGCACTGTCAAACTTTTTGACAGTGCCCCTATTTTTAAAGCCCTTGTTGGGGAACTGCGAAACCTACGTCGGTATCTCCGAAAGTTTCTGGAATAGTTTCTGGAATTTCGTAATTTAAAGGGTTCCCAGAGTTTATAGTTAATGTCTTCATATCGATGTTTTCACGAAATGAAGTTGTATCGATAGCGCCTTTGTGAGCGTAAACTCTAAGGTGATCGATAACACCATTGTAGTCATTGCTAACTACATAATTGTCTGCCAGGTAACCAACGACAACTGGCCCGACATTCCCTACCAGAAGGGCATAGTCAGTAGCTCCGTGAATTCCTGGAGTATGGCCTGGCGTACGAATGATTCCAGGAGAAAGTAAAAGTGAAGACTTGAACACATTTCCTCGGATATCGTTAAACAGCCTCTGCATTCCATCGTTGACGATAAAGCGGGTCGCGCTACCTAAACGATTGCCCCAGATTTTTCCTCCCATTCCATGACGAAATCCAAAATTGCCTTTTGCAAGAACGTTATTTCGCATGAGGTTGCAGGCACGCTTGAGATAGATAGCTCGAGTTTTACGACTGCTTGCCGGTAGATAATTTTCTTCGATGTAAGTCTCTGTCAAAGCTCCCTGGTCTTTATCCCATTGGGTGATGTGACTATCACCAAAATAAATCGTGTGACTCTCAGGACTCTCGTAAGACTCAACTTTATCTTGGAAAAAATTTCTATAAATATACAGATGGTGAGCAGCATTGGTCGCAGTCAACAGTCCATTTGGTAATTTTAGAAAGATCCCCTCAGAGCCGACATGCTCTAAATCTCGTGCCGTCATCCGATTCCACCCAATCCAAATATGGTGAACTGCTCCATCTGCTGGGATGAAAATTGAAGAGGCACTATGACTTCCATCATCAGCAAGCCACGAATTAGTGAGAGTAAAGTAACTGCTATTAATAGAAATTTGATACCGATCAAGCCGGTGCTCGCTCAATGTAAGTTTAACCTGGTAAAGCCAATGCCCAGTCCCTTTTACGGCAATCGCTCCACTAAAAATCGATCCCGGAGTCATTGCATTCACCATTCTGCGAGAGCGAATAACAACGGGGTTATCGATCGCAAAATTTCGATCAAGGTTGATAGTCCCAGGATAAACGCCATCATCCAAAATGATATGGTCTCCGCTTTGAGCTGCTGCATACGCACTGGCAAATGTCGTATAGGAGCGAGCTCCCGTTTGAGAAAAGCCCACGGTTCGAATCGTAACTGCCTTCTCACGTTGGCGGAATTCTAAGACAAAAAAATCTTTACCTAGATAGTTGTAACGATCGCCAGTGGAAGACGAAGTGATACCAACGATTTGTTACAACGGGGCTCCTGCAATAAGTTGCTAATTTTATCTTAGCTTAGGGCTACAAAATTAATTAATTTGATCTCCCTAGCCGGCCCAGAATCCTGTACAAACCCCTCTATAGAGAGGTGTGAATGAAAAAACTCATAGGATTTTTGGTAGCCAGTCTTTTAGTAACTTCTGTCAAAGCTGCTGGAGTGGATAGCAGCGGAGGCGACGAAATTTTTGGCTCGAAGGCGTCAAAGGGCGTCGCCAGATTAGTCACAGTCGAAAATCAAAAACCATTTTGGCTCTCAGTCTCAGGAGACGCTGCTGTGGCTCTCTACAACGCTTTAGACGTGAAAGAGTCATTTAGAAAAGAGGATCCAACAGATTACGTCGTTACCAAAACTGGCGTTCATATTCGCTGCGAGAAACATGTGATCATAGAAAACAAAACCACTCAAGAAACGGTTGAATGTGAACTCCATATTTCCGAAAAAGGCGAAATGATATCGCCTGAATAATTTAAACAACTATCCTCGTTTGCTGTTGCAAGTTTTAGAAACGAGATCTGCTATCGGCTCGACTTTTGTCGGTTGCGACGAAACTCTCAGGTGTTACGATCAACCTCCATAAGGAGGAAAAATGAAAACACTATTAACATTCATCGCCGCCGCATATTTTACCAGCTCTGTATTTGCGGCCGCACCTTACCCGCTAAGTTCAACGATCAGAGGTGTCAAGTGGGACCCATCAACCTACACGTTTGGAGGAGAAGGCGGCGATATTTGGCCTACCACATGGGTAGGCACCGGCAACTTGATTTCGGCGTGGGGAGACGGAATTATCACATGTCCAAGCAAGGTGTCCTACGGAACTGCGATCCTCACCTCAGGCACGCCTAACGCGGCTCCCATGTCGCCAGGGGGTTGCGGACCTCTTGGCACCGGCAAGGGAAAAATCATGGCGATGGGTTCTGCCGGAAACTATCTATTTGCTTCACTCTCTCACCAGGACCCCACAGGCATACCCAACAGAACTTGGCTTATCATGCGCTCAGGAGACAACGGAAAAACTTGGCAAAAGGGATTCGAAGCCTCTTGGTCAACAACTGCCTATGTTAATTTTGGTAAAGGTAATGAGGGAGCACCTGAAGGCTATCTCTACTTCATCACTTCAGGCTTTACAGATGTGCGCCTAGGCAGAGTTCTCCCTGCAAAATGGAATGACAAAGCTGCTTATCAATGGTTTGACGGAACGTCTTCAGCTCCTCACTGGAGGACGGCTTCCTCAAATTCAGGCCGAGTCATTTTTACAGACAAAGCAGGCATTAGACAGCCAACCTTGCAATACATCGCAGGCCTCAAACGCTACTTGCTCGTTGGAACACATACGTTTCCTGGTGAGGTTGGAATTTTTGAATCCGCCAATCCTTGGGGTCCTTGGCAAACCGTCGATTACACTTAAAGTTTGAACGGGCTGAGCAATAGTTCGGGGCTGTTCTACAGCATTTACTTCCCAGCAAAGTGGCAATCGGCCGATGGTAAGACGTTGTGGGCTTCGTTCAGTTGCTACGACAAAGGGGGAGCCTGTGGAATATATCATGATCGGCTGAACCTTATGAAGGTGACTCTGACGACGAGTCCGTAAGCTACCTTGTTTCTAAGGCCACCGTGATTGCAACGATGGCCAAATTTTTTAGACATTCTGATTGGTGGAGCTGATCTTCCAGAAAGTTTGGATTCTCAAGACTTTTACAAGTTTTGGGGGTTGGAATTTCTAGGTTAAACGGTTGGTATCCGTAATCCTTAGTGAGACCCTTGATAGCTTTAACATCCATCGTGAGCTGAGTTTCACCTGCTTTTTTTACTTTCTTTGAGACCCTTCGCAAAACGCAGGTTTTAAAGCCCTCGACGCTCCCGTTTACCAATTGCAAAACCGTGCTCCCCCTACCGAAGGCAGAGAGAGCAAGCTTGGAACTTGACAGAGTTTCAGCAAGCCGGATGCCTTGGGCAACCCTCATGTAAGGCGCACCTATGATAAGAGACCACAGTATAAACTCAGCTATTTCAGCTTTCAAGTTCGGCTCATACTTTGACAAAATACAAACGGCACCAGCGGAAACCGTCTCTTTTTTTTTGAGAGTGACCTCACCGGCTTGGTTTGGGTGAATGAGACTACGGTCTCGCATCACTTCTGCTACGACTCCAGCTTCATAGAGGTCATCGCGCTGTTTTTTCGAAAGATTAAAAGAGCCATCTGGCGAGCGCGCCTTATAGAGTCGAGACGCCTCAAGCGCTTTTTCTCCTAAAGACTTCCACAGTAGTTTTTTTAGGTCAGGCTGTATTTTGTCAAAATCAATTGGGAATGCCTCCAGCGTTGTAAAGTCAGATTCAAGAATTTCTCTATCAGAAATCGGCTTTCCAGTTTTTTCAGAAACCAGACTATTTCGATGAGTTTCGAAAAAATCTAAAGCCTCATCGGATCCAAAAACTGGAATATTTTGTTTAAATATATCCCGCGCTCCCCGCAGGGCTTCCATTTTATCTGGGTTCTGACAAATCGCTTTGTATTTCTCGATGGCTCCTTCGGAGGGAGGCGCGTTTTGTTGGGCGACTGGAGAAAAAATAAATCGATCACAGATCGCCAGAGAAAGCTGTGCTTTTTTATACCCTAACCAGGCTGACGTAAGCATAGTGGTCCAACTGAATTGAGCGTCCTCACTTTTATGAATTTCTACAAGACGATCTCTCAGACATTTTGTTTGTTCTAAGTGCCGTTTAGCTGCTTCATCAAAAATCAGCCACTGCAAAATATCCGACGACGTATTCATGTACCAACCGCGATGAAAGTCCTTATTCCGGTCAAAACAAGAAAATCCCGCATCGACGATGTCTTTTTCTGTTGTTTGCCCACAAAACCGTCCCGCTTCAAATTGATTCCAAGCGGTGGCCAATAAGGAATTTTCGCCACGTGCGAACTCATGTTGGGTTAGGACCCACGCTGCGATTAAAAAAATCGGTCGAATTTTTAGGTTCATTAGCTCATCTATTTTAACATTCAACCCTCTCTGTTCAGGAATCTTCACCCAACCCGGTTTAAAATATGGATCTTAGTCCTGCTTTTTTCTACTCCCTGGTGTTGCAATCCATAAAAATGCTAGGATCAAAACATAGGAGAGCTTCATGAAAATACTCTTTTTTTTAAGTGTTGCATTGCTTTGCAATAGGTCGGCACTAGCCGGAAATACCACCATGGCAGCGAAGGCTGTCTCAGGCCTTTCTGATGACGCTGTTAGGGTTATCAAAGCTCTTGAAGAAAAAGCTGGAAAGAGCGGCCAAGTCGTACGAAAGACCGTTAGTTGGGCCGGGAAAGAAAAAGGGACGACCTTGGGTTTTTTTGAACCTAAATTAGTGAAGGGGGTCCAAACCGCCCAGATTTCTAAAGCCGAAATTGCAGATGGCCAAGGAATTTTGGTTCATTACAATATGAACCCCGTGTTCAATGCCAATACATCCACCGAGCTCCACGGGGTTGAAGAGGGTTTCTCAATTGCAGGTCCCTCAAGTGTTGTCCCCCTCAAGGGTGTCACCCGTCTTAAACAGACGACCAAGACTCCTGGTTTGGGGGGATATACGACCGATGCCACTTACGGGGCGACTCCAGACGGTTTTAAAGCAGTTCCGTTTTACGCCGCAACTGAAGGCGGAGTAACAACAACTGCCCTCATCTCAGGCCCACGCACTGTTAGACTCGCAACTTTATCTACCCCAGCAAAACCGATTGAGTTCACTCTTCCCGCCGAATTAAAGGGTGACGCCCTTCAGGTTGAAGTGGATAGCCACCTCACCGTGCTAGAGGTGACAACTAAGGAAGGGAATCGCGGCCGTTACATGATAAAGAGTGTAGAGCCACCCAATTTTGCCCTCGTTGGCGGCATCGTCAAAGTGCCTGAGGAGGGTATATTGGCGACGGTGACGGAGCTTCCAAAAGCGATTGCTACTGGAACGGCGGTTAAAGGTGCGCGTCGTCTTGTTCCCGCCGCCGGCGCTACTGGTGCGGGGGCAGCGGCGGGCTCAGCAAGCGGAGCTGACTAAAACGAACTGGTATAGTTGTGTGTGTTTTTCTTAATCCGGACGCCAAATTCAGAATATTGATTTCAAAAGCGATTCAGAAGAGCCTTGCGTCCGAAACAAAGGAAACACACACAACTATTCCAGTTAGGGGAAGTTCCAATCCATACGCACGCCATTCTGTGAAGCCCCCACACGCCTAAAGCTCATCCCCAGCGGCCCCGGAATCCCACCCGATTCATTCACCTGCGCCGTCGCCGTATCCACCGCTTTACCAACAACCTCGTTAAACCCGAGCATCCGAACCAACATGTTCCTTGCTTTGACATCCGTATTTTTTGACACAAAACACACATGCCCCCCATGGCAGACCTGAGGTTCCACATTGGTTCTCGCGGAGAAGGAGTAGGAGTCTGCCGTCGCTTCGTCGATCACAATCTGGAGAGATTTCTGTTCAGCATTCCACTCAAGTCGCGGCGGCTGTTGGAACTTTAACTCATGCCCCTTGGAGCAATTGAGCTGCTCGTCGGGTTGTGTGCAAAAATTAAGTTTCCCAGCGTTTGTTAAGTTTCTCAAATGCGTGTTGATCAGATCAAGGCCGACGAGTGCCGAAATGTCAAAATCATCATTTTCCGGAAGAGCTCCGTCGGCAGCGTTATTCAAGCGAGGCACGCAACTCTGCAAAGTTCCGAGGTTAAGCTGAACAGCGCCATTGACGTGCTCAGCTCGTTGAGCCACCACATTCAAATTGATTTGCGAAAACGCCGTCGTTAATCTTGTCTGCATCTCATCTGATTTTTTCTGCGCGCGATCAACGGCGGCCTGAGCCTGTGCGACGGCTGATGTTCCTGCATTCTGAGTCTTAAGCTGAGCGAGATGTTCTTGGGCTTGCCGAAGAGAATCGCCTGCCTCTTCGGCAAGGATGATGTCTTGAGCGGCAGGCGCCGGAAGCTGCGAGTAGTAATCAATCGCTGAAGGTACGTAAGCAAGACCGGCATTTACGTTTTCATCGAGAAAATGGAGCTGGGAACGAACCTTAGTAGCGAGTTGTTTTGTGAATTTCGAGTTTGTCATAAGCGCGTTCACACCGTTCCCGATTCCGCCAAACCAGTTGAGGGCTCCAGGTGTTGGAAAATTGTAAGACTTTGCTAAAGAAGCTGTAAAAGCCCGGCCGGCTTCGTTCTGTATTTGCGCATCCTGCAGGATCGAATCAGGCAACTTGCTAATAATGCGCTCTCGCTTTTTTTCCGCTGCTGATGATGGCCCACGAATAACAGGCATGAGTCCTCGTTGATTTGCGGGCAACAGCGATCGCACTTTGTCGTAATACGTCTCCATCGCAGCTCTTCTGATATCTTCGAAGGTTTTCCCATTCGGAGGAACGATCGTCAGCATGTTGGATTGGGGAGGAATGACCACCCGTGAACTCTCATCCTCAACTTGGACCAAATCTGAAAGCTTCCCACTCTGAGGATCAATCTTTGTCGTAAAGTTGTAAACAACATCATCAAGGCTCAGCTTAACCCGCTGAGAATTGCTCCACGGGATTTTTTTCCCTTTTTTATCAAAAGTGGATATGTCGACATTTCCTTCGACTTCAAGATGGTGAGCTGTAATCGATATTTTGCAAAGGCCCGTGACATCACAAGTGGGAGGTTTTGGCACCTGCAAATCAATTTTACGTATTTCGAAATTGCTGGTGGTCATTTCAGTCCGTCGCGGCTTCAAACTGTCTGGCACTCCCCCATGGGAGTAGACAACCACGGCCCCATTTTCATCCATCGGCGGTAGACCGGGACACTCGATGAATGCAGCTTGGGTACTTAATCGTGCAATGTATTTTTGTGTGCATTTGGCAGGAGTTGTGTAGTTGAAGTCTACAAGTGTGTTGGGCTCGCGAAGAGGCTGCCCGTTAGTGTCGAAAAGCGGAAGGCCCAGCTGATCGACGACGGGATGAGACATGATGTTCTGCTCAAGATCTTTTTTATTGGCATTGAAAGCGTTAATAGCAATTTTTGCAGCGCCCCGGGTAGATATAGTGACAGCTCCCGAGGCCTGGCAGATTCTAGGGCATTGCCTGAAGGCCTGAGATACCTCCCCAAGAAAAACTAGAAATAAAAAAAATAGCCTTGATACCACTGAACTTTTTCGGTTTAAACCCAGCGCATCCGGAGACCAGAACCTGTGCTGCAAGACACCAACTAGACCTCTTGTGAGCTCTCCTTGGTTTTGGTAGGGTTTTTCTTCTAACAAGGAGTGGCATCATGAAGATCTCGATTCCCCTAGTGATAGGCGTAGCTTTGATCTTGGCCCAGTCTGCGAAATCTGATGAAACCGGGGATCCTTGCCCTGCTCAAATTGTGAGTCGGATTTGCCCCGTGACAGGCTTTATCGAAGGAAGCGAAGGGGAGGAATCAAACACGCGCCGGCAAAACTGCGAGAACTATGACTCATCACTGAAAGTCTATCGGTCGACTCTGGTAGAGGCCTACAAAATCGCACCTGCTTACCTTAAAAAAATTCTCTGTGGCCTGGAGCGGATTTATATAGAACGTGGCCAAGAGTTTACCGATGATGCTTGGAGCTCTCGCCGCGATGACCTCAACTTCGTGGGCTTTCGTGCGACAGTTTTTAGAAAAGGAGTTGATTTTAAAACCAACTTTTCTTCTCACGATCAGCAGTTCTTTAAAGGTGGGAAAAAAGACGAAATCCAAAAAGATCTCCCCTACATTTTACCGGATGAGTCCTCAGGTATCGATACCGTCGCAGGGGCGCTCGTTGGGCAGCTGGGACGAGAGGCCGGTCATCTCATTTGGTCCCAATATCCCGACCTTGCAGCTCTTTGGAAAGAATTCGGTTGGGAAGACATATCGCACGACGGAACCTTGATCAGCACGCTTCGAAATCAAGACCTACGCATTTTTCGTAGCAAACTTTGTTTGTCGGCAAGGTGCACTTACGAGGAGCTGGCTCCACGCGGGTTTGCCTCTGAAGCTTATCATACAATCTCAAGCAGCGAATTTCCAACGCTGGCTTCCGTATCGAGTCCCGAAGAAGACTTTTGCGAAAGTATGTCCCTTTTTACGCTTAGTAAAATTGCAAGCCACATGCGATTTTTTATCCCAAGCACTGGTGAAACCATAGATTTGCTTGAAAAGTTCAAAAAACCAACTCCAGATTCTCAGCCTCGATCAGAATTTCTGGAGCGGGTTGAAGAACTGATAGTGTTGCAACCTACTGACACGAAAAATCAATAACCGTCGGTCCAAAATGAAAAATTGGACCATCAACTGAAGTCACTTTAAAGTGGCCTCGTCGACTTTGACATTCCATAAGGTTTTTAAAAAGACGGCAGCCGCCAACTCCATCATCGGTGGGACCTTGACCAACGTGTCCGTAAGGGACTGGAGCCTTTGGTTCAAACTGTACCAATCCGGGTGCAGAGCTGATAAAATAATCGTGGCATTCCCCAGACAGAACGTAAGACGAAGTAAATCTCCAATCAGCTGCTGACACCACCGAACAAAAAGCAAATGACATTAAAATAATTTTGGCTTTCATAAATTCTCCCTTGCAGAGTGACAACCGTTTCAACGTCTCTTAGTCTTACACTATGAGGCAACTACTTTTAAAGCTCATATTTTTTATCTACGTTGCGACACTGGGTTTTGCGGCTCTAGATTGGGTGCCAAATTTGCGTGAGGCGCCGATGCTCTCATCATTGATTCAAGGATCTGTAAACTCCCTTAATGCGGTGACCATTGTGCCTGGTCTTGCGCTATTTCGCGCTCCTGAATTTACCCCTATTGATTCAAAAAGTAACTGTGTTGAAATCAAGGTAAAAAATGCGGGAAGTTCCGAGGCTCCTGAGATGCTAGATTCGACTCAAGGCAACTGTACAGATGTCACGCCCCTTTGGAACCTAAGGGCTAAAGACGAGGATCTGATAAGATACGTTTATCAAGCTCTTCCAGTTCGAGACTTCCGTACTCCATCAGATTCAGGATTTTCTGGAACCAGGGGTGAGTATATGATGGCTGCGCTTGCACACTATTACTGTGAGCGCCTTTTGACGCCCGAAATTCCGCGTCCAAAAAAAGAGATTTCTATAAGATGGTGGCAAAATCTGTACAATATTGAAAATGGACACGAGGGACAGCACTCGCGAGCAGAATTCGCTTGGTCATGCCTAGATCGAAAAGTCCTAGAGGCGAAATGGTTTCCCAACGTCGAGTTTCCGGAGTTACTCGGTGGCAAATAAAAAGAGTGAGTTTTCATGGAACGAATGGCTCTTTGACCCAGTTCAAAGCTACGGCGTGTTCTTATGCCGAATCGCTTTTGGATTTTCGCTCTTTGCTGGGTACATTAAACTTTGGCCGGAGAGAATTTTTCTTTTTGGCGCTTCAGGACTCGCAGGAAAAAACTTTTATGATGAAGTGCCTAGCCCTTACATTATTGGGAGAATGACGGCCGAATCTTTCAATCTGCTAAAGTTCGTTGGACATGACGAAATCATCCAAACACTTTTTATCCTTATGTTGATTTCTAGTTTTTGTTTTATGATCGGATTTTTTACTAAGACGGCAGGCTGGGTTTCTCTGATCCTTCACACTCTGTTTTTTTCTCGGGCCAACTATGGGTATTGGGGTTGGGCTGAAGTAATAAAGCCTTTTATGATCTACATTTTGCTCAGTACGCCGGGAGCTTTTTGGGCCGTCGACTCCTACTTAGAAAAGAAAATGCAAAAGACCCCTCCGTTGATTTCTGCTTATCCCGTCAGGCTCATGCAGGTGCATGTCTGCATCATGTACTTCGTCGTGGCCTGGGCCCGCATCGATAACGCTCACTGGAGAGACGGCAGCATGCTTTATCGAATTCTCGTGCATGCAACCTTCAGCAGATGGCCTCCTTTTTGGGAACCGTTAAAAAATGTCCTCCCCTATTTTTGTCATGCAGCTTGGGCCGTAGAATTAGTAGCTCCTTTTTTACTTTTGGTTCATCCATTTGGTAAGTGGGTCGCCATCACGCTCGTTTTCATGCACCTGGGGCTAGAGGCATTTTCGATGGTCGGTTACTGGAATCTCGTTATGATCGCGGCGCTTTCGCTTTTTATCGAACCACTAAAATTGCAAAAAGAGGTGAAGCTTGAAAAAAAATAGAACTCCAATTGTGTTAGTCGCCCTCGTCCTTTTTGGAGTTTCTTATTTGATATGGGACCAACCTATCCCTCATCCGAGAAGCGTTTCTTCACTTGCAGATCCACCCGTTGAGCAAGGCGAGGTCTGGGGCCCCGAACAAGATGAAATAGCCCAGCAAATACTCGAACAGACAAAAGGAATTGTAGATCAAAATCAAGGGCCGGACAAAGTTGCTCACCGAGACGCTCATCCTAAGGCTCACGGCTGCGTGAAAGCAAACTGGAGCGTTGTCGAAAGTCAGCTTGAGCAAAAGCTCGGAGTTTTTTCTCCAGGTGCTGAACCGATTAAAGCATGGATACGTTTTTCAAATGGGGATCCAAAGGGATTTACAGCTCCGGATTCTACTCCCGACATTCGTGGATTTGCGGTTAAACTTATGACAGCTAACGGGCCTCACCAAGATTTCATAGCAATGAACTCACCTCGGTTTTTCTCACGAGATGCAGAAGATTATTTCCGCCTATTTCATGCTCTTATGAGCGGAAAAATGGCGACGCTCTTTTATTTTGGCAAAAACTTTACGAACTTGCGAATTGTCAGCAAAGCAAAAGCTAAAATCGACAACGTTCTTACAACCTCCTTCTTCACTCCAGTTCCTTCAAAGCTAGGACCTCATTTTATGCGAATGAAGTTTACTCCTTGTGCAGCCAATTTTGAAGGACAGCCAGCGGTTGACCAAAACAACCCCAACTTCCTGCGAGAGTCTTTAGTTGCAACTCTGCGAGATCGCGAGGCCTGCTTCGAGGTTTTCGTTCAACCTAACAACGAACCCAAAAAAGAACTGTACATTGAAAATCCGACTCTTGAGTGGGACGAGCATTCTTCCCCGTTCATCAAGGTGGCCCGGTTAGATATTTTAAGGCAGGAAGATTTTGACACTCCAGAACGAAATGCATTTTGCGAAAATTTAAACTTTAATCCATGGCACACCCACCCTGATCTACGGCCGATGGGACAAATCAATCGAGTGCGCCGTCTGGTCTATGACGAAATATCTCGCTATCGTCACAACAAAAACAACCGCCCTGAAATCGAGCCAAACGATCACGATGCGTGCGTTGGCCCTACCGCTCCACTCTGCCAACCCTTTGACGGGGAGAAAAAATAGTAAATATGGAACTAGAAGCGAAAACCTTAGATAGCGTTGAACTCTTGATTCGCGACGGAAAGATCGATGCCGCCAGAGACGCGTTAAGGACTTTCGTGGATCGGCACTGTCCTCGTAAGTATGTTGCGACAATTTCCTGTATGTTACGTAGGACAGGTCTTGTGGATATGTCGCTGAGTCTGTTAAAGCCGTGGCGTGGGGAATTTAAGCCTGCTGAAGCGGCGGAGTTTGCAGCAGGTTTAAATGTGATTGGTGCTTATGACGAAGCACAAATCTTACTGGAATCTCTCAATGTTGCGGATTATCCAAAAATTTTACTCTACCAGAGTTTTTTGTTATTTCGCGGTTGGAAATATAACGAATCAATACCCAAGCTTGAGGCTTTTTTAAAAACGGAGAGAGATCCCTATAACCTTATCGTAGGAAGGATCAATTTATTGGCGGCTCTTATCGTTGAGGAAATGTACGATCTTGCAGACGAATGCGCGCAAAAATTAAAAACCTTACTCGACGGAACCTCTTACGAAACTCTCAAAACCAATCTCGCTGAACTCCAAGTTCAAAGGTATACCTCTTCGGGCGAGTTTGAGAAGGCTCGCGAGTGGCTGACCCCGACGAACCTCAACTCTTCAAGGTCTCAGTTTCTCATCGAAAAGCGCGCTTTTTTTCTTGAGTGTGTTACAAGTCCTTCAAGGATCTCAGACACAACCTACGAAAGTTTTCGCAGACGCGCCTGGGACGCCAATGATTTCGACAGCATTCGCGATACTGACTTTTACCAAGGCAATTGCCAAAACGACATCCGTCGACTTTCGCGAGTGTACTATGGAACTCCGTTTTCACATTACAGAGACATGGTTCTGAGTGCCGCGATTGGACCAGAGGTAAAGAAAATAGGTGAGTTTGTTTTTACTCACCCTCTGGACAAAGTGAACCCTCCCCATCTGCTCGATCTTGGCAGTGGCGATATTACGGGTGCAGAGGGCCTGGCAGTGGGGCAAGCAATGCACAAGCTAATGGGCCTTTTTTGTAGGGATCTTTATCGGCCTCTAAAAATAGGACAAATTTTCAGACTCCTTTACCCAGGCGAATTCTATGATGTCGACTCAAGCCCTGGCCGAGTCAAAAATGTGCTCTTTAGATTGCGAGAATTCTCGAAAACGCAAAAACTTGGATTTGAAATTTTAGAAAAAGACCGCGGCTTTAAACTCTATCTCGGAAATAAATTTGGAGTGAAAATCCCAGACCAAAGCTTATTCGAGGTCCTACAGGATCGGCAGCTATTTCTCATATCATCGCTACGGCAAAAATTTTCAGGTAGCGACTTTACCAAGGCACAAGCCATGGAAATACTGAATTTGTCGTCAACTCAGGCATGGAAGGTTCTACGCGGTGGTGTGGACCAAGGACTTCTCGTGAACCTGCGCCAGGGCAATAAACAAATCTATCGATTCAAAGCTTAGATTCCAAAATCTCCCGAATTCGCCACCGAGAGTCGATTGATGTTTTTTACATTCGCTTGGTGATTCTGGGTTTTAGAAGCGCCGTTGATGTCATACGACTCTACGTTAAGCACAACCTGTCCCGTAACTGCGGATCGTTTTGGCCACGCAACCGCAAAAACCTGTCCATCAGGCGAGACAGCAGCATGGGTGATCCCAGAGGACTTCTCGCTGATTTGTTGTTGGTCAAAACGAAAAGTTCTAAACTGCTGGTACGCTTTCACGTCTCTCTTAAAGATATTTACCGATGACGTTGTGACTAGGTAAACGTATTGGTCATCATGGGACCGGTAGTTTCCAACCACTTTCGACCCCTCTGAGGCCGCCAGCGCCTTAACCCAAACAGCATCATGGGTGGAGTCTTGAAGTGGCAGTTGCGAGATGTGTTTCTTGGCTCTATGTCTCACATGCCCCTTTGAGTGATGGTGGTGATGAGCCACAGAATGTCTATGTTTTCGGTGCTTTGCCTGAACGCTAACACCTGTCAAAAGGATCGACAATACTAGGAGTTGGGATAGGATTGATTTCATTGTTGGCCTCCGCAAATTAAACAACGCAAGATCCATGCAAACTGTTCAATAGCGTTCTCAAAACCTTGTTCAATATTGAGAAGCGTTGTAGCGTAACCCGATGAAAATCCTCATCTTCATTCTAAATACGATCGCACAGGCCCAACAACCCCTCCCCTACTCCGTTGATATCAACGTCGTCATCCAACCAAATTCCCACTGGACGGAGTCCTCTGTAAAAGCCCAAGTCGATGAAGCTTCGAAAGTTTTTGAGCAATGTGGAGTTAAGTTTAGGCAAATTAATACGACAGTTGCGGGATCTTCAGGAGATCCAATTTTGAAAAAAGACATTGTGTCAACAGATGCTCAAAGCCTCCGAGGTTTTTCAGCAGCTTGGTCTCCCACGAGTAAACCGACTCTATTTTTTGTAGAGGGTTTCTCATTAACCGGTTTTCCTCCGGAAGAGAGCACGGCGTTCTCTAAAGCCAATTTCAAAGATGCTAGTGCGCCGGCACTCCCAGCGGAACTTGCCGATACGGTTTGGATGCCCGTTTCAGTCCTTAACCCCGGATACCACGCTAACTGTAAGAACGCGAAATACTCGACGTTAGCTCACGAAATGGCTCACGTTTTAACTCTAGAGGGGTCTCATAACAACGAAACAGAAGCCAACCTTTTATCTCTGTGCATGCAAGGCAGGCGTAACAATCATCTCACAAAGAAACAATGCGATGAGATTATTGCAAATCCCCTTGTCTTACACTCGAATTGAAAGGCCATCTTTAAGTGCAAGGCGAGAGGCTTTGAGTGCTGGGATTAGTCCGATAAGAAAGCCAAGCACGAACGTCACCAGAAGGTAAAAAACTTCCACTGATGTAAACACAGACCCTGTCAAATAAAGCCCAAACCGGTTTTCAAGCCACCCTCTCAACAGAAAAAATCCTGAGAGTTCTACTGCCGCTCCTAGAGCCATCCCACACAATGTCAGTAATGCACTCTCAAAAATTAAAAGTGCCGTGATTTTTCCCGGGCTTGCACCGAGGGCTCGTAGGATCGCCATCTCCCGACGGCGTTCATTAAGACCCGTTAAAAGCGCTACTAGCATCGCCATAAGACCTACACCGATGACCATCCACGAAATGACCTTTAAAACCTGATCAATTTGGCTCAAGCCGCGCCAGAGTTCTCCAAGAGTGACACCTGGGATGATTGCTAGCAATGGTTCTTGTTGGTAATCGTTAATCTCTCTTTGCAACCGAAGTGTGTCTATACGAGATTTTGATCGCAGAAAAAAAGAGGTGATTTGATCGACCTTGATATTTTCTTTGGTGATTTGATCTTGAGGCCTGGCTTTTTCTCTCGTCGGAGCCGCTCCGTTAACCCAATCCATGTGAATGGCTTCCATTCCGTAGAGAGAAATGTAAAGACTCTGATCAAGAGCTGTTCCAGTTGGTTTGAGAATTCCGCTGACATGGAAAGGCTTATCGTCGTGCATCTGAATCCCTTGGCCTCTTGTTACGCCATGGGCGATCACGATTTTCTCCCCAAGTTTATAGTTCAGTTTCTGAGCCACGTCGGACCCAAGAACCACGTCCCATATTCCGAGGGCCGGGCCCCCCTCATTCAGTTCCACTTTTTGCGCATCTCGAAAACGGTAGTGCTCGTAAAAGTTTTCGTCGGTTGCAACAACTCGAAATCCTCTATGACCATCCCCCAGAGAGTATGGAATTGTCCATTCAACAGCAGGATTGTTTTTGATGTCCTGGTAAGTCTTCCATGAGATGTTGTTTGTGGCACTTCCCATATTAAAGACGGTGTATAAAATCAAGGTAACGGGGCCACTTCTTGCACCAACGATAAGATCTGTTTGGCTGATGGCCTGAGTAAACCCCTCTTCGGTCGCGCGTTTTGTTCTCTCGACCGAAAGCAGAAGCGCGGTGCTTAGGCCAATAGAGAAGATCGTTAGAAGCGTTGTGAAAAAGCGATTTTTGAGAGACTTGAATGCAAGGGTAAAGAAAATCATGATCGGTTTGCCTTATTAATATCCATGAAAGAAACAGATCGAGAGAAGATTTTTTCGAGACTACGGTCATGACTCACAAAAAGAACGGTCGTCCCGGTCTCGTCGCAGACATCGAAAAGAAGTTTAATGAACTTCTCTCTGTGATCATAATCCAGGGAAGAGGTGGGTTCGTCAGCCAGGATGAGACCTGGTCCTCCTAACAAAGCCCTTGCTACGGCAACTCTCTGCTGTTGACCGACCGACAACTGTGTCACAGGTCGTGTGATCAAATCCAAAATCCCTAACCGCTGACAGATCCGATCCACCTCGGTATCTAGGTTACGGCCGGCAAGCCTCGCTTTTCGTTCAAGATTGAGATGTACCGGTAATAAAATATTTTCTTTTACGCTTAAATAAGGGATCAAGTTAAAGCTCTGGAAAATGTAACCAAGGTGAGAGCCACGAAAAAAATCTCGCTGCGAAGAAGACAGCCTCGCAATATCGGTATCTAAAATTCCGACCCTACCATTTTGAGGACAAAGAACTCCGGCCAAAATTTCAAGGAGAGTTGTCTTCCCAGACCCACTTGGTCCAAATAGAAAAACACGTTCCCCTTTTTTTATTTGCAGATTTGGAATCTGAATCACCAGAGAAGGAGAGGTCGGGTAACGAAACTCCACATTTTGTAAATCGATAACCTCGGTCATTTCAACTCTACAGTAATGGGTCGCCTTTGCGCTTCCGCAGTTTTTTGCAAATCTCCAATCAAGATAGTTATGTCAAGATCAGCAAGTTTTGGAAAAGAGGTAAAATCGATGATCAATCGAGTTCCGTGAACGGGCTTCAAGCACGCCACCGTGTAGTTTGCAACAAAATCGGCGTGGCTGCCTTCCGCCTCCATAGCAACATGGTCTTTTTTGATTTTACAGCTTAAGGAGGTTTCGAACTGGACCCATTTCGCAATGTCTTTTTCGAATTTAGAAAGAGTCTCCGCCAAAACCGCTTGATCCGCTTTGGAACTGGCCTTGTGCTCAAACCCAACCACACTTTCAGCAGGTGCTTTGAACTCAACTTTCCCACTTGAACCCTCAAACGCGATAGCCAACGTGCCATTGCCGTGAACATGGGCATGGTGAGATCGATGGTCGCTGGCATCAGCAAGTGAGAATTTCCAAATCATCGCGAAAAAAATCAAAGTCTTCATGAGTCCCCCCGGGCCCGGGGGCGAGCGTACATTTGGAAAATACCAAAGGCAATACAAACTGGTATACGATAATGTTGGTCGGACTTTCGGACGCCAAACCTTGCTCGTAGGGCCCTGGGGACTGTTTTTATCTAGATTTTATGGCAAAGGAGGCTTTACGCAACCTCCATTAGTGCTTTGGCCGGAATCAAACTCACCAACAGTATTAGGCTCCAGCTCGAGAAATTCTGCCCCGCGCCTGGAATGAAAGTCCCATCCCAAACCACGAGAACCATCCAGACCCAAATCCGGACATGGCATCTTTTATGCTTCTTTTCCTAAAGAATTGGGAGGACCACGTGAATAATTCATTAAAAAAAGAACTCTCGTTCATCACAGGTTTGCTGGCTTTGGGCACTTCACGCACTCATTCGCCTTTGCTGAAAACAACTTTGACCCTGAGTTCCCTTGGTTTGATGCTGGCCTCGATGAAGCAGGTTTACAACTTTCGCGGAAAAAACATTTACGTTACGGGCGGCTCTCGGGGCCTCGGACTTTCTTTAAGCTGGCACTTTCTCAAGCGCGGCGCCAACCTGACTCTCGTTGCACGCGACGAGGCCGAACTTCAGCGCGCACGTCGCATCCTTTTAAGTTATTACCCTCTTGCAAAAATTCATTTGAGTGTTTGCGACATCACTGATTCTCAAGCCTTGAGGCAAAGCCTCAGTGAAGCAAAAACAGTGATGAATGGAATCGATGTTTTGGTAAATAATGCGGGTTCGATTTTAGTTGGCGGACTTGGATCAATGACTCGAGATGATTTCGACGCCCAAATCAACCTCCACGTCTATGCCGTGATTGAGGCGACTCAGTGGATTCGAAGTCATTTTAAGGCTCGAGGAGGAGGACGCATTGTCAACATCTGTTCTCTTGGTGGAAAAGTTGCTGTTCCTCACATGATTCCCTATGATACCTCGAAATTTGCTTTAGCTGGATTCTCTCAAGGAGCTGGAGCTGAACTCGCACAGGAAAATATCCACATCACTACAGTGTATCCAACGGTCATGCGCACAGGCTCGCCGATTCAGGCGGTTTTTAAGGGCGATCATGAAAGAGAATATTTGTGGTTTGCAACTGCCGATAATTTGCCCCTTTTATCCATTTCTGCGGATTTAGCGGCTCAAAAAATTCTTGATGCAGTTGAAAATGGGCGAACGGAAGTTATTCTTTCTCTCCCAGCGAAAGTTCGAGTTTGGTTTGGCACTTTCTTTCCAGAAACTGCAAATGCTTTGATGTCTTTGGTAGCGCGAATGTTACCTCGAAAGGAATCTCTTGTTCGCAAGACAGGAGCAGATTCAGGTCGGCTCTTTGACAAAACTCCCTTAAGAGTGGAAGCAAGAGAAAATGAAATGTTTTACAATCAGATGCCTCATCACGATGGCGAATACAACATGGGTTTGAAGCACTAAAAAAGGAAGCCAGATTTTTCTGGCTCCCTTCCTTATCATGTAAATTTAATCTTGTGGATCGTCGAGATCTCCACCGTCATTCACAAATCTGCTATTGAGTTGGTCTAATCGATCAACGTCGTACTGATTTGGATCTCCGTCGTTAGACGAAGGGATAAATACAATGTCTTGGTTTGGATCGGTAAAGCTCAGGTAAGCTTTGTAAGGATAAGAGTCATCACCTACAGATACGATACCGTCGACAAGAACTGCAGAATCAATCAACTGATAGTGATCGATCACAACGCTACTGCTCGAAAGCTCGATGTTCGTTCCGTAGCGCTCGCTTAGCTGCTGCTCAAGATTTTCCGTGAGGTTATCCATCGCTTCACGAAATGTAATCTGGCGAGGAGCTTCCCAGACGCTCACGCCATAAGTGAGATCGCGGAATGCCACATTTGGATAGAACACCCAAGGACGACGGAAAGGCCGTCTGAGAGCAGGGTAACTTGCATAGGTGTCGCCGTACCAGCTTGAATAGTAATCATCGTTCCAAGAGTTTGAATCCGTATAAAAGTAGTTAAAACATGGATTCCAGAACTCTGTAGAAATATTGACGATCACAGGGCTGTACCAGTGATATCCCCAGAAGTGATACCTAGGTCCCCAGTTTTGGCTGTAGTGTTTGCGATGCTCGTGACGGTTTCGCTCGAACACTTTCACTTTTTTCACAACTACATTTTTGTAGTTCTGATTGTAAATCGTCGTGTTCTTTTGAACCACGACTTTCACATTTTTTTGCTTCATCATCTTATCGTGAACTTTCTGTTCAGACTTTTTGATGTTCGCAACGTGCACAGGCGGAACATTGTTGCCATCATGTTTCAGGTGTTTTTGAGGGTTCTTTCCGGGTTTCCCAGGATTGTTGTTGTTACCCTGATTGCCTCCAGGATTTTTTCCGGGCTTACCAGCGTTGTTTCCACCGCCGTTGTGGTTACCCTGATTGCCGCCGGGATTTTTTCCGGGTTTACCAGCGTTGTTTCCACCGCCGTTGTGGTTACCCTGATTGCCGCCGGGATTTTTTCCAGGTTTGCCAGCGTTGTTTCCACCGCCGTTGTGGTTACCCTGATTGCCGCCGGGATTTTTTCCAGGTTTACCAGCGTTGTTTCCACCGCCGCCGTTGTGGTTTCCACCACCACCGCCAGGAGGTTTCATGCCGCCGCCTCCGCCGCCACCGTTATGGTTTCCACCACCACCGCCGCCAGGAGGTTTCATGCCGCCGCCTCCACCGCCGCCGTTATGGTTTCCACCACCACCGCCGCCAGGAGGTTTCATGCCGCCGCCTCCGCCGCCGCCGTTGTGGTTACCACCACCACCGCCGCCGCCACCGTTGTGGTTACCACCACCGCCGCCGTTGCCTTTTCCGAGTGTGAACGAGGTGTCTTCGAACACTGGTGCAGAAACGGATTGGTCCGGCCCTGAATTTTCGGTGTTGCTTGGAACAACTCCAAAAGCACTTCCGGAACTCATCGCGCAGACGATCAACGCGATCAGACCAGGATGCTTGATTTTGTTTTGATGCATTCCCATTTTATCAGTCTCCTCAACTTCTAAAGGGTTTTTTGATGAATACTCTAATTCGAACTTGAGCAAAGGTGATGCCAGATTTTTTTGTGCGACTTGTGGAGATTTGTTCGTAAGTTGAGAGTTGCGCGACGGATCAACAAGATTGTGGTGTCAAGTCATCACCAGCGTCTGGGATCAGTTTAACACCATGAACTCAATCTTGATCGGTCAAATGTTGTCTTATTGACGAAGAACCAATAATGTGAGCGATGGAAAAATCACAAAAAACTATTTTAATTTTCGTTTTGGGCTGCATGACTGCGCTAAGTCCTTTCTCGATAGACATGTATCTTCCTGCGTTTCCGTCCATTGCTCATGATTTTCAAACGACTGTCGCAGACGTTTCACTCTCGCTTTCAAGTTATTTTATAGGACTCTCATTTGGACAACTTTTTTACGGCCCTCTGTTAGACAGATACGGACGAAAGCCGCCGCTCTTCGCTGGGCTTTTTATCTATATATTGGCATCTCTGGCATGTCTTTTATCTCACGGGACAAGAGGCCTCATGTTGTGGCGGTTCATCCAAGCTCTTGGAGGATGTGCGGCTGGTGTAACTTCGATGGCGATGGTTCGTGATCTGTTCACAATCAAAGAAAGTGCTAAAGTATACTCGTTGTTAATCCTGATTTTAGGAGCGTCTCCTCTTCTTGCTCCCACCGTCGGAGGTTATCTGTCGGTGGCGTTTGGGTGGCGAGCGATATTTCTGACTCTTGCTCTTATGGCAAGCTTGCTATTTTTAGCGATCGTTGTTTTTCTTAAAGAGAGTCACAAGCCTGATCCGTCGGTTTCTTTACGTGTGATGCCGATTCTTGGTAATTTTTTTGAGATTTTGAAGCATCCTCAATTTTATACTTATGTCTTTGCTGCAGCGGTTGCGTTCTCCGGGCTGTTTGTTTACCTCGCTGGATCCACCATCATTTTTTTGGGAACGTTTGGCGTGAGTGCTCAGACTTACGGCTGGATTTTTGCGACGATTGCAGCTGGGTTTATTGGATCTAGTCAATGCAATGTTTTTTTCTTGCGAACTTGGACTAACGAGCAGCTCATGGCAGCGGGATTGATTGGACAAGTTGTCGTTGCTCTCATCTTTTTGGCGGGAACAGCCAGTGGGTGGTTTGGTCTGATTGGAACTGTTGCGATGTTTTTTGTTTATATGTCGTGTTTTGGAATCATGAATCCTAATGCTGGAGCGCTTGCCCTCGCACCATTTTCAAAAAATGCCGGGAGGGCGTCGGCTCTCATGGGGTTTTTACAAATGGGAACCGGAGCCGTTGCCTCATCAGCTGTAGGAATTTTGGGAATCAAAGAGATGTTTCCTGTTGTTGCTATTATTACTACAACATCATCTTTGGCTTTGGGCGTATTGTTCTTCGGGAGAAAACAAATCCAGAAAAAGGTGCCCGTTACTTTGCAACAGGAAGTGTGAAATAAAAAGTTGCACCTTTGCCAAGTTCACTTTCTACCCAGATTTTTCCGCCATGAGCCTCCACGATTCCCCGGGCGATAGAAAGACCAAGACCCGTTCCTAAACGCTGAGTCTGCTCTGCCTGCCAAAACCGATCAAAAATTTTTCCAACGACATCAGGTGCAATTCCAGGCCCCATATCAGAAACTGAGAACTTCACATTTTTTTCACAAGCATCGACTGACACCTCTACAACACTCCCGGGTGGAGAAAATTTAAGAGAGTTACCAACAAGATTTGAAAGGACCTGTAACACTCGATCCCTCTCACAGCTCGCACGGCAATTGTCTGGCAGGCCCCGTCCCTGGAGTTTGATGTTTTTCTCTAAGGCAAGTGGTTGCAACATATCGACAACTTCAGTAACTAGGGTCTGAACGTCTTGGGCTTCACACTCCAGCGTGAATTTTCCGGAGTCAATTTTTGCCACGTCCAGTAAATCATGAATGAGCCGCTCCATTCGTAAAACTGAATCTTTGGTGCGCTTCAATCCCCCTCGGAAAGAGTTTAAATCGCCCTGTTCTACTGACTTTTGCAAAAGTCCTAGGCTCAGTTTAATGGAACCAAGGGGGTTTTTCAAATCATGAGAAACCATGGCAATGATGTCTTCTTTCTCACGACTTAACTTTTCAGCTTCGGCTCGAGCTCTTTGCTCTTTGAAAAATTGTCTCTGTAAATCTATCCCTAAGATGGAGTTTCGAAGTTCTTGGACCGCCTCGATTTCGACAGCGCCCCAAGGGAGAGAACGGTCCGTCACAACCTCACGCCAAGCTTCAAAAGATTTCCTTGGGTGCAAGCGAAGAGTGTCATTTTTAAGCTCCATGGACTTTCTTGGGTTTCCAGCCCAAGTGATAGTGCTTATAACTTCAGGCCGAAACCACAAAAGGTAATTTCGCTCTGATTTAGGAATGGCCAGCGCAAGCAGTCCACTTGCAATTGTCTTGAACGCGCGAGCGTTAGGAAAAATCTTAGGTAGGCAATCCGTTACAAACAGAGACTTTCCAGCGTGGAATCGCCGCAGGAAATCGACGATTTCTTCGATTTGTTGAAGCGTCGGCGTTTTCCCAACGAGCGTCCACTGCCCTTCAAAGTAAATAGCAGCGGCAGCCCCTTCAGCAGAAGCAATGTCCAAAATGTTAGGACTGAACTTAACTAGACCCTCGACAAGATCGTCCGCACTTCCCATAAATTCTAGGAGTCGTGCATGAACGGCTTTCAAGCGGACTTTCTGAGCCGATTCTTCTCTTTCGATTTTTACACGAATTTGCGAGGAAACGAGTTGGCCAAAAAGCTGACATGCCAATCGGTCTTCATGCTCGACAAAAAGTGCGCTTGGATGGTGACAGGCGATGATTCCCCAAAGTTTGTCTTCATCTTTAAGGGAAATGGTCAGCGTCGATCCAACTTTCATATTTTTTAAATACTCGATATGTACCGGGGAAACGCTTCGTAAGGAAGACTTCCCTAGATCTAACGGAGCTGACTGCTGGGTCTGTTCCGGCAGGATTTTCACAGGTTTATAATTTACATCAGGAATCATACGAATCCAATTTTCAAGAAAAATAGCGCGGGCTTGTGCTGGGATGTCAGAGGCAGGAAAGCAATGCCCAAAATAGGAATCTTCGCCTTCGGCAAGACTTTCGGAAATGACCTTGCCATTCCATTCTTCGTCGAATCTGTAGATCATCACCCTTGCAAATCCAGTTGTAGCCTTGACCACCTCGGCAGCAATATCACAAAGCTCTTGGAGCGAAGTCGTTTTTTGAAGCCTCTGAACCGAGTTTTTCACTTTACGATCGAAAGACACCGCTGATCCACGTAGTGACCTGGGGGCCAATGACTCGAGTTCCAAAATGATTTTGCCACCACAACGATGCGCCGACAAATTCCACGAGTGCAGCGAATTGGGGGTAGAAATATTGATTGGCGCCTGGTCTTGAAGTTCAGGATAGGAAAGGTATCTTTCCAGCACTGAAAATACGTCTGCAGGGAATATCTCATCGAGTTTCTTACCAATCAACTCGTCGGGCCCTTTTCCTAAATGGGTTGTGCAATTTTCACTAACGTGCGTGATCGTTAGGCGAGACTCGGTGACTGCAATTAAAACTCCAAAGCTCTGAATTAAACCGGGAATACGAATAGGTTCGCGCTCACACTCGCGCTCGAGATCGGAAATTAAGGTAGCATCTGACATTTTTTCCATTTCCATTATTCTTTGAGGTGCTCTTTCACCGTCTTCTCCAGAGTTTCCAAGTCAAACGGCTTTCTTAGAAAGCCAGTTGCTTTCATCTCTGCAGCTCGCTTTTTTAGATTATCGACCCCCGAAACGATCACTACACTCACTGAAGCCCACCTGGGGTCTTTTCGTAACATTACAATGAATTGATCACCGTCCATACCGGGCATCATCAAGTCGCAAATAATTAAATCGGGAGCCGGATGAGATTCAAGATAAGTAAAAGCTTCTGCCGCATTCGCAAAGGCTTTGACTCCATAGTCACTCAGAGCAAGCTCGTAAAGTTCCCGTGTTTCAATATTATCTTCAATGACAAGAATCGTTTTGCTCATACAAGTTCTGCTGACCAATTGTTAAGAGGCTTTTCAAAAAAATGAAGCAAATGCCAGAACATCTCCGATGCTCCTTGAATAACCTCGTCATGATACTCTTCTGGAATGGCCTCTAAATTTTCAAGACAGCGTTGCCACATAAGACCAGTCTGTAATCCATAGCCAGAAAAAAACTTTTCGCCATAATTTTTTTTTGAAAACCAAGGTAGGCTGTAGAGATGTCTCGCGATGATTTGACCTCCTAATGTTGATCCTTCAACGACATAAATCGAGCCCCACACTTTAGCGGTTGAGTCCAGCCACACGAACTCTGGCCGAGGAAAACTCGCAATCTTCGAACTGCCTGGCACTCCAAGATCTTGAGCTATTTTCTCTAATTTCGGCCGACCATCAAAATAAAAACGACTGGCTGGACATTGACTTCGCTGACGCAGATGGCGTTCAAACCCGTCGTGAATAATATAAAACCGCTCTAATATTTCGGCGTAACGAAACTCCGATAAATGGGGATTCATAACATCAAGCTCATTTTCCAAAGCCTGATGTTGGAAAGCCGTTTTTGCTTTGAGACCTGCTCTAAGACTAGAGCTCATTGAGCCTCCATCGAATGATTTTCAAACTTTCGACCTCGATCAAGATAAAAACTTACTCTTTCAACAAGGGTTTCTGCGTCGATCGGTTTTGTGAGGTGTTCATCAATGCCATTAGCTTTAGATCGATCACGATCCTCTCTAAAAGCGTGAGCCGTCAATCCCAGGATCGGATTATGAAAGCCTTTTTTTCTTAACGTCGACGCAGCTTCGTAGCCATCCATCACCGGCATCTGGATATCAGTGATGACAATATCAAAAGTGTCGTGGCTCGCAAGATCCACTCCCTCTTTGCCATTTTTTGCAGTTTTAACGAAAGCACCCTCCGACCGCAGAACACTTTCAAACAAATGACGATTGTCATCACTGTCTTCGATCAACAAAACTCGAGCCCCATCGATACGGGTCGATCCTTTAGCCACATTTGCCTTTGGGGGTACAGGCGCAGAAACATTGACTCCAGTTGTGAGTGGCAATCGAAGCTCAAAAACACTCCCGCGGCCTAAAACACTGCTCGCAAGAAAAAACCGTCCTCCCAACGCCTCGGCAAGTCGCTTCGAGAGCATCAGACCCAAGCCCGTCCCACCAAACTTTCTGGTTGTCGAATTGTCAGCTTGGCTAAAGGGTTTGAATAGATTGGACTGGTGTTCAACAGCAATTCCAATTCCTGTATCTATGATTTGGAGCTGAATCACATTCGGGATTAGCATCGAGCTTTGCCTGTAGGGTCACCTCACCCCGTTCGGTAAACTTAAGAGCGTTCCCAATGACATTCAGTAAGATTTGCCTCAAACGAGTTGGGTCTGTCTGAACAGACACAGGAATGGCGTCATCAAAAACGGCTTTTAAGACGATACTACGATCAGTTGCACGGACCGAAAAAAGATCAAAGACATCCGAAATGAGCTTTCGCAAATCGGTACTCTCTACTTCAAACTCAAGTTTACCAGCTTCAATTTTTGAAAGATCAAGAATATCGTCAATAATCTGCATGAGACCGTGACCATTTCTTTTAATGGTTGAAACAAAGCGAATACGGTCGGCATCACTCGTGTTTTTTCTTACCAACATATCAGTAAAACCGAGAATCGCACCTAGAGGGGTACGAATTTCGTGGCTCATATTTGCAAGGAAATGCCCTTTTGCCTGGTTCGCATTTTCAGCCTGCGCTTTGGCCTTCTGCAGGTCGTTTTGAATGGTCTTCAAACTCGAAATGTCTTGAAAGGCTAGGGCTACCACGGCGTCTCTTCCAAAAAGCGGGGCAATAAGTGAGGAGTCAACTAAGAGCACACGCCTGCCCTGAGCTGTATCCCAAATAATCTCTGCACTCGAAACACGCTCACCTCGAGCCGCACGAAGCGATGGGAATTGATCAAACGGGAGAGGATTTCCATGCTCATCTTTAAAGTTGTAGGCGTTCTGATAATCCTCAAAAGACTCCACAACTGGAAACTGCCCACCGGCAACACTGTTGGCCGCTTTGTTGGCAAAACGAACACGTCCTGTCTTGGATTCAATTAGCACGAACGGCAATGGAAAAAAATCCAGTAAACTCTCAAACCACCGACCTTCGTTGACTCTCTCTTCTTCGAAATATTTTTTTTGGGTCCCATCACGAATGATTTTAGCAAAACCGCGGATTCCCCCACTTGCAGTAAACAGTAACGAAACGGACCCTGTTGCCCAAAATCGCTGTCCATTTTTTCGAACCAGCCACCGATCTACATCGTAGCGCTGGGCTCGCTTTGCACGATCGAGCTCTTCATAAGGAATCCCCTTGGCTCGGTCTTTTTCGTCAAAAAGCAATTCAACGTGGCTACCGAGGGCCTCCTGAGGAGTGTAACCGAAAAGGTCCTGGGCGCCGCGATTCCACTGATTGATTTTGCCCGATTTGTCGAGCAGAATCATCGCGTGGTCCGCAGTCCCTTCTACGAGAAGCGCAAAATGCTCTTGCGAAACTCGGGCGTTTTCGATCTCTCGAGCTAACGCCACTTCTTGCTCTCGCTTTTCGATGGCATTACGAGTAGCGCGGTAAATTCCTTGAGGAGAAATATCTGACTTTAAAAAATAATCAGAAGCTCCTAACTTGAGAGCCTGAACTGCAACGCGCTCGTCTCCTCGACCTGTCACCATAACGACAGGGGGATGATTGTCTCCTTTGGCGGCGCGAAGCCGCTTTAAAAAATCGATGCCGTCAAAATCTGGCATTTGATAATCCAGAAGGACACAGTCAAATGACTCTTTTAAAAGAGTGTCCAAACCCTCTTGAGCCATTTCGCACTCGACAAAGCTGTAGTGGCTCTCTTTGTCTTCAGAGAGAAACTTTCGGTAGATTTCACGGTCTTCGACGGTATCGTCAATAATTAGAATTCGATGGGTTCCACTAGACATGCTGACTTCTCACTAAATCTAAGGGTGATGGCCGAGGGAGAATGGCGTTCTCTAGCCAATACTGTTTGATAAGGGCAACAAAATTTTCAAACTTCTCCAGGTCCACAGGTTTAACGGAGTAGCTGTTGGCGCCTTCTGCATAGCAAACTTCAACATCCTTTGGACTCGAAGAGGTCGACAATACCACAACCGGGATTCGCTTGAACGGCAGTGAAGCCTTAAGGTGTTTCAAGACCTCGCGTCCATCTAAACCAATGAGATTCAAGTCCAAAAGAATCAGGCCAGGAAGAGCTCCCTCGCTTTCATGCATCTTTTGAAGCAGCGGCATGATCTCTTCACCTCGCTGAATACGAATGACGTTATTAGTTATACCAAACCGCTTAAAGGCTAAAAGCAAAAGATCAAAGTCTTCGTCGCTATCTTCGGCAATCAAAATTGAAAGCCCCTTGTTACTCAGCATCCGCCCTCACGTCCCGCAGAGAAAAATAGAAAGTCGTCCCGATTCCCACATCCGATTCCAACCAAATAACTCCGCCATGCCGCTCGATCACTTTTTTGGCAATGGTCAAGCCTGTCCCAGTGCCTCCACCAAATCGATCTTTGGCGTGCAATCGTTTAAATATCTTAAAGATCGCAACTCTATGAACTGGATCAATGCCTATTCCGTTATCTTTGACATAAAATGTTGGACCTGAATCTTTAAAACCAATTTCAACTACCTTTTGATCACGACTGTTGTATTTGATGGCGTTGCTAATGAGGTTAGTAAACACCTCGGTGATTTGAACTCGGTCACAGACAATTGTTGGCAGGGGTCTTGGAATCAGAATTTCAACTTTACCTTCATCAATGCGAATCTTAAGCGCTTCCAAGGCATTTTTCACAACCTCATTCAAATCCGTCTTACGCTTGAGTAGGTCAGCGCGACCGATTTGTGAGTAATGCAGAAGCGAATTGATGAGATCTTCTGAACGTTGGGTAAGACGTAACACCGTCTGCATTCGCGTACGGCTCTCTTCGGAGAGCCGATCCCCCTCTTCTCTCAACATGAGTCCAACGTAGTTGTGAACTCCCCTCAGAGGCTCTTTAAGATCATGAGAAGCTGCGTAAGCAAACGAATCTAGCTCTGAATTGCTTCTTTCAAGCTCAACATTAAGCTTGGTGATTTTCTCAACCCTCTGCAAAACAATGTCAATGATGGAAGTTCGTAGGGTCCCAATAGCTTGTTTTTCTTCCTCTCTCCAGGGAAGAGATTTTCTACGAACAACCTCTTTCCACAGCTCAAAAGACTTGCGGGGATGAAGAGTCTGAGAAGGCCCGTAGTGAACTGTCTTGTTGGGATCTCCACCCCAATTGACCGTCTGTACGACTTCAGGTCTAAACCAAATAAAATAACTCGCCTGTGATTTTGTAATAGAGAATGCCATGAGACCACACGCTTTATCCTTAAACTCATCAGCCTCTGGAAAAAGCGTCGGTAGTGAGGTTGTTGAAAAAACATCGTCAATTTTTTGTTGTGAAAGCCATTTTACAATTTTTCCTAGGGCCGCATCCGATGGGCAGTCTCCAATGACATGGAAGGCTCCCCCAAAATACACCGCCCCACCAGTGGCGTTGGCGATCTCAAGGTATTCATCCGGATTACGCAAAAGCCCCTGAATAAAATCGTCAGCCTGTGCCATGCCGTTAAGAAGCGCGCCCTGAGTCCGTGCCAACTTAAATCTATAGTCGACGTCCTCTTGATTTTCATGAAGGGGCAGTAAAGCCGAAAGAGTTTCGCACAAGAACTCGCAAATGGCTCGCACGTCATAAGGAACAAAAAGGGGACCCGATTCGTGAGAGCAAGAAATCAACCCCCAGAGTTGGTTTTTTCGCATGATGGACACGCTCATAGAAGCTGTCACACGCATATTACGCAAGTATTCTAAATGAATCGGAGAGACGCTTCTCAGAGTTGAGAGGCTAAGATCAATGGGCTCTCCGGTCTTATCGTAAAAAGGACTAGGAATGAGTGGGCTGGACTCATAGTTGACTGTCGGAATCACTCGAAGATGGTTTAAATAATATAAGTCTCGCGCCTGTTTAGGAATATCAGAGGCAGGAAAGTGAAGATCCAAATAGGACTCCACGCCGCTAGAAATCCCTTCGGCAACGACGGCTCCATTCCATTGATCATCAAATTTGTAAATAAGAACTCGATCAAACCCTGTGATTCGCCGAACCTCTGAAACGACGCTCTCAAAAAGCGAAGCGAGCCCCGTCGAAGCGCGAAGGCGCTGTACGGACTCTTTAGCGAGATGATAAAAATTTGCATATTCAAAACCAACCCTTGGTTTTGAAGGCTCTATTTCTAAGAAAAGAAGCCCACGATGCCGATGCACAATCCCGTCAAAGTGAAAAGGCTCACCCTGAATCAAAAACGTGATCACATAAGGATTAAACTTAGTGAGTTCAGTTTGTTTTAGTTTTTCATCCAGACCCTTTTTCTGAGCAGGATCAAGAAAATCAAAAAGACTTCTACCGATAAAGGAAACTGGATCCACTTTCAAGTGGACACTTGCATTCCGAGAGACATGGGTGATGCGAAACTCAGGTCCATCAAGGATGAACAGAACACCATGAGGCTGGATGGCGCCGGGAATATGAATTGGTTCTTTGTCACAATTGGTAAGGTCCAAAACGTTGGACCTTTTTGAGGCTTTTTCGTTTTGCAAAAGTGTTTCGTCGCCCCTCATTTTCCCCCAAGTTCTATCACCTCACTGAGTCCTCTGGCCCACTAGGATGAAATTTGATGTATCACAAAAGGAAAAAAAAATCCCATCTGTTTCCTACAACAATTAGAGAATTCACAATTGGATTGACGGCCTGCGCCCTGTCTGGGTTATTTCGCTGACATTTCTGCTGTGAAATCTTCTTCGGACTGATGCGTCTCTTTGAGTTTCAAAGGATCCGATACTTTTATTTCGTCGTCTTGCCATGGGTTCAATGCGAAATCCATCTGGTAACTTCCGCGATGACGATTTTCAGAGATGAGGGTTCTTCTGAGAACCACTTGGCGAGCTTTTTCTTGAGCTTTGTAGTTCAAAGTTTCAGTCCAACTGAGGCAGCCGTCAATGTCGGTCTCGGCCTCTGTGGAGGTGCCATCCCCGTAAACGATTAAGAACTTTTGCTTACGAATGGCGACTTCGTTCACATAATCTTTCAGGCACGCAGAAACCTTCAGTGTTTTTTGGGTTCGTCCCGTGTTATCCACTTTTTGCTCAACAACTTCGGCAGACTCAGGGGGCTCAACAACGAAGGTCTTACCTTGGCCTTTTTCGTCTCGCGCGCGAATATCTTTATAGTGGCAAGAAATGGCGCCAATGACGAAACAAAATACAAACAAGATAAGTTTAAAATTTTTCATTGAAGGTCTCCACGGAGATGACATACTCATGCCCTGGTGAAAGGTAAGGATCTACAAACAGAGGTCGATTTTCCAAATATTCAAAATTAACCCTGGCAGAGATGAGTGGCAGCTCCAGACACACTCCAGTTCCATAGCCCTGGGAGTTGGTTCTCCCGAAACCGGAGTAAAACGCAGGAAATGCATCTGGCGCAATATCGTAGTACCGAATCTTAGGTGCGATGGTGAAGTCTTTGTACTTTTGACCCAGGGAAATCTCAGCAGAATAGGCTTGAGAGAGCTCCCGTGGCGCAAGTTGATTTTCGATGTAATGAACTGCAAACTTAGGAAGTAAAAAATCCCCGATATCAGTGCCCCCCAAAACCGACGCTTCATACCCTCTAAAACCATAAGTAAAGCGAGGAGTTTTGAGCGCCGTATCGTCTTTTTGAACACTATTCCCCGCAGCAGCGCTGCCTTCTGCGACAATTCTTGGAAGATCGCGAAACTCAAACGCCTGAGCACGAGCCGTAAAAAAATGGTCGTCGTTTTGCTCAAATGTAAAGTGAGCTCCCCAGGCATTGAATGTTGGAGTTGGCTCTAGGTCAGAAGCCTCGGGGGACAAACTTGTTGAAGAGGGAATTGCAACTTCGCCGCCGGCTCCAAGTTCGTATTCTTCATTTTTTATTGCTAAAGCTGAAGAGCGTATTCCTGGAAATGCGATGGTATCAAACATTAAATCCGAATGGGCACTCGGCATATTGATCGCGCCCACCGAAGCCCTGAGCACGTGAGTGTCAAGCTCCAAAGTCCCTTTGCGAAATCCGACTTTATTCCCGAGCTTTCTCTCTTCAATAAGACTGTCGGTCCTGCCTGTTTGAAATTTAAATTTGGGAGCAAAGTCGATGTAAAGATAAGAAGTGAGTCGGTACTTGATCGTTGTTTTCACATCAAAAATAACAATCTGCTGTGAGGACGTCTCAGAGTCGGCAAAGTCGGTAGACATACCAAGGCCCCACGATCCTCTAAAGGCGGGCTTGGTTGCCGTTGGCGTAGGAGCTGAAAGCGTCGTGACCGACTCCTCTCCCCACGCTACCCAACTGCTACAAATAAAAAGCAGGAGCACTCCTTTATTCATGAAACTTCTGTCTGAGTCTTTTTTTGGACTCCAAATTGAAGCGCCCTGGTTTGCCCCTCAAAGGCCTCTAGTCTCACGATACGATCCGCATGCTCCGCAAACTTGTCATCGTGAGTGCAAACAACGACGACACGTCCTAAACGCGCTAGACTACGGATCGAATCATAAATTTGGTTTCGGGATTTCAAATCAAGACCCGCCGTCGGCTCATCGAAAAAATAGACAGCCCGAGGATCCTCAAGAAAAACTCTGGCGAGACACAAACGGCGCGCTTGTCCATCAGAAAGCTTAACACCGCCATCTCCCACCACAGTCTCAAGACCCTGAGGAAGATTCCTAACAAACTCATCTGCATTTACAAGTTTAAGTGCATGCCATATCTTTTCTTCGAGGACGCCTCCATCAAGATGCCACGTCAGATTTTCGCGAACGCTACTTTCAAACAAGAAATTGTCTTGTGGAAAAAATCGTAAGCTCTGCCGAATCTGCTTTCGCTCAATGCTCCAAAGCGAGTTCTCATTCACCAGAATTTGTCCCGACTTAGGCTTCATGAGACCACTCATGAGAGCTAAGAGTGTTGACTTTCCAAGTCCAGATGCTCCAAAAAATGCAGTCAACTCACCAGCCTCAAATCGGCAAGAAAGCCCACTGAGAACGTCAGGTCCGTTTTCGTACTGGTAGCTGAGGTTATCAACGGCGATATGGCTGAGCTCGGAAGGCATGGCATCGCTTCCGCCCAAAGGCTCTGGATGAGGGAGTGCCGATCCGATAAACTCATCGATTCGATCAATACTCGCGTAAGATTTAGCGGCCTTGTACGAAAATTTAATCAAGTCTTTCATCGCATACTGGACAGTATCCACGTAGGAGAGGAAAATCATGATACTACCGATAGTGGAATGTCCCTTGAGTACTGCAAGCCCACCAAAAAGCAAAACCAGAGTTTTCATAGTCACTCGAATAAAAGCCATCGAGCCTGCGACCATCCCTTCGGCACGAGTCGCAGCCTGGATATTGTTGGAGGCGCGCCGAGCAAACCGCGCCATCTTTTGCCTTGAACGCAACTCCAGAGCGTAAGTTTTGACTTGACTGTATCCCATAATGGATTGCAGTCCCACTTTTTCAAGCTGAGTCACTTCATGGCGAGACAAACGGCGAAACTTTCGCACTCGCTGCGAGAAATAATAAGTCAAAAATCCCATGAGTCCCATCGTCGCTAGCATACTCAGGGCGAGACCAACGCCGATCGTACTTAAAAGCCCTACGACCAAAAATAAACTTGGAATTGCCCGAACTAAAACTGGAAGACCAAGCCCCACGAACTCCTCAATATTCACCGTGTCTTGCGAAAGCCGGCCAACAAGATCCACCTTATTTTGCCTGACGATATAGTCATACCTACGAGTGAGAAGCACTCTAGCGATTTCTTTTCGCGCGCTTTCTACAATTCGATTGCAGGTTTTGGTGATGAGTGTCAGCTCCGTGTATTCGAGAAGAATCGCGACGTAGTAGACAAAAACAAAAGAGGACACTCCAAAGATCAGACGTTCCGTGGAGGAAAATCCGCTGAGGAGAAACTCGATCCATTGAGGTGCGGGTTTAGCTTGAGCTCCAGCCAGGACATTGTCCAAGATAAACTTCAATGGCCATGGGCAAACAACGGCGGCCACAGTTTGCATGGCAAGAATGAGAATGACGACAAAAACACGTTTTTTTTGTGACAGAAAATGTCGCAGAAAAAAGGGACTAATGAAAGTCGAAATCAATCGCCCAAGAGTTTTCACAATACGTCCTATCGTCTAAAAGTTCGACAATTCGCCAGTCTGCCCGAGCGTTATTGAGGAACTGCCATTGTCTACAGGCAGTTGTGCAACTTCAGTGCCGTGAGTTGCTTTATCAAAAGCGGCGTGATACCAAGGACCAATGACGACCGAACTACAAATGCTTTTTTGCGCCACAATCCCGCCTCCATCGAGCTTTCGAAAATTTTAAAGAGACATTCCCGTTTTTTATCGCTGCCATCGCGATCGTGGAGCTCACCCATCGCCAAACTCCCATGAGCGCCTTGGGCGCCCAAGTTTACGTGGCCGCCCGTGTGGTCTACGTATTTCTGTACGCGTTTGGAGTTAAATACCTGCGAACCTTCTGCTGGGTCGTTGCGACCGCAGGACTCTTTGCAGTGCTTTTTTCCACCCTCTGAACGAGCCCTCAGCCCAATCGAAAGCTCGAAACCGAAATCCCGCCCATAAAATCCTCCTCATGATAAACTCGAGTTCCCCTTTCATCCTTGGCAGCACCGACGGCGACCATCAGGGGAATCAGATGATCCTCACGAGGGTGAGCGACTCTCGCCGAGGGCGCGCGCTCCCAGTGGCAAAGCTGGTCCCACCTTGCTTCGCCCGTCAGATCACAAACGGTGTGTGTGAGCCATTGATCGAACTCTTGCGAAGGAGCCCTCGCTCGCTCGTTAAACAGTCGCAAATTGTGGTAGCTCAGGCCACTCCCGATAATTAGAACCCCATCAGATCTCAGTGTCGAAAGCGCCTCACCTAACCGCAAGTGAGTCTCTGGATCGTAGTCATGCCGAAGAGACAGTTGCACAACCGGAACATTCGCCTCAGGCAACATCACAGCAAGCGGCGTGAAAGCCCCGTGATCAAATCCCCGCTTGGGATCTTTTTGAACATGAGGCCAAAGACTTGCAATTCGGTCGGCAAGCTCTGGGGACCCATGAGCAGGATACTGAATCGTGTAAGTTGACGGAGGGAAACCGGAGTAATCATACAGCATCGTGGGCCGGGGCGACGTCATCACCGTAAATTCTTGCTCTTCCCAATGCCCAGAAATCATCAGAATACACTTGGGAGTTTGTGGAAGCTCACCCATCATCTGTTGGAGCGAAATTTCTAGACGATGGTAGGCTGGACCGACAAGGTCCTTCATAAAAGGCCACGGACCTCCCCCATGCGAGATAAAATAAGTTGGAAATCGATTCATAGTTTTCCCCCTCTGGTGAACATCGTCTCATATTAAGAAGACTGATTCAAATTGAGATGCGTCTTCATCTCACCTTAAGAATTTAGTGGTTTTTATTTTTTCAAAGAGTAAATTTTGCGCCCGTTCCGGTACGCTAATTTATGTACCTTACCGATAAGAATGAATAAGGAGACTTTCTATGCCTTACAAAAAACCGCTATCACGTAGAACGTTTTTACATGGCATGAGATACACATTGGGATTGCCTTTACTAGATGCAATGATCCCAAGCTTCTCTTCGGGTCAGTCTCTCACCCCAAAGCGGTTTTTGAGTTACTACATGCCCAACGGTTCCTACATGGGCAACATGTTTACTGGTAGAAACCAGGGTTTATGGAACTCAGGGGCGGGCACCCTTACGGCTGCGAACGTGCCTCTTGCTCTCAGACCGATGGCTAACTATTTCGCCGACATGATGATCATTAATAATCTCAACAATACAGCTGTTGCATACTCAGAGCAAAACTTTCCTAATTACAGAAACTATCCAGCACCCCAAGGTCTTGATTTGGACGATTTGGACTATATCCTTCCTTATGGTCACGGCCAGCGCGGATCTAGCTTTTTGACATGCGCCCCTGGCATTCGGGATTCGGTGGGGAAATTTCTTACTGCTAGAGTAGGCCATGATTCTTTTGATCAAATTTTGGTGACTGATCTAAAAAACAAAGGTCGTTGGAATGGGAGATCTTTTGTTGCAAATATCACAAGCATCACCAACTGCGCAAAAAATGATGCCACGACTGAGGCCTACGGACTTACGAACTCTTATCTCAATGGAAGCCCAGTTTTCCCAATGTATAAAACCAGTGACGTTATGAGCAATTTCTTTTTGGGAGTGGGCGGCGGCTCAGGAAATCTTCCCAAAATTTACGATAGAAGTCATTTGAGCTCTATGCGCGAGAGTATTGCTAGCCTCAAAGCTGAACTCGGGAACTCTGACCGACGTATCTTAAGCGAATATCTTGACGAAGTGCGAGCTCTTGAAATTCTGGCCGATCAGGTCGCTGCCGGTGGTGGAACCTGTTCAGCAATTCCTGCAGGCCCGACATCAGCACCCACGCGAGGTGCAAAAATCGCCACTGATCACGTCACTAACTTTGGTAAATTTTTAATGAAAGCTATCTATCTTGGAATGAAATGTGACCGAATTCGTTCAGGCGTTGCGATGCTGGGAAGTGAACCTACGGGTCTTGATTACGGACAAATAATCCCCGCAAGTTGCCGCTACAGTGATGCTGACCTCACCGGCGAATACCACTTAGAAACAGCTCATCATAAAAACAATGCTGCTAACATCAAACGCCTTATCTCTATCCACTATTTCCAGCTCAGCTTCATCAAACAGCTGGTGGACGATCTTGCTTCGGCCACAGAGCCAGGTGGTACAATGCTTGATAATACCATTATCATGGGAGGCCCTGGTCTTGGTGATGGCGATCGTCATTCCGTTAATGACATGGTTCGAGTTTTCTTCGGTGGTAAAAACCTCGGCTTAAATGTTGGAAAAAACCTCAACCTCACGGCTCAAGGGGATAGAAACGTAAATGGTCCTAAGATTGCCGAGATATATCTTGGCTTGCTTGGACTCTACGGAGTTACAGCCACCTCTTATGGAGCTAATGGCGGCCGTGCCACCAACGCCTTTAATTTGCGAGCTTAATCAGAAGTGAACTTGACCCATTGAAGCACCGCTGTTAACTCCATAGCATGAGTCCAGCGCTGCTTTCTGTTCGACAGCCCGTCTTCATTGCAAGTATTGTCATCTTGCTCATTACGCTGGGGTTGATTTCACTTCAGCGTATGCCTATTGATCTCTTCCCCGACGTTACATTTCCGACGATCGTTGTGCAAACGACTTATGGCGGAGCAGGTCCTGCTGAAATTGAAACTGAGATTTCCAAGATTCTTGAAGATGAAGTCGCAACTATCTCTGGCGTGCAAAAAATCTCCTCGCAAAATCTTGAAGGCATGAGCCTTCTTACTGTTGAATTCGATCTCAAAGCCAATTTGGATTATGCCGAACAACAGGTTCGCGCCAAAGTTTCAAATGCCATGCGTTTGCTCCCCGATGACGTTGATGCCCCAGTCATACGGAAGGTCAGTCCTGCCGACGCTCCAATCATGGGCATTGCTTTATCAGCACAAATGGCCGACGGAGAAATCTACGACCTTGCCAAAGAAGTGATCTCTCCGCAGTTCGAGCAGGTGAAGCAAGTCGGTCAGGTGGATATTTTAGGTGGCCGCAAACGGGAAATTCATGTCAATCTTGATCCTCGTCTTCTCAACAGCGCAGACATCTCTGGAACCTCTGTCGTCAATGCTTTGCAGACGGGAGGGCGCAACGTTCCCGCAGGGAAAGTCGACGCCCACAAGCTTGAATACACTTTTCGAACGATGGCGCAGTATAAAACAATGGCGGATATTGGGGACACTGTTCTCAGAGTTGCTGACATTTCTAGGCCCACAAGCATTTCTAGCTTAGCTACAATCAACGACACTCTTCAAGATGAAGTCTCCAGGTCCCGATTTAACGGTAAAAAAGCATTACTCTTTAATGTCTTTCGACAGACTGGCGCCAACTCGGTTCAAGTGGCTGACGACGTCAGGAACAAAGTTGCTAAAATCAACGGAGACCTGAAACAAAAAGGCATCGCCGCAGAAATGAAAGTAGTCACCGATTTGAGTCGGCGAATTCGCAACAATGTTTACGACGTTTACGAATCGATTTTCTTTGGCGTGCTCCTTACTATCATCGTTGTTTACTTTTTCTTAGGAAGTTTAAAGTCCACGTTGATTACGGGATTTGCACTCCCTAACTCTCTGTTGGGCGCTTGCATTTTTATGCTGGCATTTGGCTTTTCCATCAACATTATGAGCTTACTTGCTATGAGCCTTGTTGTTGGGCTGCTCGTCGACGATGCCATTGTGGTGCGCGAGAACATTTTTCGTAAGCTCGAGAGTGGGCTTTCGGCCAAGCGTGCTGCTGTGATTGGGACTGACGAAGTGACCCTCGCGGTGATTGCAACAACGCTAACTATCCTTGCGGTGTTTGGTCCGATCGGGAATCTTCAAGGGATTGTCGGTCAATTCTTCAAACAGTTTGGCCTGACAATTTGCTTTGCGATGCTTGTGAGTTTATTTGATGGTCTTCTCGTCGCACCTGCGCTTTCAGCCTACGTTGCGGGGACCACCCATCACAGCTCTCCAAAAACTTGGTTTGGTAGACTCAATGCGTCGATTCTCAAGGGATTCGATCGGTTCCAGACTCGCCTTGAACAGTTTTATGTAGCCATCTTAAAATGGGCCCTACGCCATCCTCTGCTCACCATTGGTGCGGCCATTGGTATTTTTATTTTCTCGATCGGTATTGCTCGAATGGTTCCATTTACTTTCTTGCCACCACAAGACAATGGTGAATTCTACGTTCAATTTGAACTGCCAGCCGGTGCAAGTCTTGACGGGACAGATGAAATCGCAAAAAAGCTCGAAGACGTAGCTCATACCCGCCCCGAGGTTGAAGATGTCCTTACGACCATCGGAAACGGCAATGGTGAGAGCCACAAAGGAAGTTTGTACATTCGCCTCGTCGATCCTAAAAAACGAAAATTCAATACGACTCAAATGAAAGATGCCCTTCGCGATCTTTTTAAGCCCTTTGAATCTTATAAAGTCATCGTGACAGACAACCCTGGGCAGCAAGGATCTCGTCAATTCAATCTGAATATTGTCGGACAGGATTTAGAAGCTCTCGTGACCTACGCCAAAAAGGTGGAAGAGGCTCTTAGTAAAAACACGAGCCTTCAACAAGTGGACAGCAGTTACCGCGAAGGCAAACCTGAGTACCAAGTCGTTATCAACCCTGAAGCTGCAAAACAAACAGGTGTTACTGTCACCGGAATGGGACAGGAACTACGCACGCTCATCGAAGGACAGACGCCCGCTATTTTTAGACAAAATGGCGTCGACTACGACGTGCGGGTGCGTATGCGCGAAGACCTCAGAGATCTTCGATCTGCATTTCGATCTCTCAAAGTTCCTAATCTGCAGCAGCGATTGGTGAACCTGTCGCAAGTGGCATCACTCAAAGAGGCTAAAGGCCCTACAACAATCTTGCGTGAAAATCGCACGCGCTACATTCAGTTGTCGGCCGATATTAAACCCGGAGGCGCGGGCCTTGGTGGAGTTATGAACCAGCTCAACCAATCTTTTAAAAAAGAACTTCTTCCTCCGCCGGGAATTACTTATAGTTTTGTGGGTGAGGCCGAAAGGTTCGCTGAGCTGATGATGAATATGTTGGTGTCACTGGGCCTTGGCCTTATGTTTATCTATTTGGTTTTGGCAAGTTTGTACGGTTCGTTTATGACACCTTGGACGATCATGCTCGTGATTCCTCTTGCTGCTTGCGGGGCTTTTCTCGCGCTTTTTCTCACGCATTCGACGTTCGACCTATTCTCAATGATCGGCTGTGTGATGCTGATGGGGCTTGCGACAAAGAATTCCATTTTGCTAGTGGACTTCGCGATTGAGCAGCAAAAGCGCGGCATCGATCGGGTGACCGCGCTCATCAATGCAGGGAACACGCGTCTACGGCCCATATTAATGACAAGCTTTGCACTGATCGCAGGTATGGTCCCGGTTGCCATTGGTCTCAACGAAGCTTCTAAAAGCCGCACCAGCCTAGGGATTGTTGTTATTGGCGGCACTATCAGCTCTACGATCCTTACCTTGCTTGTAATTCCGGCTGCCCATATCTATGTAGATCGCTTTCAAGACTGGTTTTTAAAATACTATCGAAGGATCTTCGGGTACGACGAAACCGCGATTTAAGATCTGTTAGAATTGGCCTGGTTTTTGGACATCTCCTAAGCCAGGAGACACAAAACCGTATGAAAACGAAACAAACCAGCCCAAACCGTCTAAGAATTAGACACTTGAAAGGCCTTATAGGCGTTTTCATGGCGTTGGTTTCTTTAATGAGCCCGCAGGCTCTGGGCAATGGTTTTGATCTGGCAACCTGGCAGGATCAGGAAGTCACACTCGCTCGATATAAGGCAAATTCAGTTTTGGTCGATGTCATCACCAAAAAAGACCTGCGCCTGGCAACAGATCCTCAAAACCCCTCTGCTAGCAGTTACATCCTAAAAAAGGGCTCTGTTCTCGAAACAGAAATCGACAAACAAACTTTCATGGATAACATCCGCGGGCTTCCCAACGTAAATCCCGAAGCTCCTAACGGTTCTCTTATCATCGATAACAAGGATATTTCTAAAGCCTTAGGACCAGATCGACGAAACTTTCGAGTGATCATCAAAGGCCCCAACACCGAAAAGCTTCGCATGGGTGATGTCATCACAGCTACACCCGATGACTTGCAAGGATACATTCAAACCAAAGTGAATGCTGAGTATCCAACCCCAACAGCGGCACCAGAAGACACTGACAACAGCCCAGAAAATGACCTTCCATCTCCTTTGGATCGTCCGCCTCGAACTGAAACTGAAGCGAGTGGCCCGGGCGACTGTTTGTCATGTTTAAATAACGGCAATCAAACGCAAACGCAGGCTCAATCTCTCGCCGGCCTCACGCCACTCAAGGCTGTAGCAGCTTCTTATTCCAACGACCCTCATACTAAAAAAATGCTCAAAGCACTGCTACGATCGGCATCTAGAAAATCGGGAGGATATTGCTATCGTAAAGTTAAACAAGGGATGCTTTTTGGAGGCGTCACTGACCACTATTATGCAGGAATATCACCTGCTGCCACAGCAGCAAAGCAGCTCAAAAAAGATGGCTTTACAAATTTACTTGATAATCCCCAGTACAAAAAAGATCTTATGAAAAATCCTAAACTCGCTCCAAATGGCGCAATTATGGTCTATTCCGGAGGCAAGTACGGACACATCGAGGTTCGCGTCGATGACGGAAACAAAAATGGGTTCGTCAGCGACTATTTTAATCGACGTGCCCGAACTGGAGATACTGGAAATGGCCGAGGACGAAAGCTCGTTGGAGTTTACATCAAAGACAATGCCCAGATGGCTAAACGCTAACTCAATCCAAGTAACTTTTGAATTTCAGAAATCAATACGGTCCGCGCAATGGGTTTCACCAAGTGATCATCACAACCCGCTAAAAGAGATTTCTCTTTTTCTTCAATTTGTGAGTGCGCTGTTAAGGCCACAATCGGTTTTGTGAAACCCTCTTCGCGTAACTGGCGAGTGGCTTTTAGGCCGTCCATTTCAGGCATTTGGATGTCCATCAGAATAAGATCAAATGGGGAGGCAAGAGCCTCTTCAACGGCTCGAACTCCTGTTCCAACCAATACAACATTGGCTCCTGCTGTTTCTAGATACAGTCGCAAAAGCATCTGGTTATCTGGTCCGTCTTCGGCGACTAAAATCCGCTTTCCCTCGAGAGTTTTAGCCATGCACCACTCACTTTAACGAAGCCAAGTCGATAACAAATCGGTATCGAACATCACTTTTGATAACTCGTTCATAGGCCTCATTGATTTTTTCCGGCGAGATAACTTCGATGTCGCAAGTGATATTATGCTTTCCGCAAAAGTTGAGCATTTCTTGAGTCTCTTTAATTCCTCCAATGAGTGAGCCAGCAAGACTGCGACGTCCTCCGATCAACGAGAAAGCTCCGATTGGAACTTGCTCCTCGGGAATGCCAACCACGACCATAGTTCCATCAATGCCAAGCAAACTCAAATAGGCATTCCAATCCATTTTGGCGGACACAGTATTGATGATTAAATCAAAATGCCCTGCTAACTTTTTAAAAGTCTCAGGATCCGAAGTCGCATAAAAATGATCAGCACCTAACCTGCGTCCCTCATCCACTTTTTTCATCGAATGACTCAGCACCGTAACTTCTGCACCCATCTGATGAGCGAGCTTTACTCCCATATGACCAAGGCCACCAAGCCCAACAATGGCTACTTTTTTACCTGGTCCGGCTTTCCAATGCATGAGCGGCGAATAGAGAGTAATCCCAGCGCAAAGCAAAGGCGCTGCTTTATCAAGAGGTAAGTTATCAGGAATTTTTAACACGTAGTTTTCATCAACCACGATTTTCTGAGAGTAACCACCTTGAGTGAGAGTCTTCCCATCTTTTTCTAACGAATTGTAGGTAGCAATCATGCCTTCGTCACAATATTGTTCAAGGTGGGACTCACAGGCTTGACAATGACGGCAAGAGTCCACAAAGCATCCTACTCCGACTCGATCACCGACTCGATATCGAGATACTTTACCTCCGACCGAAGAAACAACCCCCGCAATTTCGTGCCCAGGCACCATTGGAAATCGCGAGCCTCCCCACTCATCACGCACTTGGTGAATGTCAGAATGGCAAATTCCACAATATTGAATATCGATAAGAACGTCATGGTCTTTAACATCACGTCGCTGGAAAGAAAATGGTTGCAACGGAGCTTTCGCTTCAATTGCGGCATACCCTTTTACTGAAATCATGGCTAAAACCCTTTCGAAAATAAGAACCGCAGTATGAGATTCCCCTCTCAAAGAGTCAATTGACGGCGCAGCTCAACAGCCCGTGCCTGGAGGTGGATCGTCCTGTGTCACGCAACCCTCACTGAATCGAGGACAAACAACACGCACGTGCATATGATCATGATGATAAGTCAAGGGACGCAAACGCCGAAGGGTTTCAGCCCCCATGTCGTCAAGAGGTCCGAGGCTTCTGGCGTATTTACAAAGAGTTCGCTTGATTTTTGCGTCGACAAAAATTCGGCTGATCTTCCCGGTTGAGACCAGGAGTTGGAACAGAGTCCAATTTCTGGCAAGATCAAAGTTAGGGGACACGCCCCTGCGGGTTACGAATGACTCATCAAAGGAGTCACGGCCCATCACACGCATTTCGCGTCGATTGGTTCGGTAATAGGCAATATCAACATCTAATCCATTTTGATGACTGGCGTGCCCTGATATTCTCCCACCATGAACGCCAGAAATATCACCCAGTTGAAGACGTTCACTTCGTGGAAAAAGAGAGCGCATCAGACTCGCCGCCTTTGCGATCACCTCAAAAAGCCCTACGGTTCCATAGTTACGTCCTTTGGTCCGCATGACTTTAACGTAACCATCGCCTTCATTAGGGAAAACAAACGGATGTTTCAAAAGCCCTTGGGCATAATACCCTAAAGGCTGAGAAATCATTGAACCTTCGTCAGAAGTCGGGATCACAGTCTCGTAAACCCTCTGTGGAATTTCGCTCATCTCATCATTTTGTGCATACCCATGAACCGCAACTACCATTCCGAAAAACAAATACGCCAATCCCTTCATCCTTGAAGACATTCCCACTCCTCTTTTTTGGTCTGTATTTGATAATAATGTGAAAAGGTCGAGAAAAAATCTAGAAAGCCAACGTTCTAGACTAAAGAACTGGTCCCCTATGGGGTTGATAGGAATTTAATGAAAGAATGGCACTTATTCAAACGATGGGCGAGGTCTCGTTGGAGATGCGTTCTTTGCAAGTAAGGCTGGAAAAGTTTGTTTAATCTAGCTATGCTTACGTTTTGGTTTTTGATGTGCTACCCAATCGTTGAGAATATCACGAATCAAGACTTGGTATTTCCCAGCGTACTGCTCTGTTAGAGCTGCACGCCTCAATTCCTTTAAAAGTGTCATTGGTAATCGAATAGAGATGTGAGCTGTTACATTTTCATCTTCGAAGGCTTCAGCAGGGATCTCCACCTTTCCTGTTTTAACTTTGGCCATGTCTTGCCTCCCATTCGTCGAGCAACAATCGTTGATTCTGTTCAACGTATTCGCATATCCGCCGGAGCGTGGCAGTTGAAAAATCAGTTTCTTTATCCATAATCTCGAGTGTCAGCAGATTAATCCTTACGCTAGCACCTTGACCTTCCACATGGACGTGGGGAGGACGATGATCACGTTCGTTAATCTTGTATTTTAAGTGGCGGCTACTCAAGATGACGGTCATTGAGGCACAGTATATACAGTATATACAGCTTGTCAAGCCTAAAAATAGGCCTAAGTTGCTGGGCTGGCACTTCTTCTGTGCACCGGCGAGGTCCTATGCCCCCTGTTCTTTCCAGAATTATCCAGTACCTTTCCACCTATAGTGAGTTCGGAACGCGTCATTGTGAATATTCCAGTTTGACTCTCGCTTTAACATGTAACTATATAGTGACATGTCGATTGATAGGGATAACGAGCTGATTTGGAAGGCACTTGCGGACAAAACGAGAAGAACCATTCTCGACATGTTACGGGAATCTCCCCTTACAACTGGTGAGATATGCGAACGCTTTGACATGTCCAGAATAGCTGTCATGAAGCATTTGGATATTCTCGAGGCCTCCAATCTGATCTCAGTTCGGAGAGAGGGAAAGTTCAGATGGAATCATTTGAATGCGGCGCCAATTCAGCAGATTTATGAACGCTGGGTGAAGCCCTACGAGGCGCACTGGGCAAGCCAAGGAATTCAACTCAAAAAATTTGTAGAAGCAAAAGCGAAGGAGAAGAAGTAATGGAAAAACAAACAAGAACACTGATCGTCAATTTAGAAATCCCAATTGAAGCTGAAAAGGAAGTCGTTTGGGATGCGCTTGTAAATGACATCCATTTATGGTGGCGAAAAGATTTTTCTGCAACCGGTAGCGGGAAAATCATCTTGGAACCCAAATTGGGTGGAAAAATGTATGAAGACTGCGGCGAAGGGACAGGACTTGTTTGGTATACAGTCGAAGCAATCAAGCCAATGGAATCGATGCTCCTATCTGGGGTCCTCGGTCAAGAATGGGGCGGGCCCGCACGAACTTTGTTAAGCCTGAAGTTAGAGGCAACAAAAAGCGGGTCGAAAATAAAAATCGTAGACTCCTACATTGGTCATGTTACCGACCAGGCCGCCGATAGTTTTGAAAAAGGCTGGATGACAATTTTCGGAGAAGCACTTAAGCCCTATGCTGAAAAGAAAGCAACTCAATAGCTTAAAAAACAGTTGTATTTGTTCGCACAATGCAGAATCAAGCCCATATTTAGGAGCTCACATGAATGCCGATAACATAATTGCCAGACCTGATTTGTCGAAACGACCACTACGCATTACTGCCGAGATGGACCTAACGGTTTCGCCACAAGAAGCTTTTTGATGCCTGGGTGACAGAGAAGTTTGCCACGTGGTTTGCAGCACCGGGGACCATGCTCATGAAGCCTCAAACCAACACGCCCTACTTCTTTGAGTCTCATTTCGAGGGTCAACGTCATCCCCACTATGGCCGATTTCTAAAAATTGAGAACGGTCGCTATCTTGAGTTTACTTGGGTTACAGAGGCCGGAACGAAGGGTGCAGAAACGGTTGTATCGATCGAGTTTATTCCGACTGACAGTGGTACAAAAATCAAACTATTACACAAAGGATTTTCTGACGAAGAGTCTCGAAATGGCCACGCCGAAGCATGGCCCTATGCTCTTGGAGAGTTGAAAAAGAAAATTCAATAATCAGTCAATGACCGATTCGAAATCGCGAAGCCAAAGTGTTCGCGATCCAATTTTGATCAGAAAGAACTCGTAAGCAACAAGAGCCGAGTCTCGTAGAAGCATCTGCCAATCGAGAAACAAGAATCTGGTTCACGAGATTGAGAATGGCGCTTACTCAAACGACGGGCGAGGTTTTGCTGATTTGTGTTCTTTCGCTTCGTCTGGCTGCATTCCGGCCTTAACTTGCCTCTCGAGTTTAAGCCTTGACAGGGACGATCGATTAATTGGTTGCATGAGTCATCTGTCAAGCGTATCTAAAATCTAGAAACGAAAGAGAAAACCAATGAAATGCCATTTTCTTATTTTAATTTTTATTGTCTCTCCATTATTTGCCCGCTGATAATAAGGTTGAAGTTAAGATCGAGTACAGTCTTTCTGCCGATATCTTTGAAGTAATGGACAACGTGGCAAATTGGTGGCCTGGATTTAATGAGGAAGAATATTCTAAATACTGGGACAAAATCTATAGCCGCTCTGAAAAAGACAAGATTCACGTGCTGTGTTTAACCACTTCTTTGATGGACACCATGGGATTGGGCTTTTATCATTCATCCAGTCATGAATGACTTAGAAACTGTAACCAAATTTTTAACCACCCATCCTCTATCAAGAGGTGGTAGAAGTCTTTTTGAGGCAGCAGATGCCCAGTGGTGGTGGTGCACTTTCGAACATGTTGAGATTGGATTGATTGAGCCCTTCAGAATAGAAAGCGAATTTCAGGGAAAGGGACTTGGAAAAATACTTCTCACCATTGCTAATCAAAGAATGTTTGCTGCTGGCGCCAAATTGATCAAAGTTAGTCACGAGGAAAAGAATGTTGCGGCAAGAAAGCTCTACTCCTCTGTTGGGTTTAAACCGACCTTCAAAAAGTTGTTCTATCAATTTTGTCCGTGAAGGCTGACGCGATACTGACTTTGACAGAAAGAACTATACAGATTTGAAGGTCGGGTCCGGTAGTGAGAATAGCCATTCTTTCATTAAATTCCTATCAACCCCATAGGGGACCAGTTCTCTAGACTAACGGCGTTGTCCATGATATCATTTAAGGCTCATGCAAAAACCAACAATAACATGGCTTAAAGAGCCTCTGAGATTTCAATGCCAAGGGAGCGGCAAATGCTGCACTTCTCGCGGCGAGTTCGGATTTGTTTTTCTAACAGCCAAAGACAGAAGAGAAATAAGCCGACATCTCAAACTGTCGGCCTCTCAGTTTAAAAAACAGTACTGCGATCAAACCTCAGGAGTTTGGCACTTGCGTGAAGAGCCAGGACGGGCCGATTGCGTTTTTCTCAATGGAAAAGCTTGCGGGATTTATTCTGTCAGACCCACTCAGTGCCGAACATGGCCATTTTGGCCCGAAGTCATGAATGCAAAATCCTGGAAAAAGGACGTTGTCTCCTTTTGCCCTGGAATTGGCAAAGGTCCCATTTGGTCTCAAGCAGAAATTCAAAAACAGTTAGAGGATCAGACCGCCTCGGAAGAGGAACTGCTCAGAGAAGGCCTCACTCATAAGGAGGCCCGCCTCAAATAGGGCGGGCTAACAATCTAGAATACGATCTGGTTTGCAAATTCCTGCATCTCATTCAGCGTTTCACGATCGATAAACTGTCGTGGAGATGGCGGCGGAGGCGGGACTGACTTGTCCTTCACACTGGCTTTAGCCGCAGCAATAGCTTCGTCGATGGTCGACGATTTTGCTTGAGCAGCCGCATAATACGCGCGGTCTTCGTTAACGAGTCCTCCGCTTACAACTTTTTTCGTAAGCCAATCTTTGAGATCAACGGTTTTCATTAAAATCGTTTTTACCTCTTCAGGCTTAAGGTTGGGGTTGACCTCTTTCATGTTAGCAGCGACACCAGCAATATAGGGCGCAGCCATGGAAGTTCCCGAAAGCGGCAGGGTTTTAATGTGATCAAGACTCGGAACTGAGCTCAGAATCGCAACCCCTGGAGCTGCGATATCAACAGAGGTTTCACCAAAGTTAGAAAAATCGGCAAGGCGAAGTTCGCCTACGGCAGCTGCAACTGTGATCGCATTCTTCGCTTTCACGTTCGCAGGAAATACGGGAAGCTTGTCGTTGTCACTTCCATCATTTCCAGCAGCTATGACGAATAGTGTGTTCGGAGCACCGCTAATCCAACGTCGACCTTGAGCTTCAAACTGAACACCAACACGCTTAGTTTCAGCCGAGAGCTGTTCAGGAGTGGGCTTTTTTACACCTTTTACACCGAGGGAAATTTTTGCGATGTTTTGCATGCTGACACCTAAACTGTAGTTTGCAACATCAGCCTGGCGTTCATTCAAGTAACTTCCGACCTGATCAAACACGTTGTTACTTGCCACGGCCAAAAGCTTGTAAAACCAATCGGCGATTCCCATCTTATCTGCTAACCCTCGACGCCCTTCAGGAGGCGTATCAGGAAACACCCGGTTTGACATGATTTTTGAAAGTGGGGACAAAGCCGCGATAATTCCAGATACGTGCGTGCTATGTGCGTACTGTCCATAAAAATTGAGGCTGCTCGAAAGTGCCGCTTTTTTCTCTGGAGTTAATTTTTTTACGTTCTCTTCCCAGAACGTTTTATCCTCGGGAGTTTCTGTTTTGGCTTGAATCCGAGCGATGACCTCAAAATATTTGTAGATCCCAGTATCAACATAGTTTAAATGATCTGCGAAAAAAACTTTGCCGTAATCATCCACAAAGTTCCATCCAGTGATATCGTCAACTTTTTTGTTTCCATCATCGTCAACGAGATTTCCAATCACTTCTTTGTCATTGATCCACTCGTGACCTTTTAACAATTCATGAGAGAAGTCTGTTCCCGAATCAGTCACCGCCACATGAGCTGCTTGAGACCAATTTGAAAAGAATAACAAACTTAAAAAAATGTAAATTATCTTCATTTTAGTTCCTTTATGGATTGAGAGAGTTAAGAATTTTTAAATTTGCCTCGATCACACTTTCTTCAGCAGCCAAGGATTTCGGCAAAAGAGGATTTAAATTCTGCATGTAGAGCTTTTCCATCAGCTTTGAGTCTTCAGGTGAAAGTTGCTCACCTACAAAATGCCGAGCGGAAAGTCCATTTCGCAAAATTCCCTCGTCGACAAGGCCAGCATTTTTATACTCTTTTAAAAGAGTCTCAAGGCGTGACAGAACACTGTCCAAAAGCGGCAGCTTAACAAGTCTTAGAGCGATAGACATGGCCCAAGCCAAACCTCTGTGGATCGCCACTATGTTCGGTCTGTTAAAATCGTAGACCATTGGAGCCCCAATGTTCTTGGTAAAGATCGTTTGATTCGTAATTAAAGAGTAAACGGATGACTTTTTACCGTCCTTGGAACAAACTGCAAAATAGTCATATAAGAAATCAACCTGACACTTTTTCTCCAAAACAAGTTTGGAGTTCGTGTGCGACATGGAGATTTCTCTTTGCTTTTCGATCATATATCTTGATTTACGACCGATCTTATCAATCGCTGACCAATCAAATTGTTTTTTCTGAGCAACGCTCATAATGTAAGCGTTGAGCAGGTCAGATCGTTCGCCAGCAAGGATATTGATTCCCTGTTGAACTTGAACGCCAGTGATGCCGATTGTTGAGTCCGCAGTTGCCATTCCTCGTCTGAGGGAGTCATCCAACTGATTCATCTGATAATCGTACATCATTTCGATAAGCTCAAATGTGTCTGTGACTAAAATGTCTACAGCGCCAGCAACCATCGGTACCGGAATCATAGCGGCAAGCCTTTGGAGTCCAGAGGCTAGAACCTGACGAACAATTTTCTCTACCGCAAACTTATATTGCACTCGGTAGTCAATTAAGGTCACAGGTCTATTGAGCGGCAAAAACTCGCCCAGGAATGAGAGATCGTACGCCTTCTCTTTGTCGTTCCACTGAAAGCGAACGCTCTCTAAAATCGTCTCTGGTCGATCCAAAACTTGGAGCCAATAATCAGCAATAAACGGCTCCTGCCCCGAATCGGTGCGCACATCCATAGACCGAACTTCAGAAATCAGATTTTGAATTTCTGCACGAGTTTGATCATCGAAATGAAACGCGTTTCCAAGATCTAGATCAGAAGCCACAAAAGACTCTGGAAGGCCCAGATCTTTGCTATTTTTAGTGGACCCAGGGATAGGTTGCGGTTTGTTGCGGAATTTCAACTTAGAGACCCAACTTGTTCTTGCCGCGACGAGGGGGTTGAACGTTTGCTTGTACTGCTCCATCTTCGCTTGAATTGCCGAAGTGTTACCATCAAGCCAATTTAAAAAATCCCCAGACGACAAACTTTGCACAGGCACTTGCGCCGGCTTTTTCATATAAAAAAGAGTTTTAAGAGTTGGGAAAGAGAGATCATAAATACGGCAGGGCTCTCCATTTTCATCAACTGAAAGAACGTACTTTTTTGCAAACAATCTTGTTTTAGCGTTATTGCACTTTTGAACCTTCGCCTCTGAAAGTCCTTTAAAAGTGTTAAGCTGATTTATCACTTCTTGAACTGAAACCGATCGCTCCCCCCCAGGCGCGAGTGTTTCAGGGTACTCAGTTTGAATCCGTTTCTCCAAAAGCTGATCTTCTGGACTTTGGAATTCCGTTGCGAGCGCCACTGATCCCCCTAGTGACGCTGTAAGTAAGAAAGTAAATAACTTGGATCGATTGATCATGTTCTCCCTCCAGTGGAAAATTGAAATCGCTCGACGAACGTCGATATATTGACTCTATAGTAAACGAATTTGTCCAAGACCCAAGAAAAAAGTCTAGGTTTGCTGTGGCGCTTTATGAGGTTGGTAATTTACTGGCGAATGCACTTCACCTGAAGATTGATCCGTTGCCCTTCCATGAAATAACCTACGGTGCCTGTGGTTACAGAGGCAAGATCCTGCAAGTGCAAATTGAAGTCATCGGTGTTGAACTCAGTTCCACCGCCTAACTCACTTACATTAAATGGTCCAACGTGCCGTCGCTGGAAGCTAGATCCAACGAGGCCGCCGAGGCGAAGCTCCGCAAAAACGGAACCTTGATTTTCAGTGATGAGAATATTTGTTCCTGTTGTCGTCTTGGGTTGTCCCTCAGCTTCCTCATAACAAAAAACCACAGCTCTTTTAATATCTGCTTTCGTAGGAGTTGAAGTTTGTATTTGATAGATCTTACCGCTGTAAACTAAGACTGTTGGATCAAAGATAAAAGACAATACCGGCACTGACGACCCTGTCTCAGCGTCGCAGGCAGACGGGCTTAAGTATCCACGACCCGATACCGCTTCATATCGAAGCAATCCAGCAACATCAGATTTAATATCTTCATATTCGGCATAGGATGCAGCGCCGGTGCAACCACCACCTGCACGCCAAGAAACATATCGAGGCCATGCATAAAGACTTGAAGTTGGAAGGTCGGTAGCCAAGCGATCTGGATCGTAATAACTGTCAAATTGTGGAGCCAAGCCTGTGTAGCCACCACCATTGTTCCCCAGTTTTTGGGATGATGAGATATTCTCAAGGCTGCTCATTTGTCCACAAGCAACGAAACCGATTTGAAGGAGGAGGCAACTAGAAAAAAGAACGCCCAACCAGAAGTTCAGCTTGATATTTGTTGATTTTGCGCCTTTGAGCCTCACGACAACTCCCTTTCTAGACTATCGGTCTTTTTCTCATTTAAGAATAGCTTCAGGTCACGCTTAGACCCACCGATAAAAATGTCGTGATAAAAGACCTCACCGAACTCATCTCAGAATGGGACACTTGCATCCGCAAAGGCCAAGGCCAACGGATCAAAGGCCATATTCTCAAGTTAAAGCCGGGCCAAATTCCGAGTCATCAACGGGCTCAGGTGGCTCAACTTGCACGACGGCTTAGTCTCTACGGTTTTGCACTCCGTCTGATTTATCCGATCATTAAAGATCATAGGGAAAAAAAACTTCAAGCATCCCAAAATGAGATCGCTGAATACGCAGCAAACCTCATGGAGATCGGAGCCCACGGCGAGGCCCGACGCCTGCTCCTCGATCTTGTCCAACAAAACCACCATCATTCTCGCTTGGTGTACGCGTTTTCGCTTTTCCGGGAATGGAGTTACCAAGATGCGATTCCACACCTAGAAACTTATATCTCCGAAAGCGAGTCCCACTATCTAAAGCTCGTGGGTCAGATCAATCTCGCATCAGCTCACGTGACTCTCAATCATATAGCAGCAGCAGCAGACCTTTTAAGAGAGCTCCAAGCGGAGTGCGAAAAAGGTCATCATCAGCTGCTACTGGGGAGTTGTTTTGAGCTACAGGCGCAAATTGAATTTTTTAATAAAAACTTCGGTGTCGCAAAAGACAAAATCGCCCAGAGCGAAAGCCTTCTTTCATCAAGTCAAAATATCGCACATCTGTACTGTCAAAAGTGGAAATGCCTCATCGATCTTGAGAGCCATCCAAATAGTCCCATTCACCTTGAAGAAATTCAGAAACTAAAGGCTTGGGCCACCGAAGTGTCTAACTGGGAAACACTTCGAGATTTGGATTTCAGAGTCTCTATGATTCATCAGGATCAAATGAAATATGAATCCGTATACTACGGATCTCGCTTTCCGTCTTACCGAGAACACATCCAAAAGCTCTCACAAAAAAATGTGGCAGAGACCTTTCATTGGCGACACGAAAGCAACTCTCAAGATTTGATCATGAGTCCCTGGGAGGGAAAAATCGAGGGGTTTGAAAAGCCTCTCAAAAAGGGACAGCTCTTACAAAAACTTCTTTGGACTTTTGCCTCTGACCACTATTCTTCTTTTACCTACGGAACGCTTTTCGCTGAGCTTTTTGGAGGACAGTATTTCGATCCCTACAGTTCCGCCCAACGTATTTTTAAACTGGTCCAACGTCTCCGTTTATGGCTTGCCGAGGCAAACTATCCAGCCGAGATCACCTACAATTCAGGGGCCTTTCGTCTTGAGTTAAAACCCGGCGCTTGCATTCAAAAGAGCAAAAATCAGCTCGCAGAACCTCCAGTCAACTATGATCTCGCGAGACTATACGCGTTTCCGAGGCAAGAGTTTACCTCTAACGATCTTGCAGAAACCTTGAGCGTTTCTAAACGCCAAGCCAACCGCATTTTAAAGACCGCCATCACCCAAGGTCTAGTCTCGCAAATAGGCCGCGGTCCAGCCTCACGCTTTAAAAAGGTATCGTAAATTCACCACAAATATTCCATACAATGTTCAAGACTAAAACTCGCTTTTGCCGTCTACTATGCAAGGGGAGCTTATGAACAAAATGACTGTAAAAAAAATCATCTGGGCGGTAGATGCCTTTGAAGAAAAAACTGAGCTTCATCGACAAGCGGCTCAAGTATTATCTTACTGCCAACAAAACAGCTCTGTTGAAATTGAACCTGTCTTTGTCTTGAGCCTAAGTGAGTTTGCATTTCCTTACAGTGCAGGACCAGAGTGGATCCCACAAGCGCAGCAGAGCGCTGAACGCAACCTACGATATCTTGTCAGTCAGTACAAAATCAGTTGCCTCCAGGAACCAAAAGTCTTGGTACGTCTTACACAGTCTATTTCAGAAGCTGTCACCATCCTTTCTGACTACGCAAAAACTTCTGGAGCCGATCTCATTTTGGTTCGCAGCCACGGCAGAAAAGGACTTCAAAGATTCTTCATGGGAAGTTTTGCAGAAAATATTCTTACGCGCTCGGAAGTTCCGGTCATGGTTATAGGAGCACAATCAGCACCGAGTGGGCAGATTAAACACATTCTCTATCCGACGGATTTTAGAGACCATTCAAAAACGATCTTTCGCTCAGTTTTGGATTTTGCAAAACAGATGGGCGCTAAGATCACCCTGTTCCATGCGGTCCCCGAGCCAGATGAACCATTTTTAGATTTTGACTACCACGCCCGCCTCTACCGACTCCAAGGAGAGTACGTCTCCCTACAGTCAGTTTTTAAACATGAAATTCAACACCAAGAAAAAAGGGCCCGCGCCTGGTGCAGATGGGCTCAACACGAAGGCATTGAGGCCGATTACGTCGTGGATTCTAGCGGAGCCCCGGTACACCAGCTGATCGTCCAGGCAGCTCAGCAGTCCCAAGCCAATCTCATCATGATGGAGGCTAAAACTGGCTCGCTCCAAGCAGCGTTCTTGGGCAGCCATACCCGAAAAGTATTAAGGGCAGCTCCTTGCCCCGTTTTTGTATTCACTAAAGACTACTATCAAAGCCATTTTATCGAACCACAAAAACATGTGGCAGATACTGTCTCATTCGAAGACAAGCACGCAAGCCCTTAGGCCTGTCTCAATACGACAAACTCATTTGTTCTGTCGAAATAGTTGCGAATCAAATCGATCCAACTTTCGGCCCGTCTTGAGAATCGTAGGGGAATCCCTCATTTTTTTACAGTACAGATCCGATTAATAGAACGTGAAAAATAAAATTTCCGTTAAACTTTTCTGCTGTTGTCAAAAATTCTCGCGACTGTTGATCTCGCTGACAGCATTTTCTTTGCTGAGCGGATGCTCAATGGAAGGATCTATTTCTGAAAATAATGAAAGTCCTGCTGACAGCGGACAAACCAAACCTGGCCAATACACAGGTCTGATTTCAGGCAGTGAAATCGCCGGTACCACAGCACAAGGCTACAAGTTTAAGGCATCTGTTGGAGATATGGTGAGTGAGATTAAACAAAAAACTGGAAGTGGATGGGTTGTATATAGTTCCGTCCAGGGCAGTGTTGTTTCGCAGTAATATTAGGAGGCTATCGTGTTGTACGTTTGTAGATTAAGTCTCGTCCTCTTGGGAGTCGCACTCGGCGCCGTGCCGACCTTTGCGCAAGATGTTCCTCAAGGTGTGACTTACCAAGGCCGAATCCTCAAGCCCGATGGAACTCCACTTGAAGCCTCAAGCGTTACCTTCAACTTCAAAATCTTAAGTCCTGGTGCAGAAGCCTGCGTACTTTATGAACAAAATCAGTCTGTGAATATGGCTGATTCTGGTGGTCTTTTTTCTTTCGTAGTTGGAGGAACCTCTGGGCGCGTAGACTCTACTGGTCTTGGCCTGTCTCGAATTTTTTCAAATGCTCAAAGCTATACCGGTATAACTTGTGCTGTTGGAACTTCATACACTCCAGCGGCTACAGACTCTCGTAAACTGCGAGTGACTTTTAACGATGGAACACAGGTCGTTACACTTGCTCAGGACCTTGTGATTCGCTCGGTTCCTTATGCCTTATCATCAGAACGACTCGGCGGTTTAGATAAAACTGGATACGTTCAAACTGGTCCTAACGTGACTCAAGCCAAAGCCGACGCTCTTTTTCAAAGCACAAATTATGATGGGATCATCGGACTTCTCAATGGCGGAGTGACTGGTACAGGTTCTATTTCACTTCCATCAGGAACAACAGCACAGCGGCCAGCAAGCCCTTCTAACGGATTTTTACGATATAACACTACAACTAACAATGTTGAAACTTATGTGAATGGAGCTTGGTCAGTTGTGGTCACCGGCGGAACCACAGGCAGCTTTCTACCTCTAAGTGGTGGAACAATGACCGGTGGAATCGTCATGGGCGGCCAAAATCTTACCAACGCCGGCTATATCACAATGAATGCAAATGCGACATTTCACCTCAGCAACAATGCTTCGGATCCAACGGGTCTCACGGCTGCTGATAAAGGTAAAATGTGGTTCAACAGCACTTCAAATCAAGTCAAATATTGGGACGGATCTGCCGCTCAAACAATGGGTGGAATCGCAACAAGTCTTGCAAGCGACCCAACAGATTGCGGAGCTAACACTTACGCAACTGGAATCGATGCAAGCGGAAACCTCACGTGCGCCTCTATCGATATCGCAACTGCCGCCGTTTCGGGAGTTCTTCCTATCGCTCGTGGCGGTACAAACTCTGGAACAGCTTTAACCAATAATAAACTGATGTATTCAACTGGCGGTACCATTGTTGAAAACCCTAACTTTTCAGTTGCCAGTGGTGGACTCAACATTACAGGATCTGCCGATGCTAAACAATTGATCGTCAAGGGACATACAAGTCAGACGACCAATATCCTCGAAGTGCAAAACTCTGCAGGAACCACAAAACTTGGCGTTTCTAACAGCGGAGACGTGACCGCTTCTGGAGCGGTAAGCTCAGCAGGATTTACATCCACTGGTTCAGGATCTATCACTGGATCCGCTGACGCTGTTCAATTGTTAGTTAAAGGAAACGCGACTCAAACTGCTAACGCTGTCGAAGTTCGTAACTCTGCCAACGCACTGAAACTCAATGTCCGTGGGGACTACGCGGTTTCTGACTCTACAAGTATCGCAACTAAAGCTTACGTGGATGCTGCTACCATCAGCGGAAATGCGGCTACAGAAAGTGGATGGTTCTTGCTGCAAATCCAGTGGATTGCGGAGCTAACACTTTTGCGACTGCTATCGCTGCTAACGGAGATTTGACTTGCGCAGCTGTTGATATTTCAACTGCTGCTGTGACGGGAACACTTCCTGTCGCTCGCGGTGGTACAAACTCTACGACGGCTCTTGCTAATAATAAGATGATGGTGTCTTCAGGAGGCGCTATCGTTGAAAGCTCTAACGTTAGTATCTCAAGCGGTGGATTGACTCAAGCTGGTTCTGCTGACACTAAACAACTCGTTGTTAAAGGTCACAGCACTCAAACATCAAACACTTTCGAAGTTCAAGACTCTACGGCTGCAACGAAATTCAGCGTTTCTGACGCTGGTAATACAACTGTCGGTGGCACTCTTGGCGTCACAGGAGCTTCGACCCTTGCCTCTGTTGGTGTGACTGGAAACGCCACTGTCGGCGGCACTCTCGGTGTTACTGGCAATACCACTGTTGGTGGTACTTTAGGAGTTACTGGTGTAACAACAACTGCTGGTTTTGCTTCGACGGCTGCAAGCTCTATCACAGGTTCCGCAGACGCAGTTCAACTCTTGGTAAAAGGAAATGCCACTCAAACCGCTAACGCTTTAGAAATCAGAAACTCTGCGAACACACTTATGTACAATGTTCGCGGCGACTATGCCGTTTCAGATGCGACTAGCATTGCAAATAAATCCTACGTTGATACAGCTATCACTGGCCTTGGCTCTACTTACGTAGACGTCTCTGGCGACACAATGACCGGTGATCTCACTATGGCTAACAACAAAGGTATCATCCTCAAAGAGGCCACTGGTAGTGGTACCGATGGCATCACGATCCGAGCTCCTTCGACCTTAGCAGCACCTTATACGCTCACTCTTCCTGATGATGACGGAACCTCTGCTGGACAAGTCCTCACCACAGACGGAGCAGGAGTTCTCTCTTGGGCGAGCGCAGGAGCAGCTGCAACAGCTACGGCTCTTGCTGCTAACCCTGTAGATTGCGCTGCCAATACTTTTGCTACGGCTATCGCTGCTAACGGAGACCTCACTTGCGGTGCCGTTGACATTTCTACTGCTGCGGTTACTGGAGTTCTCCCTATCGCTCGCGGTGGTACTAACTCTGGAACTGCTCTTAACAATAACAAATTGATGGTTTCTTCTTCTGGCGCTATTGTTGAAAGCTCCAACGTCAGCATCTCAAGCGGCGGATTGACTCAAGCTGGTTCTGCTGACACTAAACAGCTCGTTGTTAAAGGTCACTCAACTCAAACTGCTAACACTTTCGAGGTTCAAGACAACTCAGCCGCTACAAAGTTCAGCGTTTCAGATGCTGGTAATACAGCTATCGCTGGAACACTCGGCGTTACAGGAGCTTCAACTCTTGCCTCTGTTGGCGTGACTGGAAACGCTACTGTCGGTGGTACTCTAGGTGTTACCGGAAACACCACTGTCGGTGGTACATTAGGAGTTACTGGAGCTTCGACTCTGGCTTCTGTCGGAGTCACTGGAAACGCCACCGTCGGCGGCACTCTTGGTGTTACTGGAAACACGACTGTAGGTGGTACTCTTGGCGTCACTGGCAACACCACTGTCGGTGGTACTCTTGGTGTTACCGGCGTAACTACAACTGCGGGTTTTGCATCAACAGCTGCAGGTTCTATCACTGGTTCTGCTGATGCTGTTCAGCTCTTAGTTAAAGGTAACGCCACTCAAACCGCCAACGCCGTTGAGATTCGTAACTC
>JBGATJ010000019.1:0-69393 GCA_044229295.1 Pseudobdellovibrionaceae bacterium
TCCACTCATCAGGAAAGTGGTGATGCAGATTTTAGGCATGCGGTGACCTGCTGACTAGCGCCGCTAGCCGTGCATACATTTTTTTGACATTACTTTTTTGAAAAAGTGATTTGGCGCGGGATTTCCGCCGATTTGGGTATGTATTTTTGTCGGAGTATCTCTGTGCGGTTTGCATTTGTCAGGGATTTTGTTTGAAGAGATTTGATGTGATCATCTGTCATGAGATCAAGTGCCAAATCGAACAATTGATCAAACTTAATCTTGCGACCTAACTTTTTTCGGTTAGCCAAATTGAGAAGGCGTTCTGCTTTCTTTTGAGTTTCTAGATTTAATCTAACGGACTTAAATTTGTTTGCTTGTTTCGGTTGGTTTTTTGTAATTTTAGTTTGCATAAATGTTCCATATTTGAAGTTAAAAGTTGATGTTGTCCAGGAATTACTTTGCTACATTTAGTTGGTGGGATTGTCGCAAAAGCTGATTCATGATTGAGCGAACCGCGAGAAGCTGCTCCTCATCCATTCGTTCAATCATTGCGTAACAGTCGTCTTTTGGACTGATAATTGGTGGCCGCCCCAGAATTTTATTAAATTCTTCTTGGGAAAACCCATAGGCCTTCACCATCTGCTCAATGCGATAGTCCGGAAGACTCATCTTCCCGTTCTCGAATTGGCTAATTGCAGTATGGGAAAAGCCGATGATGCCTGCTGCCTGCCGCATGGTGAGTCCAGAAGACTCGCGCATCCGCCGGAGCACTGTTGGTGTGTTTGAAATTTTGCTTTTAGAAGTTGTTAACATGGTTACCTCCTCGTTGTGGTTTTAGTTTCCAACAATCGACTTGGTTAACGTGGACGCCTTATCTGTTGCGGATTTCGCTGGTACTAACCACATTTCCACTCACGACGAATTTTAGAGTTTTGCGCATTGCAGGCTTAGCCCAAACTAAGCACCGTTTTAGCCAAACTCAGGAAATTTCATGTGATGTCGTGTGATTTTGATGAAAAACGGACCTCGAGCGTCTCGCTCAAGCTCTCCTAGTTTTCTTTAGATCTATTAGATGGTTATTTCTGTCACGACTTACCAGGCTCTTGCCTTATTTTTCCCCTCGGAAAAATGGCGGGGCGGACGGGACTCGAACCCGCGGCCTTCCGCGTGACAGGCGGACGTTATAACCAACTTAACTACCACCCCGTATAAACACAGAAATTTCTTATACAAGGTGGGTTTGACGTATTCAACTTATTTTCGTGGATTAATTCGGGGAGCATTGCTTCATGAATGCCAAACCTGCCTATTTATTGACCACCCCAAGCATAAATCAGGCTTCCGCCTTTGAGTTGACCGATAATTCGCTCCACCGCAGAGGGCTCGATCGCGGGGCAGCCAAAACTTCTGCCAATATATTCAAGGTCCGGGCTCACATAAGGAGCGCCATGCATAACAATCGAACGCGCGCGAGCATTGCTATTGGTTGGAGAAAGTCCGTCAAGATAAAGGGAGAGACCATGACCGCCGTAGTAAGTATCCCCAGTTCGATAAAATCCAAGGGAGGTTTGATGACTTTCAAAATCGTTGGAAAATGAAGTCGCAAAGCCATCGTGGTCAGGATCAGATCCTCGACCATTGGCCACCAAAAGTTTTTCAACGACTCCCGTTTTTCGATCAATCACATAAAGACGCTTCTTGTTCGCATTTTGTGTGTAGTCGATAATCGCCATGTATCGCATGTTCTGCACGAGGCTGCGGTGAGAGTTTAAATAATCCATGGCTTTTTTTAGAGGCACCTCAGGAACTTCCTTGAGGTCCGTGTAAGACGGAGCTGACATTTCGTCTGCGCTCACAGGCGCTTCATCAAGCTCGGTAACAATGGACTCATCTTCGTGAAATTGTTGAGCCAAGACAGGGCTCGCGGTCAAAGAGTAAAGCAGGCCCATGGCCGCCAAAGTGGTGACTTTCATTCTCCATCCCTCCATGGTTGGAAAAGCATTTTTCTTGCTGTGGACTCAATTTTATATAGAAATCTACACTTTTAAAACGGAGCAAAAGTCGAGAATTCTTAGTTTTTCAAACTTAGTTTCAACGAAGTTAATTGAAATCCAAGCTTTTTTTTGAAACGATGATCCTCAAAATTCTAACGAGAGGAAAATTCATGAAATCATTTGCCGCACTCCTGGTTTTAGCCAGCGCTCCTGCTTGGGCCGAGATGAGCCAAACTGTTTACATCAAAGGCATGCATTGCGAAGACTGCATCAGCCGCGTGCGTGCGAAGGTCTGCGCGATTGAGGGAATTAAGGACTGCCAAGTTAAAGTCGATTCAGCTGTGCTTAAGGTGGATAAAAAAATTGAAACTTCAAAAATTGCTAAGGCCTTAGAGGGAACTGAATTTACGGTTTCGGAAGAAGCGCCGAAGGCTCCAACAAAAATGCATAAACACGATCCAAAACATCACGCTAAAGAAAGTTCAGAGACCGAAGGTTAACTCGCCTACTTCTTAACAGACGCAATCACCTTAAACTCGACGGCGATCGGAGTTGGCAGTGCTCCCACTTCGACCGTCGTACGTGTCGCACCCACGTGAGAAAAGTACTTGGCATAGACTTCATTAAAAATCTTAAAATCACGCTTCATATTGATCAAAAAAACCTGCACGTCCAAAATATTTTCAAAACTACTTCCGCTGGCCTCAAGAATAATCCTTACGTTCTCAATCACAGACTCCGTTTGCAAGGCGACATCGTGGTGTTCTACTTCACCACCCGCGCCCATTTGAACTCCTGGAATCACTTTCGTGCCCGGTTTTCGCGGCCCGACTCCCGAAAGAAAAATAAGATCGCCAAATTTTCGCGCATGAGGATAAGCGCCAACAGGTTCGGGGGCTTTGGTCGTTGAAACAAAATCACTCATCTGAGCTCCTTTAAATCTACATCAAAATACCAACGGTCATGGTCAGGATCCCACTCATCCCATGTTGGAATTTTCTCAAGTTTTGATAAATAAGCTGGAGGTACAATCCCCGGAACTAAAAAGGCCTTCTGCCGCCGGAGCGGATAGGGATTTCGAAGTTCAAGTCCAAGGACTCCGAGAATTCCACGTGCAAGATACCACGTCGCTTGAGGATTCCAACCGTGGGCGATTTTGATGACAATCCCAAGACCTTTTGGAAAATCAGGATGCACAACCGCCATTCCAAGAAGGCCATCAGCACCTTCTTTAGCAATCACGCGTCCCTGGGCTGACTTCATGATCGTTGTGTCCAGGCGATTGAAGCCGCCCACAAGATCGGGATGTCGAACCATCGACTCCCAAATCCAGTCCTCATCTTTGGTTTTTGCCAGACCTGCATAACAGCGAGCCAACTCGTTGACTGTCATCGAGACCGTCGGAAGGCCGTCTCCATCTCGCGCTACCCGGAGAGGTGTCCACGAAGCTCCAAGATATCTGCGCACGACCTTTACATACTCAAGGAAAACAGGATGATTGGGAAGAGTGTAGCCGGCACGGTTCCATCCCCGCAGGCGACAGCCCTTTAAAATGGCTGCGTGGTGCCCCGAAGAATTGTTAAACCATCGTCGAGGTCTTCGCACCTGCCTGCCAAATTGCACGAGCGGGAGATCCAGCGGCGTCTGCATCAATCCCCACTCACTTTCACTGAGCAAGGATTGGGCAGCCTCGACGTGCTCAGTAGCTCCATTGTGGCTTGATACACTGATCGCTTTTTGTGCCCAATTGGTCGTCGTATCTAAATCGCCCGCAAAAACTTTCATGTAGAAAAGCTTCATCATGCTTCGGCCATAACAAAGCACGTTGCCACCAAAAGAATGAATGAGATCATCGCCACTGTACCATGCGATCGCTCCGTGAATCGTGTTCTCGCTCACGCCGTTACGACGATAGTCAACGAGCGGCACCCACTCAACGTCACGACCTGTCGGTATGGACTTATTCTGTTCCCCGAAAGGACTCTTCGGATAGACATCAGAAATTTTCATACATCGCCTTCTTCAACTTGTTCGCCAGGATTAGTAGTTTGTGAGCTCATAGCTTCAGCGGCACTTGGTCCAAGAACGTTGCGGTCGCCGCGGTAGTAGTCAGGATTTTCTTCATCAAACTCTAAATCACGTGCCGCAATCAGAGCAGGAACGAGGCTCACAACGGCACAGCCCGTCCCGTAGATGGGTTGATATTCCATCACGTCACCCGAATATCGATTGTGTGATCCCATCAATGCCGAAAGCCACCAAAAAGGTTTGAAGTTAGAGACTTTTTTGACTCTCGCCTCACGATGAATTTGCCTCGACAGCTGTGCAACATCCTCAAGACGGCCTAACTTTAAAAACTCCAAAACTTTTTGATTCCACTCTTGGTCTTTGAGCGAATGAATGTGATCCTTTTTAGGATCGATAAATTCACTGTGCAAACGATTTGAAAAAGTACTCACGATAATAGCGACCGCTGTTTTTCCTGATTGCTTTAAAGCCTCAAGAGCCGCTTTGCCAAGGACCACAGTTTCAGCGCGGTCTGCATAGATATTGCTAGAAACAATCACTGCCGGAAAACGATTTTCAGGATTGATAAGCTTGAGCGCAACAACAGATCCCGTATCAATCGGGAATCCTTCGTAGGCAACCGTTCGTGCCTGCAGACCTTTTTGCTGGGCTTTCTCGCAATAAACCTTTGCAAGATCAGCATCAATTTTAAATTCATAGGGAATGGATCCTAAATCATGAAACTCCTCATCAACATGCACCCACTTGGGCCGAGGCATGGCCTGAATCTGATGACCAATCACGCTCGGCCACATCGTGCTGTAAATCAGAATCACATCTGGATTGAGATTTTCAATCTGCAGTTTGACATTCTCAAAAGCCGTTCGCAATTTGCGATATCCAGGGTTTGCATCTGGCGTAAGAAGCGGTTGTGGAAGGCCTGGAAGAACAAACCCCGCAAGGACCTGAGATGTTGGTGTCATGGCTGACCTCCTGCTTCTGGATTCCACTCGATAATTGCGTTGCCCGTTCCAATCACTGTGCCGTACGCATGCACTGAGGCAGGATACGTCGGAATTTCAAGAGCTGACAAAAGCCATGTCAAAGCTCCAGAATCAGTTTCAGAAATAGCCTGCTCGCAAAAATCAGGCATCAACTGCAGAACTTCCTGGCAGCGGCCATTTTTCATCAAGTCAATCATTCGCATGTCCCACAAGTACTGACCGTGGTGATAAATCCGCTCCTGGCTCATATCTTCAGGCAGAGGTGATTCTGTCGTAAAATGCCGGTGAGACAAACTTTGACTTGCAAGAACGACAGCGCGTTTGCCACTGGCCTCGATCGCCTCACGGGTGGCCTTGCCGAGTTCAGTCATCATTCCTTGCATGACATCAAAATTAAAATAGGCCGAAACAGCGTTTGAAGAAATACCAACTATCGGCTTGTCCCATTTTGGATTGACCATGTGGCAGGAAACGATGGTTCCATAATCAACGCGATAATCAGGATTTCGCATCATCTTTGTCTGCAGACCTTGTTCTTTAGCTTTTTGGCAGATGGACTCAGCCAGTGGAACATCCACTTTTAAATCGTAGTGATAACGAAATAAATTAGGGAAAATTGGATCTACAGAAACTGATTTAAAGTGCGGAACTCCAAGAAAGTGAGTGCCAACGTAGGTTCTCCAGTGGGGGGACAAAATCACGATAACGTCATAGTCGATTTTTTTAAGACTCTCACGAAGGCGCTCGTACCCCCAGCGCAAAACCTCCCAGCCGCCTTCGGCGCGAGGTTCATTTTGCGGTGGATTTTCTGCATAAACGAGATGGGGAGGATGCGGAGCTAAAGCTCCCATCACAATACTGCCTTTATTATTGCGGGCTGATGCCATCTTTGGCCTCCTCAAACTGATAACAGACGGTCGTTGTTTCCGTAAAAAACTCAAACGAATGATCTCCGCCCTCTCGACCAAGCCCAGAACTTTTCATCCCACCAAAAGACATTCGTAAATCTCTGAGCATCCAGGTATTAATCCAGCAAGTGCCAACCTCAAGCTCGCGCGCTAGCCGATGAGCTCGATCTAGCTGCGAAGTCCACACCGAAGCAGAAAGTCCATATTCCACATTGTTGGCAAGACGGATGGCCTCATCTTCTGATTTAAAAGCCGTGACGCTCACAACAGGGCCAAAAATTTCTTCTTTGAAAATGCGCGATTCAGCGGGAACATCGGCCAAAATTGTCGGTCCCAAAAAATAGCCGTTCTTGTAATCACCCATAACTTGCACATCTCGACCGTCTAATACAATTCGCACGCCTTCGACCTCTGCAATGTCGAGATAGGATTTAACTTTTTGCAAATGCCCGTGAGACACGAGTGCTCCCAAGAAGTTTTCAGCACGGCCCGGGTCTCCAACCTTGAGCTCTTGCGCTTTGGACTTAAAACGGCGTAAAAATTCTTCATAAATATTTTGCTCCACCAAAATGCGTGAGCCACATAGACAGATTTCACCTTGATTTAAAAAACTAGAACGAATTGTCGTATCGACAGCTTTTTCAAGATCACAATCTGCAAAAATCACATTAGCATTTTTTCCGCCGAGCTCAAGACTGAGCTTTTTAGTCTGTACCGCAGCCTGAGACATGATTCTTCGACCTGTGACCGTTCCTCCCGTGAAAGAAATGGCTTTAACTTGAGGGTGCGCGACAAGGGCCTCCCCCACATCCGCGCCTAGACCAAACACCATGTTAACAACTCCAGCGGGAAGTCCCGCTTCGTTGAAAAGCTGGCAAAGGCGAAACGCCGTCATCGAGGTAAGTTCCGAAGGTTTGCAAATGCAGACATTTCCTGTTGCAAGAGCTGGAGCTAGCTTCCAAGTCAATAAATACAGAGGCAAATTCCAAGGAGAGATCAGACCAACGACGCCCAGAGGTTTTCTGAGAGTTAAATTCAGTACGGACGAATCGGTCTGAGTCATTGTTTGCTTGGTTTGCAAAAGCTCGCGCGCAAAAAACCGAAAGTTCAAAGCCGCTCTAGGAATGTCCATCGACTTGGCAAGCCAGACTGGCTTTCCTTGATCGCGAGACTCAAGACTTGCAAGCTCATCAAGATTGGCATCGATCAAATCCGCGACCTTAAACAAGATCTGAGCCCGGGATTCGGCAGAAGTTTTACTCCACGCTTTTTGCACAGCCACCGCTGCCGAAACCGCAGCACTCACATCGCGAGCCTCCGAGGAAGCAACTTGAGAATAAACAAGGCCTCTTGCAGGTTCAAAATTATCAAGATAGCGCCCTCCTAGAGGAGCCTGAAACTCTCCATTGATAAAATTATTGATCTTCATCCTAGCTCCGGCGCGACTTGATCCATAAAAAGCCTCATTTGACCTTTGATATTTTCATTATCGTGGTTGTTAAAGTCAAACCACAGCATGAGCCGATCTTCTTTGTGATATTTTTCTAAAATCTGCGCTGCAACTTCTTTGGGAGTTCCAAAAATGGCGTTGCTCACGGCCTGCTCAACTTTTTTTGGATCCAGCGTTTTTTCCATAGCTGTCCAGTAGTTGCGCCATCCTTTTTCAGCACTCAACTTTGCCTTTTTTGAATCTTGATCCAAAAACACCAAAACCGTGCGTGGCATTTTATCTCGGGTCCAAGCTCCACCCGCGGAGTTGTAATGCTCTCGCATCCGCTGATGAGTTTCTTCAATGATTTGAGAAGGAGTGATCGAAAGATTAAACACACCCACTGGCAAAAACTCATTGGCTAGAATTTGCACTTCAGGATCGTGACTGCCAATCGTGAGATTTAAAAGATTCAGCGGACTTTCAAAAGGGATCACGCCAACTTTATCAAACTCGTAAAACGATTTGAAAGTCCAAGCCTGGTGTGTTTCGCCAATCACTGTCACGCCGGGCGCGACCTTTAACTCCTTTACAGCTGCCTTTTCAAGACTCAACGGCTTAACATCGGCCGACGAAATTCGCTCCCCCTTAAGCAATCGTAAGAACATTTCTGTGGCTTGAGCAAACACTCTGTTTTTAAGGTGATCCCAAAGACTCTCCTCAAAGGTATCGCGAGGTTTAATGCCATAGGCGGTATTAGAAAAATGAAAGCGTCCCGCAGCAAAACCAAGCTCCAATTTTCTTTCTTGCGAGAGCCCATGCAGACTCAAAAACGTTCGAACGGCTTCGGCATGAGCAATAGGCCCACCATTACAAAGAATATTTCTAATGGCAGAGCCCATGTTGATGCGTTTTGTTTTCGCAAATCCAAGATGCGCTAACTGAAGAATATCGGTGTTTAATCCAATCTCCCCTTTGAAATGCGGAATGACAGCGCCGGGATTCAACTTCTGGGTCTGGCAGGACAAATGAGTCTCCGCAACCCATCCAGTGCCGAATCCAAGCTCATCGGCTAGCCTCAGTTGATCAAAAAAGTTAAGAAACATTTGCCGTTCATTGGGGAGATAGCCGTCGACCTCAGTCTGACAAATGGAAAAAAAGACGTCGAGTTTCATAAGTTGGGCAACCTTCCGCCATCCACAGGCAAATTGATCCCGGTAATAAAACCAGCCTGATTGCTCACCAAAAAAGCAATGGCGTAGGCAATTTCTTGAGGCTCTGCAAATCGCTTGAGCGGCGTGCTCTCTCGCCATGTTTTTTTCACTTGCTCTACCGGGACCCCCTGCCGCTCCGCCGTCGCTTTGGCTAAAGTTTCTAAGCGCTCTGTTGCAGTGTAACCTGGAAGAACGTTGTTCACCGTAATTCCATAAGGACCTAGCTCTACCGACAAAGTCTTTGCCCAATTGGCCATCGCTGCACGAATGGTGTTGGACACTCCCAAATTAGGAATAGGGGCCTTCACGCTCGTTGACATCACATTGACGATACGTCCGAAGGATCTCTGCCTCATCCCAGGAAATAAAAGTTGTACAAGAAGTTGGCTGGCGATGACATGAGACTGAAACCCTTGCGAAAACTCAGTGTCGAGAGCCTCTACCAATGGCCCAGCCTTTGGCCCCCCCGAGTTGTTGACCAAAATCTCGATAGGTCCTTTTTCGAGCTCTTTAGTCACCTGTCCAATGAGGTGAGCAGGATGGGTCATATCGACGGCGATGAGGCTGTGCCCACTTCCCGAAAGCGAGCTCTGGACGCCCTTGAGTTTGTCTTCAGAGCGAGCCAATAAAACAATCTGAGCCCCTTGCTGCGAAAGTTGCCGAGCCGTTGCAGCTCCAATGCCTTGAGAGGCTCCACATATTAAAGCTCGACGGCCAGTTAAAGGTAGCATCCAGACCTCCTGGGCTAGTGTGATATCAGACTATTCATATGGTGGAGTGGGGGGAGAGTCAAAAAAATGCGTAACGCAGCGAATTTTGTACACTTACATGGGTTCTTGCTACACTGAAAGAGTCACTTGCGAAGGAGTGCAAAATGGCGCAGAAAACTCTAGATCTTCATGGAGTTCGGGCCGAAGATGTGATCGACAAATTGGACCGCTTCATCATGCAGGCGAATTCTGCGGAACTTGAGTTCGTGCGAATCATGACAGGCAAAGGGACCGGCACCGTAAAAAAAATTGCAACCGACTATCTCAGACAAGCACGGTACTCGTGGAAGTTTGAAAAGCTGCCTTCAGGAAAAGAAAATGAAGGTGTGCTTGTTGTTTACTTATGAAAGGATGATCCGTGATTGATAAGTTTTTTTGGATTGATATGGAGATGACTGGCCTTGACGTGAATAAAGAGGTCATCATCGAAGTTGCGGCCCTTGTTGCCGATATGAATTTCAATGTTCTGGACACCTACGAAACGGTGGTCAAACAACCTCAGACGTACCTTGAGAGTATGGATGATTGGAATAAGCAGCATCATCGCGATTCGGGCTTACTTGCGAAGATTCCCTATGGCCGAGAGCCTAATATGGTCGAAGAGGATTTAGTGAACCTGGCGCGAAAGCATTTTAAGTGCACTGATCGTGATACAAAACCCATTTTAGCCGGGAACTCCATCGGGCAAGATCGTCTTTTTATCGATAAGTATATGCCTAAACTCTCAGCCATTCTCCACTACCGAACTCTTGATGTAACCTCGTGGAAGGTGGTTATGATTAATAAGTTTCGAATCGAGCATAAAAAGAAAAACTCCCACCGGGCTCTTGATGATATCAAAGAGAGTATGGACGAGCTTAAATATTATTTACAGTTTATAAACCCAAATGCGCTGAATATTGACTAAACACTACTGCGCAGCGCTCCCGTCAGATTGAGACTGTACAATCTGACTACAAATTTTCTTTTGAAGAACTTCCATTTCAAATTTAGTATTGAATGTATATATCATGGCCCAGTAGTTTTTGGGATCCTTCGAAGCTATTTTAACCTTGGTGGCAGGATTCCCTTTCAAATCGAGTCCCGGGGCGCACGAAACCTCTACGCTTTTATCGTTCATCCTCCAGATAATAAGATCAAATCTGTCCAGTGTTTCCAGAGAAAGATCCTCACCAAATCGCGCCTTTAAGGCTTCGACTTCGCCAATCTTTCTATAAGTAATAGAAAGGACGATCCCATTGGGCGCACATTCCGGCCTATTTATCAGTATTGATTTGGACGCTCTATCATAGGTGTAATCAACCCCCCAGCGACAGCCTTTTGGACCATAGGCAAAAATGGGTTGATTCAAATCCGGAACATCTTTTAGCTTAATTGATTTCATTTTTGGTGAGAGGATAAAAGCCTCTTTGACTGGACCTTGAAAATCATAACGGGAAACAGACCTGTCAAAAATTTTTACATCTAGATCCCCAGCTGCATTGATAAGATCATCGACATACTTCTTAGGAACACCGGACTTCGCGTGATATATGAGAACCTGGGCTTTCCCACGAAGCTCGATAAGGTCTTCGAGAGTCGGTTTCCTGGAGTTAATGTTTTTAATTTCTGCTGTGAGTGCCGAAATTGGACCAACCCCATAAGATTGGTCGGCGGAAAAGCAAGGATGCACTGACAGGACTGATAGCAGAAACCAAAAATAATTCATAGAGCCTCCCACGTAAGACTATGGTAACAGAAAAAAACCGCAAATTCCCATCAATATTGCGATCCTGTGAGCTTAAATATTATTTACAGTTTATAAATCCAAATGCTCTGAATCACTTGTAACTGGAATCTGCATCAGCGGCGCCCCCATTATGAGTCCCTTTTTCAACAGCAGGAACTGCATCGGTTCGTTGAAAGCCGGCAACGCCTCCGCAGACAAATTTCTCAGCGGATTCCATTGCCTGTTTGCCCCGGAAAAAACTCGTTGAACCTCTCGTTTGACCCTTAGACCGTAGGAGAACTTCAACTCGCCGATCAGGACCATCTACGCGCGAGCAAGAAACCTCGTTGTCGCTGGAACGTGCCAATCTAGAAAGAGCCTCCAGTGAGTCTAGCGTCGACAGAGGAATTTCTGCGCCGTACTTTGCCTTTAACGCCTTTACGTCTTGCGACTTCCTATACACGATTGCCAAAGTCTTACCGGCGCCGGCGCATGCGGGAGTTTTAATCTCAATAGAATTGTTGGCCTTAGTGTAAATGTAGTCCACTCCCCAACGACAACCATCATTACTCAAAACGATCATATGCTCAGAAAGATCGGGCACGTCCTTTAATTTGATGTATTTTTGCTGGGGCGCTAGAATAGCCCCTTCTTGAACTGGTCCCACTGAATCATACACATCTTTAGGTAGAGAAAAAATTTTTACGTCCAACTCTCCAGCCGCATTGATAAGTGCATCTTGATACTTTTTAGGGACATCAGATTTTGTATGGTAAACGGCGTACTCAGCTTTAGCTCGCAACTCAATCATGTCCTGGAGTGTTGGCTTTCTCGCGTCGATGTTTTGAATTGTTGCCGTGAGTGCGCTGACTTCACCAACTCCGAGCTGGACGTTTTGTGAAAAACACGGCTCGCTTACGAGAAGCAATACTGCGGTAAGAAGGAACTTCATGACGCCTCCAATATTAGTATATCTAAATGAGCCCTGCTTTAGGATCCTCCCAAAGCCCAGATTTACTGGAACAACCAATATAGGGCAGGCCTCGACTCCTCATTGCCGCTCAAGTTCGGTAGACTATATTAGTGATCATCTTCCTCATTGCTATTTTTTTAATCAGTCCCAATGCCCACTCAGACTCCCTTCAGTTTAGTCGAGAAAACGATAAAATTATTGTGCGGGGCCTTACCTGTGGCGAAATTGAAAAGGAACTTCCCAATTTTAGATTATGGGTTGAAAAAATAAAGCATCCCCCAACTTGTGAATATAAGAAAATCCCTGGGAATAAATGTGGCTACGACATCACCGAATGTGTTCCAGATCATGTCAGGCAATATGAAGGAAAGAGTGGAAAAATCGAAGGACCAAACTGTACCAACTTGGCCCTTGTCATGGGACAATTGATCCCTCACCTGCGTTATGCATCGGGAGATGAGTTTGCTTTTTTCCTGAGACCTCCTCTTTGTGAGGAGATTGATCCTGCAGCCCCCAAAAAAGCAGGTGATATCGGCGCTCTAGTCGTCAAATCCGATGTGGAGCCAATGGTGCTTCACGGATTTATTTATGTATCAGAAAACGTAAGTGTATTCCAAAAATGGTCGGGCTGCCACAGAGCCTTATCATCTTGAAAACGCTAGCGGTGTTCTAAAAACCTATAGGGCTGGCGAAAAATGCAAATTTGACTATAAAGGCAGCTCCCATTTGTGCCAGGTCACCTCTTCAACTTTTCGATGTAAAACTATGGCAGAATACTTAACCGATATGCCTGAAAAATCACAGCAGTTACTGGGTCACCTCAAAGCCATTGAAGCGTCAGAAAAATGTATCGAAAAAAGCGCTATCTCAGGATCCCCATTAAACGGCCTTGCAAAAGCAAATATTCTTGAAGCGGCTCAAGCGCTTGTAGAATACCTTTCGCTGCAGCCCCCACCAACCGATGAAAAAACTGAGTTTTTAACTGGGGCCTTACAAGTCCGATTAGAGAGTATGTCTCGACAACTTAACTACTCAAAAGAAGTTCCGTTGAGTGAAGCCCTTGCAGAGCTCTCTCGACAAATAAAGGCCAATGTGCCGCGGACTCTGAGTCCTTAAATAAATTTAAAATTTATAAATTAAGGAATATTAAATTTATTTAATGCTGCGCGCTAAAAACTTCGCACGTATACTCCCATGAAATCATAAGGAGAAAAAAATGAAACTCATCCTACTTATCTCAATTGCATTTTCAAGCTTGGCCAACGCTATGAATATCGACATCACTTGCAAAACCCAAGACGGTGCCCCACTGATATCCCTGAAAAGCACACAAGATGCGAGAAGTAACGGAATCATCGGCGCCGGGAATTGGTTGTTAAAAGACCCTCAAGGCAAGCTCACTCAACAAACTGTAGACATTACCTACGACGTCACTGATCTAGGCATGACGATGTACTACATAAGCCTGGTTGAAGGATCGACACTTCACTTACACCAACAGATCGCTCTAGTCCCAGGCAAACCCATTGGTTCCATCTACGACGCTCATGAAAAAATCGGTGACTGCAGTTATCGCACCAAATAACTACTCAGGTTTGAACGCAAAAAAATCAAGAGCCACGCCGAAAACCTCTTCTGAAGGTGATGGCTCTATGATTTTTTGCATGTTCTTGAGAGTCACAAGAAACAAGTCTCGTACTTTTTCCGAATCTGCTTTCGAAAATGAAAAAAAGCCCGAGTAGTGCAAATCCTGCGGGTGGTTTTCATAGACGGATTCTAACCCCTTAAGTCTCGCATTGGCGTGATGCTGAGCAATCGGACCTTCCTCACGAGATAGCCGCATCCATTGAGCGGTAGGTAAAAACTTAGAACCCTCTTTTTTCGCAAGACCAGCCTCAACAAGAAAGTTAAGAGTTTCAATAGTCACGTCTTCGGAAATATGAAAATACGCGGATAAGGCGCGCGGAGATCTTAGAGATTCGATCTGTAAAGCCACATGAAGGGCTGCGAATTGCCATTTTGAATAGTACTTTGCGCTCACCTTTTCATCAACGCTCGCCTTTTTGCCAAGACGCTGAGAAAGATCCGACTGCGCCTTCCTTACTTCGTGAATTTTCTTTGCAAAAAACTTCTCTAGGCTCACTGTCCCCGCGCGATTTTTTTGTGCGAGCAAGATCAGATAGTTGGTCTCCGCTTCGTTGAGCCCTAAAAAGCGCGCAAGCTTTTCGATCTGCTCAAGACTCAAGTGCTTCGGGCCATTTAAAACCTGGGACAGATAGGCATTGTGAATGTCCATGGTTTTGCAAACTCTAGATTTCAGGCCCCATTTTTCCTCGCTGGAATCGAGATAATCCGCCAAATACTCTTTGTAAGAATCAAAAGTAAAAATCGAAGCCATTCATAAATTTAATTTCAAATTAAAGTTTTCGTCAACTCTAAATTTATATCACCTGGAATGTTGCCCAAAAAACCGTCATAACTGCTACACGAATGAGGAGGACTTATGAACTGGATACAAATTGCAATACTGACCGCGGCTCTCTCTGTTGGGCTCTGGGCTTATGGAGACGTTGAAGTCAGAAATGGGGTGGTCGTTGAAGCCATCAATAAAAACTTCGATGGGTCAGTCTACTATCTGAGGCCCAGAGTTTCCGTCAATGGAGAGCTCCAACCCCTTTTCTACAGTCAGGAAAAAAATGATTACACCGCAACAGCTCAAACCGCTCGTGGATTTTGCAACTTAATTGGTGCGACTGGCGTGTTTTTTGAGGGTGAGTGGTGGTACGAAGACGCAAAAGGTGTTGTCCTAGATAATAGCGGTCGCCTCGTTGGAAACTGGCCCACAGGCGGTTACAAAATAAAATCCGTCACATGCCGAGTGGCATACTGATTGCTCTCCTATAAACCCAAACCTCAAAGGTAAAACAGACCATGGATAAACCAGCCATTGAAATTTTTGCCCGTTTGTCACAATTGTTAGTCACTTTTGCCGCAGCCTTATCTTTTGCAGGAGGCGGATCTGATGGCGGCTCTTGTGCCGTCAAAGTCGGTGGCAAATCCGTTCTCAAAGATTTCGTGGTTGGCAAAACCGATCAAAGACGGCTCCAGCAGATGAGCGAGGGCGAGCAAATCCAGCTCGGTCGCCTCCATATGTATCTAAGATTTGAGGACCTTAACGGCAAATTTGGCACCCAAGACATCTTTGCACTGAGAGCCTTTCAAGAGGCCAAAAATCGCTTAGCAAAATGGGAAGCAGATTCTCCCGAGATTGTTTCACTTTTAAAAATCGGTATCGAGTCCATCGATTTTTCTGGAACTCAAATCATCATGAGGCCATTTGCTAACGGATGTAAAAACGCCGGGGACACTCCTATTGCTGTTTTCGATGGCCGACTCTCACGAGCGCTCTTGTCTGTCCCAATCTTTAATGACTTGTCTTTTGAATCCCAGATCGGAGTGTTTTATAAAGAGAGCCTTCGCTTTCTTCAAAGTCAGCTCAACGAGCAACTTTTTACTGAAACGCACAAAACCACGTCCGTCGAAGCCGTACTTTCTCGCCTTGTTTCAACTCTCGTTTTTGGAAGCCCTACCCGGGGCCACCAGACACTGCTCTCTATTTTTACTGACGCTGGTTACGAGTTGGACCTTGCACCGCTGAAATTCGCAGAGACTCATTCTGAAGTCATCCGCCTTTGTAAGATAGCAAAAGTGAATAAGTGTCCTCAAGCACACATCGTTAATTTTCAAACTCAAATCGACGAGGACATTCAGACCGTCGAAGCCATGCTTCGCTCGCAAACCAGAGATCGGAAACTCTCCGAGGATCTTTACACAGTCTATGACGCTCTTTTAGGTCTTAATCTACAAGCTGTATTAGATACCCCCCACAACGTTCTGCGGGACTATTACCAGATTCACACCGAAGATATTTTCAAAGCCGTCTACGAAAGACCTGAAAGGCTCAAACCCGATGAGAAAAAAGCCTATTTAAAAATACGAAACGCTTTAGACGATTTCGAAAAAACATATGGAGTCAAACAATGAAAAAACTCACTGTCTTTTTGATCCTTTTGGCCTCAGTCGCTCAAAGCGCCCCGCTGAAGATCACCTGTATCCAACCCGACGGATCTCCTCTTCTCACTTTAGAGGCCAAAGATTCGAGCCTTGATGGCCGAACCAGTGACGGTAACTGGAAGCTCAAGGACTCTGCTGTAGGATCAAAAACAATTTATGTTGGGGTTGAGGATGCAGAAGTCAGCCTCAAATATTTGTATCTCACTTTTTACAAAGGTTCTGAGCACGTTTTTTATCGACAGATCACGCTTGTTGACGGAGGCCACATTGGCTCTCTCTACGATGGCGAAGGAAAAATCGGGACTTGCAAATACTGAAAGGCGCTTCGAGATTTCGAAACGCCCTTACCTTGAACTAATAACGATAGTGCTCAGGTTTGAACGGACCGTTGGTGTTCATTCCTAAATACTTAGATTGCTTGTCCGAAAGCTTAGTGAGTTTAACACCAATTTTCTCTAGGTGAAGAGCCGCCACTTTTTCGTCGAGCTGCTTAGGCAGACGATAAACTTTAGCCTCTTGGTACTTAGTGCGATTTTGGTAAAGCTCCATTTGCGCCAAAACTTGGTTGGTGAACGAGTTGCTCATCACGAACGAAGGATGTCCAGTAGCGCATCCCAAATTCACGAGACGACCTTTAGCAAGAACGATGATTTGGCGGCCATTTTTCATTGTGTGAATATCGACCTGAGGCTTGATCTCTCGCATTTTTGAATTCTTATTGAGCCAAGCCATATCAATTTCGATATCGAAGTGACCGATGTTGCAAACGATAGAATTGTTCTTCATTTGTTTGAAGTGCTTTTCTGTGATGATGTCGCAGCATCCAGTGGCAGTTACAAAAATGTCAGCTTCGGCAGCAGCTTGGTCCATAGTAACAACTTCAAAACCTTCCATTGCCGCCTGCAAAGCGCAGATAGGATCGATTTCAGTCACAAGAACGCGAGCACCGTAACTTTTCATTGAAAATGCACAGCCCTTACCAACATCGCCGTAACCAGCAACAACGACAACCTTACCTGCGATCATCACATCGGTAGCGCGTTTGATTCCGTCAGCAAGAGACTCTCGGCAGCCGTAGAGGTTGTCAAATTTGCTTTTGGTGACGGAGTCATTGATGTTAATTGCAGGCACTTTGAGCTTTCCAAGAGCATGCAATTTTTCAAGGTTGTGAACTCCAGTTGTTGTTTCTTCAGAAAGACCGATGATGTTTTTCATCTCTTTTGCAAAACGTGATTCGTGCATCATATTGGTGAGGTCGCCGCCATCATCCAAGATCATGTTGTAACCTTCACGCCCCCAACCAGTGATCGTCTGTTCGATGCACCAGTTGAACTCCTCTTCAGTTTCGCCTTTCCAAGCAAAAACAGGAATGCCAGCAGCCGCTATTGCTACAGCTGCTTGATCTTGAGTCGAGAAGATGTTGCAAGAAGACCAGCGGACTTTTGCACCAAGTGCTGTCAAAGTTTCAATAAGCACGGCAGTTTGAATTGTCATGTGCAAACAGCCAGAAATACGCGCGCCCTTGAGCGGTTGTGACTTTCCAAACTCGGCACGAAGAGCCATGAGGCCAGGCATTTCAGTTTCAGCAATTCGGATCTCTTCGCGACCCCAACGAGCGAGCTCTTCAAAAACATCGGGATTTTCCATCGCCTCTTTGCAAACACGATAATCAGCTTGCGCAGGAACTTCTCGTAACACGGCTTTGGTGGTCACTTTAGGTGTTACCTTTGCGGTTTCTTTAGAGCTACCTTTAGTGGACTTGGCCATTTTGGCGGCCGTAGACTTGGCTGTTTGACGAGACAAACTCACTTGAGCCATTTTTTCTCCTTTTGACGTTTTTGAATGTAGTAGGTCCATTTCTTTTCGCTTGTCTTGCGGAGGTTTGCAAGGTTTTTTGAATCACTCGACGGTCAAGATCTCGTAGCCGGAGTCGGTGATTAAAATGGTGTGTTCAAATTGAGCGGAGAGGGTGTGATCCCCTGTTTCGTAATATTTGATTTCGGAGTTAGGAATGTCGTACTCAATGATCTCTAAATCAGTTTCATTGATCATAGGCTCGACCGTGATACAGCGGCCGGGGATCAAAGGATCGCCGCGTCCCTTTTTTCCAAACGAAGGCACAAACGGTTCGTCATGAAACTTCCGGCCAATGCCATGACCACCGATCTCTTTCACCGTGTAAAAACCGCGTCTTGTGACAAATTTGTCGATGACAAAACCAATGTCGCCTGTAGTCCCGTGCGGGGTGATGGCTTCAATGCCTTTTTCCATGGCCTGCTGAGCAACTTCGGTAATGATTTTAGCTCTCTCAGAGACGTTTCCGATCAAGAAGGTCCTCGATGTATCCCCATGAAAACCATCGAGCAAACAGGTGATATCAACGTTAACAATATCACCATCTTTTAAAACTTCAGGCCCAGGGACTCCGTGGCAAATGACATCATTGATGGATGTGCATATTGATTTAGGAAACCCCCGGTATCCCAACGGAGCACATTTAGCACCATTGGACATCGTAAAATCGTGGGCAATTTTATTAAGCTCGTCAGTTGTGATGCCTGCTTTGACGTACTTACCAACATGATTGAGGGTCTGCGCGGCAAGTTTGCCGGCCTTCCTCATCATTTTAATCTCTTCTGCAGACATCGGTTTTAGCGTCAAAGGCACTCCCATTACAAATGTTACCCTTTTAACAAGGGAATTGACACAGGGCAAGCGCCAGAACGGAAAAACTAGATCAAAGAGGCGACGCTGGTAAAATCAGCTAGAACACCTTTGGCACTCCACTCCCCGGTTTGCACGGCACCACTCATAAAAGCTTGCGCCTCAGTACTTAAATGCTCGCCAGCGAAATAAAGCCCGCCTCGACCCTTGAAAAGATTTGGGAGATTGTATTTTGTCGAGTAACCAATCCCAACAGAACTGTACGAACCAAGGCTGAGGGGGTTTTTACTCCAGTTCTTGAAAAGAACTTGAGACGTTCGATAAGCATCTAGGCCAGGAACAAAAAACTCGACGTCTTGCACGCTTCGATTCAAAATCCCGGTATCACTAAGGCCAAGAGCCCGGCCAACGCGGCCCCCATAAAATAAAGTGAATTGCTTTTTCTGGGTCACACGGCCAGCCGAAGACAGCCAACTCGTTTGCATTTCGTTGCCAGAGGCTAGATACAAACCCTTTTTTTGAGCCAAAGGAGAATGGGCCGAATAATCAAGAGTCCATTTAGTGTTCGTTCCGTAGTCAAGTTCGGTGACGGCTCGAGTCTGCTTTTCAGTCAAGACGCTTTCGAGCATCATGCCTCTTAAGACTGAAAAGGGAATGGCGATAATCAGGATATCAAAGATTTTCCAGTCCTCATTCCCCGCAAATTTAAGTCCGAACTTAGAGCCTCTTTTTATGTTTGTAACACGATGATTGAGCCAAATTTTTCCCCCACGTCTACGAATTTCCATCGCTAGTTCTTGGGGCAAAAAATCAGATCCATTTTTTATTTTAAACTGACCTTCATCATTTGGAAAAACCCGCGCCTCAGTCAAATCTGGATTAAACGACAAAACATAGTTAAGAAAGGCCGCGCTGTTGATTTCGATATCAGTTCCAAACTCTCCAGCAATGATGTTAGAGAAAAACTTTTTTAAAGACGAGGGAACGCCAACGCTTTTCATGTAATCCCAGATTGGAATTTGATCCATCTCTTCAAAAAAGCCTGCGGCCTCGTCATTGAGCTTTCCAATGTCTTCAGCAAGTCTCTTTGCCGCAGGCTTTAGTGCCAGAGCTAACCCTTTGGCATCGAGAAGACGTGTGACCCCATGAGCATCGACATAAGAAGAGAGAATATTTGAACTCTCAGCTCCCGAGCCCCCTGCACTAATGACATCAATGTTAAGCTCCCGGCAAAGATTCAAAATAGACTTATGAGATTTTGAAATCGTCTCCCCACCCAGTTCAGAAATCGATCCAGGCTCAAAAAAATTCCTAACAGTGTAGGTGCGTCCTCCAATGCGAGATGGACTTGCCTCAAAAACCTCGATCTCAAATTGTTGAGAATGATTTTTTAAAAGCCGATATCCTGCTGTTAAACCTGCAAGCCCAGCACCGATGATACCAACTCGCAACCGGTTTGTGGCAAAACGATTGTCGGCAAAACTCAAAGATTGTGCGGCCATAAATGAAAAAAAACCCTGGCCTAACTGTCGCCGAGTCAAAATCATAAATCCTCCTCATCACAAAAAAAAAGGCCTCATACGAGGCCTTTTTCAAACTCTAAACAAAAAGTCTTATTTAAGATGTTTGCTAACGATTTTAGTCATTTCGAACATAGAAACAGTGTTCTTGCCGAAAAGAGCTTTCAATTTGCTGTCTGCATTGATGTTTCTTCGGTTTGCAGAGTCTTGAAGCTTGTTCTTTTTGATATAGTCCCAAAGCTTCTTAACAACTTGAGTACGAGGCATTGGTGATGCTCCGATCACTTCAGCCAACTCTTTACTTGGAGTCAAAGGCTTCATGAAAGCTGGATTTGGCTTTCTTTTTGAACCTCCGGCTTTTTTAGTCGCCGCTTTAGTGGTTTTCTTTGTGGCAGCAGCTTTTTTAGTTGCCGCTTTTTTTGTCGCCTTCTTCGTAGCCTTTTTAGTTGCCTTTTTTGCCATTTTTCCTCCCAAGGGTGATGAGCAAAAATCAAATTACAGATGAAATCAGCATAACGAAACATTTTCGTTTGTCCAAAAAAAAATGCAATCATTCTCACTTTTTTTGATTTTTCCCTCTAAAAACCTCACAAAATACGTGTTTCGTCGCAATTTCCCCTCGGAGTGTGTTTGAAAAGGGTCAGATCTGAGGCCCTACTGATCGGAGATGACCCTTGCGGGAAACAGATTTCTAGCCTCGAGATAACTCCAAAAAACCCGAAGAGAAACCTATGCAGGCTTCCAAAAACAAGTCTTTTATGGATGTTCTCGAGGAGCGAATCACACAGAGGAAAGCGCCCCAAACACCTCCAATGTCGAGGGACATCAACCAAGATCCTGCTCATTTAGCCTATTTGCTGGGTCGAATTTCCCCTCCTAAGACTAAAAACAAAACCTGCGGTTACAAAAGTTATAGAAATCTACAGACAACACCCCCAGCCCCTCCAATCCCACATTCATTGACTCCACAGCAAAAAAGCGCTGTCGCCCTCTTTGCGAAACTAGGTCACGAACTTTCGCCGCGTTTTACGGCGCGGGAACTTAAGTCGGGATTTCGCAAATTAGCTCGCGAATGGCATCCTGATCTTTGCCAGCGAGAAAGACAGGATCGGGCTCATGTCCAGTTCATTGAGATTAAGGCTGCTTTTGTAGTGCTTTCGGCTTTAAGGGGGTGAGACTGCACCAGCCTCAGCACCAGATTCAGCACCAGATTCAGCACCAGATTCAGCACCAGATTCAGTACCAGAGTCAGTACCGGATTCAGTACAGATGAGTCTCGATCTTTCTTGAAAATTGGTGCTTTCAGGCACAAGATACCCGGCCACGGCCCGCTGCTTCTGGAGCAGAGTCCCGGGATCGCAGAAATATGACTTTATCGCAGGCGGTTCCTTGCGGTCGCAGGCCATTCTAATTGCGAGTCACTTTACAGAAGTGACTTCGGCATCCGGATGCCGCTCCTGATTCTGTGGGCTGCGGGCTGTTGACAGGTGTCTTTTGCCCGAATCCAGTGTTGAGAGTTTTCTCGCCCCCGAGCCACTCCCTGACACCTCGGCTGATTGCCTGGCTGCCAGAATGCCCGACGGCCTCAACTAATTAATAGGTCGATACCGAATCCTCTTCGGAGTGGCAGCATCCGCTCCCAATCGCTTTTTACGATCCTCTTCATACTCGGTGTAGTTTCCTGCAAAGAAGTTGACCTGACTATCGCCTTCAAAGGCCATAATGTGAGTACAAATGCGATCCAAAAACCAGCGATCATGGGAGATGACGACGGCACTTCCGCCGAACTCAAGGAGGGCTTCCTCAAGGGCGCGCATCGTATTGACGTCAAGATCATTGGTTGGCTCGTCAAGCAACAGTAGGTTAGCGCCGACTTTGAGCATCTTTGCGAGGTTGACTCGATTGCGTTCGCCGCCGGAAAGAGTTCCTACTTTTTTCTGTTGGTCTGTTCCGCTGAAATTAAACCAAGAGACATAGGCTCTGGAAGGAACTTCGCGAGAGCCAAGCTTCATAGGTTCTTGGCCTTCTGAGATCAACTCATGAACCGTTTTGTTGGGGTCCAGGGTCTCTCGGTTTTGATCGACGTAGGCAAGCTTGACAGTTTCGCCAACTCTGAACTCGCCGCTGTCTGGTTTTTCCTGACCAGCGAGCATTCGAAACAAAGTGGTCTTACCAGCTCCGTTAGGGCCGATGACTCCCACGACAGCGCCTTTAGGAATCGCAAAGTTAAGGTCTTCAAACAAAAGTTTTGAACCATAAGCCTTGGTCACGTGTTTCGCTTCAGCCACGATATCGCCGAGGCGAGGCCCAGGAGGAATGTAAATTTGCAACTCCTGCATACGCTCTGGAGTTGGTTCTTTCAGGAGAGTTTCGTACGCAGAAATTCGAGCTTTAGATTTCGCCTGCCTTGCTTTAGCACCCATCCGAATCCACTCTAACTCGCGCTCCAAAGTCTTTGCCTTACGCGATTCTGTTTTTTCTTCGTGAGCCAGACGCTTTTCTTTTTGGTCTAACCATGAGGAATAGTTCCCTTTCCACGGAATGCCTTCGCCACGATCTAGCTCTAGAATCCAGCCTGCAACATTGTCTAAAAAGTAACGATCATGGGTGACAGCGATAACCGTTCCGGGGAATTTTGCCAGGTACTGCTCAAGCCATCCCACCGATTCTGCATCTAGATGATTGGTAGGCTCATCGAGCAAAAGAATATCAGGCTCAGAAAGCAGAAGTCTGCAAAGCGCCACTCGTCGCTTTTCACCACCTGAAAGCTGAGAGACCAGCTGGTCTCCTGGAGGACAACGAAGAGCATCCATTGCGATTTCGATTTTTTGATCTACTTCCCAGCCGCCAAGGGCTTCGATTTTTTCTTGGATTTGGCCCTGCTTTTCGATGAGTTTTTCCATGTCTTCTGGAGAAAGCTCTTCTTGAAAACGCTCCGAGATTTTATTGAACTCAGCTAAGAGGCCAGGAAGCTCGCCCATTCCTGAAAAAATATTTTCTTTAACTGTCTTATCGTTCTCAAGCTCGGGCTCCTGCTTGAGAAAGCCCACTTTCATTTGCCGTGCAGGAAATGCTTCGCCAATAAAATCTTTGTCTTCGCCTGCCATGATCTTAAGCAAGGTCGATTTTCCAGATCCGTTAAGACCAAGAACGCCAATTTTCGCGCCGTAAAAGTACGACAGATAGATGTTCTTGAGAACGTATCGAGTCGGGGGATAGACTTTGCTGACCCCTTTCATCGTATAGATAATATCTTGTGACATACACACCCTTCAGGCGAAAAGCTCCATCATTCACAAGACGAATTCACTTGTCAATGTCGGGCTTACGCTCTTAGTATTTCCGATCCATGATTGAAAAAGACAAACGGCCGTCGACTTGGCCCTTCCTCACCAGAGATCTCGAAAGTGCCATAGATACATGGTCTGAGGCCTCTGCGCAAGAGAGCAAACCCGCGCCTCCTGCCCCTGCCAAAAAGACGCCCGAGGATCTTGAGCGCATGTTAAAAGAGCTTAAAGCCCTGCTCGATGAGCTTTCACAATGAGAGCCCTTGAAACGGAAATTCATGCCAAAATCCCGATGGTCAAAGCCATGGGAGTGCAACTCAAGCACGTCGATGCCAAGAGCTGCAGAATCTGGGTGCCTCTCAAACCCAATATCAACCACAAAAGCACGGCTTTTGGGGGAAGCCTATTTGCCAGTTGCACGGCGGCTTGTTACGGCCTTCTTTACTTTTTACAGAAACAGCACGGTCTCACAGACTGGGATCTCGTTATCGCTCAAGGACAGATCCAGTACAAACAGCCAACGACAGAGAATTTTTTTGTAGATGCGACAATATCAGAGTTCGAGCCAACCAAAATTCGCCAGAGGCTGCTCAACGCAGAGAAGGTCCGACTGCTCTTAACATGTCAGGTTTTTAACGAATCTCATTTAGAAGAGCCAACGTGCCATTGGACAGGAAAATTTACGTTCCTTCCCCAGATGCCTTAGAGCCTCCAAGGCAATCTGGAGATGTCATCGAAAAGGTTGCCTTGAGCGGCTCCCACTCTTCGGGAGTAAAGGTCTTCTGTGAAAACGCATGCAAACCGCTTTTAAACTCTCGTTCAAAAAGCTGAGTGACTAATCGACTCCGCTCAACGCGAGTTAACCCGCTAAAAACTTTTGAAACAACGACCACGCGAAAATGAGTTTCAGAGCCTGGAGGCACTGAATGCATTGAACTTTCGTTGTGCACTTCCAAGTGGAGAGGTTCAAATTGTTCGCGCAGGCGCTTTTCTATGATGGTTTGCAAGCCCACAGGTTACCGGCGGTAGTTTTGCAAAAGACTAACAACCTTGCTGACTTGGCTACGAACCTTTGGAAGGACCCCAGTCACCTCAAGGGTTTTCTCAAGATCCTTTGCCTTGCGCAGACCTTGTTTAACAAAAAGTTTCACGACCGGCTTTTGAATCGGTAGATCATCAAAGCTCGCGTCTTTAACCCAATCCGTTGCGACCTGATCCACGAGCTCCATTCCCTGAGGGAACCGCATGCGTAGCAAATCACTGCCATAAAAAGCGACGTGCACTTTTTCAGAGTCAGTTTTAGAGTCTTGAGTTGAATCCATGGAGGCCTCTCTGACCGAAGACTCGGTCGGTTGAATCGTTTCAAATTCTAAATTTGTACCTGCACTCTTTGCCGCAGAAGGCTTACGAGGCGCTTTTTTTGGCGCTTTAGGCGTTTTCATTTTTAGACCTTTCATTTGTGGTGGCCTCCCCCGACGGGAGTCTGTTTTGGCATGGGAAAAATTCGGCATGGAGATCTCCTCGCGGAAGGGGTGAAAGAACTCCTCTTCTGTAGCACGAAAATCCGCGCCTCATCAAAGGGGATTTTTAATCTTGCCACATTTCTAACAGCTAGGGGATTTTTGTAAATAACTAGACATGATGTTAGGGTCGCTGCTCTATTTTCTTTCCTAGTTGGCTGAGAAAATTGCTCACCAAACTGTCTCTTGAGGCCCCAGAAACGGGACGAAATCCATTCGCATGAAGCTGAAAAAGATGCTCCGACACCTCTAACAAAAAACGCGAGGGGGCTGATGGCCTGAGTCTGCCATAACGCTTGCGATTCATACATCGACTCATAAGCAGGCGCTGTTTGGCTCTCGTCACACCTACATAAAAAAGGCGTCGCTCCTCATCAATATTAGATCCCAGCATCTTGTGAGGTAGAATTTCCTCCTCAAGTCCAATCAAAAACACAACCGGGTACTCAAGTCCTTTGGACGCGTGCAGAGTCAATAGCTGCACTTCGTCCTTATCTTCGTCTTGCGAAAACTCAAAATCCCTCAGTTCCATGGCATCAAGAAAGTCTATCAAAGTCTTTATGTTACGCTCTCCACGGGCAATAAAACCGTCCAGAATCCGACCTAAAATTTCAATAAACATCCAGCGATGGTCAGTAGCTCCCGCGGAGCCTCGATGGTTTTCATAGATCAACTTTCGATAGCCGATGCGCTCAAGCCACTTCAAGAGAGTGTCCCCTACAGACTCAGGGGACCGAATCAGCTCCATTGGGAGCGCCTCAAGGAGTTCGACAATCTCTTGAGCGCCCTCGGCGGTTGAACTTTTGAGGGCCTCCCAAAAACTCACGCTTTGAATTTCTTTGGTCTGTAAGATTTTTTCCAAACTCGCCTCTCCCAAACCGCGAGGGGGAGTGTTAATAATCCGGCGAAGGCTCACCTCTTGTTGCGAAATTGAGGCTCGTAAAAAAGCCAAAACATCCTTGGTTTCTTTGCGATCAAATAGCGCCGTTCCACCCGTAATTTTATAGGGAATCTGATTGATACGAAGCTCACTCTCAACAACTCCCCCTTGAGAGTTGGACCGGTAGAGTACGGCGATGTCTCGATGAGTAAAGCCCTCGGCAATAAGGCTTCGAATTTCGCGAGCGATAAATTCTGATTCGCCGGCCTCATCTTCGAAAACAAAAAGCTCTGGCTTTTGTTCGCCCTCTGAGTTCTTCTCAGCTCGCAAAACTTTCTTATGTCGTTTTTGGTTTTTACCGATCACCTCATTGGCAATTGCAAGAATCCCTTTGTGAGACCGATAATTACGCTCAAGCTTTACTGTTTTAGTGCCTTTGTACATTTTTGGAAAATCCAAAATGTTAGCGACACAGGCGCCACGCCATCCGTAGATGGATTGGTCATCGTCCCCAACCACAGTGATATTTTGATGCTTCTCAATGAGCTGATCAATTAGGAACATTTGCAGATTGTTAGTGTCCTGAAACTCGTCCACCATCACTTGCGTGAACATATTCTGGACCTTTTCTTTGATCTCTGGCTGATGCTTCATAAGCCAAACAGGTTTAAGGAGTAAATCCTCAAAATCTACGACCCCAAGATGTTCAAGGCGCTTCTGATATTTTGTAAATAGCATCTCACCAGCGTTTTGGTATTCATCCTCAATTTGGACTGTCGGAGGGATCGCAAATCGAGCTCCAAGTTTTTTTTGCAGCTCAGAAATACGATAGTCACAGACGACTTTGTAAAGCTGATCGAGGTCGTATTTGTCTTTTCCGACCACTTTATGATCTTTGAGCAGGTCTCGCAAAATCGCATGACAGTCTCCAGTATCGATAATTCCGAACTTGGCAGGGAGCTTGAAAAACTCATGATGCTTTTTGATAATCTGTAGACCAAAAGAATGGAAAGTGCCAGCCCACACGCCTTTTGCATGTCGACCCAGCTTAAGAGCTACACGGTGTTTGAGCTCTTGAGCCGATTTGTTGGTGAAGGTAAGAACACAAATCTCTTTTGGAGTTGCAACCTGGTCAGTGATTAACCGCCCGGTACGAGATACCAAAACCGTAGTTTTTCCAGATCCAGCCCCCGCAAGAATGAGCAGCGGACCGAAGTCATGAAGAGCAGCTTCTTGCTGCTCAGGATTAAGACCTTGAAGCCACATTTTTTACTGGCGATTGTGGATGAGAAGACGAACTTCGTCTTCAAAAACGACTTCGATTTTGTCAACTTGAGCCGTGCGAACAAATCCAACTCCAAATTTAGGATGCTCCAAAACCTGATCCAAGTTGAATTTCATACGCATGTTGTAGGCTTGTTTTGGCGAAGAAGCATAGCGATCTCGAAGTCCAGCGTACTCTTCATTATGTTGGTTTTTCTTAACCGCAGAAGTCTGGCGAACCTTGCCGGTAGAGGTTTTTTTTGCAGGCTTAGCTTTAGCAAGTTTGTAGGTGCTTTTAGCTCCACAAACTTCGCACTGGAGTTTAGCTGACGACGGCCCTGTGTGTGCTAAAACTTTGTGATATCTGTCAACTTCACATTTTTTGCAAACCGTGTAAAAGTTGGAAGCCACCGCAGGTAATGTATCTGTCGTCGTCATTCATTCTCACTTTCGTACAAAAACAGTTAAAGGTTCCGATAAATTCTTCTTAGCGATTTCAGCAGCGCTCAAGTAAAAAGGTCCTTCGCCCTTTTGCAGCCGTTCCTGAAACACCCGCATGCTCACCTCAGACTGGGGATCAATTTCGACGCCAGCACTTGCGTATACGTCTTTGAAATGCTCATCTTCACGCCGTGAAAAAAAACGCTCCCAAAAACTTGTGTCGACAATCAACCGGTAGGTCAAAGTCTTTGCATATGAGTGCACCGGCGTGTAGGCCGTCATGATCTCCATTTGCCCAAAATGCGTATGCAGTTTAATGGCGGGTCCACCCCACTGAGTCATTCCACAGCAAGTTTCTACATTAGCATACCAGAGGCCAAAAGCCTTAGATAAAAATCCAAGTCCGTAAAAACGATCCTCCTCAGGGAGCAAGGAATTCACGGAGCAAAGGTTATGCGCCACCCACTCCCCCGTCCGCATGGTTGGAATTATAATAAAGAGCGAAAGTGGCGTCCACGCATGCCCTGGAGTAACAGCCATGACATCCCGTAAAGCCTGCGGAATTTCTGAGGTTTTATAGGCAAAACCGGCCACAAAGCCAGGGATCACCGCACAGTCGTAAAAAACCCACCGGGGCATCGTCATATTCGAAGGCCCGAAGGCTCGTCCCTCAAGGTAGTAAATTTGCTCGGCAAACTTTAACTCATTGATGTCAAGGGGGTTAATGTATACTGGAGTGTGACGAAACCAGCCGATTTGATGCTTTTGACCTGGATTAATAATCTTATTTTCGGGCCTTACGTACACATAAGGCCGAATGTGATCTCCATCAAGCCAGTCCACGTGCTTCAATAAGTTAAACACAAGTCCCCTTTGGTTTTAGTGACTTTTGAGTGGCCCAATCATCTCTTCGGGACGGACGACACGATCAAAGGTCTCCCCATCCATAAGTTTAAGCTTGATAGCCTCTTCACGCAACGTTGTGTTGTTTTCATGAGCTGCTTTTGCGATTTTTGCTGCATTGTCATATCCCACATGAGGGTTGAGCGCAGTCACGAGCATGAGCGAATTTTCTAGATGCTTTTTAATTTGCGCTTTATTGGCCAAAATACCATCTACACAATGCTCCGCAAAACTTTCACAGGCATCGGACAAAAGGCGAATGGAGTTAAGCACGTTAAACACAATCAGAGGTTTAAATACGTTGAGCTGAAAGTGCCCCTGGCAACCGCCAACGGAAACGGCAACATCATTCCCGATCACTTGAGCACAGACCATGGTCATCGCTTCGCTTTGCGTCGGGTTTACTTTTCCTGGCATAATGGAACTTCCCGGCTCATTGGCGGGAAGTAAAAGCTCGCCGATACCACTGCGGGGACCACTCCCCAGAAGACGGATGTCATTGGCGATTTTCATAAGGCTACAGGCAATGGTTTTTAAAGCGGCGCTCACTTCAACGAGTGCATCGTGGGTCGCCAGAGCTTCGAATTTGTTTTCGGCGGAGACAAAAGCGACTTTGGTTTCCTGCGCAATCACCTTCGCCGCTTCAACAGCAAACTGAGGATGGGTGTTCAGCCCAGTGCCTACAGCAGTTCCACCTAGCGCTAACTCGTGAAGGTGAGGAAATGTGTTTCGAACCCTTGCAAGACCATGTTTAACTTGGGTGACGTAGGCTGAAAACTCCTGCGCCAGAGTCAGTGGGGTTGCGTCCATAAGATGGGTACGACCAATTTTGACAATTCCCTCAAACTCACGCTGTTTGGTCTCTAGAGATTTTTGCAGCCGCTCCATCATTGGGATAAGACGCTTTTGAATTTGCTCGCCAACCGCGATATGCATAGCCGTCGGAAAGGTGTCATTAGAGCTCTGGCCTTTATTGACATCGTCGTTGGGGTGCAGACCTTTGGACCCTAACTTCTCCCCCATCAACTCAAGAGCTCGGTTGGCGATCACTTCATTGGCATTCATATTGGTTTGGGTGCCACTTCCAGTTTGCCAAACCACGAGTGGAAAATGATCGTCGAGCTTGCCGGCAATAACATCTTCGGCCGCTTTTACGATAACGTCGGTTTTTTTTGCATCGAGAAGACCCAGTTTATGGTTCGTGAGTGCACAGCTTTTTTTGAGAATTCCAAGAGCGCGGATCATCTCTCGTGGAAAACGGTCTCCGCCAATTTTAAAATTTCCTAAAGAACGTTGAGTTTGGGCTCCCCAGTAACGGTCGGCGGGAACTTGAATTTCGCCCATGCTGTCTTTTTCTATTCTGTGTTCCATAATTCTCCTATTCTCGATGGACCATGGTCACTGAGGCCTGGTCTGTGGGATAAACAACGATTTCTGCAATATTCACATGAGGCGGCCTGAGCAAAACCCAAGACACGGTCTCGGCAATGTCCTCGGCTGAAAGAGGCGTCATGCCTTTATACACTTTCTGAGCCTTCTCTTTATCTTTCAAGCGGACCTCTGAAAACTCAGTTTCAACCATCCCAGGCTCAACATTGGTCACTCGTATTTTCTTACCGAGCAGATCCATTCGCAGACCCTCTGAAAGCGCACGAACTGCAAATTTTGAGGCGCAGTAGACAGCTCCGTTGGGGTAAACCCACCTTCCCGCAACCGATCCGATATTCACGATGTGCCCTGAGTTTTTTGCGATCATGTGAGGCACAACTAGCCTTGTTATCCACAGGACGCCTTTGATGTTCGTATCAAGGACTTCATCCCAATCTGTAGTATCGCCTTTGTAAAGAGGATCAACCCCACGGGCAAGACCCGCATTGTTCACAACAACGTCAACTTTTGCCAGCAGATCGGAGGCTTTCGAAAAACGGTCTTCAAGGGCCTTGAGATCTCTAACATCAAGGGGCCAAACTTCGACGCGTTGATGAGGATGATGCGAATGAAGTTCGTCGTGGAGCTCAGCCAATCTCTCATGGCGACGCGCGATTAAAATAAGGCTGTAGCCCTCAAAAGACATTTGCCGTGCAACGGCAAGTCCAATTCCCGATGTTGCCCCAGTAATGAGCGCCCATTTTTCAGATTTCATTGAGCCAACTCTAGTTGACAAGTCCTTCAGGCGCAATTTAGTTTTTAGTGGTATGGCCCCAAAATACTGGTTGATGAAATCCGAACCCGAGACCTATTCCATTGATAATCTCAAAAAAGATGGAAGCACCATGTGGGAAGGGGTCCGCAACTACCAAGCCCGTAACTTTATGACCAAAGAGATGAAGGTTGGAGATTGGGTGTTATTTTACCACTCCAATGCTGAACCTCCAGGCATCGCAGGGATTGCCAAGGTCAGCGCAGCAGCAAAGCCAGATCCAACAGCGCGCAAAAAGAACAGTCCCTATTTTGACCCAAAAGCAACCGCCGAAAACCCGATTTGGGAATGTGTGACAGTGTCATTCGTGGAAAAATTCCCACACTTAATCAGCCTCGAAACACTACGAGCCCAAAAGTCTCTAGCATCGATGCAAGTCTTAAAAAAAGGGCAACGTCTTTCTATCCAGCCAGTCACACCGGAAGAGTTCAAAGCGATTCAACGATTGGTTTCGAAAACCTAAGAGATGTTGACAACGGCCTTGAGATCTCCAAGACTATTTGGAATGATGTCATGGACAGTGCAAGGAGGGCTCATGAAGAATTTGATCCGCGGATGGATTTTGTTACTCAGTTTTTCAATTCCACTCGGGGCCGTCGCCCAGACGGATTTAGATTCCACTCTAGAAGATTTGTTGGATATTAAATCAAGTATCGCGGCGAAACGAGAAATGACCCCTCGAGAGTCTCCCGGAATTCTAACGCTAGTCACTCGTGAAGACATCGTTCGATCTGGAGCCCGCGACCTTGCTGAAATATTGACGCTGTTCGTGCCAGGCTTTAACTTTGCCAGCGACGTTGAAAACGTCGTGGGCCTGAATGTCCGCGGAATTTGGGGAGATGAAGGTCGCGTGCTCCTCCTCATGGACGGGATGGAGATGCACGAAGAGCTCTTCGGAACCACCCAGTTCGGAAACCACTATCCCGCAGAAATTATCGAAAAAGTTGAGGTCATTCGTGGTCCAGGTTCGGTGATTTATGGAGGGAATGCCCAAATTGGCGTGGTCAACGTTGTCACTCGGGCTGCAGATCATCCTCAGATGGTAGTCGCCGAGCGCTATTCCGGCCTCGAAAGCTCAGCTTCTCACAACAACTTCACGGCGGGCATCGGTCAAAACCACGAGACCTTCAAATACGACATCATGGCAACAACTGGTCACGGAAACCGTAGCCAATTTAAATACACTGACACTAATTTAAACGAATATGACACCAAAGACAAAATTCACTTGGATCCAACCATCGTCAATTTTGGCTTAACCTATGGTGATTTCTCAGCGCGAGGAATCTTTGACCGTTATAATACCACCCACTTGCAACTTCACTCAGTATTTCCACCCGGAACTCAACCTTATGAAGAGTCCTTCGAGAACCACAGTTTTCAAGCTCAATATAAGGGAAAAGTTTCCGACACACTGACAATCACTCCGCGATACCTTTATCGTGAGACCTATCCCTATCGTGTGAATGCCGATAGCGCTTTAAGTAAATACTCTGAACGAAGCCTTCTTGGCGTGACCGGCGATTACAGAATGACAGATGAATTTGGACTTCTTGGCGGAGTCGAATGGTCGACTGTCAAAATCAAAATGAAAGAGAACTGGGCAGCAGAACCTCCGTTTAACTATGGCAAAAAAGAACTCTCAGATGAGTTCGTAGTAGCCTTTGCGGAATCAAACTTAAAAACCGAGATTGGGAATCTCACAGCTGGTGCTCGCTTCGAAAAACCAAACAACTACCGCTCTGCCCTAGTTCCTCGTCTCAGCCTCACTCGAGCTTGGGAACACTGGCACTACAAAGCCATGGTCAGTCAATCTTACCGCGCCCCTGGTTACATTCTCCCTAACCGGACCGTGACCCAAGAGGACGAACTGAAGTCAGAAGTTGCCACCAACTACGAGTTTGAAGTTGGTCACAAGTTTAATGAGAACCTCTTCATGGTTTTCAACTTCTTCGATATTTCTATTAAAGATCCTCTTTATTACATCGTTGATCCAAGTGGATCAGGCGGTTACGACAACGCAGGGACCGTCGGCTCCACAGGAGCTGAGGCCGAGTTGAAATACCGCCTCGCAAGATTCGATGCAATGGTAAACCTCGCCTATCACCAACGAGCCCACGCCGAAGAGAACAACTACGGAGTGCCCAAAGAGACTACGTATTTTTACGGTGTCCCCCAAATTCGATTGAACTCCATGGTCGGTTATCGATTCACCAATGATTTTGGCGTTTACCCATCAATCTCCTACTACGGAAAACGCTACGGACTCGTCGGCGCCGGCGGCGACACCACCAAAATTGAAGAAGCTTCCCCAACAACCGTCATGAATATCAACTTTCGCTACACGAACTTATTCATGGAAGGGATCGAAGCTTCGGCAGGGATCATGAATATCACGGATGAGAATATTAAGATTTATCAGGCTTATAATGGGGGCTTTGCGGCGATTCCGGGGTTGGGCCGGGCTTATAACGTGATGGTCTCCTACACTGAAAAATTCTGAACTGGAGCACATGTGTGTTTCAAAAACTGAAGCCGGACTGGGGGAGGATTTTAGATCCTTCTTTGAAGGTCGGCTTTTTTATTTCGCTGGATTGTTTAACAGGAAAAAATTGTGAAATGCCATATACAGCTGCAGGTGAGCTCGCAATCGCTCCATCTTTTTAGATGTGCACCACGTTTTTCTAAATAACCGGTTCTGATTTGCCCTTAGCATCGCGCACGTGTGGTTGATCGAAAATATCGGATCTTTACCACCTTTGTTCGGATAGTGCTTCTTCACTTGCCTACGATAACTCGGATTCATGTCCGATTTAATTGTCGCCTGGGGATGAATCAATGGCTTTGCAAACTTCAACAGTTTATCCCTAATCTTAAGCCTCTCATCTTTCCTCGGCCCGTACTTCTTCAGCGAGATCTTCGCTAATCTCCCCGGGGCCGGCATCGAGGCCACTTCCATCGCTAGGATCCGGCGCGTACGACTCTCCACAATGACCGGCACTGAGACTGGTTTGCACTTGGTGTGTTCAAAAGTTTCAAGATCATCAAATTCCACAGCTGTGGCCGGAGGCTGGGAGCGGTTGTAGACGCGGTTTATCTGCTCGGACATGAGGGCTAGGAAGAGGAACTTTCGAGAGACAGTCCTGCGGTGAATGCGAAGGACCAGAGCTAGTCTACGAAGTGAAAGCCCTGAGCAGTAGAGCTCGTAGAGTTGTCGATTGAGTTGCCTTGTTTTTTGGCGAAAGCAGGGGTCCGTGGTGGCTTGAGAAAAGCCTCTGGAACAGGACTTACAAAAGTAACGCCGTACTAAAATACGATCAGAGGAGCGGAAAAAAGAGCCAGAAAGACGCAAGGAAGAACCAGAACATCGGGGACAAAAAGAAGGTTTCATAAACGCGAGTCTTTGCAAAAACAAAAGCTAGCCCAAACTCAATGAAACCCAGCGCCCCGTCCGTCTCGGACTTTAACAGACAAGGGCCCCAGTTTAATTGGCCCCAGCTTCGCTTAGGATTTTTACTACGTCCCCATGATTGCTAACCTTAGCAAACCCCAAAGCCGAAAGCCCATTCTCCGCCTTCAAATCCAGCTTCGCATTCTTAGCAATCAGACTCCGTACCACCTCAGTCTTACCCTCCATCGCTGCGAGCATCAGAGCCGAAAGACCCTTTCCGGAAGCCATGTTAACATCGATCCCCTTAGCCTCTAGGAGAGTTTGCACCACTTGCACGTGACCTTGTTTTGAAGCCGCCATCAATGCTGTCATTCCAGAGGCGTCCTTGGCGTTGACGTTGGCGTTTTTTGCCAGGAGGATTTTTACGATTTCGCTTTGACCTTTGAGGCTTGCCATCATGATGGCGGTCACGCCTTTTTCGGTGGCTGAATTGACGTCGGCACCTTTATCAAGAAATTCTTTGACACCTGACACTTCGCCGGCGAGGGCGGCCTTAATTAAGGACTTTCCAAGATCCTGGGCGTAGGAGTGCGGTAAAATCACGAAAAAACACAGCAGGATCAGGCGAATTCGCATCTTTTCAGTGTTTTTGATTTCCTGGCGAATGTCAAAAACTAGTGCTTTAAGTGGGTAAAAAATTGGAACCTAAGCAAAGGTCTAGGTTCATCCGATTTTAGACTGGGTGTCCTCGCGATCATCGTGAGGACGGTCACTTTTTGATTTAATGAAGGTGATTTTGCCGTCGCCCCGGGGTTTAGAGTCCCCGCTGCCGACAAGCGACGTAAGCTCATCAATAGTGCCTGCTAAACGCTCAGATTCCTTACGAAGCCCCTCAGAAAACCGGCGAATATCAGATGAAAGCGTATGTGTAGACTGAGACACATAACTCAGTTCGTTCATAACTTCGATAACCTCATGAACACCGCGAGTCTGTTCGGTGGATGCTTGGTCAACCTGACTGATTTGCTCGCGCACTTCTTTGGAGCGACCCACGATGGCCTTGAACACCTCACCGCAGCTCTTGGATTTTACCTGGGCTTGGAGGATTTTTTCTTTGACGAGTTGGACGGTGTCAGCAACTTGTTGAGAACTGCTCTTAAGAAGAGATTCGATTTCTTCGGCAGCACTTCCGCTCAAGTTTGAGAGATTCGCGACTTCGTTTGCAACAACCGCAAAACCCCGACCCAGGGCCCCAGCTCGAGCGGCCTCGATGTTAGCATTGAAGGATAGGATCTGAGTTTTTAAAACGATTTCGTTGATGATCTTTGTTTTTTCTTGGATGAGAGCGAACATCTCGTTGATTTTTTCTAAATCCTGGTAAGAGCGCTCGATCTCTTTCATTGAGACTTTGAGGTCCTCAACAACCTCTTGACCTTCGGCAGCCTCGCGCAAGCTCCCGTCGGCTTGCGCGAGAGTGACTTTGGTGGTTGTCGCCGTCTGATCTAACAGCAACTTCATCTTATCCATACTTGCCGTCGTTTTTTTGGCTGTCGTCGATTGAGTTTCGGCGGAGTTATTGAGATTGAGCGAAGAAATTTGAGCCTTTTCGCAAATGTCCAAAATCTCTTTTGCTGAGTTGTCGAGAGTATTGTTCGTCGAACTCAAGGCGCGGTGAATTTTTTCAACAACGAGATAGAAAAAGACACTAAATAGGAGATAACCAAACAGCAAGAAAAGGGCGAGCTTTAGAACCTGTTGATTTCCGTTATTGATCTGGAGAACGTCGTTGCTCAAACTTTCGCTAGCTTGGTGGAGAACGATTTCTACCTTTAACTCCACTTCGCCGAGAGCCTCAAGTGACTCCTGGAATCCCGTTTTATTGTCTTTCATTTTCTCAATGCCTGAGACGACATTTTGCAAGATGGTGTTCGCTTTATTATGGGCTTTTTCGTAATCTGCCTTGATGTGAGCCATGTAATTGATATCACCGATATCCATTTTTTCAACATCGGCAATAATCCGTTTTACGTTTCGGTCAGCAGTTTCAATCGCTGTTAGAACGTCAAAAGACTGAGAGACAGAAGCTTCGGATAAAATTCTCTTGGAATCAGCGATGCTCTTTTTAAGTTCGCTCAATGTAGAAAGCAAAGGAAGTTTCTTCTCTTTGAGGCCTTCTAGAAGGAGCTGATTGTGATCAGAGATTGTATAACTTCCTAAAACGTACACGACAGAAAGGACAATTCCCGATAGCAACAGCGCACCGATTTTAGTGCGAATCGAGGACTTCCAATACTTTTCAATCAACTGCGCGACCATAATTTTAGTTTGACCTATAGGGAAAGAAATTCATAGTGGGCTGAAGACCGGTATCCATCAGGCCCCCTTCGAAATTTTAGTTTTTTTCTTGTCGATAGAAACAACCTCAGCAGCCTTCGGTCGATCCGACTTAGGGCTGGCCTTCTCACGAATCTTTCCACCGATGAGAATTCGTAAATGTTTAGTAACGTCGTTAACAAGCTGCGAGTTTTTTCTTGAAATGTCCGCCATGTTGGCAATGTCTTCGTTAGCTTTGATACAAGCCTCAACGGCGTTTTTCATCTGCGACATTGCATCTGACGTATTTTCAATTCCCTTGGCTTGCTGCCCACTGGCTTTTGCAACTTCCTCGATGGAATTTGAGATTTTTTCTACGTCGCGAGCGATTTCATTAAAACTCAAAAGCGCGTTTTCACCATTTCTCTTACCTTGAGTTACGGTGGCAGTAACATCAGAAATCACTCGATTGACCTGTTTATTGTTGTCTTTGATGAGGCTCTGGATTTCTTTCGCTGCGGCACCGCTCATTTGAGCTAGCTTTCCAACTTCGTCAGCAACGACAGAAAACCCTTTACCGTGCTGGCCTGCACGCGCGGCTTCGATAGAGGCGTTGAATGATAGAAGCTGAGTTTTAAAAACGATTTGATTGATCACGGTCATCTTATTTGCAACTTGTTGGATGATTTCACTCAATTTCGCAAGCTGCTGGTTAGACGCTTCGATATCAGACATCGATTGCGCCATTTGCATCATGGTTTCACTTCCTTGGTTTGTCTTCAAGGAGATTTTCTTCCCTAAATCTGCTGCCGAGGAAACGTTTTGTAGTGTTTGATCGATCATCTGCTTCACTTCAGATAGGGAGGTCATTGAATCTTTCGCGGCAACACTCTGTTGGTTCGTGACTGTATCTAGATTTCTAGAAGCCGAAATCAAGTGTTCTGCTCCCGAACCTGTACTTTGGGACATCTGTAGAAGCTGACTACGTATACTCAAAAATGGCCTGATCATCAAATTTGCGAAGAAGGCAACTAAAGCCAGATTCACCAAAAGCAAAAATCCATTTCCAATGAGAGTTGTGTAGACAAAGTGCTTGATGCTTTCGCGCGCTGGAGTCAGGGAAATTTCAACGGCAAGCCGTCCAACGATGCCTTTACCGGGAAAAATCAAATCGTAAGTTTCAATCTCATCGCCCTTGGCTGCACTGTCGGTTTTTAGAGTTAGTGGCTGGCCATCTTTGTCAAAAAAAGCCATCGACTTGATAGCAGGGTGGGACAAGCCCTTAGTCACTAGCAAATCCAATTTTGATTTGTTTTGAGTCACAATGCTGTCGGCGGCTGCTGATTGAATTTGTTGTTGAAAAAATAGGACATCGTCTCGAACGGATTGGTAGCTGCGGTTTGACTCAATAAAAATTTGGAGCACGCTTGTTGTTAGGATGGTGAAAAACGAAATCGCCATGAACGGAACGATCGCCCGCCACGCAAGAGGTTTTTCATTTGTAAAATTCATCCAGCGTTTAAACATATTTCCTTTAGAGCGTCGCGTGCAGGCTGTGCACGTCCACAAACTCTTCTTGAGTCAACATGGCCCCTAGTTGCAAAAGGATCACCGTTTCTTCCCCATGCTTAACGGTCCCCGTGACAAATTCTTTAGGAATATTTGCTATTTCGTGGTGCTCCCTAGACACTTCAGTCTCCTGCATATTGACCATGGTCACACCCACATCAATGGCCGTGGCAATCGACCCTTTTGCCGTATCAAAAACGAGATAACAACGCGTCTGCTTAGGCGTGATTCCAAGCCTTTGACGAAGGTCGATCAGACCAATGACCTCACCTCTAACGTTTATAATCCCTTTAAAAAAAGGAACCATTTTAGGAACCCACTGCGGCTCAATCACTTCTGTGACTTCGCGAACCTCTATGGCTAAAGTCCCGAAAAGTTGCTGACCAAGTCGAAAAATAAAATACTTTCTAAAATTCTCATCAAACATGTTTACCCAGCCCTTTCTACAGATTTAACGAGCGCAAGAACATTAAGCATCAGTCCCGGTTCTCCATTTGAGAAAACCGTAGATCCCATGAACGCGTCATGATCCACCATATTTTCTTGCAGCGGACGAACAAAAACCTGCTGCATCTGAATCACCTCATCAACACAAAAAGCCACATGGCCTTTGTCACTTTTGATGAGAATCCCCACTGAGCCCCCGTTTGTCTTGATCTCTTCTTCAATTGATGCGCGGATTCGATTTCGCGACATCAACCGCTCGTTGAGGCGCTCAAGTGGCACACGCTCGTCGTGGAAATTCATTACAGACGGGCTGTCAGTACGATGGTCGATGTGGTAATCAGCAAGATCGATGATCTGCGCAAGATCCTGTTTGGCGATGCCGTACTTTTCCGAATCGACACGAACGACTAGTGCATCTACCAGACTCATTTGAGCTGGTATCGAAATCCGAAACGTCGTTCCAGAACCAACAGTACTTAGAACTTCGATCTTACCACCCAAAGATTTCGTAGTCACTTTCACGATGTCCATACCAATTCCTCGACCTGAGAACACCGTGACTTTTTCTGCAGTTGAAAATCCTGGAAGAAAAATCAACTCCGTTTTTTCTACCGTAGAAAGAACCGCGTCCGCAGAAATCAACTTTTTTTCAACAGCCTTACGGAAAATAAAATCGGGATCAATTCCACGGCCATCATCTGAAATTTCGATGATCACGTTAGGACCATTTTCCTGAACATGAACCTTTAAAGTCGAAGTTGCAGGCTTATGAGTTTGAACTCTCAACTCTGGTTTTTCGATTCCATGATCGATGGCATTTCTTATGATATGCGAAAGCGACTCGGCCAATCTATCGACCACCGATTTATCCAGCAGAACATCATCACCGTCTCGTTGAAAGGTGACATCCTTTTCCATTTTTGCGGCTGCATCGAGGGCCACCATTTGAAGGCGTGAGAGGAGGCTTTTTACCGGTTGCATTCGCAAGTCCACAGCAATTTCTTTGAGCTGACCTATGTCCCTCAAAATAGATTCCAAATTCTCCTGCTCTTTTTCTTTGAGCAGTCGATCTTGCATCACCTTGTGGCGAAAAACCTGAAAACGAATCGTTAAGTCCCCGATCAGATTAAGAAGGTCATCTAGCTTTATCGACTTTACGGAAACCATCTGCTCACGGTCTCGGCGGCGCTGAGACTCCTCATCACTGATTTTGGGTCCTGCACTTTCAGCTAAAATTTGCGCAACGACTGGATCGACAGTCGCTTCAGCAGCAGGAGCGCTCGCCGGAGCTTTAAGCTTGTCAATTTTCTGAGTTAGAACTTGAATGTGCGGATCGGTTGATTTTCCATCCTTTAACGTTTCAATGCATGAGCCAAGGTGCAGAGTGATCTCAATAACCAACGCCTTAAGTTCAGCATCAACAGGAATACTTCCCTGTTTAGCCGCCTGAAAGAGATCCTCCACACGGTGAATATATTTAGAGTAGTCAGTAAGCCCAACAAACTCAAATCCAGCTTTCAGGTTATGGGCTCCGAAGAAAAATTCCTGAAACAAAACCAAGACTTCGCCGCTGTCGCGTTCTTTCGATAAATCGATAACGAGAGTGGACCATTTCTCGTAAATGTTGGTCATTTCACCGATCAATATGGAGAGCATTTCTTTTTCTGACGACATATCATAATCTTAACTGACAACTCAATATCTCCCAAGGACAGCTCCAGAAGATTAGTCATTGGACCTGACTCACGGCTCAAGGTATGATATGACCCTCCATCATGCGTCCTGTTTTGTTTCCGCACCAAAGTCCCACGCCTCTTCTATTTTTGGCTCCCATGGAGGGAGTCCTAGATTTCATTTTGCGTGAAATGATCACAGAAATCGGAGGCGTTGACTTTTGCGTCAGCGAGTTTTTGCGAATCACACACACTCTCCACTCCCCAGCCAAGATGCGCGAGCACTGCCCTGAACTTTTGTCCTCGTCGCGCACAAAAAATCAAACACCAATTCTCTTTCAACTTCTTGGCGGCGACCCCAGCCCTTTAGCAGAAAACGCCGCCCAAGCCGTAGAGCTAGGAGCCCTTGGTATAGATCTTAATTTTGGTTGCCCAGCGAAAACAGTGAACCGTCACGATGGCGGAGCTGCACTTTTGCAATTTCCCGAGCGCCTTTTTAAAATTGTTGAAGCGGTCAGAAAAGCTGTGCCAGCAGAAATCCCTGTCAGTTCTAAGATGCGCTTAGGATTTAAAGATCACTCGCTTCTTTTAGAGAATGCACACGCTCTCAGTTCCGGCGGAAGTACCTGGCTCACTGTGCACGCACGCACCAAACTTCAAGGTTATGCACCACCAGCCCACTGGCAAGAAATTGCTCGTGTCAAAGACGCGGTTTCTATTCCAGTGATTGCAAACGGCGACATCACATCCACTGACACGCTCGATGAGTGTCAAAGACAATCGGGATGCTATCACTTTATGGTTGGAAGAACTGCGATTGCACAACCCCATCTCCTGTCAACACTCAGCCAGCATTTAAAAGGCGCACCCCATGCTAACGAGAATGTTTCCAACAAATCTCTTCTGGTTCCATTTTTTCTGAAGTCCAAAGCCTTCAGACACGGAAACTACGCTATGGATCGCAGTAAGCAGTGGCTAAGATCCCTGGCGCAATACGATCCTGAATTAAAAACTCTCTTTGAAAAAATAAAAGTCATCACTCGAGCCGAAGATTTTTTCGAGGCCCTTGCCTCTAACGTCGGCGTAGAACAAAACTATTTGCATCGAGATGCAGAACTTCATACCCAAGATTTTTCTCCATCCAATGCACCGCTAGCTCACTGAAAAACCCCACATGGGTTGGATCGTTCGGATAGTGCCACTTACAAAAATCGAGATTTTTTGGAATTAAACTTGTCCTAACCGCTAAAATTCCACCAGGCTCTAATAGCTGACTTAATTTTCGCAGCTCTTGACCTGGTTCGTAGAGATGTTCCACCACTTCACAGACTGTGATAAAGCCGTAGCGAGACTCAAGGGCCTTCGGAGCAAAAAAGGGATCATGAATAGCAACTTCAAAACCGTGATTTTGCAGCAAGGTTTGAAGCGCAGGAAAAGGTCCACTTCCAAAATCAAGACCACGCCAGCCAACTTTGAGATATTGCAAAAACGTGGATATAAAACTCTCAAGAAAATTTCGATACCCCTCTTGTGCTAAATCGTTTTCGTGGAGCAAGTAGCGAGCCTTTTCTTCATCAAAACTTAAGAGATGCCTCTGATCCTTGAATACAAATCCACAGTTCACACAGCGGTGAAAGCGGAGCGCTTTTTTCTGAAATGCACAATCAAAACTTTGGGTTACTAGCTCACTGCAGAGTCTGCATGGGGTCGACATCATGATTTTCCTCTTGACCTTCATAGCACACTCGCCGCATCTTTCATCAAGGAGAAATCGCTATGGCAGAAGTCGTTGTCTACAGCAAAGTTCCTTGTCCTTATTGTGTGGCCGCAAAACGTCTTCTCGACGAAAAAGGCGTGGCTTTCAAAGAAATCGATCTCACGGGCAAAATGGATGAAACAATGGCGCTCATGAATCGTACGGGTCTTCGCACTTTGCCTCAGATTTTCATCAACGACAAACTCGTTGGCGGCTACACTGATCTTGCAGATCTTGACTCCGAAGGCAAGCTTGATGGGATGTTGAAGTAGCCTACAAGAACATGTGAAGTGTCTGAGTGAGCACCACGAGTTTTTTTGTGTTTTTATCTTCAGTTCCCAGACATTTTCGAATCGAACGCTTCTGGGAATTTTCGACAGAAACCAAAATGATTTCCCCAAGCTCACAGGGAGTCGTTGGGTTCGTTGACTTAAAATCAATCGTACTGACAGTGTTTTGAAGCCATGAAATGTCTTTGGGCAAAACAGCCCGGCTCTTGGCCAATTGCCCGTCGATAGTCAGCGAAATCTCTTTTTTCTTAAACTCAAATTGGCTCTGTTTTCCCGGGTAACGGATACTCAACGTGAGATTATTGAGAGACTTTGATGCAAATGCGAAGGGTCCGAAAAAAACCACGGCTATTAAAATTACCTTCTTCATAGGGCACCATCCTCCTTGCGTTTGACCGGAGGCTTCATAGGCGCAAGATCCATTTCAGAAGGCTCGTTCATATGGCAAGTTTTGTATTTGAAATTTGGGTCAACGACATGGCAACCCAACTGAGCTCGAATCTTGGGGTTCGCCAGGAGGCCCGCGTTCATACGAGTCTGCCAAGTCGGATGAGGATTAAAAGACGTCGTTTCTTCTCGTTCATGACTTGGTTTGCAGTAAGCTCTAGCCGTATTTAAATACCCCAGGCGTCGATCACTTTCCGCCATCGTGGGATAGAAATTAGTGACGTAGTCGGGAAGAATATCGGCGGCCACCCAATCTGCAATAGATTCAGTAATTTGATCGCCATTTTTAATATTACCATCGCCGTCCTCCTTAGTGCAGAAATCAAACGGTGGATTTTTCTCCTCAGCTTGAGATGGAGCATCAGATCCCGCATCCTTGGATGTCGCTGTTTCAGAATGCGAATTCGTTGAATTCTGGGTCGAAGGCGGAAAATGCTCTGCTGCAAATGAATCCTTCCTCCTTAAACAGGCAATAACTCCAGTGAGGGGATATTTAGCCTCCATATCTGATTGTAGGGTGCTGCCGTAGCTAAACTTTTTACTATCAAGATAAAATTGGATGGAACACGGATCGAAAGAGTGAGTCAATTCGTGCGCGATGGTACGAACGATACTAAATATACTCTGGGTGAATAGCAAAGACCCGGCACAATAAGTGAATTTGTTTCCCCTTGGACTGTAGAAAGCATTTGGCTGCAAATCTAATGGGACTTCGTTTGCCGATTTTGCGCAGTCAAAACCGGCAAACTCAATGTGGTTCACTTTAAAATAAATATCGTCGCGAGTTTTCCCTGCCGGTAAATTTTTGAGTACCCAATCTGCAACAAGAGTTTGAGTACGAGGCAAAATCTCATTTTCTATTCGGTCTTGCACGTTTTGTTTCTTAAGTTGAGCCCTCACGGACTCCCCAATTTTCCGCCGCATATTCAACATAGCTGGATGTTCGGAAAGGTGCCCGATCGAAGACAAATCTTTGAGCTTGACCGAACGGTTCTCAACTTCTGGATAAATAGTCTCTTGAGTGAGTTGAGTCGTCAGCCCCAATTTTAGTCTTGCAACGCAGTCTGCGTTGCGCGGAGGATTGCAGAAATCATCAAGACCGAAGGCATCAATAGCCACTTCGATAAATTTACTATTTTTTGGATCTGCAAGGGCCTCGTCAACGATCTTTTGAATGTCCGTTGAAGCCGCCTTTTCGATTTCTGCTCGCTCAAACATAAAGTAATTCTGAGTTTTTGCAGTTCCAGTTGGATCTTGGATTTGCCCTGGCGCGCACGATGGTCCATATAAATCCGTACAAATCCGATCTGTTGGGGCCGCATGAATCACCCCCGATACAACCATTCCCATCCAAAAAAAAGTTAGCCGCACGAAAGTCTCCGCGTGATGATAAAATCCCATTTTTTCATGAACAAAACTAGTTGTAAACGGCCTAAGGTCTAGGCTACTGCCGCAATTCAGATCTCGCCGACAAGCTCTGCTCCACCGAAAAAAACTCCTCCAAAGCCAGGCGCATCTCCACGAAGTTTTTCTGCTTACAGGTCAAAGCATAAAGCGCAAGCCCAAAATTCAACCAAACATGCCCAGTCTTCACAAAAAATCGAAACTTGCGCAAAGCTAAGTCGGGCTTGAAATACTCCTCCATGAGATAGGTCAAACGGATGAGGGCGCGTCCATATTCGGCAGCTTCTTCCCTCGAACCTTGCGGGGCCAAGCGCCCCTGAAGTCCCGGAGGAGACGCCCAACCCAACCGCTCTCCCACCTGCCAAAAAAGCCAGGGTCTTGCTGTCAACGCGCGACCGACCATCACAAGATCACATTCTGTTTCTTGAAGCATATCGAAGACATCATCAACCGTCTGAACATCTCCATTCCCAATCACAGGAAAGTTGACCCGTGATCGCAAATCTCGAATCTGAGTCCAATCCGCTTGCCCTCGGCGCATTTGCCCTGCCGTTCGCGGATGCAAACACACCCAAGAAGCACCGGCATCACGAAGGCCGCTGACAAAATCATAGAGCGTTTCAAAATCTCCAGAAGCCACAGCTCGCAGCTTGACCGAAACTGGTTTTGTTGAATGCTTGACAGTCATGCGCACCACTTCGGCGGCGTAGCTGGCATCCCCCATGAGAGCAACACCGTAATTGTGGCTCAGGGCTTTTTTCACCGGGCAGCCCATATTGATATCAATGGCTTGAGCGCCCCAGGCCTCCAACTTTTCAACGCTCAAAGCGATGCAACGTTCATCGTTTCCCAAAATCTGGGGGCAAAGCCCGTCTTCATCTGGCCCCCGAAGCGCCTCAGGAGTCTGCGAGAGATCCTCTTTGGGAATTTTAAAACTCGAAAGCATCTCTGTTGGCCAGAGTGTGCTCGCGCCTTCGGGAAGATACTCCCGCATCAAAAGCCGAGAGGCCACGTGAGAAATCCCCACCATCGGAGCTAAACACAGGGGAAAATTCACCTGACCTTGTAAAAATGGTCGGCCTTTAAGAGCCTTGGGGGTTTCTGCCACGTGATCCTTTCGTAAGACCTTATGCATTTACCCTTTATTTTTTGCCTTGAGAAGGATAGTTTTGGGAGCTTACATGAACGAATTCAAGCTCGGACTACAAATTGGGATCTTAGGTGGAGGACAGCTCGCACAGATGCTTGCGCTCTCCGCCCACAAAATGGGTTACGTCCCTGTCATTGCAAGTGAATCGTCCAAAGACCCAGCCACCAAAGTGGTCCAGCGGTGGCATGCCTGTAATTTTAAAGATCCTCTGCAAATTCAGGATTTTTTACAAAAAGTCGACGTAGCAACCTTTGAGAGTGAGTTTTTAGATGCTGAAGCCCTCGCCCTAGTTTCGCAAAAAACAGGAAAAAAACTATTCCCTGATCCCAGCATCATGGCAAGTATTCAGGATCGACTCCCGCAAAAAGAACTTTACTTTAAATACAAACTTGCCACGAGCGATTATCAACCTGTGCAAAAGGCCTCGGATCTTGATCAGTGCTTCGATGACTGGGGAGCTTTTGTCTTAAAAACCAGACGAGGTGGCTATGACGGTTATGGGACCTTCATAGTGTCTAAGCCCAAAGAACTCACCGCTCTTCAAGATAGGCTCAGCACGGGAGACCTTAAAAACTTGAGCTTTATCGCCGAGCGGAAGATCCAATTCAAGCGCGAGGTTGCGCTCATCGCAGCTTGCGATCAACAGGGCGAATTTTTTTGTTACCCCCTTGTTGAAAGTCATCAGCGAAACGCAAAGTGCGATTGGGTCAAAGGACCAACCGCACATCCCAAACTTTCAGCGATGATAAAAAAAATAAAATTCTTCCTTCAAGATATGAATTACGTCGGCGTGATGGGCATTGAGATGTTTGATACAGGAAAAGACCTTCTTATCAACGAGATCGCGCCGCGGGTTCACAACTCTGGTCACTACACTCAGCTTTCGCACAATTGGAGTCAGTTTGATCTGCATATCAAATGCGTTGCCGGTGAGCCTCTCCCAGAGGTGATGAGCTTGCAAAAAGGTTTTGCGATGGCAAATCTCATTGGCGAAAAGCGCGAACGTGCTAAAATCGTGCTCCCAATGAACGAGAATTTTCACTGGTACGGAAAAGACCAGCTTAAGCCGGGACGAAAAATGGGGCATATCAATGCGGCCAGCACAACACCGGCACGGGCGTTAGAAAAAGCCCTCCAACAACGACGAAAGGTTCAACTATGAAAGCTCAAGTGGCGATCATTATGGGAAGTGACTCTGATCTTCCGGTCATGCGAGCGGCCGTAGAAGCTCTTGATGAATTTCACATTCCCCACTTTATCGAAATTGTCTCTGCCCACCGCACGCCAGAAAAAATGATCAAGTTTGGTAAAACGGCAGAGAAAAAAGGAATTCGCGTGATTATTGCCGGAGCCGGTGGCGCCGCTCATCTTCCTGGTATGGTGGCTGCGGTTGCAACAATTCCTGTGGTCGGCGTCCCGGTGATGATCGGTCATCTCAAAGGACTAGACGCCCTTCTTTCTGTTGTTCAAATGCCAAAGGGCGTTCCCGTTGCAACAGTTGCGGTCAACAACGCTTTCAATGCAGGTCTGTTGGCTGTTAAAATCTTGGCGGCTTCAGACCTCAAACTTCAAAGAAAGCTCAAGGCCTTTCAGCAAAAACAGAAACTAAAGGTCAAAAAAAGCAATCAGAATCTCAAGAAAGATTTTCTGTAACGTCCGCCGCAAAAGCTTTTTCGAAATAGCGAAACCCAACAAAAAGCGCAGTCGCAAAAATCGCAGTGCTTAAAACTGTGTTGTCAAAAAATGGAACTGCCATCATGTAACAGTTCTGTAGCCCTGCAAGAGTATGAGAGTAAATCCCACTTTCGATCCAAACGCCAAAGTTTGAAATCACAAAAAATAGGACGCTAGAGCCGAGGATACCACCTGCCAGCTTTTTGTAGTTCCACTTTGCACTCACCCATGAACCTAAAAACACCGTCAGTGCCATTGCTAAATAGACAAAAAACATCGTTGCATGGAGGCCAATGACCAAATCACCGATCAAGAGCGCAGCCCAAGTCAGAGCCACAGCAAGCAGCCGATTGGAGATATAAGCGCCAGCAAAAAGGGCCATCGCTGCCACTGGAGAAAAATTAGCTGGATGAGGAATCACACGACTGAAACTCACCGCAAGAACCACAAGCGCCAAAGCAAAAAATCGAACCATCACGTAAACCTCCTCACGCCATCACATTCTTCCACAAGACGGACTTGGGATCAACCCAAACTCTTCACCCAATCTCTAAACTCTAAAGGACATACAAAATGCCGATGGGAAAGCTCGGTCAATCGCTCACCAACGGGATGGGATTGCCCAGGCCAAGTCACGCTAACGCCTTTGACTCCAGCACCATGTGCCCCCATCATATCATGCTCATGATCCCCCACCATCCAAAGATGATCCCGGTGAAAATCGAGTGACTCAATGATTTTATTAAGTCCTGCAGGATGGGGTTTATTCACTTCTACACATTTGCCGCCGACAAAAAGCCGAAAGTATTTTTTTAAACCTGTGACCTCTAAAATTTCCATGGCAGAGTCCAAATCTCGAGCCGTCCAAAGAGCTACGTCTTTTTGAGTATTTGTGAGGTGCTCTAACGTATCCTCAACGCCCTCGAACACTTTCACCTTTTCTAGATCCCGGCGACTTAAAGTTACAAGAATGTCATATGCGGCCTTGGCCTTCTCTGTGCCGAGCTCTGTTTCTAGAACTTGGAGGGGAGCAAACAGGCGAGCTAGCTCAATGTGCTTTTGCGAAAACGGAACATCAAAGTGATTTAAAACGGTTTCGAGATGGGAAAAGTACATTCCCATGGTGTCGACGAGGGTTCCATCCAAGTCAAAAACCCAATGCTTCATGGAAACTGCTTTTCTAGATCGTCGTACAAGCCGAGGATCCTTTTAAAGTTCGAAGCAAAGTCTTTGCGGCCCATTCGGGATTTCGATCGAACGTCAACTCTTGTGCCCTCGGGCACACTGGTCACACGAAGTAAAAAATCATCTTTAAATCGGAAAATGGGACTCGTCGCAGTTGCCTCTAAAAGATATTGCTCGGGTTTTGCTCCTACGATTTTTACAGAAGGATTTTCAGAGATCTTTTTCTGCAAAAATTCATAGACGGTAGCAGCATCAGCTTTTACGACCTTCGGTCCAAGATTTCGATAGTACTTCTCCTGCATTTCTTTTTTTTCGTTTAGGTCTGTTGTGAGATCGTTCAGGTCAGGAAAGTTCACTGAGAAAAGGATAAAAAGCGCAAAGCCGCCCGCAAACAAAAGTCCCGGTGCAAACAAAAGCAAACCGATTTGCTTTTTCTTTTGGAGAAGAAAGTAAAGGCTGAGAAACCACTCTAAGGTGCCATAGATCAGTGCACTAACGAAAACCCCGAAAGCGACCGTAGGAGGCACGGCGCCTGTCGTGGCAAGGGCCAAAGAAAGGACTAAGAGCAAAAATGGCATGAAAATCATGATACGGGAGAGCTTCATGCCGGTGGTATACCTGAGGTTTTCCAGAGAGTCCAAAAGTTTGGGTATTGGGCCTCTGAATTGTTGTTAAACTCCTTTATTTTGTGAATTTTCCACCGATTTCATTTGCCGACCACACCCCTCTCGTCGTGTTTAAAAAAAAGGAGGCCCCATGACTCGATGGCTTTTAACCCTTTCTGCACTTTTGCTATCAGGCTGCTCAGTAGTTTACAAAAACAGCATCTGCGCCCCCGAAAAGCGGGTGGACGTCCCAAATATCGAAGGCACTTATTCCCTTCAATGGATGGACCAAAAATTCTTGATGAACCCAACCTCTGTCACCATTGCCCGAGACGCAAAAGGAACCTATTCCGTCGAATCCGTTTCAGATCGTGTGGCCGAGTATTCCGTACGCACTTGCGTCTACAACAACCAATACACCGCTGAGATTAAGGTGGTAAGTCCTGATGAAAGTCCCTATTTTTTCTTAGCTTACCTCAAACGTCTTGATGATGGATCGTTGTCACTTGTGCCAACAGGAGCAGACTCTCCGCTTCTTAAATCAATCGGCGTGCCCTTTGAAATCATCGACCCTTCGACCAAACCCAACGAGCAAAAACAAAAATTTCTCCTGATCGACAACTCACAGCTGTCACCCGATGGACTCCTGCAGATTCTAGATCCCACTTCCCTTTCTGTGGTTTTAATTCCCTCATCGAATTGATTCTCCAAACTCCTGCCGAGCTCGCATGAGATTATGAGCTTGGCAGAACTGACCATTACCCACATCTTTTTTGGTAGTCCGAATTAGATGGTTGCCGGTGCCGTCACAGATAACAAGCCAAACCCTCGTGACAGAGAAGGCTTATCGCCATCCCCCTCAAGCCAACCAAGGAAAAAGCTCAAAGTTCATCTGATAAGTCCCCTGCACCGGAGCTTTAGTCACAAGCTCCTCAATCTCCGCGATAAACTTTTTCCACCGATCTTTTATCGCGCACACCGTGATCTCATCAGCATTAAACGTCACCATAAACCGCGTTTTATCTTTTTCCGCAAGATTCGCAAAGTGCTGCTCACCATACTGTTTCAGCAACTGCTGATGAAGACGCATGAACGGATGCTCAGGACTGTAATGCACATGACGTGGAATTATTTTTTTGATCTCACTCAAAGACTCATTCGTTTCTAAAAATCCATGATCCGTCAAAAACTTAAGAAGCGACTTCATCCGCTCATAGGGAATTTGCAATCCATGACAAACACGAGCCAAATTTTTTTGATTCGTTTTATTGTGCAGAGCTAAAAGCACAATTCCCATCTCAGGCCTCAAGAGCAACTGCACTTCCGGCGTGAGGGAGTTGTCGGCATCAGGAGCTACTGGTCTTGCGCGAAGATCGCGCGCGCGCCTGAGGCTCTGTAACTTTCGTTCTAAATCATTTCGCCGCTTTTCATCCGCGGTGGTGTTGTGACTGCGAAGAAGTAAAAAGAAATCAGTCTCATCATCATGAAACTGAAAAAACAAAGCCGTTTGAAAAATCTGATCCTCGCCCAAATGATGAACATCGCTATTGAGCACTTTGGATAAATACGTGTACTGAATTTCAAGACGTTGAGCGAGGCGCTTGAGCGTAAGATGCGGCAGCCGTTGCCTATGAGTTTTGAGCCAGCTCTTAATCAAAGTCTTGTAACATTCAAAAGCAAAGATATTCATTGCACCAAAAGTATAATACTTCCTTTCAAATTTCATCCTAAAATAATATTTTTTATCTAATTTTTGCTCAAAACTCATCTCAGGTTCGAAACAACAACGTTCAACAAAGGAGAACAAAATGAAATTAACAACTATCGCCCTGAGCATGATCGTAGGTTTAAGCGCCCACGCGGCTTCGTTTCAAAACGTGATGGGAGGCCTTGAGATGTCAGAGACGGCACAAAACATCGCAAGCCAATTTCCAAAAACCACAAAACGCGCCGCCTGCCCTGACCTCAGCGGCACATGGGTAGGAACCTGCAGCAGCGACAAGAAAACTGAAAACACCACGTGGGTCATCGAGCAGAAAACTTGCACCGAAATCAAACTTGGAGGTCACGATCTTGGCGCCACAGGATTTCAATCCTTCACTGCCTCTCCCAACCTTCTTGTTCGTTACGTGAATGTTTTGGCAGGTTCTAAATGGAGCCAAGCGGGAGTTCTCAACTTCCAAGCCATCATGGCGATTGACACGCTTTTTGATCACCGCCCTTTCAACGGACGCGTGACTGGGAGCGTGAATCTCCAAGGCGACACTTTGAGTGCTAACGCTGACACTCAGATTTATGAGATGTCTGATCTCAAAAGTGAAGCTTACGTCACCTGCCAATTCAAAAAACAGTAAAACCCCCCGCGGGAGCGCAGGCTCCCGCATTTTTCTCGTTGACGACATGATGGAAAGAGTTAAATCGTTAGGCTGATAGGAGACTCTATGAAAAATCTCATTTTTCTTCTCGTGATGTTCCTGACCGCTTCTTCATGGGCTGGTTGGTCGTCCTCGGGAGGTGAGTTCATGCGAGATCGTAACAACCCTTGGTTTGTTACAAACACCAAAGAAGTTCACTACTGCATTAAGTCCGACCCCCAAGGCTTTTCGGCAAGCATTGTAAAGACGTCAAAAACTATTGAAAAAGCCTTTGCATTCTGGAAGCGAGAATTTGCCGACGAAGATACTAGCTTTGGAGTTGGAACACAAACCTTCATCCCTTCTTCGCTTGCAAACCTAGCCTGCAGAGGAGATGAGCCTCTCACATTTTATCTAGGCTATAATTCTCTCAGCGAAGATCAGCGAAAAAAACTGAGCGACATGGAAACCGGCGGCGCCAGCAACTACCTCGGTCTTACCGTTCGTACAGACTATGACGTCGCCACCTTGACCGGTAAGGGCTTTGTGCTCTTGGGCTCTGACCTCGGAGATACAGCTCCAAAATCCTATCCCACTGGACTGTGGAGTCAAGAGGGCCTTCTGCTTAGAATTCTCATTCACGAAATCGGTCATATCTATGGCGTCCCTCATATTACAAACACTTTCATGGCGGCTGACTATCCAGAAAAGCTTTTCAAAAATTTCACTCAGTACCGAGATCCCGTCGTGCGCGAGACATTTTTTAAACCAGGTTCCGACTACTCCCCAGGTTGCAAGCTCACGCAAATGGATGATTGCCAGATGACTGTTCATAGCAGCGATCGCTGGAAAACATTTGAACTGAAGATGAAACAAGACAAAGACAAGCCCCCTGTCACCGTCAAAATCACAAAAACGCAAACCCTGTCGAGGCAAATTGAGAATCCGATTTTGGTTTTCTTGCCACAAGGTCAACAAGTGATTTTAGATCCACTGACAAAACTCCCGATCACCGATCGATTTGTCAAAGGACCATCAAGGCTTTTGTTAAAGGTTTTTGGCATTGCCGATGGGCAGCCTACTGGTGGAACAAATTATCTTTTGGATCTCTCGGGGCAACGGGCGGAGCTTCTTCTTGTAACGGGATCGATGGTTTACAAGTTCGCGAAGCCTTAGTAACTCAGACATGAGTCCAAATTACTCATGAGTAATTTGGACTCAACTCCATTTTGAGTGCTCGTGTCCCCAAGGTTATCCACCTCATTGGTTGCGATTTTTCGCAAAATCCTGCGCATGATTTTGCCAGATCGAGTCTTTGGTAAACCCGGCGCCCACTGAATCAAATCCGGAGTCGCGATCGGTCCAATATCACGACGAACGCCTTGAATGAGTTCGGCCTTTAGAGAATCGCTTGGATTCTCTCCCGCCTTGAGAGTAACAAAACAATAAATCCCCTGGCCTTTTAGATCATGGGGATATCCAACAACAGCAGCTTCAGCAACTTTGCTGTTTGCCACAAGTGCACTTTCCACTTCTGCAGTTCCAATACGATGCCCTGACACATTCATCACGTCATCAACACGCCCGGTGATCCAGTAATAGCCATCTTCGTCTCTGCGGCAACCATCGCCTGTAAAGTAATATCCTGGATAGGTAGAAAAATACGTCTCCTCAAAGCGTGCATGATCGCGAAACACCGTACGCATTTGTCCAGGCCAAGAATCCTTGATGCACAAAACGCCCTCGCACGCTCCAGAGAGCTCCTTGCCTTCGTTCGTCAAAATCGCAGGTTTTATTCCCACAAGGGGTTTCGCCGCAGATCCTGGTTTAAGCTTCATGGCTCCAGGAAGCGCCGAAATCAATATGCCTCCCGTCTCTGTTTGCCACCATGTATCTACAATGGGGCAGCGAGAATCGCCCACAACTTTGTGGTACCAAAGCCAAGCCTCGGGATTGATGGGTTCTCCCACAGATCCTAAAAGCCGCAAGGATTTTCGCGAGGATTTTTTTACCGGAGCTTCGCCCTCTCGCATGAGGGCGCGAAGAGCCGTCGGCGCGGTGTAAAAAAGACTGACTTTGTGGCGATCGATAACTTCCCAAAATCGTGAGACCGTTGGGTAGTTGGGGACGCCTTCAAAAATTACACTCGTTGCCGCATTCGAAAGAGGACCATAAACCATGTAGCTATGTCCCGTGACCCAGCCTACATCAGCCGTGCACCAAAAAATATCCTCGGGCTTGTAGTCAAAAACAAGCTCAAAGGTCGAGGAAACATACGCCAAATACCCACCCGTGGTATGAAGTACACCCTTGGGTTTGTTCGTCGAACCTGAGGTGTACAAAATAAAAAGTGGATCCTCAGCATCCATCACTTCTGGCTCACAAGAGGAGCTCACCTGCGAAGCCTCTTCGTGCCACCACACATCTCGCCACTGAACCCAGCCAACTTTATTTTTTGTATGAGCGACAACCAAAACTTTCTTCACATCAGAAATTTTCGCAAGCGCCTCATCCACATTTTTTTTTAGCGGGATCACTTTGCCACCGCGAAGCCCCTCGTCGGCCGTAACCATAAAATGCGATTCGCAGTCCTTCACGCGATCACGAATAGAGTCGGGAGAAAATCCCCCAAAGATCACCGAGTGAACCGCACCAATACGCGCGCACGCAAGTAGAGAATACACCGCCTCAGGAATCATCGGCATGTAGATCGTCACGCGATCGCCTTTTTTCACGCCGTGTTTTTTGAGAACATTCGCCATACGACAAACCTGCTCGTGCAACTCACGATAGGTAATTTTCAGAGGAGAATTTTGGGGGTTGTCAGGCTCCCAAATAAACGCCGTTCTCTCTGCATGTTTGGGAAGATGTCGATCAATGCAATTCGCAGAAACGTTGAGCTTTCCACCCAAATACCATTTGATGGATACGGGTTTTTTAAACGAAACCTCTTTAAGCTTTTTCCATTTATGATTCCACGTGAGGCGCCCCCCAATTTGCTCCCAGAAGATGTCGCTATTTTGCTTTTGAAGTCGCTCATATTCATTCTCATCTATAAGCGCTTTGGATTTGAATTCACTTGATGGAGAAATTTCAACGGTCATAGACCCCCCAAAACTGCATTCTGCCACGGCCTACGTCGAGGTCAACGGAAGATGTGTCGAAGCCTTCATGATTAGTGCACCGGTTCTACACCCTATTTTTCAAAATTCAACGTAAGTTAGTTAGACGAGGGGGGCTCATGAAAAATTCTGTACTCACAGTGGTCGCAGTCTTGACACTCGGCACATCAGCATTTGCGAACAACGCCACATATCTCCTCTATAAAGAGCTCAATCAATTGCGATTAGCAACGCAAGGAACTCAAGGCGAACAGCTCGAAGCGGTCATTGGCTATGATGTGAGAAACTCAAAAATCACACGTTCTGACAACGGCGAAATTTCATTTAAAATCCACAATCCTTTATTGGCCTTTGATGGACTTGTCGATTCCTATAAGTACAGTTTTTTTACCGACAATCGCCTGAGCATTAACCTAGCCTCACGAGTTTGCGACAGCTTTGTCATCTCTAACTCCAAAGGGCAGACCACAAAATTTGCTCTAGATGACAAAAGCTTAGAGCTTGAATCTCGAAAGGGTGGAGTGCGTATCGCCTCCTGCAGTGACGCGACTGAGGCTGCAGCCGAGCCCAACGTCATCGCAACGAACATGAATGGAAATGAAAATTTTTGGGTGCAGACGTTCACCTGTGTGAGCGTGCTTTAAAGAAATCCTTTAGAGACACCTAGCGGAGTAGCAATCCTGCGAAATTAGATTGCTAAAACCCACGGGAATCCCGTGGGTTTCTTTTTTGAATTCTCATTTTGAGACACTCACTCCTTCAAGTAAAAACCACTCTTTCGCCTACAGAATCTTCATGAACCGTCACAATTCTAACTGTCGGATGCCAATTGATCACCATTTTTGATTATCGGTTTTTATAACAAAGATCTCGAAGCCGAAGGCCTATTCTAAACTTAATGATTCAAAACTCAAAAATAGGAGATCTCTATGAAAAATCTTTTTATCCTCATTCTCTGTCTAGGAGTCGTTTCGGCAGCAGTTGCCGATCTCGGTTCAGAAGCAGCAACAACAAGTGAACCAGCCACGCAAAACATCATCTCTCCATTCCAAGGAGAATGGGCATGGCACAACGGCAAAGAAATCTGTCGAGATGCCCTTACCAAAAGAGAAATTGAACCAAGCATCGCCGTTTCAGGCAAATCTGAAGGATGTAGCAAGCGCACTCACTACGACGGTAAATACAAAGCCGCTACCGCCGCTGCGAAAAAGACCCTTAAAACTGCTGGCGGATCATTTTTCTGCCAAAAAATGCCTGATGATCTTGGAGATAGTCCAGTGTTTGCTTGTTTTGATGCCAATGGAATTCGTCGAGGAACATACCGAGGCTTTACAGCCATGTCTGAGTGCTACACTGCATGCAGTGATATGTAAAAACTCCCGGAGAGAACCTCCGGGAGCATGCAAAACTTTAGTTCACGTCTTTATAGTCAGCATCGATGACATCGTCATCTTTCTTCGCCTCAGGTCCGCCGCCAGGTGCCGGACCTTCAGCTTCAGCGCCAGGTTGCCCTCCCTGTTTTTTGTAGAGCTCTTGTGACAACTTGTGAGACACGGCGGTGAGTTTTTCAAACTGCGCCTTAAGCTCAGCAGTGTCGACTTTATTATCGATCGCCTTACGAGCTTCGGTGATCGCTTCTTCAGCGGCCTTCACGTCGCCTTCAGGCAATTGCGCCTTGCTATCTTTGATCATCTTCTCGGTTTGGTAGATCATGTTGTCCAAACTGTTTTGCTGCGTGATGCGCTCGTGGCGAGCTTTATCTTCGTCAGCATGCAGTTCAGCGTCCTTAACCATGCGCTTGATATCGTCTTCGCTCAAACCAGACTGCGCGGTGATCCTGATCTGCTGTTGTTTGCCAGAGCTTAAATCTTTGGCCGACACATTCAAAATCCCGTTGGCGTCGATGTCAAAAGTCACTTCGACTTGCGGAACGCCTCGTGGAGCTGGTGGTATTCCCATGAGCTCAAATCGTCCGAGCGTTTTGTTGTCAGTACTCATCTCACGCTCCCCTTGGAGAACATGCACGTCCACCGCAGGTTGATTGTCTGCCGCTGTCGAGAAGATCTGCGACTTGCGTGTTGGGATCGTCGTGTTGCGCTCGATGAGTTTAGTCATCACGCCGCCAAGAGTTTCAATCCCGAGAGAAAGCGGTGTCACGTCCAAAAGCAATACATCTTTAACGTCACCGGCAAGCACGCCCCCTTGAACCGCGGCACCGACGGCCACGACTTCATCGGGGTTCACAGAGCGGTTAGGCTCTTTGCCGAAGAAATCTTTAACAGCTTGTTGGATCGCAGGAATACGCGTAGATCCCCCGACCAAAACCACTTCGTCGATCTCAGAAGATTTCAAGCCAGAATCTGCCAAAGCTTTTTTGCAAGGCTCAATGGATCGCTTGATCAAGTCCTCGACCATTTGTTCAAATTTAGAACGCGTGAGCTTCATCTGTAAGTGCTTAGGGCCAGAGGCATCAGCAGTTACAAACGGCAAATTGATCTCGGTTTCTTGCGCCGAAGAAAGTTCAATCTTGGCTTTTTCAGCAGCTTCTTTCAGACGCTGAAGCGCCATCTTGTCGCCTTTAAGGTCGATGCCTTGGTCTTTTTTGAATTCTGCGATCATCCACTCAAGGATGCGAATGTCAAAGTTGTCACCGCCCAAGTGAGTGTCCCCGTTGGTGGATTTAACTTCAACGACATTGTCGCCCACTTCGAGAATGGAAATATCAAATGTTCCTCCCCCGAAATCGTAGATCACAATTTTTTGCTCTTTCTTTTTATCAAGTCCGTACGCGAGAGCGGCGGCGGTCGGCTCGTTGATGATCCGTTTGACATCAAGACCAGCGATGCGGCCAGCATCTTTGGTGGCTTGGCGCTGAGAATCGTTGAAGTACGCAGGGACCGTGATCACGGCCTCAGTCACTTCGTGACCTAAATAGTCTTCAGCTACTTTTTTGAGTTTTCCTAAAACGGCAGCGGAAATCTCCTCAGGAGATACCGATTTGCCTTGCACCATGAAGGCGCAGTCATTGCCTTTGGCAACAACATTATAAGGAACAAGCTTCGTCTCTTCTTTGGTTTCTTCAAAACGACGCCCAATGAAACGTTTGGCAGAATAGATGGTGTTTTCGGGATTGGTGACGGCCTGACGTTTGGCGATTTGACCCACCAGTTTTTGCCCGTCTTTAGTAAAGGCCACAACAGAAGGAGTGGTTCTAGCACCCTCTTCGTTGACCAAAACCTTCGGCTCCCCGCCTTCCATTACGGCCACGACAGAGTTGGTCGTTCCCAAGTCGATACCAATAATTTTACCCATATTTTTATACTCCTTGTCGTAATTTCGTACACCCTAAATGTGAGGTAGGATGGCGATCCGTCAAGGTTTTTTGGCTATTTTTTCCGGGAGAAAAATCCGCCGCTTTCCGTTTTGATACGTTCGTTCTTGAGCTCAGCGATTTGACGCAAAAGCTTTTCCTCGTCCTTATTGATTTTACTCGGGAATTCCACGCCGATCTCGACAAAAAGATCGCCCCTTCGACCGGATCTCAAATTGGGAATCCCTTGACCCTGCAGCCGGAGCGCATCTCCGGGCTTGGTGCCTTTAGGAATTTCCAGCGCTTCAGACCCAGTCACAGTAGGCACATCCACCTCGCCGCCGAGGAGAAGCTGTAAGTAACTGGCCTGCACACTCGTATAAAGGTGATCCCCTTCACGCTCAAAATGATCCTCAGCCTTCACGCGCACCTCAACATAGAGGTCACCAGCTGCGCCGCCTTTAGCGCCAGACTCTCCCTCGCCAGAAAGACGAAGGCGCGTGCCACTGTCCACACCCGGGGGGATTGAAACTTTGATTTTTCGGTGCACTTGATTGCGCCCGCGACCATCGCAAGATTTGCAGCGCTTCGTGATCGTCTGCCCTGCCCCTCGACAAGTGGGACACGTCGCCGCCACTTGAAAAAATCCTTGCTGACGAATGATTTGCCCAGAGCCCCCGCAGGAGCGGCACGTCTCTGGCTGAGAGCCTTTTTCGGCGCCGGAGCCGTCGCACTCGACGCACACGTCTTCGATGTCAAATTCGATATCGCGCTCAACTCCTGAGATGACTTCTTTGAGGGTCACTTCGGCGAGGTAACGAAGGTCAGCCCCGCGACGAGGCCCCCGACTGGAGCGCTTCTGCTGAGCGCCGCCAAAAAAGTCGCCGAAGATGTCGCCAAAATGGGAGAAGATGTCATTAATATCTGAAAAACCAGCGCCGCCATGATTTCCAAAAGCCGCGTGACCAAAGCGATCGTATTTAGCGCGGCTATCAGGATCACTGAGGACCTCGTAGGCACTTGCGGCCTCTTTGAATTTGTCTTCGGCCTCGTGGTTGCCGGGATTTTTATCAGGGTGATATTGCATGGCGAGCTTGCGATAGGCTTTTTTGATGGTGTCAGCATCGGCGGTTTTCTCGACGCCTAAAATTTCGTAATAATCGCGTGGGCTTGCCATAGCTCTGTGGTCCTTTACTTAATTTTTGGAACGAGCAGTATGCTCTGTTTGGGGACAGTTCGTCAAAGGAATATGAGGCGGGACTGGGAGCTGTCAAATGACGAACTTAAAAAGCTGGACCTACTTAGAAGCGGGCTTCCGAGCCTGATTTTGATACCAAGCCGTCTGAATGCGATTGAAATCTGCCTCCGAAAGAACCACGGTCTGAGGGGTCTTTTCATCGACCTTGACTGAACCGTCCACCGAAGTACGAGGAAGCTTCACGACTTGATTGTGCCACACAATCCCGACGGTGTCTTTTTCAACAGATCTAACGATGGCCTTAATTTTGTAGGTGCCCAAAGGCTCCGCGTTTGCGTACACGCAAATAAGAGTTAGAAATAATTTGATCATGGCGCTCCCTCCGCTTTGCCTGTCGTCGCCGCTGGAGTTTTCAAACGGCTCTTATAACATTCTGTCGGATCCTGAACAGCTCCGCTATGCACACATGCAATGAGAGCTGACGCTTGAGTGCCGCCAGGAAAATCGCAATTGACCTCGGCGATTTGAAGAGGTTGCCCGCAATTTCCCTGATTCAAAACTTTGGGGAGCGAGTCAGCCCCGCCGGCATAACTGCACTTCTCAGGCTCGACCCCACCTTCAAGCGCGTAGTCGGGAGTCGTGTCTGCGTCAGCCAGAACTTTAACATCCAAGATATTTGAGGATCTGTAACTAGGCTCTGAAAACTGCACGAGTTTGTTTTGCCTTTTTGCGGTTTCGATTTGTTTTTCTAAAGCGTTTTTAGTGTCGCTGCATTTGGCATCTGCTTTGGAGGGTTTTAGGAGGTTTGCCATACTGAAATTCTGGACGTAAAAGATGGAGACGTCACCGCTATACACCCTCAGATGCTCTCGCCCACCCGATGGCTGGCAAACCATTCGAATGTTTTTGGGGGAAAATTTATACCACAGACCCTGTTCCGTCACCGGCATTTCAATGCCCGCTTTCGCAGTCCAGGCTGCGACTAGAAAAAAGAGAAAAGAGTACGTGTGTTTCATCAGCGCCCCCCGTTTCTTAATATTTTCCGGTATGAGGCATGTTCTGTCAATAAGGCGGACTTTCATCAAGTTAAAGAACCCGGTAAATTCTCTAATCGACGGCCGGTCCGCGCGCTCTTACTCTCTTTTTCAGTTCGCTAGCCGACAATCTAAGGGAAAGGTATTCCCCGCAGGCAGCTCCATCAGTCAACTTCCTGGACTCCAGTTGATGTCGAGCGAATAATGTTTCCCAATAAAAATAACGCCGATCCCACCGAGAACATTTTTTGTCTTCAGAGGTTCAGAGAATATTTCGGGCTCACCATATTCATTGATGCGTTCAACAGAGATTGTCTCTTCAGCCCCATTTTCATAAACTCCCACTTTAAGTGTCTTATCTGCAATACCCCGACACTGATATCTTAGAAAGCTATCGCCGACCGATCCGAAAGTCATTGTTGGAATCAGCAGCGAGAGAGCAAAAATGTTTTTCATAAATTCTCCTGTCAGTTAAAACGTGTTCTTTGAGCAGACAATTTAACGATTTGTGAGCCGCTAAAAGCGAATGTAAAATTATGAGTCGAGGTCTGCACTTCATAAACCGAGCCTGAAGCGTCTTTGTTACAATCCAAATGACGACTGGAAATTATGATTGATTGCACAAAGTCCGCCTTTTCCCGCTCTTCTTCTGCTTTGCTTGAATCAGAGGCGCGAGCATCCAGGCCCGCTAAAATTCTCTCGAAGTCGCTCCGATTGCAAGGTGATGCAAGCGCCACAGATTGAGTCACCCAAATAAGACCAAAAATAAATAAAGATTTACGCATAAATTTTCCTTTCTAAAAATTTTTTTGTTCTAGCTAAACCATTTGTATAACACCAAGAAAAAGCGCTTCATCGTTTTCTCGAAGCGCTTTGAAAATCTTACCTTAAAACCAAGTTTGGCACTTCCACTTCCTACCATTCCAATTAACAACGCTCTTCGTGCCGCCAACGAGAATCAGGTTTGGAAATTCCTCAGACGAAAAAATCGCGCGAGCCCCAGCGTTGGTGTACTGAATGTCCACCGGGTGCTCCACAGGATGCCCTAAAACATCGTAGTCAAATAAAAATCCCGAAAAGCGATTGTCTGGATCCCTGTAGATTGAGAACCCCCTGTGTGGGAAGTGAGCCTCGCAACCGACCATGAGATCGAGCGGAGCCCCCTGCGCGAGAGCTCCAGACAACATTAAGCTGACAATTAAAGTCTTCATTTCGTTTTCTCCTTGGGCGAACAACTAAGTGAGACAAGATATAAAATCCATTTAATATTTTATGTATTTATGCTAAAAATTTTCTATATGGACAAAATTTCAATTCTTGATCACCTCGAAAAAATTGGCCACTTTAAAGCTGTGGCCAACCACGGCTCATTTTTGGCAGCAGCCAGATCGTTGGGACAATCCCAGCCCACACTTTTGTACTCTGTAAACGCTCTCGAAGCCGTTGTTGGAACTCCATTATTTATTAGAAGCAGAAACGGAGCGCGCTTGACCGCTTCAGGCCAAAGGTTTCTAGAGTTTGCAACTAACATCTCTCAACTCACAAAAGAACTAGAGAGGGAGCTAAAAGGCCCAAACCACCCCGCCAATAAGTACATCATTGCTACGCACACGCCCTATCTCCCGTCGATCCTTCTGCCAAACATGAAAGCTCTCGCAAAAGCGCTAAAAGCCTCTGCTCTCGGATTAAAAAGCAGCCTTTCACGCTCCCAACTCATCCACTGGGTCGAATGTGCAGCCGTAGATGCTGCCTTCGTGGCCGAAGGGCCCATTCCCAAAACTCTGCGCCAGGCTCCGGTGTTATCGGATCACTACGAATTTTACGCCTCACGAGATTTTATCAAAGCTCACTTGGGGAAAAGGGAACTCGGGCCTAAGAACGCCGACCTCCCTTTTGTGTATTTGCCAAATTCCATTGCGGGCCCAAGACAAATCTTGGAAGACGCTCTCGCCGAATTGAAACTGACAGAAAGAAGTGCGGTAGAAGTCGACAGCTTCGAAGCTGTGGCTGCGGCAGCGGAGATGTCTTTAGGTATAGGTATTCTTCCAAAAGCTACAGGGCTAGCTAGAACATTCCATCTCTCAGTAGTTAAAACTGACTTCCAACTCCGAGGTCTTGGAAAATTCAAAATCATGATGTGCTACAAGGATCCTACTTTCGAACGGTACTTGCCAGAGGTGAGAGCCCTGCTTGCGTAGTGATTGTCTTTGCGAAATGGAACAGGTTGTGCTTCGATACCGATATGGAGGTCGATATGACGACAAGAGTGCTTCTTAGTTTTGCGCTCATCTTGCTACACCTGCCCTGCGGCGCTAAATCCAAACAGGTCATTCATACAGACCTCCCGAGATCTGTCTGGAATAAAATGGTGGGCTCCTTACAAAAGTCAAAATCAGTGAATGAGCTGATGGAGCAGTTTGATTCCAAAAATCAAGGCCTCGCATTTTGGAAACCAAAACTTCTGCCATTAGGAAAATCCCCGGTGGGCCTTGATAAACTCAGCGCTGAGAAAATCATTCTCCGATTTGACAAGCTGATGCTCCCCGTAGAATTCGTACCCTCGAAGGGGCATTTCGAACTCTCTTTGAAAATCAATAACAAGCCAGTGGAATTTGCTTTAAACGAATCCAGCGAAACAATTCTTGAAAAGGTAAAAGCGGTCCTTCCTAACTCCGCCCCGTCTGTATGGATCATGACTGTTGTGCCATCTGCGTGGGCTGCACTGCCGGGAGTCGCGGAGTATGTATCAATGTGGATTGACTCTAGCGAAGACCAACAGATAGACGAGGAGAGAATCGAAGGCGTGGAATTGTGTGAGCGAATTCGAAAAGTTGGACGAATCCCTCCAAGAGAAAACTGCCGAAGCTCAAGACCTTGTGATACTGGTAAAGATTGTGACTCTAAACACACTCAATACTGCATCGATAAAATGAAAGAAGATCTCTGCTTTGAGGCGGGCCTTTCCGCCTACCTTGCGCAAAGCAACCCCTACATGAAAGATGACCTGGAAATCAAGGGACAAGCCTGCTTTAAAGCGATCATTCGCAGCCCAGAAAATCTCAACGAGTATTGTAAGAACGGCCCTCTCACAGGCTCAGAACTTGCAGCAACTCAAAGTTTTTTGTTTTCTGCTGACAGTAAGGTCAAGGAATCAGGAGCTGGTGAATAGGTGATAGCGAATGACCATCGATAAATCCTTTTTGCTTCAAGCAGTCATCGAACAATTGCGCTCGCAGCTACAGATGCTCATTGACACAGCCCTTGACGCCAAAGCCGCAGCAACCAACGAAGAGTCTAAGGCCGAAAACAAATACGACACGCGAGGACTCGAAGCCTCATACCTCGCAGGAGCCCAAGCCAAGCGCGCTGACGACCTAAAAGCGACGCTGCAAAACCTTAAGACGGTAACGCTCCAAAATTACGGAGAGCAAACAGCTATCGGCCCCACAGCCCTTGTTGAAATTGACATCGAAGGCGCCTTGAAGTGGTTTTTTATCTTACCTGTCGCAGGCGGATTAAAAATTCAGTACGAAGGGTTGACGATCAATACTATTTCTATGGAAGCTCCCCTGACCGCCGCCTTGTTGCAAAAGAAGGTGGGTGAATCTTCGTCGTTTATGATTCATGGCACGCATCGAGAGTTTGAGATTTGCCGCGTTTTTTGAGCTCGACAGGGCGAGCTCTTGGTGCTTATGGTGTGGCCTATGGATTTAATTTCGCTTCGAGACCTATCGACAGAAGACATTGCCCCAATTCTTAACTACTGGTTTCGCTCTCCTCCCGGATTTGTTGAATCCATGGGAGTGGATTTGGCAAAGCTCCCTAGCGAGCCAGAGTTTGCAAAAAATCTGCAGGACAAGGTAGGCCGCCCTTCCCACATACTGATCATTCTTTACAATGGCAAAGCCGTGGGGCTTCACACCGTCAACCCTTTGACCGAAGGTGATTTTGGAATTTTTCACGCCCATATTTGGGATCCTACTATTCGCCGCCAAGGGATTGGCGTCGTTAGCTACAGCCTCGCCATAAAGGCATTTATCGATAGGTTTCGTTTGAAGAGGGTTTTGTTTAAGACTCCGATTCAGAACGCGGGCCCGCTTCGAGTTAAGGAGAAGCTTGGGATTCGGTGCGTGGGAGAGGAAGTTGTGGATTTTGGGATTTATAAGGCTGGGACGCGGACTCGGGTTTTTGAGATTACGGCTTTGGAGGCGGAGGGGTTGGTTTAGTTCGTTAGACGAACTGGAATCGGGACTACGACACACTCTACCTGCTCCGCAATTTGCTCATCCTCTGGAATTTTAAAAGAAACTAAGAACTCAATAAAGATATGTATGTTTCCATACTTGTATGGTATATTAGTTTGTGGAATTTGAATGGGACCTCGCCAAGGAACAGGCAAACATCACCAAGCATAGGCATACCTTCTCTGAAGCAGTCGAGGCGTTTCAAGATCCAAAGGGTCGTTGAATGCGCCGAATGACGAAAAATGAGGAGTTTGTACCATGAAACAGCCAAAATTAAGTGATCTTAAAATTGATATGAAAGGCACAAAGGCCATGCGTAAAGTAATGGCCAAAACCAAGAAAATCAAAATCACAGTGAATGTCGATGAAGATATTCTCGTGGAGTTAAAACAGATGGCGAAAGAGACTGGAACACCATACCAGTCTCTTTTAAATCGAGTCTTGAAGGATGCAGTCATGATCAAAAAGGAAGAAGGTTCACGTCTTGATCGAATTGAACGTGAAATTGAGCGGCTCAAGAAGAAGATTTCGGCTTAAATTTTTCAAAAATTTTTTGCTGTATCAAATGTGCGTTGGGGGGATGACTCTCACTCACCCGGTTCTCTTCATCTTTTTGTAGCCCTCTATAATGAACATCCGAATCAAAACTTGATAAGGAATACCTCGAGCCTTTGCCTCCTTCTTTAAATCAGCGACCAACCTCGGATCTAGGGCAACAGAGGTAGGAACCTTCTTAGGCTCTCCAATTTGAGCTCTGACTTTTTTTAGACCCTTTTTTACAGCCTCCCAGTCAGCTTGAAGCGTTTTTTCATAACCTTTTTCATTCTTCACGTAGCGAGCCATACTTTTTCCTTTCTACTGTACTCATTGGGCGAATCGAGATCACACGAATCTTGCCTGAACGAATCGTGAAACAAACCGAAAGTTTATTTCCCATCGAATCCATTCCGAGAGCGCCGAAACGTGGCTCATCGACCACTGGCGAAACCTGAATCCCGAGAGGAACTAGGAAGTCCTTGTTGCGGAAAACCTCCTCAGCACTTTCAGTTGTCACTCGATGTTTCTGAATGTTTTTGGCCGAGTTGCCTTGGTCCCAGTCAAACTCAAAATCAACCTGATAGAGAAGCCACTTTGCAAGCCATGCGATGAATTCAAACTGTGCCATACTATTGTATAGTGTATAGCTATATAGTGTATAAGTCAATAGTAAGGATTGACTTGAAGGGTAGCTGAGCACTTTATGCTGGGGATGTTTTTTCTTCCTTAAGGGAGAAATCACGCGCTAGGTTTTGCTCTTTTTCTGAATGAGGTAAAAAAGCCACCAAAGAACCGCTTCTAAAATAAAAATCTGAATTGCACCGCCTACGAGGACGACTATACCGAACCTAAGGTTCTGTGAGAAGATTTCTGGCACGTTAGAGTTTGAAAGCGTATAGAGTATCCCTACTAGGGCGGCTAAAAATATCCAGCCAAAATCATAGGCAGAACCAATCAAAAGGCCTTTTAAATGCGGTCTCTTGGATTTGTCTGGATAAAATCTAAAAATATTTTTCATATTCTCATCAAAACCTTTTTATGGTGTCGGTCTCAAATAAGCTGCTATACAAGCTCCTCTGTAGCTGGGCGATTTGATTTTCAATGAATATACGCTACCTGCGGCTGCGATGGGCATCAATAAATGAAAAAATAGTTCCGTTTCACGATTCAACGACTACCTCTTAGTTTTCGAAGGCACAACTATTGGGGCCCCCCTTTACAACATACTGCCTGCCTTTTTTATTGTACCCGTCTGTAAATCCTGGGGCGTCATTTCAATGAGCCTTTAGCTTTTTAAACTCTTCAGTTGAAAGAAATCTAACTCCATTTAATTCTTTGGCCTCGTGCCCACCTTTTAGCTTAGGGAATGTAACTATTGGTCCATACAAAAAACCATCAATGCCATTTTTTGTGCTTATAGAACTTTGTACGGTAAGGCTATAGCCTACCCCCTTGTAAAAAGTCGTGCCTCCATCCGAAAGTAAAGGCTTACTGTCGTCTAAAACCGCATGCACAGGTTTCCTACCCGCTACAACTGCAGCAAAATCTTCTTTGGCAAGGCTTTCAGCTGATTCCTGTCTGCCAAAAATTGGGTTCACCAAAAAAGAAATCGCGACTATTGCAAGGCAATGGTTTGTGCTCTTACGTAACACTTCTATAAGCTTCAAAATGCCCTCCCTTATTTTAGTGGAACAGGTTTCGGAACAAAGAAACGCCATTGACCACTACCGAAAACTGTCAGCCGACCGCTATTACGAAATACCCCTAAGTTATCACTTGGGGCAATGACCGTCACACCTAACGCATCCGATATCTGTTGAGCAATATTAGGAGAGCCATCTGCCGTGGATCCTCCTGTTTGGCATGAATTGAGTTGAATAGGCTGTCCAAAATATGCCGGATTGCTTTTAATCAAATCAGAAATTTGACCCGCCGTCAGCTTTTGGTAGACTGGACTGAAGATTGATTTTGGATCTCCATGACCACCAACAGAGAAATACGGTGAAGTTTTAGATATTTTTGAGTCTGAAAAATAGTTTGGCTCGTCTGGGGGAAACAAATTAATATCACTGAGCCCCGAAGGATCAATCCCATTAACCGGATCACTCCCGACATACTCAAACAAATTCGTAGAACCTCCATCAAACCGAATCGGATCCTTACTCAACCATCGCCCAAGGCTTGGCTCATACTCCCGCACTCCAAATCTCAGAAGCTTCGTCTCACTATCATAAAGCCCACCAGCAAATCCAAACGGCTGAAACCCAGGCTTCGTATCATTAATCACTTTCCCCCACTCATCGTAATCCATCCTCTGCATCACCACATTATCCGATGTCCGCACAACAAGCCTCACCGACCCCAAGTAATCAGTCACAATCTTATACTTCGTCGATCCCGTCACAAAATACTCCGGCACATGAGACTTTGACGCATACAAAAATACACTCTTAAAAGCCCCACTCGCAGTCAGGGTCGCAACAACCCGGCTATTCTCATCATACAAGTAGTAATCTGTAATCGTAGCACCAGATTTTCTATAACCCCGCCGGTGAAACCCATCCATCCCATACTCAATCACTTTTGCTGATGGACGAGTCACCTTGGTGAGCTGTCCAAAAGCATCGTAGGAAAACGAGGTAAACTTGCTATCAGCTATGGTGGTGAAATTCAATGTTATGGATATGAGGGCCTCTGCTCATTTCGTTAAAGTTCAAGTGATGATTTTTTTGACATTTGCACTGATTTTCCTTATGTGTTCTGTGATTCAGAAATTAGGGTAGAGAGACAGTAAAGTCCCAGATCGATATCTCAAATAACAAAACGTGCATGAGCAACAGCGTAAGGACTAGCTGAAAATACGGCATAATTTTTTAATGACTCTCGCCACTTGGGGGCCACCGACCACATAACAGTGTACCCATACGGATTTATATCACCACCATTGAACAAGATCGGATCCTTACTAGTCCACCGCCCAACCTCAGGATCATAATGATTGACACCGAAACGCCCTAACCTTGCGAGTGCATCTTATTCTTCTGACATTTCAATATCCCGAATTTTCTACTCAAGAAATATTTTTAGAATTTTGAGGAAACCGCGACCAAAATCGGCCGCGAAAAAACACGGTATCAACTAGTTTGACTGGTTCCGCAGCCTACTTAGACGGGTTCCGCTAGGTCCTGCGAGACAAGATTCATTCTTTACATCCGACTGAATATTTCCGGATTCAGCCCGTCTAATTGACCTTCCACCCCTCTATCAAGTTGAATTTCGATCTCAAGTCCTTGCGAAAAATCTGGCTCTAACTTAACAAAGTATATGTCGCCTTGAAAGTATAAATACCAAGGTTTTGGAGCTGGGCCAATAATGGTCATAACAGTTCCTACAGGCACCTCGGTTTGAAAGGCCGTATAAGACTTTCGTGCCCTCACCGCAGATTCCAAATACGCTTTTGCTGTCTCTTTGCTTAAAGATTTATTGCTTCGCTCGTTATACTCTCCAATCAAATAGGCAAGCTTAACGATTTTATATTTTTGCCCTACCTTAAGGTCTTCTGCGTAGCCCCTACTGAAGAGGAAGAAAATAATCATTATGAGGTTCAGTCTTTTTATCTCCTGGTTGACTAGCTAAGCCTTGGGTACGGTTAAGTTCCAGACCTATAGAATACACATATAACGGAATCATTGAAGGAATATTAGAATTTATCCCAAAAATCAAAAGAGCGGAGAACACTAACGGTGCAGTCATAAATCCCTTTCGAGAAATCCCGGGCAGATGGTAATCCGCCTATTTCACTTTTCCTTTATTGAGATAGTTCTCAACTGTTGAAATCCAAGGATCATCCTGTCCTTGGATTATTTTATATCCATATGGATTGAAAGAGTCTAAAAATATCAAGTAGAATTTCCCTTCTTCAAGGGCAACTTCAAGAGAGCAATCCGGTCCATAAGTTACATCTGCAGAATCGGAAGAGCCAAGAGTCAAAGTAGTTTGTTTTGATAAGCGTCCTTTTAGGGCACGAACCACGTCAATTGTGTATTTATACTTTCTAGTTCCCCAAAGAGCCGAAAATGTCCAACTCTTATTTACGACTCGACCTTCGAAAATTGTTTGTGTGGTATCGACAAGTTGTTGATTGCTAAAGTACCACGACGAAGACGGTTTGAGAGAACAAGCAAGAGCATCTGATTGATATACGGAAAGTGCCAACCCAAAGATCAATGGTAAAATTATTTTTTTGCTCTTCAATGTCTACTTCCTCCGTACCGCAACAAATTATTGTTAATAAGAGGAGCATCGGCCGACTCTAAGGTGTCTCCGCCTTGAAAAAAGCGTCCTAAATTTCGAGATGCATGTGTAAGCTCATGTATAATAGTGTCTTCCAAAGGAGAGAGCCCTTCGGCCGAAGATGATCCCGGACAATTTACATCAATGTCTACATTCTGATAGCGCCCGTAAGGTAGGTACGAGCTAGTAAGCCCAAACGCATCTTTCATCGACTTATTGTTGACATTAATGATTGCACTAGCCTTATCGAGTTTTTTGTAAAGATCCGTATTTTTTATCCATTTAGGAATAATATCGCCAGGATCATTTACAATCAATCCAGATGGATCTATCCAATTCACGGGGTCGGATCCCACGTACTCCATGAGGTTAGCCGACCCGCCATCAAACCGAATCGGATCCTTACTCAACCATCGCCCAAGGCTTGGCTCATACTCCCGCACCCCAAATCTCAGAAGCTTCGTCTCACTATCATAAAGCCCACCAGCAAATCCAAACGGCTGAAACCCAGGCTTAGTATCATTAATCACTTTCCCCCACTCATCGTAATCCATCCTCTGCATCACCACATTATCTGATGTCCGCACAACAAGCCTCACCGACCCCAAGTAATCAGTCACAATCTTATACTTCGTCGATCCCGTCACAAAATACTC
>JBGATJ010000020.1:0-64494 GCA_044229295.1 Pseudobdellovibrionaceae bacterium
TTTGATCCGATCTTTTCGATCAACCACACCTGTGCGATGCACAGGGCGAACATCAACAGGCTTTTTCGAAGAACTTGGTGCACGAGCAAGCGAGTGGATCGGCTCAAAGCTCATTTGACGATGTATATGGCCTACCACAATCTGTTCTTACTAGAGCATCCCGCAAGATAAAGACAAAAATCCAGAGATCAAAACCTTCACCCCACGTCCGGGTGAAAAATCAGCAACACTATTGTGCTCCAGTTTATTGGAATCTCGTTAGTTGACGATCCATATTCTCAACCTGCTTTTTGAGATACCGTGCGGCGGCCCGAAAGTTTTTGCCCGAGCCCGCGTTATAGTTGGCGATCTCATGGAAAATTTCAAACTGATATTTCTCCCCTTGTTGAGGGACAAGATTTTCGGTGATGCTATCAAAATACCGCGACATGGACATATAACCTAACCACTCACAGTAATTTTCGGTTGCGTTGGAGCTGCTGAGAATAGATACGAATCCAGGGGATCGTCGGTCTGTTTGTTCTGGGTCGTAGTTTGAATACTGAGGCATTAACAGCTCGCCGTAGTTGGGATCTACGCGAGAAATGCGACTTGATTTGCAATCAGCCCCGTCGAGAGCTCCCCAAAAACAAATGGTTTTTCGAGCCTGCTGGACAAGGGGATCCTTAGAGTACAAATCACTGTCATCAATGGCTCCCTTGGTTTTTTTCTTCCAGCTGAAAAACAGACTTGGCCATCTGCTGTCTTTCCACTTGTTAGTCCAAGTGTCGTAATCTTGAGGAGCCGGAGCGTCTGGAAGTCCATTGATAGAGAAGTGTGCATACTCGTGGTACAAGTAGTTCATTAGAATGGCACTCGTGTCACTGATGCGGCCTTCATATTTCTTTTTCAGCTTCGCTGTAACTTGGGGGCCGCGCGGTTTCTGATCGTCTTTGTCATGTTCGGTAGGAACGGCGTCGGCGTCAGTAGTTCGCTTTTGTTCGTACCAGCTCAGTTGTCCATTGAGGCCAATTTTAGGATTTGCAGAATAGGTCACAACACCTTTTTTCAATCCCAAAGTCAAAAAGGGTTTGCCCTGGACGACAGTGAAAATGGAGTAAGATGTTGAGCCTTCGCCTCCTATCCAAATTCTTTTGAGCTCATGCGAGCACAAAAGATTCTTCATATAGGGCTCTGCCACTTTGAAAAAATCGACCAAGGCCTTTAAGTACTTTTCTTTTTCTCCTGGCGCAGGCGCGGCGTCGCACTTGTTGGTGAAATTTACGATATCGGAGGTGTAAGCATCCTCGGCAGAATCGTTCGGATCTTCTTTCATCAAACAAAGAAAATCACTCCGCACGGGGATCGAGAGGTGATTGTGATTTTTATCGGGCCCCTCCCAAACGTACGAAGTCGTGCTATTCAGGCGTTTCGCAAATTCGGCAGCAGTGCAGAGTGCAGGCTGCACATGAAAATTGAGAGCTCGCGAAAGACGTCCGTGATGGTCCTCGGAATTGGCGTGTGCCATCGAAAATGAGAATAGGGCAAAAATGATTTTAATCATGGATCGAACCTCCGTTTAATAGACGTTGGTTCAGTTATCGAGAAGCTTTCATCACGTCAAGGAGCGCGTAAGTAATTCCGTAAATTCCGGGCCAAAGAAAAGTTCAATTATTTGTTTTAACTTATTCGCAACAAGTCATATTGCATGACGACATGAATACGTGTGGCCATTGACTCTCGCGGTCTCAAGTCGAAGGCCTCTTGTAGTGTTGCATTATCGAAGGCAGTTCTAGAGCCCCGCAGTATCGGCCAGGGCCTGGTGGATCTATTTCAAAAAATCGTCGATTGCATTGAGATAAGCATTACTTGGGTTTCCGTTATAGTCCACTCTCGGAAAGAGTTGGTGCTGTCCCTTGACCATTCCACCGTCATTGAAAAGATTTTCAAATTCGATTTGTCCCGGGCCTGTCCCTCGATGATCGCTGAGAGTCTCGATCATTTTCGCCCAAATTGAAATGGCATGAGCTCCATTAGTTCCGGTATAACTGGTAGGTTCCATCAACAGTGGTGGGCCAAATTGCAAAATACGGTGTCGTTGCCCCTGTCGACAGTGCCCATCGCTCAAAAACCAAGTCCAAGAAATCATGGGATTTGGCGGAGAAATTGCCAAACCCCAGCTGGGATTATTCCGTTTGGTTGCACTACTGAGTCGCAATTGCCTTTAGAATTATGGTGGCATTTGCAGATCCTAGTTTAATTCTTTCTGTGCTTCCCTCATATTTGATTGAGGTGGTATTTTGCAGGAGTTTTAAATACTTTGTCTCTTCTAAGTTTGCTTGGCAGGCGATGAGTGAAGATCTGATTGGGCCAACAGTGATTGGAACCAAAAATTGAGATTGCTGTAAGTCCGCAAAGCTGACTTGCGCCGAATAGGTATTGCATCCACCATGGCCAAAAATTTCTTGGGTTTGTTTTGATGGATAAGTGTTCGACCAGGATTGTTTTACAGACAGGGTTTTTTTAAATTTATTTGGTAAAATCTGACCGTTTGCTCTTATCGAGACAACTTGAAACTCTTTGTTATAGATAGCAGCTTCAACAATATTTGAAAAAGCAAAAAATAGAATAAGACTCTGCAATAAAAATTTCATAGGACCTCCTTGTTTTTAGTAGAATCAAGTGAGCGTTGAAAATTGTCAAAAGTTTAATTTTTGTAGCCTAGCCTATCTCATTGGTGGTGGAGGCGAGGCCCGACTTACATCTTCTCCCATTTTTGTTAATGACAGTCATAGAATCCGCCATAGTTATGAGTTACATGTCGTTAACTTAAATCAAACTCTAGGAGTTCTCTATGTCCCATTCTCATTTTGTCGTTCCCGCTATTATCATGCTTTCGCAGGCGCAAGTGGCGCACGCTCAGGAAATATCGGTGGCCCGGGCGGTTCATAATGTGCTGGGAGCACTTCTGCAACATCCACCAAAGTATCGAATTCAGGCCCAAGCTCTTGGAGACTCTAACGGGCTTTTGATATTTACGGACAGGGAGGAGCGGGTCGTTTGCAAAATTCCATTCTCTGCAGATATCCAGGGTCTTCGGGCTCGTGTTTTGAAAACACAGATGGGACGAACTAGGTACATTTTTAATTTTAGTAACACACCCAATCCTCCAAAAATATTTCGTTCAGTAGTGACGTCATTTCGAATTGATTTTGATGAAAATAAAAACGTGGTGAGTTTTGATGTTTGGTACGGTAAGGACAGCTCCTTCGGAGGGATTTACCCTGAATACGAATGACCCACCTTTGTGGGAACGTCTTTGTCAAGAGCTTGATCACCTCGGTCTAGAACCGAGTCTCGGAGTTGAGCTCGAAGGACAGATCCCGAAAAACGTCGGCCTGCGCTCCGTGGCTGAAAACCTTTGCGCGGCCCTTAGCTCTACCGCTGTCGTTTCCCGCATTGATCAGAGCTCCAAAGAAGAGTATTTGATTGGTGCGCCGGAGGCATCTCGTTTTAACCGATGGCGGGTTGAGAGTGAGAAAACTGTTTCTCCAGATCCAGAATTTGAATCTCTAGAAATCGTATCGCCGACGCTTACGTCTCAACGCGCATTCGACGAGTTTCGATCTATCTGGGAACACCTCTCGCGATGGGGTTTTGTATCCTATCCTCGAGGAGCAGGCCTTCACTTCCACCTGGGCTGGCCTACGCCAAAACCGCTAGAAGTCCTCGCGTTTCGCTTGCTCATTGGATCTCTTGAGTCAGACCTACTCCGTCACTTCACAATCACACCCGACCGACTTCAGTGGCTAGGGAGTGGAAAAAATGAATCCGCACTCATGCACACTGCAAAGAAAATCTACGCGGAAGCCCTAAAGTCTCAAGACACGAAAAAAAGTGGATGGCTCACTTTTCTTGATGCAGTCAACGACCCCCACACCAAATCCTACAACAACAAAAAATCCCTCACCCGCCTCACACCTTTTGGAACTCTAGAATTCCGAGCGCCAAACAGCACGCTTGATTTTGCAGAACTAGAAAAATCCCTACTTCTGTTCGTGAAACTGTTCGCCTATTCCCAAAAAAATCTTTCTGAAGTCATAGGATTTTTGGCTTACTAGTCAAAACCAAACTGAGCGGCGTTTCTGCAACTCTGCAGTGAGCGCCGCCTGCATCTGCTCGCGAACATCCTGCGCAATATCCCGCATGAGTTCCGAATCTTCCAAATGGCTTTTATTATAGGGCAGATAAATCGGCGGAAGAAATTTGATCTTCCACCGCACCGGAAGTGGGAACAAATTCAGCGGAATTGGAAGCACTGCACCTTTTAAAAACTTCAGCTGACTCAAATTGATGTGAGTTTCCTCTGCCCCAATAACGAGGGTCGGAACAATCGGGCAATCCGTTTCAATCGCCATGCGCACAAACCCTCGCTTGAATTCCTGGAGCACATACATTTTGTGGCTTGGTTTAAAATTTCCCTGTTCGCCTTCAGGAAATAAAATCACGACATCGTTTTTGGCCAAATGGCGAATCCCGTTGTCGTAAGTGGCTTCGACGTACCCGAGTTTTTGAGCCGGGTCGGCAACAGTTTCGTTGAGAAACCAAAAGTGGTGAGTCATCACACGAGCGATGCGTCTATGGCTGCGATAAATCTCGTGAGCAAGCATCATCGTGTCAAAACCTGAAAATCCGGAGTGATTCGGGATGACGAGGACGGGGCCACGTTTGGGGATGTTTTCAATACCTTCGACTTCGAGTCGAAAATACTTTCGCATCACTTCCATGAGCATGCGAGGAAGGGTTCGGAACAAAATGGTGTCCGCATCTAATTTTTCGATTTCGGGCAAAACTTCTTTTTTAAAAAAATTTTTCATGAATGCTCTTGCAGTTTTGTTAAGAGAACATCAATATTTTACCACGAGTTCATATCTTTAAGGGGAGTTTAAATAAATGGCTCAATACATTCTGGCTCTTGATCAAGGGACTACTGGCACCACCGCCTTGATTCTCAATTCCCAAGGCCAGATTTTGGCCAAACACAACCAAGAGTTTCCACAAATTTTTCCAAAGCCAGGATGGGTCGAGCACGATCCGGAAGAAATCTGGAAGACTGTTGAATCCACAGTTCTCAAGGTTTTACGGCAATCCGAAATTGCAGCAGCCCAAGTCACTGCCATAGGAATCACAAATCAGCGGGAAACGGTTGTCGTTTGGGATCGAAAAACGCATTTGCCAGTCTATAATGCGATAGTATGGCAGTGTCGGCGCACGACTGATTTTTGTGATGCCGTAAAGAAAAAAGGGGCGCATAAAAAAATTGAAATGCTCACGGGTTTAAAAATGGATCCTTACTTCTCTGCCTCAAAAGTAAACTGGATTTTAAAAAACGTGGCAGGCGCTCGAGCGCGCGCCAAAAAAAACGAACTCGCTTTGGGGACTATCGATTCGTTTTTAGTTTGGCGTTTGTCGGGAGGAGCCAGCCATGTGACCGACGTCAGTAATGCGAGTCGTACCCAGCTTATGAATTTAAAAACGCTTGCGTGGGATCCATATCTCTGTGATTTTTTCGATATCCCGTCATCGATGCTACCTGAAATCACGGACTCTTCAGGATCCATCGCAAAAACCCGAGGACTTTCATTCTTACCTGACGGCATTCCAATCACGGGGATCGCTGGGGATCAACAAGCGGCGCTTTTTGGCCAAACCTGTTTTTCAGTGGGGGAGGCTAAATGCACTTTTGGAACTGGAAGCTTTTTACTTCTGAACACGGGCGCAGAACTTGTGCGTTCCAAACGAGGCCTTTTATCGACGGTCGCGTGGCGTTTGGCGGGCGCAAAGCCTGTCTATGCATTGGAGGGAGGCGCATTTATTTGTGGGGCCGCTGTGCAGTGGCTGCGTGATGGGTTGAAGCTTATCAAAAGCAGTAGTGAGATTGAAGAGTTGGCGAAAACAGAATCTGATTCTGGAGGAGTTGAGTTTGTACCGGCGCTCACGGGCCTTGGAGCTCCTTACTGGGATCCTGAAGCTCGAGGTCTGATTGCGGGACTCACACGGGGATCCACTCGCGGGCACCTCGCGCGTGCAACCCTGGAAGCAATGGCTCTGCAGAATGTTGACATCCTCCTTGCGATGCAGGCGGATTTAAAAAAGAAGCTCAAATCTGTAAAGGTAGACGGCGGTGCCACCGTGAATGGCTTGCTCATGCAGATTCAGGCGGATTATCTAGGACTGGAAGTCGTACGTCCCACCTACGTTGAAACAACTGGCCTTGGCGCAGGGTACTTGGCAGGGCTTGGTGCCGGCCTGTGGAAAGATCTTTCACAGATCAAGTCCGTTTGGAAAAAAGATCAGGCCTTCGCGCCGAAGCTTTCAAAAAAAGTGCGTGATGCAAGACTATCTCAGTGGCATTCAGCGGTTGGGCGGAGTCGTTCTCGCTAAGATTATGGTCGAGGCGAAGGGTTTAGCTTTGAAAGGAAGAGACGGGCATCGTAAAATAAAATGAGAGCGAGGTACTCACGAAAGTTTTTTTTGCTTTGGTTTTTCTGTCATCCCCATTAGCTTTTGCCAAACCATCGGATATGGATTTGATGTTTTTCAATAGAACTTTTGTTGATGCGATGAACGAGGTTAAAAGCCAGGATCCGAACTTTATCAAATTTACGAATCTTGATTTTATCCAAGAAGCAAAAAAAAGTTCACGCGCTCTTGGCGAAACGACCTTGGACACCGATGGTTCAAAAATTTGTCGAATTGCTGATCACACTAGGATTTGCTGGTCACCGGTTTTTGAAAAAGATAGGGTCGGGGTCCTTCTTGAAGGCAAAAGCTCCGCTTTTTATCCAAGCAAAAACAAAACGGAGACCTTAAAAAAGCTTAAGAGTTATCTTGATGATAAAAATAATGTTTCTCTCTTTGACTATCTCCTTCCACGCGCAAACGCGGCTCGGCCTTCCGTTGAAAACCTACAACTCAATGATCAAAGCCTTATTTTCGCTTCCATGAATGGTTGGCAAGAGCTTGATCTTTCGGCGAAAGGGCAGCTTAGGTTTTTAAGAAATTGGGTGAGTTCTCAGAGGGACTGGAGCGATTGGAGCGGAACCAGTAAGATCGATGGAAAAACGATCAAATGTGGAGCTGATAATAATGCTGAGTTTTCGATGGGCCGTCCAGAAGGCAATCTTACCGTCAAAAAAAAGGGAGAGAACTCTTACATTCTCTCTGCATCCGGATTGGTTTTTTCCGTAAAACTTGAGATGGCTAACGACGCAAAATCCTGCGAGAGGGAGACTGTGAGAACCGAACGCGAGGTCATAGGCACCTATTACCAAGTCTATGGGAGCTGCGATGATGAGCCAAAGGCAAAAACAAATCAGACTGTCGAGTTCGATGAGGCCTATGCTGGAGGATGCTACTGGGTAGTTCGCACCTGTAGGTACCCGCTCCCTAAGCAGTATTTAAGTTTAAAAAAATGTGTTGCGGGACTCTGCAATCAAGATTTAACGGCTAGCGACTATCAAAAAGTGATGGGAACTGAGGTTAAAAGCCTTGAAAAAATAGAGGCTCTGCGAGGGGAGTTAGTCAAAAAGAGTGACCTGAGTGGAGAAGCTGCTTCCCTCTTGTTTCAGTATGAAAAAGTCTATAAACGTGAATCTAAGTTTGCCGCGGAGAGTTTGCGCAGAGACCTCGTCAAAACTCGGCAGCACGTCCTCGCTGCAGAAATGGCAAGCCGATGCTGTCAAGATGTGGAATGCAAACGAAAATTTTACGACAATACCGGAATCGATCTCACAGCACCAAGTCAAGATCCACAAAAACCAGTCAACTAAAAGCAAACTGAAACTGTACTGATGCTGAGGCTAATGCTGGTGCTGATGCAGATGCAGATGCAACCCGAAAGAATTCACCTTGACAGATCTTGCCGGTCCAGCGACCATTTTTGAAATCCTCGAAAATGGGAGCTGTCGTGGTAAAGAAAATAGTTTCTCTTTTAAGCCTGGGATTTTTGTTTACGGGCTGTGCGATCCTCCACCATATTCAGATCGGTGAGATTGACAATCGGTCTGAGTACAACCTTGTTCCTATTGAGTTCAAAGTCAGTGAGACGGGAATTGACCTCAATGATGCGAAACTGATCTCTAAAATTGCACTGAGTAAAGAAGACTCGAAAAACTTTGGCAAAATCACAGAGATCATCGCGCTTTTTCAGATGGGACCATCCACTGGAGCGCATGTTTACTCCTACGCTTATTCTAACCATCTTGAGGAGACGCTGCGGATCCAATGTCCTTCGGGCCACATCACTGGAATTTCGGCCATTCGAGAAACGCGAAAATACCCTGTCATCAGTGGTGAGATTGTGAAAGTAAAAGCATATTGCATGACTCCCCGAGGTACGACATGAAAGGATCATTTATGAGGAATTGGATTTTAGGGCTGGTCGCTGTGGGTTTTCTAAGTGGATGCACAAGCCTCAATACGGTCTCTTTGACGTCGATTCCCGCAAAGCGCGATCAGAAAGTTTCTGCCGAAGCGTCTCGGGTGATCTTTCTCGGGTTTAACTTTGACAATGATTATGTCGATCAGCTGACAACAGATCTAAAATCTCAATGTCCCAATGGGATGATCAGCGGCATCCTCACTAAAGATGAAGTTATCGATTATTTTTTATTTATTGTTTGGAAGCATCGAGTGCATGCTGAAGGCTACTGCGTGAAGTCGGCACAAACAGGGCAACGTGCAGTTCCTGGTCGAAATCGTAGGCCTTCCGACGAAGAAACGGCTGAGGTTCTACCGCAGTCGAAAACTCGCTCTTCTCTTAGCGAAGACAAAATCTAGGGAGGACTCATGAAACTTCTGGCGTCCTTTTTTTTACTGATTCTCATGGGCTGTTCCCACTCGGTTCACTTTGTGCACTTCTCAGATTTCCGTCCTTATCAGCCTGAGTCTCGCGGTCGAAAGGTCAAAGCCGAAACTGAGCAGTTCGTTATTCTGAGTTTTGCTTTTGATACTGATTACGTTGGCGAAGCTTACCATAAACTTCTCAATGAATGCCCCAATGGGGCCATCTCCGGAATTAGCAGCCAGTATGTCACGAGCCACGGTTTTTTTTCATGGACTAACAAATTTGTTATGGAAGGCACTTGTTTCGCCCAGAATTAGCGCGCAAATGGAGTTTGCTCAGCGTAACTTTGAAAAACATGTTCAATTTGTAGCTTCTCATTTTCTACAAAATCAAAGATGGCATTTCGGAGCTGCGAGTTTGCAATCCAATGCGCACTATAAGTGAGACTTGGCAAAAATCCTCTCTGAAATTTGTGTTCTCCTTGAGCGCCGGCTTCGAAAAGTTTTAGACCGCGCTCAATGGCAAACTCAATAGCCTGATAGTAACAAATCTCGAAGTGCAGATTTTTGTAATCCTGAAGGCAGCCCCAATGGCGGCCAAATAACGTCGTTGGCGTGACGTAATTCATAGCACCTGCGACAGGGAGACCGCCCTCCAGAGCGAAAACCACAAAGAGTGAGTGTTTCATTTTTGTAAAAACCTCTAAGAAAAAAGCCTCAGTAAGATACGAATATCCTCCTCGCTTTTGAACCGTATCCAAATAAAATTTGTACATTCCGGCTGCGTGATCTAAAGTCAGAGCATTGCCGGAGAGTTTTAAAAACTGTAGGCCGTGGGAGTGAGCAAGCCTGCGCTCACGCAAAATTTCTTTGCGGCGCTTGGAGCGAAGCGCTTGCAAAAAATCATCGAAGCTTCGGTAATCGTGATTCTGCCAATGATACTGAAAGCTGTGTCGAATGAAATAGTGACAATCTTGATACCAAAGCAATTGGTCTTTTGGAAGAAAGAGGCCGTGGCAAGAGCTCATGCCTTCTGCGAGATGGAGCGTGGTCTGCAGTAAAACAGTTGCTATCTGATGTCGCTGGTCTTCGAGTAAATTCTGCGAGACGGAAAGCTTAGGACCGGTCGCAGGCGTGAAGGGGATAGCAGACGTCATTTTAGGATAATACTCCAGGCCGTACGCTTCAAATGCCTGTGCCCACGCAAAATCAAAAATGTACTCTCCATAGCTATTGACCTTCTGAAAATTGATGAGAGTTCCGACAAGGGATTTGTCCATCCATGCTGTCACGTAGATAGGGTACCAACCGGTTCTAGCTCCCAAGCAATCCGTGTCTTCGAGAATTTTCAAAAAGGTAAAACTTGCAAATGGAAACGTGTTGAGGTCGTCCCAGGCCTCTTGCGAAACAAATGAAATCGATTTAAAAACTTTGATTTCAGGAGACATATTTAACGTAGACAATTGCGGGAGAATAGGTCAATGACAAGTGCAAATATGGCAAACTCGCAAGATGACACTCACGGCGGAATCTCGGTTGAAGAGAAAACAGGCGAAAAGCTCAAGCGCCCTCCCATGTATGTCGTCCTCCTTCATAATGATCCCGTCACTCCGCGAGGTTTTGTTGTGGAAGTTTTAACTCGCTTCTTTCAAAAAAACTCCGAGCAGGCCACCCGAATCATGATGCTTGCTCATGTTCACGGTATGAGTGCCGTAGGCATTTACTCCCACGAGGTTGCCGAAACAAAGGCTTCGATTGCAACTTCGTACTCGCAATCTAAGGGCTATCCGCTGAATTTTACCTATCAAGAAGAATAGTTTCACCGGGTTTCTGGTTTTAGTGCTTCCACAATTTGCCGTTTTGAAATTTGAAACTTCCTAAGGTGGGCATCGAAATTGGGCCAAAGGTCCGTGGCAATAAGGCTATCGACCACAAGACCGCGATGGTCGGCTCGCGAGGTCAGGCGCCGTCTTAACTCGGCTCTGAAAACGGCATCGGAGCGAAGGCGAGATGTGACCGCCCTTATTTTCTCAGCATCTAACAAATCTTGAGCTGAGTTCCACTCAGCCACGGGTCTTGTGACTTTGAAAATATCTTCGAAAGTTGCAGATCGAAACGTCTCGTAACTCTTCTGGATAAGATCAGGAGTTTGCGCCTTGGTGATGTTTTGAAGAAGCAAGTCAACGCGGGTAAAATCAGCATTCGAAGGTTCGGCCGACGTGCCTTCCTTGAAAAGATTTGCCCAGAGACTCGTCCAAGAGCCGTAGGTGGAAAGCGGTTCCACTTTAAATGTTGCCGACGAAAGGTGTCCAGAGCTCAAAAGATCCAAGGCCCAGACAAGTTCGTTAAAGACGGCGCTGCGAGCCTGCTCCGCAGGATCAACTTTAGAGATCGCCTCATAAAGCTCGTCGACTTGAGGCTGAAGGGCCTTTTCGAAATTGAAGCTCCCGAGAATTTTAGCTGTGCGCTTGAGATGGGACCACGCAAGGGCTTGGTCAACAAGCATCGGTGAGCAATCGAGATTTTTCAGCGCGTACTGAATATGGTTTTTTGCAGAGCTCACGTCTCCAGAGGCAAGATGGCTGATGAGATCAAGTTCGAAAGCTGACTGAAGAGAAAATAAATCGCCAATGGAGCCCCGAGGAACCTTACGCTGTCCACAGGGCAAAGGGGTCATCTTAAACGCACCACTGATATATGCCGCTCGTTCATCAACCGAGGCCTGCAGAGTTTTTCGATCCGAAGACGTCAGTCGATTGAATTGTAGGGGTGAGCTCAACAAACGCAGTTGTAAATCCTTCACCTTCGGATCGATGGGATGCCGTTTGACCTCATCACGAGCAGCCTGTGCCGTTTTGAGGTAAAAGCCAGGCTCGCTCACTTCCAGAAAATTCGCAATCCGCGCCTTCACAGGCGAAGGTGGGTAAGACTGCAACAGCGATGCTGCCTCGGAAAAGTTGAGTTTAAATAACACCAAAAATGCCAAAAAAATTTTCATGGGTTGCTCCTTCACGAGACATTGCACGACTTCGCGAAGGTGTGGCACTTAAAAGGCTTTAATACTTGGGCTTAAAGGAAAGACTCTAAGAACAATCTTAAACTGGTACAAAACAATGTTGGCCGGATTTCCGGACTCGTAGCTCAAAGGGAAAGGTATTGCGGAGCAATCCTAAAACGAAATCAAAGGGTTATTTAGATCGTAACCATCTATAGTTCTCACGACGGCTAAGGCCTAGATCGACCAACAGTATTTTGCACCAGTTTAGTGGAAAATCCCTAAGTAGGCGGCGATTAACGCTGCAACCAACACCATCATCATCATCAATAACGGCTGTTGCCCACGCTTTTTAATAAGAACCGGGCTCATTCCCAGGAAAAGCCAAATCACCAACTTGCCGTAAGCCCATCCGGGAACTCCTTGAGTCATTCCTAATCGGGCCAGCATTCCAAATCCGCTCACTAAGATGATGAGCAGACCAATTCCGTGCATCATCATGAACAGGCCACGCTTTTTTCCGCCGCCAAAAGCGGCCGCGGCGATAATCCCTCCAAGGGACATGAGTAGCGCGAATAAGCCCAAAAAATGAAGCCACTTGTAGGCATTAAGATCAAGCATCGTTTTTTCTCCTAAACCCTTATTTCGCTCACGCGAACTTCCAGAGCAAGACATTTTTAATCCTTGCCATCAACCTGACACGTCCCATAGATAACATTCATGGCACGAGCAAAACAGATTTTCGTTCAACATTGGGGTGAGATCCTTTTTGCCTTTAGTTTTTTGGTGAACTGGATTTTTGTTTTGACGAGGCCCGAGGTTCAGCGTGGGCACTATCGAGTTTTCGCCGGTGCCGGTGAAGCATTGTGGAACGGCGTGAATCCCTACAAAGTCCAATTTCCTGGCACGACGTCGGGCTACTACCTTTACTCTATAGGATGTGGATGGATGTATGGACTTTTCGCAAAACTTCCAGAGACCGTAGGCATTGGCCTTTTCACAGGGCTCGGGGTTTTCGCACTCTATTTTGGGGTCCGCGCCATCTTGCAATACTTCGAGGGCCGAGGGTGGACGATAAGTCGTAATTATCGTAATTTTTTTTGGTTGGTCTTAAGCTCAGAACTTGTGGGCGGAGTTTTATCTAATAAGCTTGAAATTCTCATTGTCGGTCTTTGCTTTGTCAGCGTTTGGCTGTTGTTTGCAAAAAATCGCCCTTTGTTGGCGGGAGTGATTTTGGCGACGACGTTAGATTGGAAGTTTTTGAGTCTTCCGCTTATAGCCTTTTTAAGCGTCTATGTTTCGGTGATTCATCGCCAGTGGAAGTTTGTTACCAGCGTTGTTCTGACTTTACTATTCTGGCGTCTTGCTCCAATCGTTGTTTACTCGACAGACCTTCGAACGCAAATGAAAGCGCTCTACGAAGAGACGATGCTCGCGCAACTCCAAGACAATGTCAACTTTGACCACATCTTTCATTGGTTGACGAGCAATCTTGGGCTGTCTTTTACCTTTTCTCAACTGCTTATTATTATCGTGGTGGTAGCAGGCGTTCTGGGGCTGTGCTACGGTGTTCAGATCTGGAAGCAGCGTAAGGATGCAAGTTCGGCAGAACTTGCCGTACTTTTGAGTTTTGCGTTTAGTGGGTTTTTTGTGACCTGCTTTTCGCCCTTGAGTCAGGCGCAGGCTTACATCCTCTATGTTCCTCTGCTTATGGCTTGCGTGCTCATGGATGGAAAAATTCAAAACCCTTGGCGGAGCTATCTGCGATTTCAGGTTTTTATGAGCTGGATCGTGATCAGTTTATTTTTTTCAGATCTTTTTCCGCACGACTTTCGTGTTTGGGCCGAGCTGAGGGGTGCAAAACCTTTCGGAGTTGCACTTTTATTTTTGAGTTTTTCAATCTGCTTCAGAAAGATCCAAGTGCTTCATGATTCTCGAAATAAGCCGTCGCATTCTTGGCAGCTCAGGAAGGCTTGAGGTCGTTCTCAAATAATCCTTCATCGGTTGGATGGGGTATCCACCATAGACTCCGGGTTGATCGAGATTTTTCGCAATCACAGAATGTCCTCCGAGTTGAACGCGGTCTGCGATCTTGACGTGCCCAGTGACGGAGGTTCGTCCTCCGCAGACGAAGTGGTCGCCAATTTCTGTTGAGCCAGCAACAATGAAGCCTGCCGTGATCATACAGTGTTTGCCGATCTTACAGTTGTGGGCGATGTGGCAAAAGTTATCGAGCTTGGTGTTGCGACCGATTCGAGTTTCTTCTAAAGTCGCGCGGTCAATAGCACAGTTAGCGCCAATTTCGACATCATCCTCTAACACCACTTTACCGAGCTGTGGGACTTTTTGGATCTCGCCTTTTTTATCTGGAGTAAATCCAAATCCATCGGATCCAAGTACGGAGTGAGAGTGAATTTCACAGCGAGCCCCAATTTGACTTAAAGCTCCTATAACCACATGGGAGTGAAACGTGCAGTTCTCGCCGATGCGCACGTCATTTTCTACCGTGCAATGAGGGCCTACTTTCACTCCGGCAGCTAAATGAGCGCGCGCACCAATGTACGAAAATGGACCGACGACCACATCCTTTGCAAGCTGAGCGAGGGGATGAACAAACGCCGTCGGATGGATGAGGTGATCAGAATCAAACTCAAATCGGCGTGATTTTTGATCCATACGCACAAGCAATTGAGACATGGCATTAGGGATGGAAGGCGTAGAAAAAAACGCGGGTCCATTTTCAGAAGGGTCTGCGTGCCACTGAATTTTTTGAGATATCACGATGATGGCAGCTCCTGCTTTGGCGGCCATGTCCGCTTGGTTTTGGGTTGTGCAAAAGACCAAACTTTCGGCGTGAGCTTTTTCTGGTGTTGCGATTGAGCTTGCGCTCTTTGACTTATTCCCTCCAAGCCATTTGAGAGTTTCAGGGAATTCTTCAACCAGCTGATTTGCCTTGAAATGCATAGGATCTCCATTCTGCTGCGCGCTACGGATCTTATTGAATTTTTGATGTCAAGTAAAACGAATTTGAGTATGGAAACTTAAGAGCCTATCAAACGAGACAGCGCACCACTTCTTTTGGATGGGTTCACAGTGTTTTACTTGTGAAATGTTTAGTGAAATATTTAGAGGCACGACATATGGGAAAAAAAGTCGCAAAAAAAGGGGTTCCAGCAAAAAAACCAGCACCACCGGCCGCTAAAAAGAAGGTGGCGCCGGCCCCTGCTCCAAAAAACTCAAAGGCCAAGCCGGTAGCAAAAGCAAAACCAGCCCCTGTGGTCAAAGCGGCCCCCGTCAAAACTAAGGACGTTCCCAAAACTCCGCCGGCTCCTAAGTCGCCTCCTAAAGTTGCTCCGACCGCTCCAACTTCTTTGACCTCGGCAAAACCAAAGAGTCCCGAGGCCCCGAAAGTACGAGCTAAAGAGAATTTTACAGACAAACTGGACCTTCAGAACCTATCTGAAACCGAAAAAACTTGGCTGAGCCTCTATGAAAAACATAAGACCGAGCCCCTGGCCGATTATAAAATGTCAGGCATATACGAACCAAACACTTGTTTAGTTCACAAAGTCATGGGATGGGGTTATATTCTAAATGTTCAAAATGACCGCCTCGAAGTTGCATTTAAAGATGGGGTCAAGTTTTTGATCAGTAATTACAATCCGAAGTGAGGGTGAATGGCAAAAGACGACTTAGCTCAGTTAGATGGTAAGGTGACCGACGCCTTAGCCGGTGGACTTTACAAAGTAAAACTTGATGGCAACCAAGTCGAAATTAATGCAAAACTTTGTGGCAAGATGCGTCGATTCAACATCCGTGTGGTGGTTGGAGATAAAGTGACCGTGGGAGTTTCTCCTTACGATCCAACCCATGGCTTAATCATGTATCGTCATAAATAAAATGGCACTTGCGAACTCCCTCTCTTTCATTTGAAATCTCCTCTATGGAACAAATATTACAAAATCTCATAATCCAAAAAACCGGCCCTCTCCCAGCTAAGTCGATTCAAGCCGTGCTTGAGCTGGTCGCAGAAGGCGCCACAGTTCCGTTCATCGCTCGTTACCGAAAAGAAAAAACCGGAAACCTCGACGAAGTGCAAATCCGAACCGTCATTGAGGTGAAAGAGACTTTCGACGAAATCGTGAAACGAAAAGCGTTTCTCATCAAAGAGATTGGTGAGCAAAACAATCTCACAGCAGAAATTAAAACTCGAATCGAAAAAAGTTGGGATCTTGGCGAGCTCGAAGAAATCTACCGTCCCTTCAAAAAGAAAAAGAAAACTAAAGCCACCATCGCACGTGAGGCGGGTCTGGAACCTCTTTCTCAGTGGATTTGGGATCTTTCCCATGGAGTCTCTAAAGACACGACAACTCTTGAGGTCAAGGCTAAGGAGTTCTTACGTCCTGCCGCTGGTTTTGCAACCTACGATCTTGTTCTCAAAGGAGCGCAAGACATCCTGGTCGAAAAAGTCTCCAACGATGCAGATTTGCGAGAGGCCGTTAGAAAAGACTATTTTGAAAATGGAAAAATCATTTCAAAACGCACTAAGGACTTCAAACCTAACTCCAAATTTGAAATGTATGCGGAATTTGAAGAGCCGATAAAATCTCTTCATGAGTCCAAAGCGTCCCATCGTTACTTAGCGATGCGCCGTGGATGGCAAGACGGCGAATTGTCTGTTGAGGTCAAGGGTTCTGATGAGGAATTACAGAAGCGCTACAACGCCTTTTCGACATCGCAACCACAGACTCCTGCAGGGGAGTTTTGTTTATCGTGCGCGCGCCTAGGGCTCACTGTCTATGTCATGCCCTCTATTTCCAACGAAGTTCACCGCGCGCTTAAGGATAAAGCAGATGCCGACGCCATTCATGTTTTTGCCGAGAATTTACGAAAGTTACTTTTAGCTTCCCCTTACGGAGCGAAGTGCGTTCTTGCTGTAGATCCGGGACTTAGAACGGGTTGCAAAGTCGCACTCATTGACAAGTCTGGGCAGTTTATCAGCCATACGGTCGTGCATATCCTTGGCGATGATGCCGACGAAAAAGCAAAAAAACTTTTTTCTGAGGTTATTAAGCAAATCAAAATTGAAGCCATTGCTGTAGGCAACGGCACGGCTGGACGACAGGCAGAGGCGTTTTTCAGAAAGCTCATGAAAGATCTTGGGCAAGAGACTCCGGTAGTCATGGTCAATGAATCCGGCGCCAGTGTTTACTCAGCTTCGGACATCGCTCGCCAGGAGTTTCCAGATTTAGATGTGACAGTGCGAGGCGCGATTTCAATTGCTCGGCGTTTGCAAGATCCTCTTGCAGAGCTTGTTAAAGTTGAGCCCAAAAGTATTGGGGTTGGACAATATCAACACGACGTCAATCAGTCCGCGCTGAAGAAAAGTCTTGAGGCTGTTGTTGAGTCTTGCGTGAATCAGGTGGGCGTTGATCTTAACACAGCTTCGGCGCCACTTTTGTCTTTCATTGCTGGGATCGGTCCTGCTCTCGCCGGCAATATTGTTGAGCATCGAAAATCCAAAGGGCTTTTTCAGGACCGCTCAGAGCTTTTGAAAGTTCCCAAGTTTTCCTCAAAAGTTTACGAACAAAGTGCGGGATTTTTGCGCATTCCGAGTGGCCGTATGGTTCTTGACGGGACGGGCATCCATCCTGAGCGGTATGCTGCTGTTCGAGATATGGCCGCTGAACTTGGCGTAGGCATCACCGACATCATCGGTTCCGGTGCGAAAAAACTTTTAGATCTGCGCACCAAATGGGCCAAACTCGTTGGTGAGTTCACCTTCGACGACATTATTACCGAGCTAGAAAAGCCAGGGCGAGATCCAAGAGATCCATTCAAGGTTTTCAAATTTCGTGATGATATTTTCGAGGTCAAAGACCTTGAACCTGGGATGATTTGTCCTGGACTCGTCACCAATGTTACCAACTTTGGCGCCTTTGTTGATATCGGTGTTCATCAAGATGGTTTGGTTCACATCTCGGCGTTAAGTCATAAGTTTATCGATGACCCACGCAAAGTTGTAAATCCAGGAGACCAAGTCACGGTCAAAGTCCTTGCGGTGGATAAAGAAAAAAATCAGATTTCATTAACTATGAAACTTGAAGCAGCGCCTGAACGTCCAGCTCCGCGTGAGGCGAGAGCGCCTCGCGAGCGAGAAGAGCGCCCAAGGCAAGATCGACCTCGCGACGATCGTCCTAGGGAAAAAGGACCAAGACAAGACCGCGCGCCTCAAGGTGGAGGGCGACCTCAACAACAGGCTCGTGGTGGTGGCGGACGAGGAGATCGAAATGACTCTCCTCGAGGCGACCAACAGCGCGGGGATTTCTCACGCAAACCGGCACAGCCGTTTAATAATCCGTTTGCGGCTTTGCTTAATGTGAATACGCCGAAGAAATAATATTTGGCCCCTCGGATTGCTGATGATAGGCATTTCAAAAGGCGTCAAGGGCATACGGCATATTGGCATATGCCCTTAATGCCTTTTGAATTTGAGAATTTGCGCCGCAATCTCCGCAAATCCCACTCCCCCTTCGGACTTGGCTACAAACTGCGGCGGCGTCTTAAGGCTTGCGATAAACTCCTTGATGTTCGCTACGGCAAAAGAGAACGGAAACGCACCAAACATGGGTTCATCATTGGGTGAATCTCCCACGAATGCTGAGACCTTTTTTAGTTCTTCAAATGAGATTGAATACTCTCGCGACATCAGCTCTTGAGTCATAGTGAGTTTGTCGTAGTTTCCAAACCAGCCGTTGACGTGAATGGAACTCACTTTCGCTTGAGCTCCGTGCTTTTTAAAAATCGCAACAATTTTTTCCACCTCAGAAGGCGGTAGTTTTGGGACGTCTTCGCAGAAATCGATTGCTAAATCCATGAGGCGACAAAATTGGTCAGAAGCTACGGCGCAGCCCGGAACATTTGCCAGGATCTCGTGCTCAATGGTGCTGAGTTTGAGGCGATGAGCCGCCTGCTGTTTTGGATTATAGAAAAAATGCCGTATCATTTTTTTTTGATGATAGCGAAAATAAAATCCGCCATTTTCCCCAACGACGGCTTCAACGGGCCACTGCCTGGCGATGAGTTCGCACCACCCAGCCGGACGTCCTGTGACAGGAATGACCTTAACGTTATTTTTAGAAAGCTCCCAGAGCGCGGAGTAAGCTTCAGGCCCGAGGCGCCCGTCTTCGGTCAGGGTGTCGTCGATGTCCGTGAATAAAAATTGCAGAGATGTCTTGAAGTTTTTAATGTCTTGCATGTTCAATAGAGAGTAGAAGATTTTGACTCGGCAGCGAATCTATTTTGTCTGTAATACTTTGAGTCAAAGACTCCGCTTGCGTTTTTGAATGGGAACCATCAATTTGGGAAAGATTTGAAAGACACGACTATGGCAAAAAAAGAAAAGTCAGCACGCACTTCAAAACCCGATAACTCCCAATCCACAAAGCTTGTGATTGTCGAGTCTCCAACAAAAGCAAAAACCATTCGGAAGTTTTTGGGGAGTGGCTATGTCGTTGAGTCTTGCATGGGGCATGTCAGAGATCTTCCCCAGTCTGCAAAAGACATCCCCGAAGCCGTCAAAAAACAACCGTGGGCGCAGCTTGGTGTGAACGTCGAAAAACATTTCGAACCCCTGTACTGCATCCCTAAAGATAAAGTCAAAGTTGTAAACACGCTGAAGGCCAAACTCAAAGAGGCCAACGAGTTATTTCTCGCAACGGACGAAGACCGCGAGGGAGAGAGCATCAGCTGGCATCTCATTGAGGTGCTTAAGCCCGATGTTCCAACAAAACGAATGGTGTTTAACGAGATCACCAAAGAAGCGATTCATAAAGCTCTTAAAGACACGCGGCAGATTGATGGTCATCTCGTAAAAGCCCAAGAAGCGCGGCGAGTTTTAGATCGACTTGTGGGTTACACGATCAGTCCTCTGATTTGGAAAAAGGTTGCTTATGGTCTTTCTGCCGGGCGCGTGCAGTCTGTTGCCGTGCGCTTGATCACCGAGCGTGAGCATGAGCGCATTCGTTTTAAAAAGGCGCAGTATTGGAGTGTTGAGGCCGTCCTTTCAAAAGACAAAGTGGATTTTGAAGGGCGCGTGTTAAGCGTCAAAAATCAAAAAGTGGCCACTGGTAAAGATTTTGACGGACTCACTGGTCTTCTTGAAAAAAACAAAGACGTTCTCGTTTTAGATGAAAAAGCTGCAACCTCGCTCATCAATGGACTTAAGGGAAAGCCCATCAAGGTCATCGAAGTTGAAGAGCGACCCGTCAATCGAAAGCCAGCACCACCATTTATCACATCAACTCTTCAGCAAGAGTCCAATCGTAAATTGGGACTGAGTTCGCGCGAGACGATGCAAAATGCGCAAAAGCTCTATGAGCAAGGTTACATCACCTATATGAGGACCGACTCTACGTTCTTGTCGGAAGAGGCCTTAAAGGCAGCTCGCGAATGCATCCAAAAAAGATTCGGAAAAGAGTATCTTCCAGATTCAGCGCGAAGTTACGCCGGCAAAAAAGTCAAAGGGGCTCAAGAGGCCCACGAAGCGATCAGGCCGGCTGGAACTGTTTTTGTGGCTCCTGATGAAACTGATCTTCAAGGGACGCAGTTAAAACTTTACGAGCTCATCTGGATGAGAACTGTTGCAAGCCAAATGCGTGATGCTGTTCAAAAACAGGTACAGACACGAATGCAGGTTGATGATGTGGTTTTTTCTGCCAACGGGATGACCATCGAGTTTCCTGGATTTTTGAGAGCTTACGTCGAAGGCAGTGATGATCCCGAGGCTGAGCTTCTTGAGCGTGAAGTGCGTCTTCCGCATCTTGCCGTCAATGACAAAATTACAGCCAAATCTTTAGAACCTCAAGGTCATGAAACCAAGCCACCAGCGCGTTACACAGAGGCAAGCCTTGTTCAAACTATGGAAAAAGAAGGGATCGGCCGCCCTTCAACTTACGCTTCTATCATTGGTACTATCATCGACCGAGGCTATGTTAAAAAAGAAGGCAATGCGCTGACGCCGACATTCACAGCTATGGTTGTCTCAAAACTTCTGCGTGAGCATCTGCCCAAATATGTGGATTTAGATTTTACTTCAAAAATGGAAAAGTCTCTCGATGATATCGCCGACGGTGATTTAGATTGGGAAAAATATCTCAATTCCATTTACTTTGGAAAGCAAGGTCTGAAAGAACAAGTCGATGAGCAGTCAAAACTCATTGATCCTGAAAAAGCCAGAGGCATAACCCTTGAAGGTCTTGAAGAGTTCTCATTTCGTGTGGGACGCTACGGAGCTTACGTTTGCACGCAAAAAGAAGGTGCTGAGGTGTGTGCCTCGTTGCCTGAGTCCGAATCTCCCGCTGACATCACGCGCGAAGTCGCTCTTGGACTCATCGATCAAAAAATAAACGGCGCAGATGCCCTTGGCAAAGATCCGGCAACGGGCCTTCCTGTTTATGTTCTGACAGGGCGCTACGGACCTTACGCTCAGCTCGGTGAATCCGCCGGCGAAAAAGAAAAACCAAAACGCGCGAGCCTTCCTGCTGGAACCAAACCAGAAGATGTCAGTCTTGAGCAGGCCCTTCAGCTTCTTTCACTTCCTAAACTTCTCGGTCAGCACCCTTCCACCAACAAAGATATCAAGGTGGGGCTGGGACGTTTTGGGCCGTATGTTGTTTGTGATGGTGACTTCAGATCGATTCCTAAAACAGAGAGCCTTTTTGATGTCACTTATGAAAGGGCGATGGAGCTTTTGAGCCAGCCTAAAAAAGGTCGTGGACGAGCCACTCCGCTTCGCGAATTGGGCAAGCATCCGGGGAACGACGAAGTGGTTAACATTATGAATGGTCCTTACGGTCCTTACATTAAGAGTGGTAAAACCAATGTGTCTTTGCCCGAAGGAATGACTGTCGAGGCGATGACTCTCGAAAAAGCTCTTCAACTTATAGCAGACAAAACTGGCACCGCGATACCTACGGGCAAAGCGAAATCTGTTGCGATTCCAAAAGCGGCTGCGGAAAAAAAGGCGAAGAAGAAAATAAATCTAAAAAAGAAATCTTCTGAGTCGGAGCCTCCACAAAAAGAAAAACCGGTTGCGAAACCTGTTATCAAACGCAAAGCAGCTTCTGCTCTCGGCGCAAAAGCAAAGTAAAGTTCAGCTGTGCAGAGACTCTGTCGCTGACTAGTCCCGATTAGTGGGTTGTTGGTGCCGGTGCCGTCACAGATAACAAGCCAAAACCTACGTCTGATATAGCTTCAACCTATATAAAACTCCATTCCTTCCTATTTTACTAATGGCAATGAGTTGTCCATAGTAGCTCAAAAGAAAGGAGTTCATCATGGAAAATTCATCAGAAATTCTAGACCTCGAGTGTGGTCCTATTAAGTACGAGTGGTAATATGACCCGTTCACAGGCCGAACCAACTTTGCCAATGGATCTTATTGAGTCGATCAAAACTCAAACGAATTCTCACTCCAAGGGTGAGGATCATTTGGCTTGGTTGGCTTCGTGCCGAGTGAAGCCTCGTTATCAAGACTCCTTCGGCGGAGTTTTTCCTTTCCCGATTGTAGGGATGGGGAGTGGTGCTACTAAAGCTCAAGCTCAGGCCCATGCCATAGACGACGCTCTTTATAAAGTTGCGGGAAAAAAACACCGTGGCTCTTTAGGTCTTGGCACAACTCCGTGGCGTGCCAATGAGGATTTGTTAAAAAGAATAGCTGGCGCTTACGCTATGGATCTTCTCCAGCAAAAAAATCTCGCTGTCTGTTGGTCAAAGGCTACTGGCACAAAAAATCTTGAATTCACTTTTTCTATAGCTACGCCTCAGGTTTTGTTTGGTCATGTTGTTATCTGCCCGAGTTTTTATGGAGGGCATATTCTCGGCGCCGGTACTGATTTTTCTGAAAGTAAAGCCCGAGAGAATGCGGTCCGAGATCTTTTCTTTAAAGAGCGGCGTGTTCAAAATATTGTAGGCGGTCGCGAGCAGCTGCTGGACCGAATTCAGTCGCAAAGAGTTTGGGTACAGGCGACATCCTCTCGATTTTCAAATCAAATGATCGAGGAATTAAAGCAGTGTTTAAACTTAACAACAGGTCAGGATGACTGGCTCTTGCCTGAATCCTCTCTGCGGTGGGATCAGGAGCTTTTGCGTTTTATCACGATCGTTCCATTGATGCCGTTGATTGACGACAATGATATTCATGGGTGGTTCTGTTGACGCCGTCTTCATGGAGCCTTTTGTGGGACTATCTGTATCCTGATGTTGAGCCCGTTCTCAGTGATGTTCTTTGCCATGGACTTGAGAGCATCAACCTCCCTCGAGATCAAGTTCCAGATCTGAAATCATTGGGTGAGATCATTGGCCGTCGTACGGGCTGGGAATTTCAGCAAGCTTATGGTGAAGTCGGTCTTAGAGATTTTTTTCAAATGTTAGCTCACCGGCAATTTCCTTTGGTCAATGAACTTCGACCCGTAAAGAGTTTATTTGCGTCAGCTCAGCCAGATTTGTGGCATGAGGTTTTTGGACATCTGCCCGCTCTAGTAGATGAGACTATGAGTGAAATTTATCAGGGCATGGGGCATGCTGGCCTACAGGCACTGCAATCCGGAGATCAGAGCACGCTTCAAAGAATAGGAAAGTACTACTGGTACATATGTGAGTACGGATTGATTTTACAAGGCGATGAGGTTCGGATTCTGGGAGCAGGACTTGCGGCCTCGCCCGTTGGGCGTTTTAAATTGACGAGCCGGAATGTAAATCGCGAAAGGCTTACTCCTGCCGCGATTGAAGCCATCGATTGGGACTCTCATCGTTATCAGAACTCTCTTTTTGTTATTGAGAGTCTTCCGGCCACCTACCAAATGTTAGTGAGTGAAGGGGTTTTAAAATAGGAGCTGATCTTGCGTTGTTGGAGGCTAGCGAGGATGGTTCCGTTTTCGGGACCCAGCTCTCTAAGGACTCAGGTCTCTGGCCCGGTTGGTGATCAAAATCGAAGAAGGTATTACAGAATTTCAATGGCCTCTTTGCGATTTTGGATTTGCTCATCGAATTCCTGGGGGGAACGGAAGCTCTTTCTCTGTCAGCAATTCTTGAATAAAGGTTAGTGCGCGTTATTTATTTTTTCATTTGACAGGTATTCTGCTTAAAAACCACGGCGTGAGAGTTCGCCCGAAACCGGTCTGTGTGAGGCGAAAAAAGGGGACCAGCTGGCTTCATGGCTAGAGATTTTTTGCTCTGAACCTCCCGATGTGCTCAAGTTTTTTGGACCTACTATATCGGATCTGTGTGCAAAAAAGTTCGTTCCTAAAGCCCATGGTAAGGTTCTCTGTAAACAGGAGGATCTCCAATGAACTTGCAAAATTTGACTGACAAGGCACTGCTCGAAAAAACTTTAATGCTCGTTAAAGAAGAGAGAGAAATTCTGACTCAACTCCTGCATCATCTGCTGGAAGTCGACCGTCGTAGGCTCTTTTGTTCATTGAAACTCAAATCCTTGAAAGAATATGTGGTGAAAGTTCTTGGCTACACCAGCGATGAGGCGGATCGACGAATTCAAGCCATGAAACTCATGAAGGCGGTCCCGGAAGTTGAGGCCAAGATTAACAATGGTTTGACTCTCACCCACCTATCGATGGCGCAGAGTCTTTTCAACAGCGAAAAAAAGTATCATGAGGAGTTGACCAAGGAAGAAAAGTTGCAAGTGCTTGAGAAGCTTGAATCAACGACGACTAGGGAGGCTCAGCGTGTGGTCATCGAGGAGTCTTCCAATCCGGAGAAGCTGAGAAAAGAAACTGTTAAACCTGTTTCGCAGACGCTCAATGAAATGAAGATCTACGTAGATGATGAGACTCTAGAAAATATCGAGACGCTCAAAGGCCTGTTTGCCCACTCGGATCCAAATATGACCCATGGAGAGCTATTTAAGAAGCTGACTCAAATGGCACTAGCTGAAACGACCGTTGCGCAACGGACTTCACGCGCCCCAAGTGTTGATCGAAAAGAATCGAAGGCGGAGATTCACCGGCAGATTTGGGCGCGAGATAACTCCAAGTGCACCAATTGTGGTTCGCAGTTTGCGGTGCAGGAGGATCATATTGTCCCTCAGGCCTTGGGTGGTGAATATTCGCTTGAGAACATGAGATTGTTGTGTCGATCCTGCAATCAGCGGGCGGCGATTCAGGTTTTTGGGCAACAAAAGATGGATCTGCATTTGAATTGACAAGTAGAGGCCCACGCTTCGCCGAGATTCGCGGGCGCCCAACTCGGGCGCTCATAACAAAAACCCGACCTAGGGCCGTAGACAACACTAATGGTACCAATCAAAATTGAAGAATGAAGAATCAAACAGCATCGTATATTTTTTGTCTAGGGATCAGTCTTGCGTTCGTCGTCCATGCCGGTGAAGTTGGTGAGAGCGAGCCCGGGAGATCTGCTGGCGAGGTGGATGGTACCTGTGTTGGGTTTCAAGAGGAGTTCAGATCGTACCTCCTCACGCAGGTGAAGGCTCTGAAAGCGGACTTCAATCATAGTTACAACTGCTATTCTGGCGGGTCCATAAACTCTTTTTGTACCGATCGAAGAAATAAGATCAACGATGTGGTTGTCAGGCATGGCGTTTTGCTTCGTAAGTTACGACAAGAAATATTTAAAACATGGTTTGAAAAGAACCCGGCTAAAAATGCTTATGCCTCATGCCTCAAACGAGACGGAAGTGGTCAACCCATTCTTGGACGCAATAGCCGCATACTTGAGGTGACGGATCCTTTGCGCTGTGAAGGATTAGTCTCCTCGTTCCGTGACGAAATGGATCAGCTTTTTGTAGCAGCAGTCAATGATCCTGGGCCCACGGGCACTGTGAGCGCCGATGAAAAGGCCGAGCTGCTTAGCTTCTCTGAATCTCCGATTGGCAAAAATTTGGGCCAGGATATTGTAAGTAACGAGACCTATTCTCCCGAAAATAGAAACAAAGAATTGCTTAAAGTTTTTAGCTCTCTGAAGTCAGGCGCTACAACTCTCGAGCGTAAGATCGAACGACTTCCTCAACATGAGCTCTACAAGCTCTATGCCTTCGGCAACAAATACGTAGAGTTCGCTGGAACGTTAGGATATCGAACAGAAAAGGCCTTACAGTGTATGGCAGGAGATTCTTATTTCAAAGACTGCTTTGGCGACAAACTCGCTTCTTGCGCTAGCAAGACCGGTGATTTTCTGACTGGCGTAGTTCCGTTCGTCAGTACCATTGATGCGTGCATGAAACTCCCTTTAAACCGCGCGGCCTACGATGCGGGTATTTCAAATGCTTCGGAGTACGCTGCGGGCGTTGCAACGTTAGGTGTACAAGGGATCGCAGGACTTTTCGCCTCTGGAGGTCTTGTGAAAGGGTTCGCCAAAAATTTGGGGATCAAAGCAGCAGGGATAGGCGTTGCTCAGAAAGCTGCAGTTAAAAATTCATCGGTTGTTATCGATCGACTGGGCAGGTCAGCGGGATCCCTGCTTGATAGAAGCGATTATTACTTCGGCCCAGGCACTAAAGGGCTTAGGTATGTATTTCCACCTGATAACATTAAGTATCCTCTTGTGGTTGAGAAAAGCGAAATTCAAAGCATAAAAGCGATTGCCGATGGCGCTAAGGTCGAGGTTAAAGGCTACGGGCAATACTTAGTGGATGAAGTTAAACATCAACTTAAAGACCTAGGCTCTGAGGCTCAAGGCCGCATCAGTTCTGCACTGAACGCTCCAGAAATCAAAATTGGCTCGCGAACTCTCAAAGTCGTAAATCCTACCGGCGGCAAAGTGCGATTGCCACTAGATGCGGAGATGACAGCAGCTCCTACGGTGGAAAATAATGTCATGTATGGCAGTCAATACATCAAAGTCGCAGCCAAAGACGGCAAAGTGGTTCGTTATTATGCTCTAGATACTCCCGGATACAAGGCTGAAGAGGGAGTGATCTCGCAAGCCACTAATTTGAACTCGATCAATGGCATGGACGTTAGAATCATGAGTAAAGGTAAACTGATCTCCGGGAAATACCTTTCCGCTGGGGGACGAGATCTCCCACGGGGTGCGAGTCCGAACCACTTTGCGCCTAGCGAAGTAGAGGCCCATTTCATCCAAGTTGGAGAGGATGTGGTTGTGGTGCCTGCCGAGGATGCACGAATTTTTGTGCAGCCTTGAGGGCTGAGTCCGTAGAGAGCTGGGTCCCGAAAACGAAAGGTTGTCGTTTAAAAACAGAATAAAATTACTCTCGTGGGTCTCCTATCGCCTTAGGCCCGACTCGCTGCGGTTCCTTAAAATAAAAAAAAACACCGGAATTTTATCCCGGTGTTTCCTCTAGCACAAATCTAGTCGCGACTGATATTTAGTCGTCAGATTTTTTGAATTTGAACTTAGTCCAAGTGCGGTAAGTCTCATTCAAAGGAGCAAACCAGCAACGAGGGCGCAAGCCATCTTTGTAGTTTGATTTCATGAAGCAAGAAGCTTTAGTAGCGTCAGCTTCAGCTTCTGGGCTGTTGTTTCCTTTTGGATTTTCTTTTCCAGGAATCACGTTAAGGTCAAAAGCAGCTGTGCACATTCCACCGCTCATGTAAGTGTCAAGACGGCATTGAGCTTCTGGATGAGCGTCGTTAGTTCGGCTCACACGTCGTTTGTCTGGAGTGTCGTACTTAGGATCAGCGCCGTTTCCAAGTTTTGCTAGCAAAGTTGCAAGCTCCAAAGAGCCTTTAGCTGTGCGATAGCAAAGGTTTTGGTCGTCTTCGTTTTTCCAAGTTTTGTCGCAAAGAGCTTTTGCTGCAGGATCAACGTTAGCGCGTGATTTTTTGTTAGTCTCTTTGTCATCGCCCCAAACTTTACGAGCGCAAGCTTGAGTTGCAAAGTAGTCGGCATTTCCTTCGTTAGCTGCCCAGTCGTTGCCGCTGTAGAAAGGGTATCCGCCGAAGTGGTGACCTAACTCATGACAAATGACGAGTTGGAAAGAGTCTGGGGAAATTTCTGGACGACGAGCCAAGCCGCCGAACATAGTGACTTTCCATTTTTTCCCTTCTTGTTGAGCATAGGCATTAACTGTTGAGTCAGCCCATTTTTTCACGCCAACGATCTCAGCGTCGTGAGCTTTAGCAAAGGGTTGCCAAAGAGCTACGGTATCATCAGTGATCTTGTTGAAAAGCTCCTCGTCGATTCCAGCGATATTGTTGATATCGTCTTCACGATACAATTTGTTCTTTGGCAAAATCATCGCGTTTGCCAAGCTGGCAGTGAGAAGCACACCAAGAATTGATGCTGTCCATTTGTTCATATAAGAGTCCCCCTCTTAAGTGTTAAAATTTGTTAGAAGTGAGCCTAGACTCAAGTCTGGGATCGTGACAAATCTTTTTTTCAAAAAAAATTAATGCGTCATAAGAAATATTTTCAAGACCTATAGATCTCTCGTGAATCTAACCTCTTAGAAGGTTTCGCAGGCGCTAACAAAAATCAAACAGCTTCAAGAATGGCGGCGACTCCCATTCCACCGGCTGTGCAAATCGAAATCAATCCACGGCCTTTGCCTTTTTTGTGAAGGATCTCTGCGAGCGTTGCGATGATGCGTCCCCCTGTTGCTGCAAACGGATGCCCGAGCGCTACACTTCCACCTTTTATATTCATGCGAGAGCGATCGATGGACCCCATGGGCTTCTCGCGACCCAAAACTTTTTTACAGTACTCGGGCGACTCCCAGGCGCGCAGAGTGCAGAGAACTTGCCCTGCAAACGCTTCGTGAATTTCGTAGATGTCAAAATCCTGCAGAGTCATGTTTTGTCTTTTGAGCAAATCACTCACAGCAATGGTCGGCGCCATGAGAAGTCCTTCGCCTTTAACATAGTCAACAGCGGTGGCTTGCACATCGATGAATCGCGCCAGTTTTGGAAGCTTGTACTTTTGCGCCGCAGTTTCGTTGCACAAAAGCACCGCTGAGGCGCCATCGGTGAGAGGGCTGCTGTTGCCCGCAGTGAGAGTCCCTGTCGATGATTTATCAAAGGCCGGTTTGAGTTTTGCGAGTTTCTCTAGCGTGGTATCAGCTCTGAGAGTTCCATCTTTTTTGAGTCCATGGAATTCAAACACGAGATCTTTGTAAAATCCCTCATCATAAGCGCGCGCGCCATGAATGTGACTTTGATAGGAGAGCTCATCTTGCTCTTGTCTTGAGATGTTCCACTCCTTCACCATTTTTTCGGTGTGTTCTCCCATGGAGAGTTTGGTGCGCGGCTCAACCACGGCGGGGAGCTTTGGCTTGAGATCTTTAAATTGAATAGACGCAATGATCTTGAGCCGCTCTCCCAAAGATCGAGCTCCATTGAGGGCGATGAGTTTATGGGCAAGGGCGCGCGAGACCATAATAGGGAGGTCGCTGTTCGTATCAACGCCGCCAGCGACACCGATGTCGATTTGGCCAGCGGCAATTTTAAGTGCGATGTGATTGGCGGTCTCAAGCCCGGTTCCACAAGCGCGTTGAACATTGTAGGCAGGAGTGTGGGGGTGAAGGTTGGTACCGAGAACACACTCGCGCGCAAGATTCCAATCCGAGGAGCTATTCATCACTGCGCCCAAGGCGACATCGCCGAGCTGCTGCCCTTCGAGGTGAAAGCGAGTCACGAGCTGCTGGAGCGTGGCCGTCATCAGTTCTTGAGTGGTGACATCTGAATAAGAGGTCATGGATTTTACAAACGGAGTCCGCACTCCGCCGGCGACAAAAACGCTTTTTAGATCCATAGGAACCCCCTGAGTTTGTGACATAATGTTTTGTGAAAAGAGGGCTAAGCCCCCTCAATCACTCCGAAATTCTACGCACTAAAGGCAGACGGTGTACAGCTCAAACTAATGGCCCCTTTAATTGTTGATGGATTGGGGAGCTCCCAATCGGGCACAAGTATATCGGTCAACAGCCCGCGGCCCGCAGCTTCTGGAGCAGAGTCCGGAGACCGCAGAAATATTCCTTTATCGCACTCGGTTCCTTGCGCGAGTCGGCTCCCAGATCCCGCTCCCGATTCAGTGGGCTGAGGGCTGTTGACCGATACTTGTGCCCGAATCTTAAGGGCGCCATTTCTTAAAATTTGGCCTCTTTTCCCGCGCAACAAAAGTCTCGCCAAAGACCTGACTTTGTGTTTAACTCCGCCGATGCAAAATCAAACCGTACTTGGACATCCTAAAGGACTATTCTATTTATTCTTCACCGAGATGTGGGAGCGCTTTTCCTATTATGGAATGCGGGCCCTGCTCGTGCTTTACATGACTCAGTATTTGTTGGTTGATCCGGAGCGGGCCCATCGCGTTCTTGGTTATGATGCTCTAGAGCGTTTTCTGGTCGCTACTTTTGGAACCCTTTCAACTCAGGCCATGTCCTCCCAGATTTACGGTCTTTATACGGGCTTTGTGTATTTCACTCCGTTTTTTGGGGGCCTTGTTGCGGATCGTATTCTCGGTCAACGTCGCTCTGTTTATTTGGGCGGAGTCTTGATGGCGATCGGGCATTTCTTGATGGCCTTTGAAACGTTTTTCTTTCCCGCGCTTTTATTTCTGATCGTGGGCAACGGCTTTTTCAAACCCAACATCTCAACTCAAGTTGGCTCCCTCTATAGTGAGACGGACCCTCGTCGTGACCGCGCCTACATGATCTTTTATATGGGTGTGAACTTGGGCGCGTTCTTTTCGCCACTGGTTTGTGGAACTTTGGGACAAACCATGGGTTGGCACTGGGGATTTGGCGCCGCCGGTGTCGGAATGTTGATAGGTCTTGTGGTCTATAGTCTCGGCCAGAAGCATCTGGCTGAAGATGATCTCACACGGCGTTCTAAAACCCCTAATGCCAAAGAAGAAAAAATCACTTCCGACGATTGGAAGCGGATTTTCGCGCTCATTTTTCTGTGCATTATCAATATCCTTTTCTGGGCTGTGTACGAGCAACAAGGCAACACTTTGCAATTGTGGGCTGATCAAAATGTGGACTGGTCTTTGGGAAGTTTGATGATCCCGTCCACATGGTTTCAATCCTTCAATCCATTTTTGATTTTTGTACTTACACCTCCGCTGGCCATGTTCTGGGCTTGGCAAAACAAAAAGGGTTGGGAGCCTAAGACCCTCGCAAAAATGATGATAGGATGTTTCTTTGCAGGCGCCGCTTATCTTTTTATGATCCTGATCATTCGAGTGGTAGGGGAGCATAACAAAGGTCACTTCTTATGGCTTTTGGGAACGGTGTTTTTATTTACAGTCGGGGAACTTTACCTTTCTCCTATCGGACTGTCCCTCGTTACAAAAATTTCCCCGCCAAAAATGGTCTCCATGCTGATGGGCGTGTGGTACCTTTCCAACTTTTTTGGAAACTATCTTTCAGGCTACATCGGCAGCTTTTACGAAACCATGGGCCAGGAAAGTTTCTTTAAGTTGCTCGCCGTGCTTTCTGCGGTTGCGGGACTTCTGTTCCTCGCCTCGCTGAAGCCCATGAGAAAAATTATTAAGTCATAAAAAAGGAGAACCCTATGAGAGTGCGCAAAGGAAAGCCAAAGCATCACCACAAGCGATTGGCTAAAAAGAAAAAAATGATCAGCAAGAATAACAAAAGAAAATAAAGTCTGTTCCGAGACCTTCAGCTGCTGAGGGTCTCAGAGCCGAGTTTGATGTTACAGGTACCAAAACTTCTGATCACATTGGGCTGCGTTTTGATCGTCGTCGGACTGCTCTGGCAATTTTCCGATCGTTTCTTCAAGTTCGGTCAGCTCCCTGGCGATTTCTCCTACGAAAAAGAAAATTTCAAATTTTACGCCCCTCTCGGAACGAGTCTGCTCTTAAGCCTTATTTTATCCATTGTGTTTTGGCTGATTTCCTCCTTCCAAAAGTAACGCATCGCTAATGGAAAAAAACAATTGAAAGATTGACCCCGACTTCCCCAGATAGGAAAAAAATCAAATCCCAAGGAGGTCGCCTTGAATCTTAGGTTTTTTCCAGTTGTTTGCGGTTTGTTACTCCTCACCAATTGCGTTTCCAAAAGTAAATACGAAACCCTCGAAAAAGACCGCGACGCTCAAGTAGGCGATCTCACCGAAAAACTAAAAAATGCAGAAAAATCTGCGGCCGATCGAGGAGCCCAAAACGCCAGCCTTGAAGAAAAACTCATCGCAACCACTAAAGACCGCGGTCAACTCAAAGCCAATCTCGAAGACATGAAAAAAGCCATGGCCGAAATGGCAGCCCGCCAGGCCGAAGAGCAAAAGCGAATCGCAGAGTTCAAAGATCTTACCAATCGTTTTAAAGCCCTCACCGACGCTGGAACTCTCAAAATTAAAATCGTCGAAGGCCGAATGGTCGTTGTTTTAGGCTCTGACGTCTTATTCTCCTCAGGCTCCGCCAAACTCTCTGGCGAGGGACTTAAAGCCATCAAAGATGTGACTGCAAAACTTAACGAAATCCCAGACAAAAAATACCAAATCGAAGGCCACACCGACAACGTCCCTATAAGCTCAGCCTCCTTCCCCTCCAACTGGGAACTCGCCTCAGCAAGGGCTCTCACCGTCGTAAAGTCCATGATTGATAACGGAATGCGTCCTTATCGCATCAGCGCCGCGAGCTTTGGAGACACAAAACCAGTTCAGCCCAACGACTCCAGCGCTGGAAAAGCCGCCAACAGACGCATTGAAATCGTCATCGTCCCAGATCTCTCAACTCTGCCTGGATACGAAGAACTCCAAAAACTTTCCAAATAACCAACCCGTGATGCGTGGAATTTTACTTGCCACGCCCGGCCCACTTCCTTATTTTAGTCTCTTTCCAAAAACGGCGCGTGGCTCAGCCTGGTAGGGCACTTGCTTGGGGTGCAAGAGGTCGCTGGTTCAAATCCAGTCGCGCCGACCAATTTTTTTTCAAGCCTTTCCCCAAAAATAAGATAAGTACCGAACATCAAAACCCAAAGGTGTTAAGGGTTTACCGGCATCTCTCTCGAAGCAGCGTCACACAGAATCAGTTGCTGTCAGCGCAGTGAACTGAGTTTTGGCTGAGCGATGGCTGAGCGGGAATACGGTTTTTTTCGAAGGCTCGCCTGATCAAAACAGGGTTCTGGACCTGGGTGGTCAGATCGTTTCCTTTCGATCTGTGAAGAGAATTGGAAACGAAGAGTTTATTTTCAATTTCCAAAGGCAGAGTTCGCAATTGTGAGATGGCGAGATGACGATGCTGGAGACTATGGACTCCGGCTTCACCGGGATGCTCTCTTCAAACCTCAATGAACCCAGGCTTTGAGTTAATGGAAAGTGTCGTCCGCTCACATTGGAATTCTAACTCACCCTGAATTTCGAGGTCGCGGATACGCCAAGCAGGCTATTAGCGCGATAGTTGAAACTATATTTCAAAAGAAACTCGGACCGCAGTACTGGACTCAGGAAAAGAACCTTCCGTCCATTAATTTGGCCGTGAAGACGATGAATGCCAAAATCAAGCCAACATCAAATTTCCTCCAAATAGGGAGAATCAATTTTCTCATACTTCGCCAAAGCTGTTTTATGGCGTTTGAATCCAAGCTTTTTAATAGAAACTCTCATTCCCAAAAGTCGAAGTTAGATGAATATTTGTTCCAGGTACGCTATTGATCAAATTTTTCATGATTTGTTTTCCAATACCCTTGCCTTGGTATTCTGGACGAATTGCCACGTCAAAAATTGATGCATAATAGATCCCATCGGAGATGACTCGTCCTAAACCGATAAGTTTATCGCGCTTTAGGCAGAAGATTGAACAAAAACTTTTTCCTAGGGCGATTTTTAGATTTTCAGGATCGCGTTTTCCCATATTCACGAGGCCATAAAGCTCAGATGCCTGTTTCAGAATCAACTCATCATATTTATCTGTAAATTCCAAATCGTTCATTGAAGCCTCCATCTCAATATAAAGGGCCAATTGCAAGGGTCACGGGAATTACGGTTGTACATCCTCTTGCACAGTTTTGTTAGCCATACTTTGGTGCAATTGACCGATCCAAATGATTCATTGAGCTGTATAAATTTAGATTTTAGAGTCTCGAAAAGCAGATATACCGATCTGGATCACAATAGTGATTCAGTCGGAAAGCGTGCTTCCACTGCTGGTTTTCCACACCAGTGAATTTTGGAGCACCTATTTGATTGTTGCCTCTGAGTCTCGCTGCACTACTTCAGCCCGTCTTACCTTATGCGGGACTTATCACTTTTGCGCAGGTTTATGGTCGGAGATCTCATCCTCCAGTCGTGGCGTTCCCCCGGCGGGCCTCGTCTCTCTTTCGGGCGAGCACCCGATGCCATATTTCACGGTCCACTGATTTCTGCTTAAATCGATCATGAATGCGAGGTAAAGCGATTTTGCCGTCTGAGGATTTTTGAGAAACTGGGGAACCCTCCACTGGCATTGCATTGCCGATCGGTATCTCGAATGGGAAAATGATCGCTGATGCGATGGCCTTCTGAAGGCACAGAGGAAAAAATCTCTAGCCAGGAAGCCAGCTAGCCACTTCAGCCTTATTGTCTCCATCTATATCGCAGATGTATTCAAGGCGATCGGACCTAGCTCCTTCACCGTACTGATGATTAGAGACTAAATTTTCAACTATTTTCTCAGGTTTTTTTTTGTACATTGAGTATACAGATAATATGATTGAATTTGAAGTTGTTAGGTGAGGTCGTTAACTTTGAGTGACTGGTTCTTTACTTTTAACTGTAGTAATATCGTCGGATGTGGGGGGATTCAGTGATTGTGGTCAGCAGTGTTCTCGCTCTAATATCCGGATTGATTCATATTTATTTTTTCATGCTCGAAAGTATACTTTGGGGGAAACCTTCTACGAACAAGGTCTTTTCTGTCACGGCTGAAGAAGCTACGGCAGGTAGGATTTGGGCCTTTAACCAAGGGTACTATAATTTGTTTTTGGCTTTTGGGGCGCTTGCTGGTGGTGGATCGGTGATTCTTTTCGGTCCGTCTGAAGTTGCAAGCACACTTCTCGTTTATTCTTGCCTATGTATGATGGGGGCAGGAGTGGTGCTCGTCATTTCTAATAGGGCCGCAATCAAAGGGGCCATCATTCAAAGTGGTCCCCCATTTTTGGCGGTTTTGTTTTGGATATTAAGTTTAGAAAGAGGTCCACTGTGAATTTCAGCAGGGGTTTCTGTTCTCGTTGCTACGGCAATAGCTTTTCTACGATTCGGCGATAGTTTTTGCTAAGTGACTTGGCGGGCCCAGTGAACATCAGAGAACAGTTTGTTCTCTGAGCTCTTGTCATGGCACTGGCCTGGTGCTAAACCGTTTCTATGAATTTAGAAACCTCAGATTACCGTCAGATAATACAACATGAATTCGAGAGACGACGTCGGGCTCGTTCTATGTATTCGCTGAGAGCGTTCTCTCGCGACCTGCAGGTCCTGCCGTCTCGCTTGAGTGAAGTATTGAGTGGAAAAAAAGGGCTGTCTCGGACGGCCGCTCAGAAAATTGCCGATCGTCTAGGCCTGTCTTCCACGGAGAAAGAAGTTTTTTGCGATTTAGTCGATAGTCAGCACGCTCGAGATAAATCGTTGAGAAAGTCAGCGCAGATACGTCTGCAAAAGATCAAACTTTCGAAATCCTTTCATCAGCTAGACGCGTTTCATCTCATCTCGGACTGGTATCACTTAAGTCTCCTCCAACTCACCAAGCTGGATGACTTTCAAAGTGATGTTGACTGGATGGCGCAAGTTCTGGGTCTTCCTCCTTTGGTCGTCCAATCGGCTTTGGACCGTCTTGTGCGTATGGGATTGATGGAAAAAAAGGGGCTGGAGTTTCAGCCCACAAAAGACTACACGACAACTCCTGACGTGCCTTCGGCTGCTATTCGTGAGTATCATCGGCAAATTCATCAGAAGGCGTTGATCGCGCTTGAAACTCAAACCATTGGGGAGCGAGATTTCTCATCCGTTCAAATGAGCTTTGATGTTTCTGATCTTCCGAAAGTTAAAAAACGCATCAAAGATTTCAGACGGCGATTGTGCCAGGACTTTTCCGAAGGTTCAGGTAAGAAGGATGTTTACTGTTTATCTATAGGCTTTTTCAATTTAACACCAACGAAAGGACTTAAAAAATGAATCCATTTAATCTACGTCAGCGAGTTGCCAGTGCATTGCTGAGTGTTCTCATACTTTCTCCCGAGGCGTTTGCGGGTGGGGGAGAAGTCGTCGGGGGTCAACCGACACCGATACCACCTGTAAAAGACATTCGAGTGCCTGTCTCGGATGTCAGAGTGATGAGCACGGGTTGTGGAGCCCCACCACCTCCGGGACAAGACTGCCCCAATCGTGTGACGGTGAGCTTCGTGGTTCCCTACGGTGGATCTTGCCATACCTATCGAGCCAATGTGTTCTTTGGGCAAAACCAAAGTTACCTCTCCATCTATGATACTCCAATTCCTTACTGCACTCGACCTGAAATCATAAATTACAGAACGACTGTGAGATTGAACGGAGCCTTTCCAGAAAATGAATCTTTGCGTTTGTTGAATCCACTCTATGTGGTGTCGATCCCAGCGCCTTGATGTCATTTCCGGAAAGTATCACAGACCCGATTGGAGCTCGCTCATTTTGGATTGAATGAGTTTTGTAGCATCGAAAGAGGTTAGGGTGTCGCTCCAATCGACGTCCTTTTCGTAAGAATTCAAAATTTGACTGAGCTCACGCAACTGAGTCAAGGAGCGGTGAAGATGGTCTGCACCTTCGCGGGCCGAAATATTTCCCGTTTCTAAAAGATGTGTCGTGAGCTCAAAAGATTGCAGAGGGGTATTTGTAAGATCACGAAGCCCCAAAAAAATTCTAGCCAAATTGCTGAGGCTGTGTTGATTGGCTTGCATCCGAGCGAGAGCGATTTCTAACTTTTGAGTTTTGATCCGATGTCTAAATATTAAGAACGCAACCACGACAAACACCAGCGAGTACCACGGCTCTTGCACAGAAATGGCCTTCCGCAGGTCAGGTGACAGTACCGCAAAGTACAAAACAAAAGGAAAGATCGCACAGGCTCCCATCAGAGTGTAGCCAAGCCACTTGGGGGAGGGGTTCACAACAGCAACAGCCATGGGCACGAGCTTATAGGCTCCAAAGGCTTCAAATCTATCGCCAGCAACCGCCAAGAGGTAGTTCGTCAAAGTGTTTGAAAAAATCCCCGCCCCAATGAGAACCAAGGAAATCGTCGCACATCGAGTTAGCGAGAGTTTGGGCCAACGGAAAATGACAAAACAACAGATCACCGAAAGACAAAGAGTCATTACCCAGTGCCAATACACAACTCCCTTCACCAAATACCAACCCAGATTTGTGAGTAAAGAGCATGATAATAAAAGAAGAGCAAATGTTCGCGCCGTATACCAGCTGCTGCGGCGAAGATCCTCCCGCTCCATTTCAAGCACGGGGCACCTGGTGAGAACAGGTGCTCTCCAGCACAATCCGTGAGAGTTCCAATGGCGAAATCGGCTTGTTAAGAATTTTAACGCCACCGATGAGTTCTGCTTCTGCAACTTGAGGGCAGGACCGGGCATGCCCCGTTAGAAAATAAATGGGGCGTGTGAAGCCTTTAGCGCGCATCCATCGATAGACATCTAAGCCACTGGGCTGCTCCGGCCCCAGGTTGATGTCAAGAATCGCTAACTGACATTGAAAGAGTTCTTCACCTAAGGACTCGGTCTCACGAAAGCTCCGGGCGGTGAGTGTTACGCAGCCACACAACTTGAGGCTATAGATTTTCATAAGGGCAAGAAGGTCCTCACTGTCGTCCAAAACGAATACTTTTCTGTTTGATGAGTTCATGACAGCTTTCCCCCGAAGTCATTAATAAAATTGGCACGGCGCCAATGGGAGTGTCAACGGCAGAGCTGGGCGCGAGACATCGGGGGACAAAAACATTCACATGTTTAGTTGGGATTTTAGGGGAATGTCCAGCTCAACGATTATCTTAACTCCGGTGATCAAAACGGGAGATGGTCACCCTGCGGAAAAATCTGGAAAGCTCCCGCGATTCCATACACAGGCGCGTGCCAAGGCGGTGGAGCTGGTGACGGATCTGGAGGTCCTCGTTGGGTTTACAGGGAGGACGATAACGATGGAAAATGTGACAAGTGTGCTAGCGGATTGCGTTTGAATGTCACTTGTTCAGACACTCGAACTGCTCCTGCGTCTGCACCTGCTTGCGATGTTAGACTTTCGTTCGCTGCATCTCGCGGCCAGGATGGTCAACAGTATTTGTGTTTGTCTTGTAAAAAAGCCGAGATGCCTGGATAATGCCAACTGTCCAACACTTTAGTTTCATTTCGGGATCGTGGCGACAAAAACGCCCGTTCCAGTCATAGCCCCTAAATTCTAAGATGGTTGAAATGGTTGGGGGTAAAATGAAAATACGAACGTTGATTTGTTTGATATTTGTTTCAGAATGGATCGTTTCTTGCGCTCCTTCGTTTGAGGCAGGCAATACTGATTCGAGCTCGACTCTCAATGAGTCCTTCAATGACCCCAGCCAAGGAAAGTCGATTTTTAGCTGTGATTCCAATCTTCCCAAAACCTTAAGCATGCCGGCGCGGCGTCTCACGCGCAAAGAAATTGAAAACGTATTGAGCGACATCTTTGGCGCCGACATCTTATCCAGAGTTTCGTCAGCTATGGAAGGGCTGCCTGAGGATGACCTCGGGGAGTCGGGTCTTTCAGATTTTGATTTTACGGAGGGCCATGTGAAGGCTCTGACTTACCTCACCTACAAAGTGGGTAGAGAAGTCTCCGCGGATCCCACAGTGATAAAGAAATTCACTCCTGCCTGCAATAGTCTCATGGCACCCAACGAGGCGTGCGTGACAGATTTTATTCGCAGACTTGGTTACCTGACGCTCCGTCGACCCGTAGATGAAACTCAGGAGCTTACGGATTTTGTCGCAAAGTTTCGGGCTGCAGGCAATCCCACCGCTGGTTTTGCTGCAGTTGTTGAAGGAATGGTGATGAATCCGAGTTTCTTGTTTCTGATTCCTGTGGGTGAGGGGAGTGACCCTCTTGGCACGCGATTGAATCAATATGTGATGGCCTCAAAAATCTCGTTTGCAACGGTGAGGTCTTTGCCCGACGCGGCCCTATTTGCCGATGCGAGCAAAGGCCAGCTCAATGATCCCACGAAAGTCAAAGAACACGTGCTTCGCCTTCTCACCTCAGTAAGGGGGAAAGAGCGTTTCATGAATCTTTTTGCAAGCTGGTTAAACCTGGATGGACTCATGGACCCGGAAGGAGATCCAAAGTTTTTAAAGGGCATTGATGTGAAGGGCCTTCGAGAAGAAATGTTAGTAGAACTTAAAGATCTCATCTATTACACCGTATTTTCTACAAATGGAAACCTCAAAGATCTGCTTTCTTCCAAAAGAACCTTTGCTAGGACTGCCAATTTGGCGGGACTCTTAGAAACAAAAGTTTGGACCCCAGGTCAAGAACCGCCACTGACGACAAGCACCTGGAGAAAGGGCCTCTTGCTCAGACCTTCTTTTTTTGTATCAGGTGCCGAAGAGTCTCGACCCATCATGAGAGGTGTGTTTTTCATCAGAAACATTTTAGGTTACAAGCTGGAAAATCCATCGGCTGAAGACCTCAACGACCCGGCTCGCAGCGCCGTCAACAATGATGTTTCGACTCGAGATAGGGTGGCAGCCATGACTGGAGCAGGGAGATGTCTGGGGTGTCACGGGAAAATCAACCCTATTGGTTTTGCATTTGAGAATCTAGATGGGTTGGGACGACAACGCTTCGAAGAGGAGGTGTACGTCGATGGCGAAGTCTACGCCCGGTATCCCATAAACTCGAGTGCTACTGGATTGATGATCGATGATCGTGGACCGCAGTCAGCAGCAAACGCCTCTGACTTGATAGCGCTGCTGGCAACGAGCTCAAGACCTGCGGCAGCGTTTGCGATGAATGTCTTTCGCGGGTTCTGGTACCGAATGGAAAATCTAAAAGACAACGGAGACTCTTGCCTATTGCGCCGAATGCAACAACCCATGATTACAAATGCAGGGACTTTTTTAGAGGTTGTGGCAGAGGGTCTTGCCCAAGATGTCTTAGCTCACAAAAAATAAATTGAAGGGGGAAATATGTATTACAATCCAATTCAGCGAAGAGCGTTTTTAAAGGGTATGAATGGTTTCTTGTTGGCCATTCCAACGCTCTCCTCGTTGACGGAGAAAGTTTACGGTGCCGTTGAACCGGAAGTAAAATTCGTAGCTCACGTTGCCCCGCTGGGGAATTTGTATGAGCACTATTGGCCAAGTTCCGTTAACACTCCGATGAATTTGGTGGCCCCTGGAACTTGGGCCAAACCTCTGTCGCAGTTTTCGGGAGACATTTCTCCCATCTATGGTAAAGAGTTTGATCCTTACCGCAGCAAACTCACTCTGATTAGGGGTCTTGACGCTCTCACAAGATCCAGTCACAACACGGGCGTTGCTCTCGCCGCAAGTCAGGGCATTGACAACGAGGCTTCACCTTCGCACTTTGGGACGACGATTGACGCGATTATGGAGTCGTCAAAAAATGTCTACCCTACAAGTCCAGCAATGAGGGCGCTACGTATCCGTTTTGAAGATCCTACTGCGTACTCCTCTCACGGTTGGTTTTTTTACTGGCGCAATCGACAAAAGATAACGGCGTTGCCTACCGCAACGGCTGCATTTGAGGCTCTTTTTGGGAGCTTTAAACCTGGCACAACAGGAAGCACGGTGAACAGTGAAAAAACCGATCAGGTCAGTCTGATCGATAGAGTCCTGCCGGAATTCAATCGCGTGCGAAACTCTCCACATCTTTCTGCTGATGATAAAACAAATCTAGAGAACTTCATTGAACACCTTCATCAAACTCAGAAGGATCTTAAGGCGGCATCCGAGGTTCAGGCCACTTGTGGAAAGCCCGATCAGTTCAAGCCGATGAAGCGTTCTGACCATTACAGCAATCAAATCAACGTGATTGTTGCTGCCTTGGCTTGCAATCTCACTCGTGTCGCTTGTCTCACTCAGAACTACTTCATCGATTCACCAAGTCTATCAGATCCTGTTCACAGCGTCGCACATCACTATGTTCACATGGCGGCGAGTCCTGCACAAATTCCGCTTTTTAAAGCCCACTGTTTGGAACAGTCTCGTTTTGTTTCAGGTCGATATTTGGAGCTTATCAAAAAAATGGATGCGATCAGTCTCGGAGGAAGCACCCTGCTGGACAATTCTCTGGTCTTTAGCGCCAATGAACTTGCTGAGGGAGCAACACATACAACCTTCAACATGCCGGTGATGATCGCAGGAAAAGCGGGAGGGCGCATTCAGGCTGGAAATTTCATCGACTATCAACTGCGCCCCAAAGTCATGGGAACGGGCAAATCAACAAACTTTGGAACCTTCTACAACCCTGCGGGCATTCCTTATTCCTTGCTGTTGAATGATATTCTGCGGGTCATGGGAGTTCACCAATCGGAGTGGGAGCTTGCCGGCGCCGGAAATGGAATCGGTGACTGGAACACTCAAGGACTTCCTTACTACTCTAAGTTTTTGAGTAACAAGAATGGTTCGTTGCCCTATTTTTTGAAGGGATGAGGAGAGGGCGGTCTGCTCTCCAGGGACCTTATTTTAATATGTACTGCATGTAGGCTTCCACTGCCGTCGACAACATCTCTAGGTCGCCTGGGCTATTCATTTCTGCGGTGGCCGACGTCATATCAGCGCCGAAGACGTCTATAGGGTAACCATCTGTATTGACCGTCGAAGAGTCTATTGGAAACTCCTGATTGGGATCCAACTTTTCTAGCCTAGCCAGATTCAGTTTCAAAAGAAATGGAACCATACTTGGGTTTAGACGATCGGCTGCCCTTCTGAGGTTCGCGACCTCACTGACTGTGTAGTTTCTGAACTGACCCTTATCGCACAGAACGACTGATGAACCTTCAAGCCCTGGAAACCCATCGAGATCACAGTTGGCTATGGCGATGCGAGCAAAGAGAAGTGTTCCGAATAAAAGAGAAATTTTAGATATTTTCATAAAACAATCCTTTCAATATTAAATAGTCCATCCATTTACCCAATATAACATTATGCACTGTATTTCAAAAGATGGACTGCTCCCTTGTGGAGCAATCTTCTGCTCCACTCTAAAAACTAAATAAATGGGATTTCAGGCTCCATCTGACTATGTGAGTTTTACACGGGGTTGGGAGCCTTTGTTTTCAGCTCGTACGCGAGGGCTTTGCGATCATCAGCCCTCACTCCAGAAAAGTTATTTTTTTTCTACTGTAAAACGCAGAGATAATTAGCCCAGCTGTAGCCATGACCAGCGGTCTTAATGAACCCGCCTTTTCCACCACGACGGAGTGGATGACCGCCGTCAAACAAAGCTGCCTCCACGAAAAATGGAGATAAAGGTCCTTCGCCGTAAGCATCATAGTGGGGATTGACAACGTCTAATTTGAGGTAGTCTTTCGTGCCTGGGGATTTTGGTTCATAGTCTTGGTCCACAACATATTTTTCAGTAACGATTTTGAGAACATCCATTTTGATGGCGAGCTCATTCTCTGACTTTACAGTCAACTCAAGGCGCTCTAATCCGTAAGGTTCGTTATCGTCGACACTGAAGCATTTGTATTTAGCGGTGGCAAACGCGGAAGACGACAGGCCCAGCAAACTGAGAACAAGAACGATTTTTTTCATCTTTGACTCCTTAATTTGGCGGGATTAAGCCGAAATCGACCCGTGCTGTCAACACCAGCGATGGGAATTTCGAGTGTTTGTGAGGACACTGACGCAGAGCCAAAGGGTTCAAAGGTTCTAAGGGCTTCTAATGGCTCTTTACCTGGCTTTCGCGTCTCCTGTTTTATTCATCTTTTTCTATAGCCTCAAGCCGAATATTAGCACGGGCAAGCTCATTGAACTCACTATCAAACAGAATAAACTCACTCTCGATACCCCCAGCATTGATGTGATTTTGCCGAAAGAGCCATTCCGTTTTTCCATCCCCATCAAAGTCGGTAGCATCAAGAGGTTCGATGCTAAATTTCTTTTCGGTAAGGTCAATTTCCTTTACACCTTTTTTGGACACTAGGTACCAGTGCTTCTGATAGAAGGAGTTCATCGAGTGAATGTCGGTGAGACACCTTTCCTCTTTAGTGCGAAGGCCGATGAGAAAAGCTCCCTGCTTTGACCGAAAGCTACGTGGATCAACGTCTATGGATTTGAGCTCCAGTTTGTTCTTAGTTATCTCGATCGTGCCCCAAGGCGGATCTTTCTCATCGATTCGGCATTTGCGTTCGAACTCAAACCGTTTAACAAATGCTTCCTTCGCTAATTTAATTTCATTGTTAGGTGGTTCTGCTCTGGTCCAATTGTCAGGATCTGCTGCTTTGTCATTCGAGATCACAGGGACATTGAGACCAAGATCGTTGCGAGTCTTCAGCGATTCGATGGATTTTGTATTTTTATCTTCGTTGAGGCAGTTAAGCTCAAATTGAGGGTTATTCACTTTGGGACCAGTTTTGCGGCGTTCAAGATGGAGTTCTTGCTGGGGCTTTCCGTTGAGAAGGGTCCACCACCGGGCCGCAGGGAGTGGCTGAAACTGACTCAAATCTGCCGAGTAGCCTTGACCTTTCCATCCGGTTTCATTCTTTGTGAAGATTGGAAAGAGACAAGCATCACGGCCGTCGCCAATATATTTTCCTTTCTCATCTGTCATTTCTCTTGTGACAAACCCGAGGATACCGATATGAGCAGGTTTCCCGGAGGCTATCGCTGAAATTAGGAAGACCGTCAAAATGGAGGTGAGGGACTTGATTAAATTGTTTTTCATGAACTTATAGTGAATTGCGTTGGGCTTGTCGTCAACTCCGCCGGAAATTTTGAATCTATGCTTTTTAATAAAGCGATGTTGCGGACAGCCAGATTTGTTAGATGATTTGTTGGAAGACGGTAAAGAGTCACCTCAGATTGCTCTTGTTCTGAAATCAGACGCATGTAAAGTAGACCAATGAACCAACTTGTCGTCCGCCAATCAAAAATAGAAGATGCAAGAGGAATTCTTGAAGCTCACTATTCTGCCGTTCACGAAACCGCCTCCAAGGATTACCCTTTCGATGTGATTTCTGAGTGGTCGACCCCAGTAGATCAAGAGCGGATCCAAAAATATGTCACAGAATCTTTCCCTCAGGAAACTACTTTGGTGGCAGAAGTTAACGGTGAAATTGCAGGATTTGGTTCTATCGTTGAAAACGAGTTGCGTGCCGTCTATGTTTCAGCCAAGCATGCTCGACGTGGTGTTGGCAGTGCTTTATTGACCGATCTTGAGAAAGTGGCAAGGTCGAAGCGATGTACAGAGCTTCACATGCATTCGTCGATCACTGCAGAACCATTTTACCGACGTCATGGTTTTCGGGAACTGGAGCGAGGGTTTCACACTCTGAGGTCCGGTAAGAAAATGGCATGTGTGATGATGTCCAAAGAATTCAAGTCGCAGGATCTCGAGGCATTTGCCGTAAATCGAGAGACAACGAAACAAAATAAATGATTGAAAGCACTCCGGGTAGAATCCATCCGAACATAAGTCCTGGCGCTATTTCTGTGAGATGCCAATCTCGCTTCCAATAAAAATAGTTGTACAGAGCAATAAGCAGGATCCCTAGAAGACACCAGACAATCGCGGAGATGCTGGCGAAGGCCTTCTTACTTAAAAATCGAAAATAGGAGAGAATGAGAGCTCCCATTGCCGTCATGAGTATGGTTGCGATGCTTGTCTCAAGGAAAACACCGACCCATAAGAAGGGTTTGCTCAAAAAACCACTGAATAGATTTTTGTCGTATACAAGTTCACCTAAAGCCATGCAGGTAAACATGATGACTGAAGCAGCTGAAACGGCTTTTAGGAAAAACAGGGTGTAAATTGAAAATCTGGTTTTCATAGAATGATTCTCTCGGGTGGTTGGCTCAACGTCAAGAGGGTTTGCTTCAGTATGAAACAAACTGTGTTTCAAAACGAGCCATCGTAGATTCATTCCTAAACATTGATCGGATTATCTATCTCGCAGACACCCCGTATCCTCATTAATATAAAACTATCGGGGGGACGCGTGAATAAGATCCAAATAATTATTTCAGTAGCGCTTTTATTCTTATTTTTTCAAAACTGCTCCGGCCCTGGGTTCCAAGTCGACACGACTCTTGATCAATCCACTCTTGCAGCCGACACCAAACCACTAGCTACAACTACAGAACCAGCTTCGACCCCAACCCCAGCCACGACGCCAACGCCAGCTCCAACGGCAAGCCCGGAGCCAGGTAAAACCCCTTCCAATCCCTACGTGCTTTTTGATGAAAAATCTTCAGCCGCCTTATTTGAAGGCCAAACGTTTTCGGTAAACAAATTATGCTATCCTTCGGACGGACAAGAATTTGCCGTATCTCCATCGACTCTGCAGGAGCGACTCGACTCTGCAAGGCCAGGGGATGTGCTTGAGTTAGAAGCGGGAACTTACACCGACAAATACACATTCGCCGCCGACGGTACCGAAGCAAAACCTATTCGGATAAAAGCCGCGGCTGGCGCTATAGTGACCTTCACCGGGAATCTTGAATTTAAGGGGAGTTATGCAGTTTTAGAGGGTCTCAATTTTGTTGGTAACAACGTAGCTCTCCCGGGTCATCACCATAGAGTTACAAAATCTAAATTTTCAAATTCAAATCAAATTCCTATCACAATGCTCGGACCCAACCACTCTTACAATCGAATTGATCATAATGAGTTTCGAAATATCCAAGAACAGTGTATTGAAATTAGCGCCGATGGGGACGCCTCCCTGCACCAAGGCCATCGTGTTGATCACAATTATTTTGTCGACCACAAAGTGGGTGCATTTGAAGAGACGATTCGAATGTTGACTGATGCAAAACACGACAGCTTCTTTATGATTGATCACAATGTTTTCGACAACGTTCTCATAAATAAGACGAATCAGTCGGAGGCGATTTCGGTGAAGACGGCAAGGACCGCCGTGCTTTTGAACACGTTTATTAATTCGAAGATTAATTTGAGCCTTCGAATGACAAATCGTTCTCTGGTTCTTGGTAACTACCTTGATGACGGCGCCGGCATTACCGTTATGGGAGATGATCATACGGTCGCAGAAAATATTGTTGAGACCGGCATGATCACCGTTGGCGCCGGAGACGGCACTATGGATTCGCTCGTTTTTGATAGCCCTGTTGGCTGGCGAATCATTCTTTCTAATGGTCTTGGATCCCACGGCGCTGCCAGAAACTCGCGCATTCTCAACAACAGCGGAATGATTCAAGTGGGCGCATTCCTCGGAAAGGATGGCTTCCAAATATTTCCTTCTGAAAACAACCTCATCGTTAATCATCAAGGACCCGTAAGTCTCCTTAAGGACCAAACCGGCACCAAGACTATTGAAGGAAAGGTGAGTCCTAGAGCGATCAAACTTAAAACGACTGATGTCGGGCCTAATTCTACGGATTTAAGCTGTCGTTAAGCGGCCTGGTCATTATGGTCTCTGAAGAACGGTGAGGGATTAATTGGCGACACTAGAGTGAATCCCTGATATAAAACTCAAGTGCATCTAACCTCGACCCAAGAAATTGCATATTTCCCCGATTTTACTCCTGACAAACCCATGAGGATATTGGTTAGCGCTTGTTTGTCAGGTGAGAAATGTGGCGTTGATGGAACTTCAAATGGCGATTTTCCTTGGATAAGAAAAATGATTTCCCTTCCCAACGTTCGGAGTTATCAGTTTTGTCCAGAGCATTACGCATTTGGCACGCCAAGAGCTTTGCCCGACATTCATGGAGGAAATGGATTTGACGTCTTGGATGGAAAAGCTCGGGTTCTTGACGACAAAGGTAATGATCTGACAGAAGGAATGGTCGTTGCTGCTAAAGAAATGCTAAAAATAGCTCAGGACAAAAAGATTGATATCGCGGTGCTAATGGATATGAGTGCAGCATGCGGTTCTCAAGTCATTTCTGACGGATGTCGGCTCACTCCTCACCGAAAATACCAAAAGGGCCCTGGAGTGTCCGCAGCTCTTCTGATTCGTAACGGTATTTTTGTAGTTAGCCAGCGTGATTTCCGAACTCTGGAGAGAATTTATAAGAAGTTAAATCCGAGTCACATTGTTGATGCCACAGCTATCGACCACCACGAAAATGGTTGGTACAAGGCTTATTTCGGTGATGGCGCATGATTAAGCGACTTTTTGTATTTTTTTGTCTTTTGCCCTCTTGCCACACAGCTGCGCCAAGAGAGCAGACTTGCACCAGCACTGTTTATCAACGAGGGTCAAGGACCCTTTACATGAGCGACGAGGATGTCGATTCACGATATGAGGAATTGAAAGCGTTTTGCCTTCCGGAATATCAAATTGATGAAAGAAGATTCAAAAAAGCATTTTTAGATGCTGGTAAGCCGAGCCGGTAGCAGAGCTTTTTGCAATACACTGGTGTTGCAAGGCATTTCGACATGTCCTATTCGTACTGCATGAAGAACTGGGGCGAGATTAAATCTGATTTTGTAGCGAATGGTTCTCTTCGCGACATTTATATTCACAAAACATCTTTGCAGGATTGGCAGGTATAATGCGCAAGCCAATAGACATTGCACTTGAGAATTCCCCAGAACATGTTATCGCGTCTTTTAAACCATGCTAAAAGTAGTCTTATTTAATTTCTTAATCAGCCAAGCCGTTTTCGCACTCCCTGCATTTTTTGTGGAGAAAGTCGAAAACACGCCCAATATTTGTCAGTCGTGTTTTCCCTCTTTGATAAAGTGGGGAGGAGCTCCACATTGCGCTCCAGCAGCTGTTTCTAACAGTTTGGTGTGGCTCTCTAAAAACGGCTATCCTGCTTTGCAGCCATTTTCTGAATCTGACCCTATCCGTGCTCAAGCGAAGTTAGTCAATGAATTGGGCGACATCATGGGCACGACCAGTGAAGAGGGAACCTCCCCCAAACAGGTCTTGATGGGATTAAGCTCTTACCTTCTGCAAAAAGGTGTGAAGTATAAACGCTTGGCAGGAGTAGGATGGCGATCTCTTCCAGAAGTTGTATCTAATGACGGAGCGATGGTGGATCCGCCTTGGATTAAAGAGGGTGTGTTAGGGAACAACTCAGTTTGGATATTAGTTGGATGGTGCAAAGATGATCCTAAGACAAGCGACTGTAAGATATATGCGGGACATTGGTTGACGGTCGTCGGTTATGGTAAAGACCGCAAGGGCCACTTGAATCCAAATGTTTTGATCGTTCATGATTCTGCTGAACGTGCTGAAAGAATCAACTATTATCCTCTGTTAAAAAAACTTGATCACGGAACCATTGACGGAAAGATATCTGCAGTGGGAGTTCTTACGCTGTCAGGAGACATTGTTTTCAAACCAGGAGCAGATAAGGCTGTGATTCAAGGAGCCTATAGACTTGAGCTTTGATTAACGATCGACTTTTCTATACACGAACTTCAAGCCCGACCAATCGTCGTCAACGGCGCAAACTTTGATATCCACATGCTACCATTAATCACAAACCAAGAGGATCCATTTTTAATTTTTCGTAGTCCCCATCTTCTGCTGGATATCGAAGTTCCGAAGCAAATTTTTCTGCCTGTTTTGCGAGTGCCCACACAAGGCCTTCCCCGGCCGGTAATATCTTTGGTTCTTCTGCGAAAATAGGATCCGTGTATGCAATCCTTGGGTCAATAACCTTCCATCCTCTATTTTTGTACATTTTAAGAATATCTTTTAAAAAGAGAGCGTTGAGCAAATTGTGGTGAATCAAAAGCGTATGCTTAATCGTTCGACCTGTGAGCTGTTGAACTAAGTTGTCATAGAATTTAGTTCGATCCCAGATATGGTCTAAATAATATTTTTTGTAGGCGGAAAGATCGGCCTGTGGATCTTTTTTAAGACGAGCGATGAGCCTTCCATCGATATACCAATCAGAGGCATCGATCGTTACGTATCCTTGCTGATAACCATGAGCTTTTAAAAATTTTCGCATTTCATCGCGCTTATAAGCTGTGTTGCCCTCTTTTAACATCGGGAATCGCAAGAGTTTTCGAAAGTTTTGTAAGCCAGAAATCAGAGGTTCATTTTTTAGTATGTCGGCAGAAAATAAATCGAAGGTTTGTGGATTCGAGTTGTAGTTTTCGTGGGAATATGTGTGGTTTGAGATCAAGTGCCCTCCATCGTCCCAAGATTGCAGGAGTTGGCGACCTTCGGGATTATCAACTCTCTTACCACAAACAAAAAGAGCGGCTTTAACACCTTCTGTCCGAAGGCTTTCGAGAATGAGCTGATTTCTCTTTTCAGGAGAGTAGAGCGGTGTTTGAGCGACAGTGGGATCATCAATCGTAATTGCAACCTCGGAAGCATGAGCTTCAGTGACTAGTAGAAACAGATTTAATATTAAAAACGTCTTTGTACGCAAAGCAGCCTCCAGACGAGAAAGTTTTACACTTTCTATGATGTTCGTCGATGTCCTCGTCAAGTCGGGGCAAACAGAGTTCATTATTGTGAAAGGATTTTTCTATGAAATCAATACTCGTTTTGTTGATAGGTATTGCGGTGGTACAGAATGCAGCTGCCGAAATCCTAGATCGATCCATTTGCACGGACGAAAGAATTGATGAACTCCTTATAGGGTTAAATAACGATATCAGAACAGAAGATATCTCAACGATTTCATGGCGCCTTGAGGGGGAAAACTTTAGATTTGACACAAACACCGCCACGGAAGGGAATTTGAATCTTGCCAATTCCCTAGACCTTTCGCCAAACTTAGCGTTGAATTGGGATTTAAAAGGGTACCGGTTCTATAGAGGGCGCGTTTTCTTTTTTACGGAAACTCGGGATGGCAGTCCAGTGTGTGGAGCGCAGGCCTTTTTGTATTATAAACCCAAGCACTGAGAAAGTTTCACCAAGAATAAGTCTCAAGAACCCACTTGGGCGTTGATTTTTGACTGATTCTTAGAATTTGCAAGCTCTTTCCATTGATTCGCATCCAACGTGGGCGTTCGTAGTGGAAAAAGATTTCCTGATCCCAAACCTTTGGAGCAGGCCCCGTCGTGCTAAAGCCAACGTAGGCGTTGTCTATGGCCTTCCAAAAAGATCCGATAAATAGATTTTCACTCATTTCAAAATGCCAAAAGGAAAGAAACGGATTCATCTCTTGAGGAATTCTAAAAACCTCCTTGAGCGAAACTTCGTCTTTTGAAAAACTCAATTTTTCAATGAGGATTTCTTTTTCTGCAGTAACCATCTCAACGAGGATTTGATCTCCTTTTTTTTCCAGCCTGAGATTTTTGTCAACTGGCTGCACATAGGCTAAAGACATTAGGCCATCTTTTGGGGCATTGTAGACCTGTAAAAGGGTGTCTTGGACAGGGGAGCTCATATGGGGTTCAGAGACAAGAGTCACTTCTCTGACCTGCTCATTCCACATAAAAAAGGTATGGTTCATATCGGGAATTTTGAGACTCTGAATTAAGTCCAACTTTTGTCCATCGAGACTAAGTTCGTTCATATGGGTGCTCGTTGAAGCGTAGGCCCGATTGTCTGTGAGAAGGCCTTTCTGGACATAATCTCCGGGCAAACACTCCATTTTTTCATTCTGAACAAGAGAGAGGTCAGGCTTAATTTCGTAAATAGCAACACAGCTAGAATTCACTCTGGCTAAGACCAATCCATTTCGAACATCTAACACGCCCCACAGCTTGTCGTCGTTTAAATCCGTGAATTTGAATGCTTGCGTAGGGTGTTGGACATCGAAAACAAGAATCTTGTTCTCTTGAGATTGGAGAAAGAGCCGGGAGCCATCAAATGAAATATCCTCAAAACCTGTCGTCGTGATTGAATCCGGAAGTTCCACTTGCTCTTGGATAAAGGGATGAATTTGAGCCGTTGCAATAGAGCTCATCAGCAGCATCGCAAACATTGTGAGTACAGATTGCATTTTTATCTCCTTCTTCTGATGTAGATTTAGCTTAAGGAGCAACTTTTTTGGAGTCAACACTCATTAAAACTGCTAAAGACATTGAGCGGAAAAATAACTCGGAGACTCTATGAACTTCCTTTTCATCGCTCTTATTTTTCTTTCTTCTGGATGTGCAAGCTTGGACCTGCACAATTTTAGAGACGAGTTCCACCAGTTTATGGAAAATTCAGGGGGAAAGAGCGAAGACGTTGCCTGGGTAAATTGGCAAAAGACTGTAGAGAAAAAAGACAAAAACTATTTCCAAAAAGTGGTTGCTGAATCTGCAAGCGAACCAAATTGGCAAGAAAAATACAGAAAGTCTTTCGGGAAGGCATGGCCTGTTTTACAAAAGTACGAGGCGAAAATCGATGAAGAGTTTCGCCTTTTTCCCCAGCTTCTTCAAAAAAATGCATCGGTTTTTATTCAGATGTTTCCTGATTTTGACCTCTCTAAAACCCCAATATTTGCGGTGCCATCACTAAAGAAATTCAACGGCAAGGGGACCGAAGCCCGAGTTTCCAAAGCACTCTCATTTGGCATTGATACCATCGTTTTTTTTTTTTTTTTTTTTTCGGAATGAGCCTCAAATTGTTCCTCGTGCGAGTCTTGCTACTGATGCTGATCTTCTTATGGATTCAAATCTTTCGCAGGCTTGTAAGCGTTCCGGTGACGACCTCGTGGAAAAGTTCGTGGTTATAGGCGATGCAAGGACACAATCAGCGAAAGGACAAGAGCTTTATCGCAAGTGGTTTTTACTTTCGTCGGAAGATGCGTCGATCCCACTGAGAGCCGCTTATTGTGTTGGACTTTTACTGGTCAGAAGGATTGCGAAAACGGGTTTGAGTGTTAAAGATATGGCTGCTTGGCCATACGAAAAAGTTCCAGAAAATATTCGGTACTATATTCGAAACAAATCCAAATTCAGCGAAAAAACCTCTTCTGAATCTGTAGGCTCGACCTTCTTATGAAACTGTTCAACAAAATCAAGAGCCATTTGGCGGAGCTGCTTTCGCGTCATAGGATTGGTGGCAAAGAAAACGGAGTAGTGAAAATCTTCTGGCTCTCGATTGGAGACGGAATTCATGGCGAGCAGGCGGCGGGTGCGCTGATAGGTTGGATCAAGCAGGGAATTTTTAGAGAAGTGAACAGAATGGTCCCCGTAAATCCAGCGGTTGTTTTTAAACTTTACTAAACCCAGGCGCTGAAGCTCAAAGAGGTGTTTGCTCACAAGTTGTTGAGGGAGCGAAAACCGTTGTGAAAGACTTTCAACAGTCTGAAACGACTTACAACTAGTGGCCATGTGAATAGCCCCAGGAACCCAGTCTGAGCAATAGTAGAGCGCGAGCTCTTCCTCCAGCTCTTTGCTCTTTACCTTAAGTCGATGTTCGAGCTCGGTTCTTCGGCTAAGGTGTTTTTGTCGTTGGCTTTCGAGGAACCTTCTCAGCTCCGGGGTTGAGGCCTTTGCATGCCGGAGTAGGATCAGCCAATAGTCAGTCTCATTTTCATTAAGACCAAGAAATTCCGCGAGTTTAATGGCGTGATCTTCCGTCAACTGAACTCGTTCCTTGAGAACCTGGGAGAAGTAAGCCGGTTGGCAATCCATAGCTCTCGCGAGAGCCGCCTGACTGAGGCCAAAAGCGCTCTGAGCCCGCACCGATGCTCTTAAAAAATCGACGTAGTAAGCGTAATTAAAAACTGAATTTTTTGCGATTTCTGGCATATATAACTTATATATGAAAAAGTATCATAATGTATATCAAATATATTGCGGCGCTGGGCGCAATCCTTTAGTTTCCCACTCGAACAGTGGAGAGAAACGATGAACTTCAAAATTATGACGATAGCCAGTTTATTTTCAACTTTGACTTGGGCTGTAGGACCCCTCTCTGGCGGGGGAGGTTTTGGGACCATCAAAACTTATGTTGAATGTCGTAGTGGTTCGGTCGATGGAAAGCGCTATATTGCAGACGTAGTCAGTTTAAACTCACAGCCCCTGATCGGAAGAATCTTATTGTACTATCCAGATCAAATGAGTGGATCGCAAGTTGCCAACGATGTTCGATTTGGACCCACTCAATGCGAGGCAGGGACTGGGGACGTTTTATTTGTCTGCAGAGGTTTTCCGAATGGAAATAACGATGGCAGAAACGGTTTCAGCATTTTTCAAAATCCCTCAACCGGTGAAGTTTTCGGTGTCATCTATTACAGGCCTCCCGGAGCTTCGACTCTACAGCCTGTAGGGAAACTTTCTAACTGTTCGCTCAAATAAATTTTTAAGATTTTAAATACGATCCGGTTTCACACACCCCGGGTGGGGACGTGTGTCCGTATCTTTACGTAAGGAGATATAAATGAAGAAATTCCTTTTCATCGGTACTTTTTTGGCAGCGAATAGCGCTCTCGCTAGTCCACTAAACTGGCAATGTGCTGAGACCATCAACGGAGCCATTGTGACCGATGGGGGCAAGGCTCTCACTCTTGTGGGAAACAGGCTTTCACTTTTCCAAAAGGATGAGCTGAGTGGCGATCGTAAGATCTTTACTAATTTGCCTGTTCAAAAAGTGCGATGTGATGGATTTATTCCCTGTTTGAAATACGTGGCAAATGGCGTTGTCTTTTTCATCAATCTGACGCCGGGACTGACCCAAGACGGGCATCTTGACGTTGGGGACGATGTGATCGACTTTGCATGTAAAAGCACAATATAGCGCCTCTAGGCTTGTGAGTTGTTGCTACGTTATTTAGTCTGTCACAAAAGGACTACTTCTAACGTAGTAACAATCTATGAACAAAAATAAATACCTACCGTGCATTAGTTTGATTCTGCTTTTCTCAATTCAAAGCTGGTCCAGGACAGTTCACTACGAGCTGACTATCGAAAATCAAAAGGTCAATATCACAGGGCGTGAGGTGGACTTCGCACTTACGGTCAATGGCGGAATCCCCGCACCTCTTCTAGAATTTACAGAAGGCGATGATGCTGAGATTTTAGTTCGTAATGGTCTTAAAGCTGGTGAAGTTTCCATTCACTGGCATGGTATTTTGCTTCCGCCTGAAGAAGATGGAGTCCCGTATGTCAACACGCCGCCAATTTTTCCGGGGCAGTCCCGAGTTTTTAAATTTCCTATTCGTCAGAATGGAACTTATTGGTATCACTCTCATACGGGGTTGCAGGAGCAAAAAGGCGTCTATGGACCGATAGTAATCCACCCCAAAAAAGAAACCATAAAAGTCGATAAAGAAGCCGTCGTAGTTTTAAGTGATTGGTCTGACGAAAATGCAGACCAGATCATCCGAAATTTAAGAAAAGACGGAGATTACTATCTCTCTAAGAAAAACTCGGTCCGCTCTATTTTTGGTGCTATTCAGGCAGGGCGGGCCAAGACGTACTTTAAAAACGAATGGCAACGAATGGGAGGCATGGATCTCTCTGACGTCGGCTACGACACGTTTCTTATCAATGGTCGAAGAGATTCTCAGCTCCTTGTGGCTCGCCCAGGGGAGAAAGTGAGAGTCAGAATTATCAATGCGGCAGCTTCAAGTTATTTTTACGTTTCTCTTGGCAACTTACCAATGAACGTCATCTCTGCTGACGGTCAGGACATCCAGCCAACTCTCGCGAAAGAGATTTTGCTTGGGATGGCGGAGACTTATGACGTCCTCTTCACGGTTCCAGAGGCTAAAAACTTTGAGCTGCGAGCGACAGCTCAGGATGTCTCAGGGCATACTTCTGCCTGGATAGGAAGTGGGCCGAAAGTGCTTGCAAAAGAAAAAACGAAGCCTGATCTCTATGCTCCAATGAATCATGAGGGCCACATGATGGATCACTCAGAAATGGACCATTCTCAGATGGATCATTCTATGAACGATGATGAGCCCATTGAGTCCCTTACTGTCGAAGATCTGAAAGCCAGGGTAGCTACAGTTTTCCCTAAGAGTAAAAAAACCTATGACCTAAAACTTGTTTTAGGTGGTGATATGAGTCGCTACATTTGGCACATCAACGGAAAAGCCATCCATCAGGACCGCCTCCTCGAAATCCATGAGGGTGACATCGTCAGGTTTACATTTGAAAATGGGACAATGATGCATCACCCGATGCATCTGCATGGGCATTTTTTCCGTGTGCTCAATGACAACGAGGAGTTTTCACCTCTCAAACATACGGTGGATGTCCCTCCCATGGGCACGCGAACCATCGAATTTTATGCCAATGAACCAGGACAATGGATGCTCCACTGCCACAACCTCTACCATATGGAAACCGGAATGGCGCGAGTTGTGAGGTATGATAGTTTCAAAATGAATTCAGATCAGAAACATCTCGATCATAAAGATCACCATTTGCACGATCACTGGTATCAGTCTGGAAATTTACAGTTGGCAGCCAACATTGTTGAAGGGCATTACCGACTCTCGCAAACATGGAATGAATTTGAATTGCGTGGTCATACCCGCGCCGATGACGATTGGGGGGGTGAAGGTGATCTTCTGTACCGGCGTTGGTTTAATAATTATTTTAACCTGGTCTTAGGCGGCTCCGCCGTAGATCACGATTATCGTGGGGAGGCTGGTATTGGATACATTTTGCCCATGCTTATTCACATGGATCTTCTTGTGGATCACAAAGGAAAACTTCGCGTTGATCTTGCAAAACGCTTTCAATGGACTAGCCAAATTTTTACTGAAGCGGAGTACACTTGGCGCCAGGATCTTGAGTTAGGGAATGAGTCCGCCATATCACTGATGTACGGAAAAACCTGGCACTGGGCAGGAGGCCTTCGCTATACCGGGAGGAGCGCGGGTATCGGCCTCCAGTACCAGTTTTGACAGGAATCTACATTTAGTGGTTTGTAAAAGGTTTCTAAAATAATCTCACCTTTGCTATGTTGCATTCCGTGGATGAACACAGTTTTCGCTCAGAAAAATACATTTTGCGCCTTAAGAGTTGGCTTTGGAAGCCCTTGCGGTTTTTCTTTGGCCTTGAGGTCTTCGGTCTTGAGAAAATTCCAGAGGGACCCTGCCTTTTTATCGCCAATCACAATGCTGGTGCCTTGATAGAAAGTCACAGCTTGGTTTTTTTGCTTCAGCAAAAAAATCAGATCTATGGATTGAATCACCAGTCCCTCATGAAAATTCCTTTGATCTCCCACCATTTTCGAAAAATTGGTGCTGTTTCAGCGTCAGAAACGCAGGCTTTGCAAACTTTAAAATTGGGCCACTCCCTCTTGATTTTCCCCGGCGGAAACAGGCAGGCGCTCAGGCCACTAACGAAAGAAGGGGACTTCACTTTTCCTTGGGCAAAGGGATGGGCAGAAATTGCTCAGAAGACGCAGGTCCCGGTTGTGCCGGTCAAATTCATCGGAAGTCACCGAGTGAATCCGGTTTTTTTAAACTCTAAGTTTTTGAGTCGACTTTTAATTCTGCCAGCACTTTTGAAAGTGCGGTATTTTCCAATAAGCTTAAGCCAGATTTTGTTCGCTGCGTTTTTTTTCGGTGTAGGTTACGGTTTTCAAGCTCCTCCGGCAGTAACTCTTATTATGAGCTACTTCGCTTTTTGTTTAACGCCTCTTGTGCCGATTCTCCCTTCTCGCATTCGTATTCAAATCGAGCCGCCTTTGTTTCCGCAAATGGACTATCACTCGGCCGAGGAGCTTCGGGGTCGAATGCAGGAGATAATGGCGCTAAAGAATTTTTCTTTGGGCCCTAGAAAGAAATACGCGTTAAACGCAATAGAGCGATTCATGCTCTACCATGAATCAGAGAATCTCAGCTATAATAGCCAGCTCGTTTTTGAGTTTGAGAGCAAACTTGAAAGAGAAAAAATGCTCGCAACCACAAATGAATGGATAGAGTCTCTCCCTCAGGTTCGAAGCACTATTGAGGATTCGCCGTTTTGGCCGCAAAGATACAGCTATAAAAAGGCCTGGTTTCAGGCGTCTGATATTTTTTCATTTTCAGAGGGAATTCAGGACAAGCAAATGGATCAGTTCTGCTGTCAGAAGTTTCATCTTGGATTTGAGCCAGCCGTGAGATTTTTGCTTCAATCCGAGGGCGAAAGGCATCGTCTGATCTTTAGCTGTCACCATTCACTTTTTGATGGCGCTGCTCAAATTTTCTCTTTTGAAGCTTGGGCGCAAATTTATAATGGCCACCCGTGCCCGAAGGCCCTTACAGAGCTTAGAACATTTCGCTATCGAGACGTTGTAAAGAAAGTAGGGATCAAAACCTTTCTTTCCCTTTTGTGGAAAAATCGACAAGTCAAAGCTCCAAGAGATCTTAGTGGTGTTGCAAGCTTAAACACCAAAGAAGACAATGGGCAGAGATTCGTGACTTCAAGGACTTTGAAATTGCCTCAGAGTCTGAATCTTAGGCTTTCTCCTGCAACTGCCGTATTAAGAGCTTTTGATCAAACGCTTCAGTCTATTGGCGATTTAAAAAAGCCAATTGTGGCTCTTGTTCCTCAGGGGTTACGATTTCATTTAAAAGTGAACGATAGCCTACAGAATATTTTGACGAGTCAGGTGGTTTTTTCTAAAAGACAGAAAATTCAAGAGCCTGATTTTCATTTGTATGTTCAAAGTCGAATAAGCGCAAATCCATTATTGACCTCGCAAAAGTTTATATTTGGAACGCTGCCTGTTTGTTCTCTGTTTCCGGCATGTTCTTTGAGGTCCACATTTCGCAGGTTTGACGCTTCAAATTCCCAATCGGTCTCTCTTTTGCTCGTGCACGCGCCTGTACCTAAAACATTGCCACTTCCTTCCGCCTGGAATAACATCTTGATCTCAGCTCGAGGCACCTTGTTAAAGTCTCCTTCTGTCGGCATTGTTCTTACAGGCCCCAGAAACCGGATGACTCTCACGGTGGAATATGTTTCAGGTTTAGTTGAGGACTCGACGATTGAAATATTATTACAGCATCTCAAAGCTGAATTCGAAATTGGAGCATGAAAAAGATCGGTATGAAGTTTGAAAAAAAGTCGTCTTACAAAAATATACAAGTTGATATCTACGGAGTCGCCCATTGAAAAAGGTTTGGATGTCTTGGAGCTCTGGCAAAGATAGCGCTTTTGCCCTTGCAGAGCTTTACAAAAATCCTAATTACCAGGTGACTGGTCTTTTCACTTCGGTGACTGAGCAGTTTGGAAGAGTTGCTATGCATTCTACCCGCGAGAGTCTTCTACGAGAGCAGGCTAAGGCTTTGGGACTGCCTCTTGAAGTCGTTTTACTCCCCACTCCATGTTCTAACGATATCTATGAGTCAAGAATGAAGGGGCTTCTGCATAAAGCGGCTGAGGCAGGTGTCTCTGTGATTGGTTTTGGAGATCTTTTTTTAGAAGACATTCGCCAATATCGTGAAAGACAGCTTTTTGGTTCTGGAATCGAAGCCGTTTTTCCTTTGTGGCAACGTCAGACAAAAACTCTTGCTAGAGAAATGCAGGAGTCCGGTATTGAAGCTGTACTTACTTGTGTTGACCCTAATCAACTTCCTGCAAGTTTTGCTGGGAGATTTTTTGATAGTGATTTACTCAAAGACCTGCCAGAAAATGTCGATCCTTGCGGAGAAAATGGTGAGTTTCATACCTTCGTTTTTGCAAGCCCCCTTTTTAAACATAAAATTCCCATCCAGATTGGGGAGACAGTTCGGAGAGGCGAGTTTGTCTATGCGGATGTGTTACAGCGATGATGGATTCTAGGATGAAAAAGTAATGAGTGAGCTCACAACCTCCATTTTTGACGCTCAAGGCGTTCTCGCTTCTCCAAGCTTTCGAACTCAACTAGTAGATCTCCTATCGCCAATTTGGCAAGAGCCAGAAAAATTTTTAGATGAATCATTCTCAAAGATAGATCGCATTTTGCTTGGTCAAAATGAATCAGGAAAAATTTTGGGATTTATGACTTGGAGGGTTCAAAAGTATTCAGAGTTTGCGGCTTTGTATGCCGGGCTGGGAGCCATCGATACAAACTTTCAAGGAAAAGGTCTCGGTAAAGAAATCATCCATGGTGGAATCAAAGCCGGAGCCAAGGAACTTAACCAGCAGTTTCCAAATCTCAAGCGGTACATTTGGACAACGACAGGATCGCCAATTGCTTATTTGGGACTGCTTCGGCAGTTTCCTGAAGGGTTTAATCCTCAGAGCGATGGAGTCTATGACAAGATGGTTCTGCCGATGCTAGAAGAGTTTAAATCTGAACTCGGTTTGGATGCAAAAAAGGATCATCATCCCTTTATTTTAAAAGGATTTTCCTCCAAGCGCTACACCCCTGAAATGCACCTGCGTCTGAGTCGCGTCAATTCCAAAGAAAAGATTCCCCTTTTTGATGCCAATGGCTTTGACGAACGAAATGGCGACAGAGTCATTTTGGTTTTCTCGTCGCTTTAGGACAATGAAGTCAGTTGCAAATAGGTCAAAAATAAATCATGGTGGCCAAAATTAAAAGTGGAGGGTTCAAATGAAGGTGTCATTTTTAGTGTTTTTGTTTTTTGGTGTTGGAATCGCAGCTCACGCCGATGTGTCTTGCAGTGGGGATGGTTACAGTATGTATATGTATCCTGGCGCAACTCCCACAGGTGAGCGGATTCCTGTCGGGGAGGCAAACGGTCCTAATTTTAGTCAATTTATGAAATGTGATTGGGATTACACCTACTGCTCTAACGCCAACTATGTTTTTTCTCGAACTGTTTACGATGCTAGGTTGGGACGACGAGGCCAAGGACTCATCGCAGTCATGCAGTGCAGTAAGTAATCTAGTCTCCTAGTGCCGGTGCTTTCTTTTTCGCCGATCTATCTTAGAAACATGGGGACTCGATTTAGGCATGTTATGAGGGGGATTAAGCTCATGAGCCCTTCGGGTTTCGGGGTGCTTGGGAGAAAGTGCCGTAGGGCGGTCCACATGAGGTTTGTCATTTAACTTTGACCAAGGCTGTGGCTGAGTTTGTAAAATGGGGTGCTTGATAGCGATATGTTCAACCTGTTCTGTTGCCGGTTGTACGGCTTTTACAAAATTCTGAGATTCTATGGAGTGTGGAGCGTAAGCGTTTGGCGGCGACAGTATAACGACTTGCTTTTGATAGGCGACGTACTGCCTGACGACATAAAAATGGGTTTGCGAGGTAGAGGTTTCCTGGGGAATCGGGCCGTAGTCTTTCGGAGGTTCAATCTGAGCTGAGGCGTCTTGAGGACTTGGCATTTCTCCCGTTTGCTCAAGGTCTTGGTAGCGTTTGAGCTGTTCTGTCATCGAGACATTGGCAATTTTTTTGATCTCTGAAGGTTCTATAGATTTCTGCCCATGGGTGCATTCTTGGAACTCAACGCCCACTTTGACATAAGAGATGTAACCCGTTTTTTCTTTGGACGAAAATCTGTCTTCAATACGAACGCCTAAAGGTAAAAGCGAACATTCATTCGCGAGATCTTCTAGGGCAATCCCTTCGGCCTTGAATTGTGCTTTTTCTTGCGTTGGCCCCTCGGCGCTTCCAATATACACGATGTAACCGTTGTCGACCGACCTTGTAGGTTCTTTAGTCCATGGAGGGAGTTCAACTTTGGATTCGGTCGCACACGCAATAATAAAAAGAGGAGCTAAAAAGATTTTCCACATAACTTACGCTAAGCCGCTCTAAAAATTTGTCAAGCGTTTCGTTATTAGTGGCAGGTAAAGCTATCGTTGGTTTGAAAAACCTGTGGTTTAGCCCCTGTCTGGTAGTCTGCAGCCGTTAACGTGTACGGCTTAAACGGCGCGGCTGTGCAAGTTGCGGTCCCGGTATTGTTTTCTAAGTGCACGGTTTCGCCGTTGGCACCACGGCCTTCAAGAACAAGGGCGCTTCCAGAAAATTTATTTTCTCGAAGGATCACATCGTGAGGATAGATAGGGCCCATCTGGCCTGGAAGTCCTTCGGGCGCGTAGAGTGTGCCTGTAATTCCAAAGTCGAAATCTGCAAAATCATTGTTTGCGACCAGGGCATTTTGAATATTTACGATTCCAATTGCTTTTTTCCCAGCCTTATCAGTTCGAGAGCGAAATCGATTGTTTAATATTTGAATCGAACCTGAAGTGATATCCCTAGGACCATCAGAGTCAGTTCCCCCAGAAACTTGAATGCAATAGCCTGAGCCACAGTCATAAAATGTATTACCCGCAACTATGAAGCCATCGGACTGCTCCCTTATCGCTAGTGTATGAAAGTACCAGCCATCTATAACATTTCCTTCAATGACGTAATCTTGACCTTTGTAAGTTGTGATTCCAAAGTGGGCTGCCTTGTTCGTTGATCCTGTGAGCAGTTCGTGATTTTCAATAAAGTTGGAGACAATTTCAATCCCTACGGAGTCAGTTGTAGAGGCAAAACTTGATTCCTCAGATTCAAAAATGTGATTGTGTATAGCTAAAACTCGATCCCCGAGAAGTCTCATAGGTTGTCGATTTACATAAAATCCATCGACTCGGACATTGTCAGCAGAAATATTTACCCCTAAAAGCACAGTTCGCTGTGCGGGAGCTGCAAAGACCGGAGTTCCGTCGGTTATGGTAACAGCAGGATGTTGAGCTTTGAGCCATACGGGATTTCTGGCGGCTCCTCCCTGGGTCCACGAGAAGGTGGAGTAGGTTCCAGGTAAAAAAATCACAGTTGTTCCTGCTGCCGCCATCGTCTTTGCTTGACTAAGATTTGTCGGTTGTGAGGCGTTGTCGCCAGAACCTGTGCCAGTCGGAGAAATGTAGATGACAGGCCCTGTGACGGCCAGGTCTGAAAGTTTGCTGTAAGAGTTTGTTGTATGCGGTGTCGAGGTTGGCATTGGTGTTGGTGTGGGGCTCGGAGTTGGAGTTGCCTCGAGACCAGGAGTTGACGTTGGAGGTGGTGTGGGTGTTGGGGTGCTTGGGATACCTAAGGAAAGAGAACCGGAATTTGATGAAGGTGCTGAAGCGGTCTCAAAATTCCCAGATGTGCAGTTGTTAAAAAAGAAAACAGGGACTAAAACTAGAAAGAAAGTGATTTGGCGTTTCATGAGTTCCCCGAGGCAAAGGCCTCAGGGACTCTTCGGAGTTTTCTCTATGGAGCGTAAGGTCTTTCAGTCAGCTTTGTCTCATCTTGAAACACAAATTACTTCAAAGCTTCAAAGGGCGCGAGCTCAATCTTTTTCATAGTCATCATGACCTCAAAGGCGCGCTTGGCTTTGTCTCGATCCGAGCTGGTTGAGAGATCCAACAGGAGTTTTGGAGTGATCTGCCATGAAAATCCCCAGCGATCTTTACACCAGCCGCAGGCACTTTCTGTTCCACCAGAACTTACGATCGCATTCCAATACCGATCTGTTTCGTCTTGACCGTTTGTAATGACCATAAAACTCACGGATTCGTTGGCCTTAAAGAGAGGTCCCCCATTGAGTCCTACGAACTTACGACCGAGGACTGTAAACTCGACAGTGAGTTCGCTACCTTCTTTTCCTCCCGGAAAATCTCCTGGAGCTTTATTCACGCGACCGACACGACTGTCGGGGAAGGTTGCCGCGTAAAATGCGGCTGCTTTGCTCGCTTCGCCATGGTCAAACCAAAGACAAGTGACTAGTTCACTCATAAATCATCTCCTTTATTATTTATGTGGACGATTTTGCCAGTACTTATAACTCTCTATTTCAGCCATAATGGATTGATAAACGCTCAGATTCAGTCTCTTCATGGACTCCAGCTGTCTTGAGGTATCGTCGGCGTTAAAAACAGTGTCACAAAAAAACGGACGAGGTGGACCTTCGAAATAAATTCTAGCACATTCTCTTCCATCTTGAGCCACATGAGAAAAGTCGCGATAGGTTTTAATATAATTCCAATTGTCTGAAAAACCGATCCAACACATCGCCCACAAGCTTATTCCAATCGATGCCCGAACCCGTGAACTTCGAACACTTTGTAGAGCCATGGCTGAAAATGGAATTAGGAAGTATCCGATTTCAAAATACCGAGAAGGTTTTGATGCCTCAACCCCAAGACCCGCCCGGCCTAAAGCAATGGCGGCCATACCTGCAAGGATAGAAATGAAACCAATCCCAGCAATTTTGAGATGGATGTCTTTTTTTGCAGCGGCAGAAAAGAAAAATGGAGAAAGCAAAAGCAAAAATCCTAGAGCACCAATACGCCAGTCTACAGTTTCAAAACCCAGGGAGTTTGAAACAAGGTTCAAAAAGAAATCCCAAAAAGACGCCGAAAAGGGCGACGTCGTCGTCGTCATGTTTGGCAGTCCTCGGTAATAGGCTAGAAACCAAACTCCCGAAGCAGCCACAAGAGACGAGCCAGCGTAGAGTCTCAACTTCTGTTTTTCTAAATATCCCCACAGAGCCAGCGACAGGCCCAATGCTAAAATGCTGATAGGTCCGCTGCCAAACGCCAAGAGACAAAGCACTCCAGAAAAAATTCCAGACAAGACGCGCCACCGGTTGAGACTATCTTGAGTCAGCCAAAATAGGGTGAGAACAAGAAACAGAATGAAAAAGTGAATAACATTTTGAAAACCAAAGAGCGTATTTTCAAAATTCTTATCTGAAAAGAAAAACGGTAAGAAGGAAAATAAAATCCATTTCTTTTCTCTAACGAGGCGGCAAAGGAAATAAATCGCAAGACAAAGAAAAATATAATTTAGAAAAAGAACCGTGCGGACATTCCAATCTGCAAATCGAATCATGATCCAAGTAAAAACCCGGCTTGGAACAATGATGTGCTGTCCATGAGGAACAAAAAACCATGAGGGGGTCGCCGTTCCCGAAAAATAGGCAGGGCTATCGGGATTTAACATGTCAGTCTCGTCTTGAACTGGCAAATCAACGCCAAAACGAACAATCAAACAGAATTGTAAAAAAATGAGTATGAAAACAATTGGTTTAAAAAGTTTCTGAAATTTCTGAGTCATTATCTGCCTCGGCGTTGTGAGCAGCAAACGTTCTTCTTCATGTCTCTCCTAGTCTAGGTTATTTTACATATTTCGCTGGCAAACTGTAGCTGATCCGTGTTTGTGCTTCGCGGCAGTCTCAATTGACAAAAAATGGGCGGAACCGGCAGTCATCAGATATTAAATTCACATTTCAGAGTTTTTACACCTGCGCTCTTAATTCCTTCAACTTCTGCGTGTTATAAAGCCGTTTCAACAGTTAGGAGTTAAAATGAGAAACTGGATTGCAATTTTACTTATAGCCTCACCCTTATTCGCAAACGCCGGCCAAATGAGAATTCGCTGCCTCGGCTCTTCAGCTCTGAGCTGCGAGAGCGAAGTGGTCAACGAACTACAAAAACAGCAATGCGGAGTCGCTAACCGACGCATTCGATGTGTACAAGGCGAGGACGCCTATCTTTGCGTTGCCGATGTCGGTAACTGCGCTGATGCTGTATCTGACGGATTTGCAGGAGTCGGTTGCCCAGAAGGAACTCGAGTTAAATTCAATAATCGAAACTTAACTGCCGATTGGGCTGTGTCGGCGCTCTGGATTTGGGTCAAGTCGTTTTGTAAAATGTAGATAAGTCTCCATTTTCCCGGCGCCGAAAAAGCGGATGGCTGAGCGCTGATTGCAATTCCGGCAAAGAAGCCGCAGGTTCTCAAGCGTGTCGGGACCGTCGACGGATTTTGGAATGCGGTGATCAACCTCCAGTGC
>JBGATJ010000097.1:0-10582 GCA_044229295.1 Pseudobdellovibrionaceae bacterium
CATCCCAGCTCCAACCCGTCAGTCACCTGCTGGATTGTGGGATTTGCTACTGCGCCTCTTACGAGGGTTTTCGCAGGCGAGACTAGGAGCTTGTGCTCCGCACTCGCAAGTCTAGCCGAGCTTCGCTCGGCGCACATGCCATTGAAGCCATAGCCCACTTTTTCATCAGTAGCAAGGAGCCTTCAAACGCTCCGCGAGAGTTCGTGAAACAAGCGGATAAAGTCAGAAACCGTCAACTCCTCAGCGCGGGCCTTTACACTGTGTTTTAGGCTCACGAGGAGCAAATCTAGTTGTTCCAAAGAAGCATTTTGCCGACCGAGCCATCCACCTAAGTTATTCCGTAAAAGCTTCCGCCTCTGATGAAAACTCGCTTTTAAAAATTCCAAAAACTCGATGGTATTTTCCGTCGGCCCCTTATGCTTTCGACGAAAGCTCAGAACTCGGCTGGCCACCTTTGGTGGAGGAAAAAAATCTCCCGAACTCAACTCCAGAACCATCTCAATATCCCAGAATGACTGCGCGATCACCGACAGCAACCCATAGTCGGGGGTTCGTGCAGCAGCACGGATTTTAACCGCCACTTCCTTTTGAAACATCAACACCATAAAATCTGGTCCGAGTTTTGATAACGACAGCTCAATCACTAGGCGTGCAGCAATTTGATATGGAAGGTTGCTCACCAATCCCAAAGGCCGCGGTAGGCTGCCAAACTTTTCAGGCCAGTTGATTTGAAGGGCATCCTCTTCATGCACCTCAAGCCCTTGATTTCTCCAGTACTGCGCAAAACCCCTATCAAGTTCTATCACTCGAAGATTTGGATGTTGGGAGCGCAGGCCATCCGTTAAAGCCCCCAGGCCGGGGCCAATTTCTATGACGGCCGCTGGAGCCAATTCGGAAGTCTTTTTTAAAATTTTTTCTATAGCGGTTTCATTAATTAAAAAGTTTTGCCCCAACGCTCTCTTAGGAGCGTAGCCAAGTTCAGAGAGTCTGGCTTGTAACTTGGCTTTCAAGCTCACATGAAGTCCGTGGGATCGACTTCGGGCGACGGGCTTAAACTAAGATCTGAAAACTCCCCTAAAGACATCCGCCAAGCTCCCACCAGCCCAATCATTGCGGCATTATCCGTGCAAAACCTGAGAGGCGGAATCAACACCAAAATCTTCTCTTTCACTCCCCATTCCGTCACAAGAGCCCTGAGCCGAGAGTTGCTGCTCACCCCTCCCGTAAGAATCACTTTGCGAACTGCCGTTTTTTCAACAGCTAGTTTTAATTTCATAAGGAGAACCTGAACAACCGCTTCTTGAAAGCCTGCACAAAGATCATTGAGATGTGTTGCCAACTCCTCTGGCGCCATCGAAGATATCAATCTTTGCGCGGCACTTTTTAGCCCCGAGAAACTAAAATCTAAGGAGTCCTCGCCCAAAACAGCTCTTGGAAAAACAAATTTCGTTGTATCCCCCGAGAGAGCCGCCCGATCCACTCTCGCGCCTCCAGGAAAGCCCAAACCTGCCATTTTTGCGAACTTATCCAGAGCTTCACCAGCAGCATCATCACGGGTCTTGCCAAGCACTCGGTACTTTTTAAAATCCTCGATGAGATAAATAGAGGAGTGTCCCCCACTCACCGCAAGAGCCACGTATTGAGGTTTGAAATCTTCAATTTGCTGATAGTAAGAATCCCGTAAAAAGGGTGCGAGTAAATGACCTTCAAGGTGATTCACTCCCAGAACCGGCTTTTGAAGGGCCAGGGCAAGGGTCTTCGCGGTCATGACACCCACCATGAGTGAGCCCATCAAACCAGGACGGTTCGTGGTCACGATACCATCGATTTGCTCAAGAGAAAAACCACTCTCTTTTATAACTTGATCCATGAGCTGCAGAATATGCTGAGTGTGATTACGACTTGCAATCTCAGGGACGACGCCGCCGTAACGAGCATGGGCCTGATCCTGATGAGCGGCTCTCAGGGAAGATACGGTCCCTGTTCCATCAACGACAGCAACCGAGGTGTCATCACAACTGGTTTCAAAAGCAAGAACTCTCATGGAGTCTTGTTAAGCTGTTTGAGGCGAATACCGGCCCGCTTAGCACCATCAGTCCCAGGATATTTTGCGATGGCTTCTTCAAAAAATACTTTTGCTTCACTTTTCATCTTAAGCTCTTGAAAACAAACTCCCGTTTTGTAAGTTGCTTCAGCATTGAGTTTTTTGTCTTTGGGATGAGCATCGCGAAACTTCTGATATGATAAAATTGCTTTTTTCCATTCTTTTTGCTCGAAAAGAGATTCTGCTTCTTGCAACGCTTTGGGGCTTTTGCCTCCCTTATCATCGACCTTAGCTGAAGATGACTTGCCTTCTTTTAGACTCTGCACATCTTGATTGAGAGCTCCGAGCTGCTCTTCCATCTTTCCAAGAGCTTCTTCAAGAACGGCAATTCTCTTGGCCTGATCAGCCGATTTGTCATCGTCTACTTTCTTCTGTTTTTCCTTATCACTGTTAACAAGAGCCGATTGTCTTTCAACAACCTCCAAGCGGCCGCTGAGCTGGCGAACATCGCTTTCGATCTCACTAAATCGGTTTGAAGTGTCGGCGGTGTTCTTTTGTAAATGAACAACCTGATCCTGCATCTGACGTTTTTGTTCTGCCTCTTTGACATCCTCGCGAGTCATCAAACACCCAGTCAGACAAACACATGAGGCCCACGTCAAAGCCCAAACGCTGCTTTTTATCACTACAGCACCTCTCCTGTTTTCATACGAATGATTCGAGCCGAGTTTTCAGCTCGCTCTGCATTCGCCTTAGCTCTGAGGAACTCTTGGCGAGCTTCCTCATAGTGGCGATCATTATAAAGACCTTGAGCTTTTTGATAGGATTGTTCAGCTTTATGCCAAAAACCTGGGGAATGACGATCAGCCTCAACCAATCGTGCAGCATCTAAAGCAGCTTTGGCCACGGTGTATTCGTCAAACGGAGGATGAGTGGTTACACAACCGCTGATCACACCGAAGCCAACAACCACGGCCCAAAGCCAAATCTTACTGACTGAGCGGGACGAAATTAGCGCGACGATTTTTTGCCCAGCTACTTTCATTTTCACCTGAATCAAGAGGTTTCTCTTCTCCATAACTGATGACACTCAAGCGGGCCGCGGGAATTCCCAAGCTCACGAGATAATTCTTAACAGATTTTGCTCGGCGCTCGCCCAAAGCAAGATTGTACTCTATGGAACCACGGTTGTCACTATGACCTTCGATTTGAAGGTTCACGGTTCCGTGACTTTTGATCCACTCAGCGTTTTCACCCAAGATCTGCTTGGCTTTGCCAGAAATGTTAGCCTTGTCGTAATCAAAGTTAATGGAACTCAAACCGGGAATGCTTCCACTGTCGCTGCCTGCAGGATCAAACGTCAGTTTGTCTGTTGCAATAGCAGTGTCGGGTTGAGTTTGTGCAGCGCCTGCATCTGGAGGTGCGTCTTCCGCCTTCTTTTTGCTTGAACAACCAGCAACAACTAACACGGCCGCAATCCCCAAAATCAAATTTTTAAACATTGTCAAAATCCTCCTGTTTAGGTCACACTTCAATGTGTCGTACATCAAAGCTCATTGTCAAACTTTTGATAGAGGTCCTCACATCGCATGATGCACAACCAAATCCACCATCTTAAGTTTTTTTTATTCCTTTGTTTGAGTTGGTGGACCTACAACCTTCGCGCTCAAGTTCTTCCCGACATCCAATGGAAGATCATGGAAGGTCCCCACTTCGATCTCATTTATAACTCAGAGCAACAGGCTCTCGCGGATGGGTATTTTGCAAAAGCCGAAGAGGCGTGGCAAAGACTGAATCCTGTTTTTTCAGCAAAACCCGAAAGAACAGTGGTCATCCTCAACGACAGCACTGATCTCGCAAACGGCTATGCCACTCGAATACCATATCCCCACATGATGCTGTACCCAGTTCTCCCGGGGCCCATGGAATCCATTGCCGAATATGGAGATTGGCCCTTAGAGTTCGTACTCCACGAGTACACTCACGTGCTTTCGTTTGAACCGGCCAATGGAGTGTTTAGGGTGTTGCGATGGGGATTTGGAACCATCATGGCGCCAAACTTACTCCTCCCCCGCTGGTATTTAGAGGGAGTTGCGGTCGAAGACGAAACCCGTTTGAGCGATCATGGACGGCTTCGCTCCACATATCAAGACGCCGTTTTTCGAGCCATGCAGATCGAAGGCAATCTCGCAAAATACAAGCTCGCCGAGCAGAACGAAATATGGACTCCCAACTGGCCGTCAGGAGCGCGTCCCTACCTTTTTGGTTCTGTCATGTGGAGCCAAATGATTGCTTCCTCCAGTCCCGAGATTATCGATGAACTTCACCAAGCCTATGGGGGCCGTCTTCCCTACACCATTGAAGCACCGCTTTTGATGAGCAAGTTAGGACTTAATTACCAGGAGCTCTATGATCGCACCATCATCGAACTCGATCGCCGTATCGAAAAACAAATTCATGACCTGGGCGCAACTGCTTTTTCAAATGATTTAGTTTTACCGATTAAAGGAAAGCAAAGCTTCGCACCGTCAATCTCGCCGGATCAAAAAGTCCTCGCATTCATCTCAGAAAATGAAATTGGAGATAAAAACGTTAAGATCATCGAGCGCCAAAATCTTGGGCAGTCGTTTTCGACCCTCGTGGGAGAAACCGAAGTCATCCAAACTCTTAAAGACGATGTGTTAACAACGGCGCCAAAGTCCCAAGATGCCCCACCCGGAGGCACCATCAGTCGCATGTCTTGGTTCCCTGACTCAAAAAAATTCGTCTATGATAAAATCCACAAAGTCGATCCTTACAGACTCATATCTGATCTTTATGTCTATGACTTAACGGAAAAGAAATCAAAAAATCTCACCGACCATCTTCGCGCACGAGAGCCTGCGGTTTCTCCCGATGGAAGCCACATCGTGTTCGTCAAACTTTCTGGAGGACTCACACAACTTGCCACGATTCTTGCCGATGGTACACAGCCAACGATTCTCTACACGCCTGCGCTCCAAAATAGACTTTCTTTTCCTGTTTACCTAAGCAACGACCGCATTTTGTTTTCTGAGCGCGATGGAAAAGGCTTTGAACGATTTATGGTCCACAATCTCAAGGACAGCTCCACACTTGTTGCTTATGCTCGGAGTCCCCAGGTCCGGTTTGCCTCCTTGACTCCAAAAGGACTCATCTTCACGTCCAGCGCCAACGGCGTCAACAACGTTTATATTTCTGACGATTCATTCACCAAGATCCGACCTCTCACACATCTTGCGACATCCGCTTTTATTACCACTTACGACACAAACCTTGATGAGTTGTATTTCACGAAAATGACAGCAGCTGGAAATAAAATTTCAATGATCCCAATGAAGACCGCAGCCCCGCTGCCCTCACGCCTCCCTAGCGCACCACCACTGCTTGCGGATCGCTACCCGGCTTACTCCGAGTCCCACCCTAACTCTTCAGCACCAACGCCTAAAGCGGAGCCGAAGGACTACTCACCACTTCCTTATCTCTGGCCCCACTATTGGATCCCGAGTTTTTATCAGGACACGGCAGGTTTTTATTTTCAAATTCTCACCTCAGGCCAAGATCCCTTAGGAAAGCACAGATACTCTCTGCAACTTGGATGGGACAGTTACTTAGGACGTAGCACGGGAGCCCTCACCTATATCAACAGCGCCTCTTGGTGGCAGTGGTCCCTTCTGGCATCAGATCGGTATTCTTACCTCATCACCAAGGAGGACGTCTACCGCGACACCGACGCCGCACTTTTGTTCGCAAGGGAATTCATGTGGCGTGACACCACGTTTTCTCCTCTCATCGGCTGGACTTACAAACGCCGCAAATTCGAATCGGCGCCCTTGGAGCGATCAGGCCCTACCGTTGGCGTCGCCTCCACAAATATCAAACAGACCCCGGCCCAAATCAGTCCCGAATCAGGAAATGCCTTTCAGCTCTCAGTCGCAAAGTACCTTCCAGCATCGAGCGATCTTGAATATGAGCAGTGGTCTTTTCAAGGCGCGCAGTTTTTTTCTTACCTTCTGCCAAAACGCCACGCGATCATGGCAAGATTTTCAGGAACAAATGCAAGCCGATCGATTCCGTTTATTTTCGGAACAACCACCGTTGGCGGAAATTATTCGAGTGAAGTTCTCCCTGCTTACAACCTTCTGCGTGGTTACCCTACCGGTCAACTCCTCGGAAAGAGCCTCTACACCGCAAATCTCGAGTACCGCCTTCCTCTTGCCGATCACTATTTCGGCTGGAACACGTGGGCCTTTTTCATAAGGCGAAGTCACCTTGCCTTATTTGCAGACGTGGGCGCGACGGATGGAAGAACTTACAATCAAGAGGCACTCGCCTATGAGGGAACGTCTTTTTCTCGCCCGATGACCTCCGTTGGCGCCGAGTACAAACTCGATACGACCACTGGCAATGTCATTCCCCTGCGCTTTATTTTTGGGCTTTACCGAACTCTCACCGATCCTGCCAAAAAAGAAACCTCCGTATTTTTTGGCCTTCAGATATAAGAACCCCGCCCAAAGCCGAGTTGACAGAGCCACCCCCGTCCAGCGATCATAAGGAATGACAAGTCGCTCCGAGGGGGAGATGTAATGGACAAACTGACGTGGATCAAAGATCTAGTAAAAGCCGAGCAACAGATGGAAGAATCTGGCATCGTCGAAATGGACGCAAGTTTCGATCCAGAGGCACAGCTTTACAACGAAACCGTCCGCTTCATTCACCAAATTAAAGTTGAATTTGTCGACTCGACTGCCGTCTTCAACGAAGTAAAATCATCTTCTCTAGGGCGTATTAAAATTTATGGAATCGCAAAAACTCAAGCGGACTTTATGCTCTTCAGAAATGGCTACAAATTGATTTTCAGTCTCAAACGCCCAGGCCTTGTAGGTATCCGCTTTCACATGCTCTCAGGAAATTATTTGCCACAACAAAACTCAGCGCCGATGACTCTTGGCCCAGCTTTGCTTGACGAAGACCTTATCGAAAGCCGCTGGGGAGCCTTTGGTGAGCTCGTATGGACGTTCAAAGGCGAGGCGATTAATGTGCCTCATCTTGTAAGGTATTATTTAAGTCGATTTGTAAAAGAAAGCGCCAAATAAACTATTGGAGAGTCCAATTCATTTGGTCTCTTTGATCTTCGCGCATGAGCTGTACGCTAAAATTATAGTCTAACTTTTCACAGCTTGCCGTTACAAACTCCCAACGCAAAACATAGTGAGTGCCGGGTGTTAAAACCAAAGGTTCAATCGAACCAAATCCAGAAATTGTTCCAACTTTCTGCCCAGAAGACGCCACGTAGACGGAAAATTGATTTGGAAACGGCGTATCACAATTTTCTGCATCGAGGTCGCCTTCAGAGAATCTAATATACTTTGCATCGGCAGAAAAAAAGATAAAGTCTTTGTAAACTCGTAACACCGAAGGCGCAGGTCGAAGGCGTATGCGATTCACCTTAGGCTGGCGAAACCCTTTAGTCACTCGCAGTTCATCTGTTGGGAGCACCATCGTGTAGGCATTTGAAGCAATTGCAGGAAGGTTCGCCGTCGCAAGAGGAGTGCCCTGAGCGGTGTACCCAATCGGAGGGTGACCGTCAGGAGTCCAAGCCGTTGGAGGCGGTGCCGGCGGTGGAGCTTCAGATTTGCCAGAATCTGATTTCTGGCAACCTAAACTCAAACCTAAAATAAAGAAGACTAAAAACAACTTATCCATCGTTGAACAAAATAAAGGTTTTTAGTTAGACCTTCCATAACCTAGTGGGATTTAGAATTTTTTTCGAAACCCGATGACAATCTACGTCCCTAATCTGGTCTTTAAATTGCTCTCATAGAGAAGCGTGAGAATAGCAAATAAGGACTTTTTCTACAGACAGATGACGGTGACAATCTTTGTCCTGGTGACCAATCTTTGGACACTCCCAACTCTCGGATTGGAGGGATTTCATACCTTCGAAAATCCAAAACCAGCACCCGTAGCAAAATCTTGGAACTCAGTTTTTGCAGTCGTGATTGACAGACCTACCTCTTACCAAATCGGGACCGCCTTCCTAGTAACGAAGATCGTCACAGAAAAGGGGATCGACCTTTATTTTCTCACAAATCGCCATGTCATTGAGAATGATTGCCGAGCTCTTGGTCTCTGCGACCACCTCTACCTTGCCCAAGATGCCCGGTTTATCCATTAAAAAGATGGAGCCAGGGGATCTTCATATCCTACCTACGTACTGACGATAACTACGATGCCAACACCCAATTTTGGATTTCAACTTCAATTGATGGCCTTAAAGGGAATTCTGGTGGGCCCATACTCAACGATCAAGGGGAAGTTGTCGGCGTTATGAAAAACACGTTGGGCCTGAAATCCAATCAATTTCGCTACAACGGAAACGAAACTCCGGGCCAACTTGATTGGCATTCAAGCGGAGTGCTCTGCGAGTTTCTGCCTCAACTTTTAACCACCATAAAAAATTAAACCCTCAAATCAAAAGACCGCTCTTCCGCCTCTGTCATGCGAAAGCCGATAGGATTTATGGTAACGACAACCAAAGATAAACAGTCCCCGGCCTTCAAAGATCGGCTTGTTTCGTTCTTCACTCGCACAAGACTTCCGTAAACGCCGACAATTAAAAACTCGGCGCTAACGACTTCAATCACCTTGACCAAAACTCGTTCACCTAAGTGCAAATCAAGGCTGGTCGGCTTCACTTAACTCAACTCTTTTGTTAAATCAATTTTTCGAAAGGCCACCGGTTTCACCACAATGTCTTTCTGAGAATTGGATTTTCCCATTTGTGAAGACACTACATGGACCTTTTTCATTTGAAACTGCTCAGCAGTGGGCGCCGAAGTCGGCTTCACTAAATCAAATGCCTCTTCCGGAGTTTCCGTTTTTGGTGGCGAAGGCGCAGTATCGACCAATGACACATTCGCCTGCCGAAACGCTTCGCCTAGCTTTTTCAGAGCTTCCTCATCTTTCGCTGGCATTTCAAAAACTGAGTCAAGGGCCAAAGTTTCAGTTGGTGGAGCCGTCACTGACTCCTGCTTCGCCCATTGAGGCAAATCTTCCTCACTAAACACCAACTGATCCTTATTCACCCGTGCGATGAATTCAATCTCACCCATACTCAAATCGACCTGCTTACGAATTTCCTCGGCGCTAAGGCCCTGATGTGCAAGCCGAGCGGCCTTGATGTGCTTGAGGGTGTTCTGGCGCTCAACAATTTCTTGGTGTGGAATTTTATCTTGAAATATTTCCGCAACTTCAAGACTCTTTTGCGTAGCTTGTTCAATTCGATGAATCTCTCGATCCGCCTGCTGAATTTTTTGATGAAGCTCTTTATTTTTCTGAGCCATCAAAGTTGTCATTTGCTCAACTTGCAACTCGGTTCGATCAGCCAAATCCTCAAGAACCGCAATTTTACTTTGCAATAACTGCAGTCCTTTACTCAAGCGGGGATCATCTTTCGCCGGCCGCTGCAAACGCATCCAAAGCGCGGCCATAGCAATACTGAGAACCAGAAACATGACGACTTCAACTAAGATCCAAGCAGACACTCGGGGCCTCCTACATCTATCTTAAGTCGTAGTAAATAAAGCGTCTATCGGACCTAGGGCCGGGAATCGCCTTGCATTTGTAAGACCTTATCATGAGCCTTTTGCACCTGTTTGAAAAACTCAGGATCTTTCAACAGGCGGCAATCAATCACAAGAAGTCCGGAAATAATTTCTGCTCTCGGCTCCGGTAACTTCCACCAGTCAAACCCTCGAACAATTTCTAGATCACAAAAACTCGTCGTAAAAATTTCCTGCGCTGATCCGCTTGTCATCTCTCGAAGAATCTCAGCCCAGGCTTCGGCATTGACCTGTCTTGAAAGTAAGATGGCACGATCCCAGATCCGACTCTCTGAATTCAAGAATGCTGAAAAGCCAGTGAAACTCCGAGACTCAAAGGCTTTAACAGCAGCTTTATCAATAGCGATATCTCTTTTTAGACTTTCAATTTTTCTTAGAGGGTCCTGATTCCAATCAAAGTAAGGCGATGTGAGCGACTGAAACTTCAACCTCTCCCCAAAAACTCCAACCGTGAAAGCCTGTGTGCAGGCCTGTAAAATTCCGGTGTAAGGCAAAAACTCTTGATATCCAAAACTCATTGCCGCAGGTGCGTGTTGTAATAAAATCAAAAAGATTTTTTGCTCGCCCAGTAGTTTCTCTAGGGTTTTTACGTCGTGACTCTCAGCAGTGATGCCGTGATCAAGGCATGCGACGACAAACAAAGTGTCCTTTTTGAGCTGACTTACGTAAGCGGCAGGGTCCCCTAAATCTCGCTGAGGCGACACCTGCATTTGGTACCCTGTCTTGGTGAAGAGCGCGATGATCGGCTCTAAAAACGGCGTCTCACCTTTTAAAAAAGCAACGCTCTTTTTGTGCAGAAATGTCTGCGCCAAACCGAACGTAACCTCAAAAAGACCATGCACAAAATTCGGCGCTAAACGCACCGTCTGCGTGTCTACGAGCGAAAGGACCTGCC
>JBGATJ010000098.1:0-10583 GCA_044229295.1 Pseudobdellovibrionaceae bacterium
GTTTTGGTTTTCACGTCGCGGATTCAAAGAAAGCCCACTGCTAGGAAGAATCAATTCAGACAATGACGCTTGGATCGGCATTTATCTTTGGCGCAAGCTCAAACACCACGGCATCCTCACTTTTGAAGAGGGCCGCCTCACCTACAATCCAGATCCCATAGCGTTGTGTTTTCAAGAAATCACAGGCGAGGTGAACTCACTTTTCGCCCCTAGATCCGACAAAGAAACGCAGAGAAAACGCGTTCAAGAATGGCAGAAGCAGGCAACTCCGGACCAAACAGGAGATGGTGATTTTTGCTTCCCAAAAGATCTTCAGACCATTCTCGGCAAATGCCATCACATTGTCGAGATCCCTCAGTTCTTTCCCACTTTCAACTACAGCCAAATTCATCAGATCAAAGAAATTTGCACATAGGGAGAATGCCATGAAAAACTTAAAATCAATCCTCACTGGAACTCTGGCCGTTTTCCTCTGGGCCGCAATCCCCGCCCTCGTAAAAACCACGACAACCGAAGAAAACCTGTCGTATCTCCTTGTTCTGCGCTTTTTGATCTCTAGCCTTCTTTTTCTCCCGATATTAAAACCCGTTTTTTGTAAAATCCTAACGGCCCCGAAGATGCAACTGCTTTTCCTCGCAACCATCTTGGGCGCCAACTACTATTTTCAAGGCCTTGCCATGCACATGGTCCCGGCCTCGTGGTACGTAGTCATTTTTTCTCTAAACCCCATTTTCGCAATTCTGCTCATGAAAATCCCTCTGACTCCCCGAAAAGTGAGAGGATTTGCCTTAGCCCTGATCGGCACTTTTCTATTCACTCTCGGCCAAGTGGAGGAGATCACATGGCAAGCCCTCACCTTCATCACCATCGGAATGATAACCTGGGTTTTATACACGCAAGCCATCCGTAAATTTCAAAACACACTCACCGACTTAGAATCATCGGCGCTCACCCAATGGGCCTCTCTCCTTTCGTGCGCAGCGATTTGGACTCTTCAGGGACTTCCGAAACAAAACCTTGGGCTTCAGCAATGGACTTCTCTCTTCGTGTTGGGCGTCAGCACACCGATCGCCTATTTTTGCTTCTCCTACTGCCTTCGTAAAACCCCAACGTTTGGCGTTGCCAGTCAATACTTGGAACCGGTGTTTGGTGTGGCGATCGGAGTTTTGTTCTTTCATGAAACACTCGCGCTATCGCAGATGATTGGAGCTTTGGCGATTGTTTTTGGTGCGCTTCAGGTGGAGAAATGAGCGCCTTGAGTGCGTATTTAAAACCTCTTAGCCTAGATAATTATTTTCCTCATTAGCAAGTAGCCAAGTATGGACTTCATAAGTCCGAAATCCTTCTTTAACAAAAGGATCTGACTCTGCGATTTGAATTGCCTCAGCTTTGGTTGAGGCGTTTACAACAACCATTCCTGAGGGGTAGTCGGCAAACGGTCCGCAAAGAATAAGGCGACCGCTTTTGTGCAGCCTTCTCAAATGAGAAACATGGCGACCAATCGTTTCTTTCGTCATTTCACAGTTTGGAACCTTGTTAAGCATGATGACATAGGTATTCATGAGGCTCTTTCTGTTTCCCAGCCAGGAAATACAATAACGGCAGGATGGACTCGCAAGGCGTGAGCAAGAACTTTGGCTCGTTCAACCCCAATGTTGATCCGTCCAGACTCCATTCCAGAAATAGTCGATTGAGGAAGGCCGCTGAGTTTCGCTAACTCATTTTGCGAGAGCTCTTGTAGCTCACGAATAATTTTAAGAGATTGTCCCGGAGTCATCGCAAATCGAGTTTTTGCCGGAACAAAATCTCCGTTCTTCAGAATTTCCTTAACTCTTTTTCCGGTAGTCATGCGGTGTAACCTCCATCACCAAAATTTTAACTTCATTGGCAACAACGTAATAAATCACTCGCCATTGCTCGTTCAATCGACTAGCCCTCGCGCCTTGCCATTCACCTTTCAAAACATGATCGCGAAACGTCACCTTTCATTTTGTCTCCTTGAAAAATCCAACCAAATGCTCAATCTTCTTCTTGAGTTCGGCAGAAACTTTTTCCCCGTCGATCAGGCCAAGAGCCAAGGCACGGGCCACCATGGCTTCTGGCTGGCTTTGTAATTGATAGGCCCCATAAAGATGCTTACGTGGACCTGAATAATACGCGTGAATCCGGTCATCCAAATCGAAAACATCGATTTCGCCTTTGCGCCACGACGAGAAGGCCCCCTCAAGATTTGCCAATTCATTCGCTAATTCCACTTTATAGGCTTCGCCAACCAATTCGCGAAGCCCTTTTTTTTCAGCTTTAGAAAAATTAATCATGACAGCGATTGAAGGCTACGCGCCCTTTTTACGCTTAGCGAGACCTTCGGTGATGAACTTCCGCATAAGAGTTTGATATGGGACTTCCATTTCCAAAGCCAGCGCCTTAAGCGCCGTAATGCCTATATGACTCATTGAATTCTCCAATTAGAAACTCTTTAAATTGCCTGAAAGATCCAGGCAACAAAATTTCGGGTAACAAACCAATTTTTCTAGGCCTAACTGCATGCCAGGGACGTATTCTGATCGCCTTGCACGGGCGCTGTTCAGAAAATATCTGAATCAAGGAGTCGCGCTCCTGATTAATTGCAAAGAAGTTTCTTAAATGCCATTTCCCTTCCACAGGTAAGGTGGAGCATGATTCAAACAGCGCCGGCAAAAATCCTATGGGAATCGATTGCACAATCAGCCAGGTTAAAGCTCCTGAACAATGTTTATTGTGTGACGTGCAAAAAGACGACATGTGTTGGAAATGTCAAAATGACCTCCCAAGGTGAGGATTTGATCATCCTCGGAATCTGTATTTCATGCGGGACCAAGGTTGCACATGTAGTGGAATCGAAAATTGAAAAATCTCCCAAGAAAACCAAATCACCTAGCCATCGATTGTCCGATGGGCACAATCCAGACATATCGGATCTTATACAGTTCCGAAGCGACACGAAAGCAGCTAACCTGATCGCCCATATTGGCAAAACTTGAAATAAAATCGTTTGGCAATTGGGACCCAAAGGATGAATTCCAGGATTACGATGCGACTGAGACGTCGCACCCTTATGATAAAATTATTGCAACAGGCAAAAGACCGTCTTGGGAGATGGAGAATATTCTTCCTGGTTACGACCCTGACGACATTGATTGTCCAATTGGTGAAGGTATTGACCTGATGGACTCAGGGGACTGGAAATGCGCTATAAAGCCCATGAAGGGACTCTTAAAAAGCGATGCAAGATGCCTTGATGCCTATGCTCATCTAGGCAAATGGTATTTTGAATATGGCGAGGCCGATAACCTAAGCAATGCCAAGAACTATTACAAAACTGGTATAGCCATCGGAATGAAATCGATCGGCAGCAAGGCCAATGATTTTGCGAAATCACAGGCATGAAGAGGGCCGTGCCAAAGGTCTTGCATTTCTTTGCCATTTCGTGTAATCTTACTAGTAAGAATGGAGGTCCTTATGGGTGCCGTAGCAACAACCAAACTTTCCTCAAAAGGGCAAATTGTCATTCCTGAGGATATTAGGGAACGTATGGGCTTAAAAGAAGGCGATCAGTTCGTCGTTATTGGCCAAGGGGATGTCGTTATATTAAAGACCTTAAACCCGCCGCCACTTAGGGATTTTAGCGAAATGATCTCAGAAGCGAGAGCTTCGGCCAAGAAAGCTGGACTCAAGAAATCGGACGTAAAAAATGCCATCAAGAAAGTGCGTTCTGAGAAATGACAATTGTTCTGGATACCAACGTATTGATTTCTGGAATTTTTTGGTCCGGATCACCAAACAAGATCCTCAAGGCGTGGCAGGATGGACGATTCAAGCTCGCTGTATCGCTAGAAATCATTGAAGAGTATCGACGGATTGCTCAAGAATTGAGACGGAAGCATCCACAAGTGAACGTCGATGGCATTATTGATCTGATCGCATTCAATTCCGAGATTTTTGCGGTTGAACCGCTGAAGGAACCGATTTGCCGCGATCCCGATGACGACAAATTTCTCATTTGCGCCTTGGGAGCCAAGGCCAAATACATTGTGACCGGCGATAAGGCTCTCTTGGAGCTTGACGGATATGGCGGTATCAAGATTATTCAGCCTGGTCCATTTGCACGAGCCATGTCGTGACTGAATTGAAATTTTCAAAAATTTTTTGAAATTTTTTTGAGCGTTTTCCCATGTCCGATTGTCTGCGGTTCAGGCCTTTTACAGATCCTTCGACCCGATAATGTATTTTTTGCTAGAGATTTAGAGACACGAATACCTTAACGCTGAAGCTCGCGTTTTTGGCTCTCTGCCAGCGCATGTGCGTGCAGTAAAATGAGGGGTTTTGCCCTTACGCCAAGATCAGGCTGACCAAGGCCAAACCGAGTTTCTGCGAATCCGACTGATCCCGCGCCTTGCGGTCTGGTCACTGACGCTGAGTTCACCAAGGAATTGAAGGGTTCCAAGAGGTCTTGAGACCAATCCGTAGGGATGACTCTCCACCTTCCCATAGAGCTCCGTTGCCGTATGGGGTTGAAATGTCTTTAAGATTCAGGTTGATGGTGGATTTTAGATAAAATTGCACCGAGGGAAGCAAGAGGGATTACAACGAGATCATGGCCAGTCAGAATAGAAATTCCGAAAAATACCGCCACTTTCGTGACTGCTGTATATGCAGATTGAGTGATCCCAACATATACAATCAAGCGCCGGATTTGATCCATGATCTTCTCCGACCTATATAGTGGCTTTGCCTCACCCTTGATCCAAAAGCTGAAGTCTGGACTAAATGATGACTTTTCGTAGGTACTGAAGCCAGTTTTCTCAAAGCGCACTCTGAAACCCTTGTTGGTGACATTGTAAACGACTGGAATCGACGCCTGTTGGAATACGTCGAAGTTTATCTGTGGTGGATGCTCGAACACCTCAACATCAAAAGCTCCTCCTTCGCCAAGAGAAAAACCAAAGAGAATCTCCAACTCAATAAACGGATGATTACTAATCGTTTTATAGTAAATCCTCCGACCCCACTTGATCGAGTGGTCTGAATCGCTAACATGAATACCTCTTTTTATCTCGTAAAAATCGGCATTTCTCCCAGTGATCCAAGGCTTTATTTCTCCGACCTTCATGACGTTTACCGAGGCTCCACTATCTTCGGCCAATCGACAATCCAAGATGAGCTGAGTATGTCCCTTAAAGAAGGACCACAAACGACTGATCTCATCCGAAAAATATTTGTAAAATTTGAGTAGAAGATTTTGCCTCAGATCAGCTTCCTTTGTTTGAAAGTCATTTCTTCTTCTCGCTACCCAGCCAATTCGCGTAGTCATCAAGGACATTTGCCGTCAATTCAGCCAATGAAAGTCCGTTCTCTTTAGCCGCCTTTTCAAGAATCTTCCTTGTGTCAGCAAGGATACGCGTTGAAAGTGGCACACGTTCCTTGCGGCTACTCATATCTTTGGGATGTGCGTTATCCTGGATAAATGGAGCTGCCAACTAGGATCTAGAGAAAATCCATCTCCGAAATTTTATTCTTGAAATGCAAAAGTCAAAGGTAAGCACCTACAACATCAATAGTGCAGTTACTATCTTTAAAATGATTGTTAAGCAGGCAGTGGAAGATGACTACATGTCTCTTAACGACATTCTCACCGTGAAGACACCTCGTCATAAAGCGAAGGAACCCCGATTTTGGGATCATAAAGAAATGATTTTCTTTTTGAATGCAACGTCTCAGAGTCCCCACCACAACCTCTGGAAACTCGTTTTGTATACGGGTTTGCGGGCGGGAGAAGTCACTGGGCTGAAGTGGGACTGCGTCCACCTAGATCTCGAGGTAGGCGGGCACAGGGGTTTTATTGAAGTAAAACGAACGTGCGCACAAAAGACTCGGGTGATTTCTGACAGGACCAAAAATGGAGATCGCCGCATGATCTCTATTTTTCCGCAAATTAGAGAGATGATGATTAAGATGCAGAGGACAGCAACTGGAGAGTTCGTTTTTGGTGGAGACGCGCCAATCGAGTCATCCCACTGGAATCGCACGCTACAGGCTGAACTGAGGCGTATTCCTCAAATCAAGAAAATCAACTTTCATGGTCTTAGACATACATTTTGCAGCTACATCGACTCAACAGGAATGAATCGCAGAATAGTTGCTGAGATTATGGGTCACCGCGATCTCAGCACCACTGATCGATACTCCCATGTGAGCAATCAAACCCTTGGTTCCGAAGTTTCGAGATGGGCTGAAAAACAAATCCAACAAAATTCCAACAATATTTTGTCGGAGGCTTTGTGAAATGTTTGTGAAATCAAAACGTTAAAAAAGATTGGCGTCCCTTAACCTTAAAGCTTTGGAACGACTGTTTTGCTTACGTTGCTTAGGCTTAAAGCCACGAAAGCACTAGTTAATTGCAAATCCAAATCTAGTTCCCTATTGTGGTTCCGGTCAATGATTTTGCTGGTTCCTTGCATGGATTCAGGTTCCTATTGGCCGACTCAGCTTGACAGTGTGTTTAAAAGGCTCACATTTGGTCCGTTCTACTCAAAAATGGGGGGGAGTCTGAGCGAGCATCATCCTGGGGCGACCACCCCAATTAATGAAAATATCAAAATTTGGAGGGAGTTTAGCCCTTTTGAATTGTCGGGATAATGATGCCTCGAGCTCTTTCGATTCTAGCGAACATTAGCTAGATTGGGTTTTAATAGGGGAGTTTGGCTGCGACTCCAAAGATCGTTGGTTTGATGTTTTGACCCCTAGTGAGCTTGTTCGCAAGCGTAGCGGTACGGATGGTTACTATAGAGCCATTTACATCCAAATAAACTGGGAGAGCGGCGAATACTATATTGGCAAAGTAAACCGACCCAAATGGTCTGAGTTGACTAGATACCAGGGGTCGGGCCTCAAATTTAAAAATAAGTTCAAGAGCAATACGGGACAGTTTGTACGTTATTACATTGCTTCATGTAAAACAGCTGAGGAGACAGAGCAGCTTGAGGCCACAATTGTCGACCAAGACCTTTTGGCAGATGAGAAATGCCTAAATTTAGTTGCAGGTGGGGGCGGTACGACCAAGCATCCCTCTTTGGCTGAAACTAGCGAAAAAAAACGTCAGTACATGAAAAGTCACCCTGACCAATTCAAACCAATGCTTGAGGCTGCAAAAAAGGCATTTCGATCAGGTGATACGCCTGCACTGCGAGAGCGAAGTCGAAGAATAAAAGAGGTCATGAGTACTGATGAATATCGTAAGATGTCTGCAGTTCGCATTAAGAAATGGATGAAGGATTGTCCACTAGAGTATGCGGCTGCAAGACGCAAGAATCACGAAGTAGTAAAGACTAAAGAAGTCCAAGATAAGCGGAAAGCCAGTCTCAAAAAATATCTTAAAGAAAACCCAGAAAAGCATGCGGCGTGGGAAGTGAATCGGCTGAAATCTCTTGCAAGCAAAGAATCTAGAGAGAAGCGCAAGGGTTCCTTAAAGAGCTGGAGAGACAAGAACCCAGAGAAAGCAAAAGCTAATGCAAGCAAAAGAGCAAAAGCAGCAGCTGCGAAGACAAGCAAAGAAGTTTGTATGATTGATTTGTTTTCTGGGAAAGTTTTAAAACGTTTTAAGAGCCAACATGAAGCTGCGAAATGGTTGGTTGATAACGGCAAGGCTAAAAATATGAATTGTGTGTCTTCAATTAGTTCTGTTTGCTTACGCAAGCCTTGTACGACTGGTTATGGATATCGTAAAAAAGCTTATGGCTATGACTGGCGTTTTTCTGGAGATGAATCAAAGAGCACATATGACTCTCAGTTGAAATTTCCAGGCCTAGATTTATAGGTTTAGCAACTTGGTCAGTTTCTTGTGAATGTGGGTAAATTCGCAGAAAAGGCTATTGATAGACTTGACAGAGTAAAATGAAGACACAAATTTTCCTTTAAATCAAAGGGAGGGGTCAATGCCAAAATATACAAGAAATAGTGGTAAAGAATGGTCATCAGGAGATGTAAAGCAGCTAAAGAAATTAGCTGATCAAAATACACCAACAAGAGTTATTGGTCTAAAGCTCGGACGGACAGAGGATGCCGTTAGAAATAGGGCCTCACAAGTGGGCGTGTCTTTAAAGCCGACAAATCAAAGTCCCTACAATAGGATTAAAAAGTAGATATTTATTTTGAATAGCCGATTTTTCAAACCGTTTAGGAGAAAGATGGTCAAGAAGCCTGGCTTGTTGGTCCCTAAACCAATTGCCGATATGTCGGTGCAAAATTCAATTTATGTTCCAACCTATCTTACTACGGAATATCGAGAGTTATTTCTAAAAGACACTGGTGTGGTAGGGGCAACATCTTGCTTTTCCATTTTTGGTGCAGTGAGGCCGATTGAAGAGGCTGTCTCAATAATTAAAAGCTTTGAGCAGGGCACAGTACTTCCGTTGCTATCGAGGCTCGCAAACTACATGGCCCACAACGGAATGAAATCGGCAGAAAGAGACAGTGTACAAAGAGATTTATTAGAGCAGGGAGTAAAATTTGGTTGTTCAAAAGGGCTGAAAATTACCGAAGACTTCAACGGCTCTAAGTACTCTGACTTCTATATTGTAAACCCTGATCTTATAAATGGGTTGTTAGCAATTAGTTTAATCGAGTCGCCAGTTGATGGTAGCGGTCGCGATGCAAACAAATTTGTCGATGAGTTTGCTTATTGTCTTCTTGTAATGAATGACCATGTTTTTGATGCAACTAGTACCGAGGATGAACAATTTAAGCACTATAGATTTTTGAGACAGAATTTAGTCCAAGCGCCATTGCTGGGAACGTTGGGAACTTTCTCTTCAAGGATACATAGGTTCTATTCAATTTTTTCTGACACTTTGAGCTCTATTGATTCCGATGTAAAATCTAAGGTGAATGAGGCGTTAAAACTACGTGTCGGTGTGGATTTTGAGACGCTGATCCGACTTCTTTTTCCCTTAAACGTACCATGGTTAACGGTAAAGGATTTTACGAAGATTGCTCTCGTTGAGCGAAGTTTTTTTAACGGTAACTTTGCTGAAAAAGATATGCTCCCGCTACTAAAAAAAATGTCACTCCCATTTTTGGAATATAACAAGCAGCTTCTTTCGTTTAAAAATTCATTGGGAGAAAACTATTTTAAGTCATCACGAGTGCTCTCCGTTTTGACAAAATATCCTTTTATTGAAATAGCAGATGAAGCTTTTCTGCTGCTTGCGCCACACTTAATTTTGAGATCCGTTGAGCTCTCAGTCCAGGGCGCATTTGTAGATGCTGGTCATCGTATAGAAAGTCTCTATGGGCCACTTGGAGAGGCTTTTGAGCGTTATGCGAACAATCTATTTGCTAGAAAAATTAAACCCAGCAGTGGCTCCTTGTCGACGGGACTTGTATTTAACCCTAAGAATTCAGATGGGGTTGAAATTTGTGATGCCTTGCTTGAGTCGCCTGAAGGCACTGTAATTGTAGAGTCGAAATTCAAGCCACCGTCGTTAGCTGCCATTGATTTATCTGTTGAAGACTCAGAAAAAATTCGTGACTGGGTGAGAGTCTCTTTTACAATTACCCACGAAGAAGCAAAAAAATCAAATCGCAGAAAGGGAGCCCTGTGGCAGCTGCGTGATGCTGCAATCAAATTGAATAATAAGGAGTTAGGCTATGTCCCCAAACTGATCACTCCAGTAATCATACTATCTGAAGAGATTCTCTTCACCAATTCACTTTATTTTATCTTAGATAAGGAAATTGAACGCCTTAAGATTTTTGAAGGCATTCAGAACCTAACCCCCGTGCTTGTGTTGTCAATTGGCGAGCTTGAGTCAATTACTTCAAGGGAGCTCACTCCAGACTGGCCTTTATTTAGGGTATTTCAGGAGAAGAGTATGAAATCAGGAGCGCGTAAGACGAGCCTTATCAAGTACCTTGAGATTATTAAGCTTGAATACAAACGGCCAGATGATGAGAAAAAGGCCTTTGACTTTTTGTTTGAGGAAGCAAAGAAATATTTCTCTCAGGTCGAATTAAATAAAATTGACTCGGACAGTGTTTAATAGCTGAAGTCAATTAAGCTGGAATTTTCTTAAGGTAAGATAAGTATCCATTTAGGTCCATTGGAACAATTAGGCCTGACTGTTCAAATTTAAAAAACGTTAAATTGGATTGTCCGTATTCTGAGAGGGTTATGCTCACTCTCTCTTTTGAAGAATGCTTTTCTAAGTACGACGAGAATAAGATATAATCTTTAACGTCAATGTGAAGCACATCCACATCGAGTTGAAAGTTCAGCCAAAATAATTTGTCAAATTTTGAATTTGGATTGATTCTCGTTCGACCCTTTTTGTCTGTAGTAGCCTTAACTTCTATTCTCTGACCAGTTTTTGGATCTTCAAGATCATACTCTCTAGTTTTTTTGAGCTGAAATGCCTTTTTAAAACCAAAGAGGTGACAGCAAATTGCTTCAGTGAAGTTTTCGGATGTTCTTGGCGCAGTTCCAAATCCAAATTTGCGGTGAAGTTTAACAAGATCTTTGTAAAGGAAGTAGTATTCAACTAGCTGAC
>JBGATJ010000099.1:0-10342 GCA_044229295.1 Pseudobdellovibrionaceae bacterium
CGACAAGTTCCCAAGGTCAAAAGACGACGATGATAAGAAGTTAGAAACTCCGTCAAAACTTCCTGAATTTTTGAAGGGCCCCTCTGTTGAAGTGGTCGCTCCGCCCTGGGCAGTTAAGTTGTGAGATTTTCCTGAGGAGTCCACGGCTTCGCCGCTGGTTCCGTTCCAAGAACTTTGGTCAAAGTGCCAAAGACCGAAAAGTCCGTTTGAAAGATCCTCGCTCGAAGAACTGATCGCTGAGTAATCGCTAGATGATTCTGGATCGGCCGTTGTATCTCCTGTGGTCTCTCCAGGAAGTTCCTTATAAAACGGAAGTGATGATACCCAACGAGCTGAAGAGAAAGACGTCGCTGTTGGAACAGAGCCCACGGGCGATGTGTAAATTCCAGAATATTTCTGTTTTTGACGATCGTAGATCAACTGAAAATCAGAAGCATCAAGATTGGTATTCCATATAGCAGCATCATCAATCAGACCTTTGAAATACTCACTGGTACTGTAACGACCTATGCGGAATACCGTGCTGTTGCTCACCCCACTGGAAGTCAAAGTTCCGGTTGAGATTTGTTGACCGTTGACAAAACAGCGCATGAGCGTGTTAGTTCGGTCAATCGACACACTCAGATAAACCCAACGTCCTAGGAACGAAGCCTCTGTTCCGAAGTTACATGTGATCTCTGTGCCTCCGATATCGCGAATGCGAGCGTCCCAGCTTCCAGTTCCTAGTTCCATTTTATATCCAGGAGAACCGCCTGATCCTCCCTTAGAAATTGGCACGTCTAGTGTTCCTGCGCTTGAAGTGACATTCACCCATACCGCGTAGCTAAAAGATGTTGTTCCAAAATCTAAAGAACCATCGGCAGGATCAGGAACTGAGGCATAGTCGTCCACGCCATCAAAAGAACCTGCATAGCTTCCAACTCGGCTTGACGCGCTAAATGTCGCGCCCCCTGAACCCGTCAGGTGATTTCCAGTTCTTGAGTCTTGAAAGTCATTCTCTAGTTTCCAGTATCCTACAAGATTACTCCACTTTGGAGCCCAGGCCGATGTCATTTCAGTGACAGCAGAAGTGGTTGAATCAAGTTTCAAACTGCTGCCTGAGTAAACCGTTCCGACATGAATTCCAGAGTCAAACTCGGCTTGCGTGTTCTGTGTCAAATCCAGTGGAGTTAATGTTGCTTTGTTAAGAGCTTGAGAGGTTGTAAATAACGTCGAATCAAAAGTAAAGTCCCCAGAAACCCCAAAGTTCCAGTTGTCAGCCCGATAGGTGTAACCGCCTGTTGAAGTTCCTGAGCGTGTCCCTGATGGCTGCGAACCTACTGAGTTGGTGATAACGACATCGACCGCTCCCGCAGTTCCAGCTGGCGTTACACAAGTAAAAGACGTAGAGCTTACGACTGTCGGTGATGTACAAGTTGCACCTGCAACAGTCGCTGTTGCCCCCGAGAGAAAACCTGTTCCAGTCAAAGTGATGGTTGTGCCACCAACATCGGATCCTTGAGAAGGCGAAACACCAGAGATCGTCGGAGAATCATCGTTAGTGATCGTTCCTGTTGCCGCGGCTGTCGTGATGGTAGCTCCCGAAGCGTTGCTCAAAGTCATAGTCAAAGTTTCGTCATTTTCGATGGTCGCATCAATGGTTGTAGGAACTGAGATCGTTCCGCTAGTAGCTCCAGCTGCAATTGTCAAAGTGCCTGTTGTTGACGTGTAATCAGAAGCGGACGATGCAGTTCCATTTGAGGTCGCATAGTCAACAGTAAGAGCAAGAGCTGTTGAACCCGTCTTTGTTACCGTAAATACCAATGGTCCGGAATCTTCTGCAACCGAGCTATCAGAAATAGCAAGGGTCGGAGCCGAGTCATCATTGGTGATCGTTCCGGTTGCAGCCGCCGTGGTGATGGTAGCGCCCGACGGGTTAGACAATGTCAACGAGAAAGTTTCGTTATTCTCGTAGACAGAGTCTGCCGTTATAGGAACAGAAATAGTGCCAGTAGTCGCACCCGCTGCAATGGTCAAGGTTCCTGAGGTCGTCGTAAAGTCAGAACCAGCAGTCGCCGTTCCGCTACTGGTTGTATAATCCACAGTTAACGGAAGTGCACTTGAACCTGTTTTAGTCACCGTAAAAACGAGGGGCCCTGAATCTTCATTCACAAAGTTATTCGCAATAGCAATAGTAGGAGCGGTATCATCATTAGTAATAGTTCCCGTTGCTGCAGCTGTTGAAATTGTTGCTGCAGTTGGATTTGAAAGAGTGACTGTAAAGGTTTCGTCGTTTTCGTAAACGGCATCAGCAGTAACAGGTACTGAAATTATACCTGTGGTTGCTCCCGCGGCAATTGTTAATGTTCCGGATGTTGTCGTAAAGTCTGAGCCGGCAGTTGCTGTTCCGCTAGAAGTTGTATAGTCGACAGTCAGAGCATAAGCCGTAGAACCGGTTTTTGTCACGGTAAACACGAGCGGTCCAGAATCTTCGTTCACTGAGTTTGCGGCAATCGCAACAGTAGGTGCAGTATCATCGTTAGTGATGGTTCCTGTTGCTGTAGCTGTTGAAATAGTAGCTCCTGAGGGGCTCGAAAGAGTCATGGTGAACGTTTCATGACCTTCGTAAACACTGTCTGCAGTCAAAGGCACAGAAATTGTTCCTGTTGTAGCGCCGGCGGCGATGGTCAAAGTTCCTGACGTTGCTGTAAAATCAGCTGATGAAGCTGAACCGGTTGCTGTTGCATAGTTCACCGTTAAAGGAAATATAGTGGCTCCTGTTTTGGTGACGGTAAATACGAGAGTTCCAGAGTCCTCAAGAGCTGAGTTATCGGCAATGGCGATCGTGGGAACTGAGTCATTATCCACGATAGTGCCCACACCTTGGCTCGTAAGGAGAGTTGCATTTGTAGGCGATGAAAGATCCACAGTGAAGGTCTCATTGCCTTCATAAGTAAGGTCGTCCACAAGCGGAATCGAAATCGTCCCACTGGTTTGACCTGCGGGAATTGTGAGGGTTCCAAGGCTTACATTAAAATCAACACCGACAATCGCAGACACTCCCGAAGCTGCATAATTCACCAAAACATCTTTTCCGGAGGCTTGAGACAAGCTTACAGTAAAAACTGCAGGTCCAGCGTTTTCTCCAACACTGATGTTATTGATCGCAAGAGTCGGAGGACTATCATCATCGACAATGGTGACCGTGGTCGATGGAGTGATGATCGTTGCAGCACTTGAGGCATTAGTGATCGCAACAGATAATGTCTCATCACCCTCAAACAAGCCGTCAGATAAAATGGAGAGAGTTTTTGTCACTGTCGTTTGGCCAGCAGGAATAGTCGCGGTTCCCGAAAGAGCGACGAAATCAACTCCCGAGGTCGCCGTACCGCTAGAGGTTGCGTAGTTGAAAGTCACGTCCTCTTTAGCAACGTTTGAAAGAGTAAAAGTCAAAGCCGTGCTTCCGGCACTTTCGCTGACAGAAATTGGAGCAAGCGAAAGACCAATGTTCGTCTCATCGTCAATAACATTCAGTTGGATGGTCACTTCGTTAGTGAATTTCGGCCCGCGGACTTTAAGAGTGGATGCGGTGTTCCCTTGATAAAGAGAGTCATTAATAGTCTGAGCTAAAAATGAAAAACTCTTTTTCCCGTCAGTTAATTTTCCAGACCCAGAGGCCGCTACGAATCGCGTCTCGTTATCAACAATTTCCCAATCAAAATTGGCGCTTGATTTTGACTCTTCAGACAAAACGAAAACGACGTTAACGCCGTTTCCTTCCATGATATTGATCGCATCGCTACTGGTGGAAATTTTCGCAGACCATTCGACCGGAGATACTTCCTCCAGAAGATCAGAGATACTGCTCGTTGCGCTTCCGCATCCTGCAATTGCAAGGGTTAAAGGCAACCAACTCCACGCACCTAAAAATTTGGATGTCATTTTAAGATTTTTCATCAGCTTAACGTTCCTCTATGAAGGACGTTTCGGTATTTGGCGCCTGGACCTTGAGCGTGCTTTCCCCTTGAGACGTTTCAAATTGAAGCAGGGCGCACGTAAGTTTGACAGTTTGTTAAACTAACGCCGATTGAACTTTTACCCAAATCTCATCAGGAGATTTTGCAAGAAGATACGGCCTCTCATTTTGTAGCGCCACGGGATCCGCTAGAGAATCCCAGTAAGCACCGATCCCCGCAGCACCCGCCGCATGGGCGGCTTGAATATCAGTCACAGAGTCGCCGACGTAAATGCACTCTTTAGGATCTATCCCCATGATCTTTGCCGCGCGCAAAATCCCCTCAGGATGAGGTTTAGAATAGGAAAGCTGATTGTCCGAAACCAAAGTTATAAAAAACTTATCAAGCTCGTGAGGAGCAAGAACGGCGAGAAGGTCCCGCTCGTGTCGACCCGTCACCACAGCCATAGGAATTTTTTTTTCATGAATTTGCTCAAGAAGATTCCTGATACCTGGAAAAAGTCTCATCCCAACAGCCAACCCTGACTGATGTTCAAAATAATGTTCAAACGCACTCAACGCTTTTTGTTCGTCCCGCAGGAGCCCAAAAAAAATTCGGTCGGCAGCTCTTCCAAAAAACCGCTTCACCTCGGCAGCGGTCTTAGGACCCTCTCCGATTTGAGCCAAAGCGTAGTTAAAAGATTCTAAAGCGTAACCAAGGGAGTCGATTAAAGTCCCGTCGCAATCAAAAATGACCCCGCGAAACTTTATCACTAATAAACCGAGAATATGGTGGCAACATTAAGGGTCGGATTGAATGCGCCTTGAGGGAAAAATAAAATAAATGGGCTCACGTAAAAATCAGAGCTCACACCATAAGCAAGTCCAATTTTTTGCTGCAGAGATTTGTTGAGTAAAACTGTCCCATCGCTCGTAGATCGAGGATTCCACCATGAGAGAAGTGTTGCCGTTGAGACATTGAGTTTGTCAGTGATGTTGTATTTGACCCCTGGGCATACATCAACATTGGATTGAGGAGCTTTTCCATCAGCCGCTCGATAAGAACGATCATAAAAGTAATAAGACAAGACTAGCTCAAGTCCTAAGGAAAAACCACTTTCTGGAATATCATAAACCATAGATTGATTGTCTAAAAACAATCCTTTTTGTCCTACAGCCAAATATTCGGGGACAGTTCTGATCATCACACCAGCCGCTTGCCGCATCTGAATACCGCGCACTTTTGATGTGTAGTCAAAGGTGAGGGATGGATTGTTGACATCTTGGCGATCCATGCCGTGAAAAGGATGGACCATCTTTAATCCCCCAGAAAGCGAGATAGCGCTTTGCGAATTCATTCGATAGCGACCACCGATATTCCCTATAATCACCGTCTGGTAAGTGCCCACCGAGCCATCGGGATTAGGCTGATCGGGAGCTGACAGATCATTGACTGGAGGCCCCATGTACAGGAGGTTGGTTTTAAGACTGTAGCGGGAGGCAGCCCCACTTTCGGCCTTGAGCTTGACGTCAGTAATTTCTGGGTTTCGAGGGACTACGGGATTTCGATCCACCGAAAGCGTCGATTGATTCGTCGTCGATAGACTTTGGGCCCAAGCCCCGGGATTGACCGAGGCAAAAAAGAAGAGCAATTTTAACATGGCAAAGTAAACCCTAACTCAAGCCCGCGAGCAATCGGATTCCCTAAAAACCACGTTATTTTTACGCTTTAGCCCCATGTTCGACCTCGAAACCCAGAAATCACCACAGTTCCTGAATTTCTCTTGATTGGACCCGCGTGACGTAGGTAAGTTTTCAGCAATATATCAATTGGGGAGAAAAACCATGGCAAAATTAACTCTTGCTGTTCTGTTTGTAATTTCTGGATTTTCAATAAAGGGTTTTGCGGCCTGCTCGGACCTCGTAAAGATGTGCATGGATGTTGGTATTGAGAAGGCGGAGTATGAAGCCAGAAAGTATGGCTGTCACTACATTCCCGATTCCATCTACGCGACATCGTGGCTGTGTGATTCAACGCCCCCTTATCGCAGAGAAGTTTACTACAATGCTGAAATCTTCTGCGACGAAACGGGTAAGAAACGTACAGTTCATGAAACGGTGCTCTACTCTCCCTTTAGCACTCGCTGTTACTGAGTCTCGAATTCCCTAAAAACCATGTTATTTTTACGCTTTAGCCCCATGTTCGGGGATGTTCAAGGCGGGTGGGTTTCCTAAAGCTCTGTTCTCAGCTATATTGCTTGGCATTATGACCCAACAACTCCTCGCCCTTTTAAGTCTCACTCTTTTGAGCTGTGTAAGTCCAGCCTCAACCTTTAGCTCCTTGAAGAATTTAAGCCGCCCACTTTGGATTGGACCTAGTGACCTATGCCCCTACTTTAAAGATGACGTGATCAACTGCGGTCCTAGAAAAATCACGATGTCCTCACCAAGTGGAGAAATCCGCTACGAGCAAGATCCCCGGGCCCAAGAGCTAACAGACGCCGTGATCCGAAAATTCGCAAAAACTCCCATGGGAAAACTCGTCGCTACCGAGCTCTTTCAAAAAAATCCCAAGCTTATCGCTCACTTTACAGGCGCGAGTCTTGCGCTTAGCAAAGAGTGGGCGAAATCTTTAGGACATCAGGCAACAACTCTAAGTGGACTTGCGACAACAGACAAAGCCAGCCCTTTGCCTAAAGTCTTCACTTACCTCATTTTTCCAGATGACTCTCCAATTGCTAGAGAGAGCCTTTTTGGACTTTCCAACGTGACCAACTTTACACTCATGAAGCTCACTGTGAGTGACGTGCTCAGTGGTCAGTATTTCTATCCAGTCATCCACGAACTTGCAGTCAGTCTAGATTCGAAATCCCTTTTGAGAGAAGAAACCGTTTGGAAGTTTGGGCAAATGCAAAATAATCTTCCGGCCCCTTTGACTATTCCTGAGATCCACCTGACTTCTGAGTCATGGCTTGCTGCTGTTCGAGAACCCAAAATCAACTTTGCATTTGCGAGTCTTCGCGCGTTTGCCATCGAAGATGAAGTCGAGCAAGAGCTTGAGCAAATCGGTATTTCGTTGCGAAAACCTCTGAAGCTTGGAAATATCAATGACCCTCAGGTTTGCCTTCGAAGGCTCGAGAAGGTGATAGAAAAAATTGAACCACTCACCGCAAACTTATGGCAAGTGTATGGCCAAGTTTATTTTTTAGATTTCCCGCTAGTCGGCATTAAATACTCTTCGCAAACTTCCGAACAGCTCAAAGCTCGCGTTCAGTCTCAACTTGCGCTAAATGTTCAAGAGATTAGCAGCACCACCGTCACTATCGATGGCAAAGCCGAATCATTATGTTCCTTTCTTGCCACACCACTTTGGAGTTCCATTGGAATTCGAAATACCGGTGGCCCAGGTCCCAAGGTGGGAACTTGGTGACAAAAGAGTTTTACTCTCATCTTTTTAATCAGGACTTTGCGGGCGCTCGAGTGGTTGCTGAAAACCTTCCGCGATCCACGACTGTTCAGTCACGCATTCAACAGCACTGCTTAGCTCAGATTTTGATTCATCAGGGAGAGTTTGAGACAGCTTTGGGACACCTCAAAAGCACCATTGAATCTTTTGGTCCTCACCTTGGCCTGCTTGCTGATATTGCCAGCTGTCACTACCAACTTAATGATTTCGTAAGTTGGAAAAATGCGTTTGAAGATCTCAGCTCTAGTTTCGAAAAGGTGAAATCGGCCCTGAGTCCCGACAGCTTTACAAGAAGTGCCGTAACCATTGCTAAGTTCTTGGAGGAAACAGGAGACCTGTTTGCTGCAAATCAGCTGCTATTGGAATGCTGGCAAAACTTTCGGACAGAAAGCGCTTTGCATGTAAATCAAAAAGAGCTGATCCTTTCAGCACTGCTGAGAGTGCAGAGCTTTGTCAACGAACGCACGGAGCTTGCCTCCCACTATCAAACTCTCCTTCAGCTTCACGAAAAACATGTCAATCCTTATGCCGCCATTGAGGTGCAGCACGCTCTTTTGATGTGCGAGTTTGAGCTCTTTGGAGACGCACTTGCTCGGCCTCGGGTTGAAAAACTTTTGTCAGCTCCCTTTTTACCGCAGGATCTGCGGTGGATTTATTTCGACTACCTTGAACGGCTGCTTTACTACGGCAAAAACTCCACTCTCCAAGGACCTTCTCCGATAACCCCTTTCGAAACAGCCCTTGACCTATTGTCAAAAGGACTTCCTATTGACATTGATCGGCAGCAGGCTCTCTCGCAAATGAGTTTAGCTCAGTATTTGAAACTTCAAACACTTGCCGCGCAAAAAAATAAAAAAATGGATGTACTTTTTCTAACACAATTGACTTTATTACTCGCACCTATGAGCCTACTCAGTAGACAGTTTTGGTTAGATTATGTCAGGACCGAAGGGCCCATGCTGCACGTTTTTTTAGACGAGAAAATGAAAAACCTTCGTTTTGAAAAGCAAAGCCTATTTTTAGAAAAGCCCGTGACACTGCGTTTTCTCAAAGGCGCTTCGCTCAAAAAGCTTTGGACTCTCGATGAGATATGCAGATTTGTCTACGACTGCTCTCTCACCGAAGGATCCTACGATCGCATTCGAATTCAGAGCAAACGCCTCAATGATCTGCTCGCACCGGATCTTGGCTTCGCCCCGATTCTTGAAGTGACAAAGAGCCATTTGAAATTTCACCCAAGACTTCAGCTCATCAGCTCCACGTTCTAAAATCTCTTGCCAAGACTTCCGTCTAACACTAGGTTGGCCCGCAACGAGGAGGTCTCATGATCCTAACATTCATCACTTTGCTTTCTATGTCTCAATCGTACGGCGCATCTTTCAACAGCATCAAGTCGCTCATCACTGATGCTCCGAAAGTCTCGCAAAATCCTGAGGTCCAAAAAGAATTGGACGTCTATCGCTCGGGGTCTCTTCCCCACTATCAGGTGACGACTTCAAAATTTGTAAAAAATGGAGTTGACCTCATTTCACGAGACGCAAAGAGAACTCTCGCTGACCACAGCGATTCGTTTCCTCGTCTTGATAAGTTGGTACACGCCAACGGAATTTGCTTGATTGGCGAATGGAATATCACTGAAGACTCTGGCTACTCTGGTCTTTTTAAAAAAGGAACATCGGCGCCTTTTATCGGCCGTGTTTCAACTGCGACCAGCAACACCGTAGTTGGAGCTAAACGTGGTTTTGGTTTTGCTGGCAAAGTTTTTCCAACCAACGATCTCGATGCCTCAGTACAGACCGCCAACTTTTTTACTGTCGACGTTCTCACAGGAACTAAGATTCCGCGATTTTTGCAAACCACTTTGACCAACGAGCCTCCTGTTGGTTTTGATTTCAGCATGGTGTACTTAGGGCTTCGCCTCGGTATTGCTTTCAAGGGCGCCGATTCCAATCCCCAATTCCGTCCTCTCTACGAAATCTCAGAAGCAGGATTAGATAAAAACGAAGCTGTTAAAACGCCGCATTGGATGGCGATTCAGCCGTCTTCTAGCAACGTTCTCAATAACGAAGCTGATTTTAGAGAGGAACTTAACATCTCTAAGCACCATTCAAATGGACTCGCGTTTGATATTTACCTTTCAGACACGACAAAAGATCCCAAAGCTCCTGGATGGAAAAAGGTTGGTAATATCCTAGCTCATGAAAGCGTCGTTTCTTACGGTTGTGATCGACAGCTTCACTTCCATCATCCGAAAATAAAGTGATCATTTTGAGACACTAAGTATTTGACACATCGGTAACAAAGTTGGCGCTCAATTTCGCAACTTTATCTCGATGAAAACCACTGTTTCAACGTGAGACTCGATAACCACCAGTTTGTTTTTCGAGTCTCATTTTGAAAATTTCAGGTGGCCTCGCCGGAATGACCCTTGCAAATTACTCCATGTACAAGGTGGTTACATGGAATTTTTCAAAACACAAACTCGCAGATTTTTTTCTCAGCCAGTGCTTTTAGCGCTCGCTCTTTTAGGATTGACGTTATTCAACGTCGGTTGTTCGCAGTTCAATCCTTATAAAGAAACAGTGCTCTCCTCAACCAGCGCTTTTGACGGAACTCCAACTAATGGGGAGTCTATCATCGGTGAAGGGGGAGACGGTGCTCCCGTAATCGGCGAGGGCGGCGATGGGGAAGGGCAACCGACTCCTACTCCTACACCTCCAGGAAATCCTACACCTACACCAACTCCTCCAGGAAATCCCACTCCTACGCCAACTCCTCCGGGAAATCCTACTCCTACGCCGACTCCTCCGGGAAATCCTACTCCTACGCCGACTCCTCCGGGAAATCCTACTCCTACACCAACTCCTCCGGGAAATCCTACTCCTACACCACCTCCTCCGGGAAATCCTACTCCTACACCAACTCCTCCGGGAAATCCTACT
>JBGATJ010000021.1:0-59917 GCA_044229295.1 Pseudobdellovibrionaceae bacterium
TTTTCTAAAGGCACAGATCCAAAAGATCTTATGTTTACCACCGAATCTGTCTCCACCGTTAAAGATGGGATCACCGACTCAACGACAACCTACAAAAACACCAAAGGTGACGTCGTGATCCAAGAAACTTCTAAGGTTAAAGGCAGTGAACTTATTACCTACTCTATTGACCAAAAACAAACCGGCCAAAAGGGAGTCATTGAGATTGTCGGAGATAAAGTCAAATTCACGCGTACTGATAAAGATGGCTCTGTCAAAAACGCCGAAGAAAAAAAAGTAGATAACCTGACTGTTTCTGGAAACTTCGTAGCCTATGTTGAAGCTCATTGGAAAGAACTCATGGAGGGCAAGGAGATTTCTGTAAGGCACGCCGTTTGGGATCGCGTCGAGACGGTAGGTTTTAATTTAAAAAAAATGGGTGAAGACAAAATTGGAGATGTTAAAGTTATTAAAATTCGCATGAAGGCGAGTAGCTTTATTATTGCGGCGCTGGTTTCGCCGCTCACTTTTTCGTTTTCGGAAGATGGGGCCAAGCTCCTGGCCATGGACGGCCGGGTAGCTCCCAAAAAAGACGTTGACGGAAAACTCAAAGACCTTGATGGCCACATCGTTTATCACTACAAATGACCGGCCCTCTAGAACGACTTTCAAAAGTGATGAGTCAACGTGGCCTCTGTTCCAGGCGCGAGGCTGATGATTACATTGCCAAAGGATTAGTTTTCGTCAACGGCAAACGGGTTTCTGTTTTAGGAACGAAGGTAGATCCTAACGCTGACATCAGGCTCGATTCAAAAGCGCAGAAAACGCAAGACCAGTCAGTGACGATCTTACTTCATAAGCCCGTCGGCTTTGTTTCAAACTTACCTGAGCCTCCTTACCGACCGGCGGTGGAATTGATCACCCCTGAAAATCAGGATTCCGAGGACCATGTGGGTTTTCTTAAAAACGAACATTTCAAAGGACTTGCCGTTTGTGGTCGCCTTGATATTGACTCCCGTGGACTTTTGGTTTTCAGCCAAGATGGCCGTATCGCAAAAAAGTTGATTGGGGATTTCTCTGACATCGAAAAAGAGTACATCGTCGGCGTCGGTGGTGACGTGACCACCGAAAAAATAAAACTCTTATGTTACGGTATTGAGCTTGATGGTCAACCCCTGCGCCCCGCTAAAGTTGAAGTCGTTCAGCCTCAGCTCCTTCGTTTTATCTTGAAGCAAGGTAAGAAGCGCCAAATTCGCCGCATGTGCGAGGCTGTGGATCTTCAAGTGCGAAGTTTAAAGAGGGTTCGCATTGGTCGCATTAAGCTGGGGCCTTTGCCCGAAGGTCAATGGCGGTTTTTAGGCCCCCATGAGCACTTCTAAAATTCTGCATCTCTCAGACATTCACATTTGCCGCGCCTACAATAGCACTGGTTTAAAAGAATGGGTTTTAGACCTTGTCCAAACCCATGGGGTGTCCCACCTTGCGCTCACTGGGGACTTGGTTGAAACGGGCAACGTCAAAGACTTGGAGCCATTTTTAGAAGGGTTGCCGTGCCCAACTCTCATAGTTCCAGGCAATCATGATATTTTTCCGCTCTCAAAAACAAGGTGGCTTCAAGGACGACTGGCTTACTCCTCTCGTTCCTATCAAAACGGATTCAAGCGATGGAACGCAGTTTTACAAAAACGAGGATTAAAACCAGCTCCTTGGTTAGAATCCTTAGATGGACGCTGGCAAGTGTTAGGCCTAAACTCGGTGAATCCTCATCCCAAATCTTGTTTCTTTTCTGGCGCAGGAGTGGTTTCGGCCCAGGGACTTACAACCCTCCTTGGTCGGCTAAGCCCACACAAAAAAACCCTCGTTTTAATCCACCACTTCCCCTTTGAACTTCCGCAAACGTCGGCGTGGGAGCAAAACTTTTTGGATCTGGGACAAGTCCAAGACATGTTTAAACACCTGGGCCCCGAGATCATCCTTTGCGGGCATGCTCATGAGGAATTTGGAGTTCGAACTCTTGGCCCCAGTCAGGTGATCAACTCAGCCTCACGGCCTAGCCAAGGCGTGTACCGAGCTCATCTCATCACTCTTGAGCCGATTTTCCAGTTTGAACTTTTCCAAATGACCGCCAGAGCCAAAGCTAGACAATAAACTCTAACCCCGGGTATTTTCGAAGCCTATGGGAAAAAGTTGGAAAACCGCAGGAAAAGTCGAAGCCGCGCAAAAAAAAGGCGCTGCCTTTACTAAAGTCGCAAGAGAGGTCGCCGTCAGCGTCAAGCTGGGAGGTGCAGACCCTGAAGGAAATGCCCGCTTACGAATGGCGCTCGCTCAAGCAAAAAAACTTTCGGTTCCCAAAGACACCATCGATCGTGCTATTAAAAAAGGTCTTGGGCAACTTGATGATGGTGCACAGATCGAGGAGCTCACATACGAAGGCTTTGGTCCCCACGGTGTTGGCGTCATTATCGAATGCCAAACTGACAACAAACACCGAACCGCTCCTGAAATTCGAAGTCTTTTCAAATCCCATGAGGGCAATTTAGGCGAGCTAGGATCTGTCAACTGGATGTTTCAAAAAGTCGCTCACGTCGAAGGCACTAAGTCTGGAAACTTTGATCCCGATGAAGAGGCTATTGAAGCGGGCGCCAATGAATCTTACAAATCCGGAGATGGAAAATACGGGTTTTACGGCAACCCCGAAGACCTCGCGCAGATTGTGAAGGTTCTTACAGATCGCGGATGGCATGTTGAAACTGCTGAGCTCTCCATGAAGCCAAGTCAGCTCACCGAGCTTACAGAAGCTCAAAAAAAAGATGTGGTTGAATTTCTCAACGAAGTCGACGATCACGACGACGTTCATCGGGTCCATGTCACTTTAGCTGACTAAGATAATCAAATGCGAGTGCGTAGTTTTTGATTTGTTTGACCACTGAAAAAAGTCCATTAGATCTGCTCGGACTCAGGTTTTGTTCAAATCCCATGTCTTTAAGAAAATCCGTTGAGGACTGGAGAATGTCTTGGGGCTTGGTCAAATCATAGACTTCAAGCAAAATGGCGATCAGTCCTTTAACGATAAGTGCATCGCTATCAGCCTGAAAGTGAACCGTCTTTTCTGATGTTAGTTGTGCTTCTAGCCAGACTTGGGATTGGCAGCCTTTGACTTTGCGATCTTCGGTTTTAAGACCGTCAGCCATTAGCGGCATTTTTTTTCCACGCTCGATGATGGCTTTATAGCGATCTTCCCAACTGCTAAACTTGGAAAACTCTTGGATGAGGGCTTGCTGCCGGGCCTGAACTTCAGACATAGTGTGTTTTAAGCGCTTGCCCGGCAATTTTCAAGGGGCATTTTATTCGAGAACGGGCTCACCGCTGGTGTTACATATGATGGGATAACTGGTAGATCCACGATGGCTCACATAAGACATCCAAGCCAAATCACCCATACCGTAGCCAGGCTTAACTGGGCGATTTTGATCAATCACAAGTCTAAAATTAGAGGCTTTGCTGTCGATAACGATTTTATAATCGTCAAGAGACGTCACCACGGCGTTGATTTTCTTATAGTCTTCAGCGTAGTCGGTGATGGTGATTTTAGTTCCGACCTGAAATACTCCGTTAGGAAACACATAGTGAAAATAGCCCTTTGAAATATCCTGGTTAAAGCAAATCAGCATGTCGTTTTTCATTCCAAATGCCAGCGATGAGGCCAATGACATGGCCACTAAGATCATTGTTTTCATAAATTCCTCCGTTTGGGGGGCGAACCTAGTGGAGGCCGCAAGGAATGTCGAACGCTATCCTAACCCCGCCTATTTTTATGAAATAATTTCGGCCACTTTAGGTGGACACCTCGCTAGAAATACAACTGGCTCTGACCTTGCAAAGTCTCTGTTTGAGACACGAAAACCCTCTAAAAAGGATTTGAAATGAAAAACTTTTTGTCAGTTGTCGGCTTAATGGCGTCAAAGAAAGGACCTTTATGAAACTATTCATTCTTGTATGCACTATTTTATCGGTGGGAAATCTCTCCCTTGCGGGCGAGCAAAGTCTCTCAGGCAAGCCTGAAGCCGGAAGTTATGTCACAGTCAGTTCAGCGCGCCTTCAGGCTCGTCGCTGTCTTATTGACTTAGGTGGATTTGTGACCGCAGGTTGCCTCCCTTCACGCTCGATCAAAGAGACTCACCGTGAGCCCGTCGCGACCTGCTCGCTTTGGATGACAGGCGAAAACGGTGTTCTTGAAGTTTTCGATGCGCAAGGAACCTCTCTTCGATCTTATTTTTTAAAAGACTTGGCAACCCATGATCCAAGCCAAAATTACTCTCTTGAAACCAGAGAGGACTACAAGACGATAAAAACAGGCTTAGACATTTCCTTAGGTGGATGGATTGGCGGACCCATCGTTTTTGTAACTTCTTATGAAGTCACAAACATCGATGTACAGTTTACGGCTGAAGGAAAGATTCAAAAGGTCCGCGCCGAGAAGAATACAGATCCAACGCTTCTCCCTGGCGGAACCAAGCTTGGTAAGAGTCTTGACAAAGTCTTGTGCAATTTCTAATAGCGTTGCTTTTTTTGCTACCTTCGATGGTGTTCTCTGCACCATCTGTACTGCGGGACCCATTTCTTGGGTACCGCGTGATTGCCATTATCGATAAATCCAAACCTAAAAGTTCGCACTCGGCGCAATCCTTAAGTGTTTTTACTTACAATCCCGTGAAAAAAGATTTTGAGTTTTACCGGAGCTGGCGAATTTCCACCGGTAAAGAAGAATCCATTTCTAAAAAAATTCAAGACGTTGAAGTCAAAGCTGATGGTAAAACTCCGGTTGGGTTTTACAGAGTCAAAATGCTAAAAAATGATTATGTTTCAAAGAAATTCCAAGCTGAAATGCCTTTTGCGGTTTTTTACGACCCTTCTAATGGCCTTGCGATCCATGGAACTCCTGCAGAAAACGAGCGCCTTCTTGGAAGAAGGGCATCTGCAGGCTGCACTCGTCTTCGTAAAAAGGATGCTGAAGAGTTCTTTGATCTTGTCAAGGAAGCGCGTATGGGACCTGTCGTTGAGCTCGACCCCATCACGGGGCTGCGCACCCTTGTCATTAACTCCGAGCCGGGCGAAACTCTCACTGTTGTTCCTTTTAACCCTCAGAAATATGTTAAACATCCTGAGCTCTTACGATCTTTATTTCCTTCCTTCCAATAAGTCTCATTTTGAGAATAATAGGACTAGCCCTCAACTTAAGTGAAGCGGTACCGATAGGACTATAGACCTTTGAAGGAGGCTCAAACATGGCTGATCAATCTAATAAACCAAATGGACTTCCCAGTAACGTAGTTCCACTTGGCTCTCATTTGTGCGTGTCAGAAGCTTGCAAGAAAAAAGCATCTCGCGCCGGATTTTGCGACGAGCACTTTGCTTGGTTTAAAGAAGGTCTCCTCACTCGTGAAGGCAAACGCCCCACAGACTTTGATAAAAAGTACCAAGCATTCATTCGTCGTCAAGCGGCTTAAGATGAACGAATCTGTCCTTTTAAAGTTTTCATTTGTCAGCGGGCATCGCTACTGGAACTCCAACTTGAGCCCGTCTGACAACGAAAAAAATTTTGGAAAATGCATCACACCTCACGGACATAACTATGAACTTGAGGTGACTTTAAGTTCTCCTGACATCACGGCCTCGCGCCTTGAGATTTGGCGACATCTGTTAGCTGTCGAAGCTGAGCGCCTCGACCATCGCTTTCTTACGGAATCGATTCCATTTTTTGTAAATCAGGTTCCTACGACAGAAAATATCGCGAGGTACTTTCGCGAAAACTTCAAAGAGAAAAATCTACCGGTCACCCACATTCGGGTCTTTGAAAATACCAATCTGTGGTCTGAAATTTAGTTCGCGATTTTGTAATAAACTGAGTTTCCATCGATAGATTCAAAAACAAGTTTATTAGCCCCAACGGGAATAGAATTCAGGCGAGAGGAAAACTCCTGGGGAGCCAGTGGAGAGTCTACTTCATACACGACTTCACTTGAAGAGATTGAGCGCTCTCGAATCATTCGAATCTCGCCTGATTTTTGACGAAATCCCTCTTTGATCCCCTCGCGCATTTTGATCGTCGGAATATTTTTTAAAACCAAGCGATAAACAGACGAGCCAAGGGAGCCCCGTTGCCAAGCCTCTAAGATTTGACTTGAAAACTCGCCAGTGACCATTTCCAAAACTTCTTTGAGTTTTCGATCAATAGCGCCTTCGAAACTTCCCTTATCGGTATTGAAAGTTCGGAACACCTCACCGACAACTCTTCCGTTAGAAGCCTGCTGCGCTTGCAAACGAAGCTGCACCACAAAGCCTTCTTGCCCTGCCGGCGCTTTATCAAATTGCAATTCGCCGACTATCAAAATCTGGCAATTAAACATCTCAGCCAGGAGCTGCTGCTCTTCTGTACGCAAGGTCTCGCTACGAAGAGCTGTTGGCATCATTTCACCCACTTTAAAGCGGGTGGGAGTGATCAAGTAAAAATAATTGCGCCCAAGTCCAGTCTTTAGAGCTCCCTCTAACAGGCGTCCCTCGCGCTGAAGAAAGCTTTTGCTTGCATCGTCGTTGTCACGCCACCAACGATATGTTTGCAGCTGAACCCGATCTGTGATTTGAATGAGCGGAATTGCACTCAGCGCCGTGTCCGTTGGATTTAAAAGGCCATTTTCCTGCAGAACCTTATTTAGGTCTTCGATGGAAACTCGCATTTGCATGGACATCTTGTACCCTTGGGGCGTCTTTACAATTTCTCCTGGATGCATCAGGGGAATAAAGCGCGCGGCGATTTTCATAACCTTGCTGTTAACGAGGGCGCGATTGCGATTCCACTTTGCATCACCAATCATATCTTTAGTGATGGATTCAACCGCCTTATTAATCGCCTTTTCGATAATTTCTTTTCGAGCCAGAGCAGGATTTTCTTGAGTGGACTGCCCCTCATCGACACGATCTAAAAACTTTTGATTTTTTGGATCCACAGATTGGGCCCAGAGAGGCGATGAAAAAAACACCACAACCATCAGAGTTAATGTCTTAAGTCCCATCTCCCCTACCCCCGTTAAATCGAAAGTTCAATAAAATCAGTGCGACCAAAGTGAGTGTGCAAGTCCTCAAAAAAGCCCTTGCTCGTGAAAACACCTCCGCCCTCACTTGGTTTAAGATGCACGGTTTTTTTGAGGTCATCAAGCCTTAGTGCGTAGCTAACCTCGGTCCCACCAGGATGCTCAGTCATAAAGGTTTTGAGTTTGTCGAAATCTTCAATATTTAATCGGTCCAGATGAAAGACGACTTTCCGAACTTTTTGAAAAAGCTCGGCGAGAGGCTCGACAGACTCCACAAGAAGCTTATGAGCACCTTCTTGAACATCCAAGGCAGCTGTAACAAGTACGGGCTCTTCTGACTTAAACCAACTTTGTACAATGAGATAAGTGTCAGGAAAGGCAAGCGCCTCAACATGGCCCGTGAGATCTTCAAAAGTTCCAACGCCCATGCGAGTGCCTTTACGGGTGAGAACCTCACGTTGATTTGAAAATAGGCCTGCAAGCCTCACTTTCCGTTTGTTCTGCCGAAAAGCTTGGGGGTCCCACCGCTGAGGACGCGTCTCTTTACCGGCAGGCTTTGTCTCAATCGGCGTCTTTGCAAGCTCTGCGAGATCTTGCACTTTTTGGACCGTGAAAATATCGACAAGATTTTCAAGGGTCCGAAGGGGATGATCACTCAGGTAAAAGCCGAGGACCTCTTTTTCAAAGCTCAGCCCAAGGGCACGACCCCAAGGCTTTACTTGTGGCAACTCAATTTTAGGCTCGCTCTCGATCGTGTCAAGATTGGACTGACCAACCTCTTGTTCTCGCTTTTTAATTTCAACACGATCTAAAATTTGCGTGTAACCATTTAACATTTGCGCCCGATGCGCTCCAAAATCATCAAGCGCCCCTGCTTTAATCAAACATTCAACAACCTTCTTATTCACCTTGCGAAGGTCGACACTTTCAAAAAAATCAATGAGGCTTGAAAACTTCCCATCCGGTTTTTGCGCCCTGGCCTCAAGGAGATTCATCACCGCACCCTCACCGACACCTTTAATAGCTCCAAGGCCGAAGTAAATTTCATCGCCGACGGCTGTAAATTTATAGTCAGAAAAATTAATATGAGGGGGCTTGATCACAATGCCCCTCTGGCTTGCATCTTTAGTGTATTTGACGACTTTATCAGTGTCGCCCATCTCCGTTGACAGTAGGGCTGCGAAAAATTCGACGGGATAATAGTTTTTGAGCCATGCTGTTTGTGCCGCAACCACGCAGTAGGCCGCCGCGTGAGATTTATTAAATCCGTAGTCGGCAAACTTTTGCATTAAATCAAAAAGTTCGTCGGCCTTTTTGAGATCAAAGTTATTTCGCTTAGCTCCTTCTAAAAAGCGGGCCCGTTGGCTATTCATCTCTTCGGCGATTTTTTTACCCATCGCCCGGCGGAGCATATCGGCTTCACCAAGAGAGTAACTAGCAATGGCCGCCGCAATCATCATCACCTGCTCTTGGTAGACGATAATTCCGTAGGTCTCCTCAAGAATCGGCCTGAGCTCTTCGAAGAGATATTCAACGGGAGCTTCACCGTGCTTGCGCTTGGCGTATTCTGGAATCATGGCCATGGGACCTGGTCGATAAAGAGCGTTAATCGCCGTAATATCGGTAAAACCCCCTGGCTTGATTTTACGAATGGCGTCTGTAATCCCCTCACCCTCAAACTGAAAAATCCCGGCGGTATCTCCGCGAGACATGATCTCGTAAATTCCGGCGTCATTAAGAGAGATATCGTTTGTATGAAAAGTTTTGCCGCGATTTTTTTGTACGAGCTGGAGGGCATGGTTAATGTGGGTGAGAGTTTTTAATCCCAGAAAGTCAAATTTGATGAGGCCGATTTTTTCGGCGTGCTTCATATCGTACTGAACCACGTTTTCGCCGTCAGCACCCTTGTAAAGCGGAGCGTGGAGCACCAGATCCCCATCGGCAATAATCACGCCTGCAGCATGAATGCCAGCGTGTCTCACAAGGCCTTCGATTTTTTGCGCCAGGTCTAGGAGCGTTGCGATTTGCGGATTCAGGTCGACTTGCTCGCGCAGGCGCGGCTCCATCTCAAGAGCCTCTTTTAGAGTGATCCCAAGCTTATCAGGCATCAGTTTGGAGATGACATCCACTTCTGCAAACGTCATCCCAAGGACTCGCCCGACGTCCCTTAAAGCGGCACGGGCTTGAAGTTTTCCGTAGGTAATAATTTGCGAAACTGAACCAGCTCCGTATTTTTGGGTTACGTATTGAATCACTTCTCCACGACGATCCTGGCAAAAATCGATATCAAAATCCGGCATGCTAATACGTTCAGGATTCAAAAATCGCTCAAAAAGAAGTTTGTAAGGAACAGGATCTAAATCAGTCACGCGAAGACTAAAGGCGACTAAGCTTCCAGCACCAGATCCCCGACCTGGGCCCACAGGAATTTCGTGAGACTTTGCCCAATTGATGAAGTCTTGAACGATGAGAAAATAACCGTTAAAGCCCATACGATCGATAACTGAGAGTTCAAATTTCAAGCGATCGTAGTACTCAGTTTTTTTTTCGTCCTCAACAGGCTCGCCACGATTTTTGGCCTCTTCAAATCGGACTTCAAGCCCTTCGTGGGCCAACCGACTGATCTCTTGAGCCAACGTCACTCCCGTTGTCGTGGGATAACTTGGCAAGTGGTAAATCGCTTTGCCTTTACTGTCTTTTAAGTTGAATTTGACGTTACAACGATCGCTGATCTCTAAAGTTTGACTGACAGCCTCGGGCATATCGTCAAAAAGAATTTTCATCTCGTCTGGACTTCGAAAATAAAATTGATTGGTCCCGAGTCGAAAACGGCCTTCATCTTGCAATGTTTTGTTGGTCCCAATGCAGATCAAAACTTCCTGAGCCATCAAATCATCGCGCGTAAGATAGTGCACATCATTAGCTGCAACAAGAGGTGTTTGGGTAATGCTACTCGCCTCTTTTAAAAAGGGAATGATTTGATTCCACTCGCGTAGCCCCGTACGATTGACTTCAAGATAAAGACGATTAGAAAAAAGAGTTTTTAGTTTACGAATTTTCTCAAGGGCTTTTTCGGGACCTTCTTGCAAGAAGGTTGCGGGAACCTCGCCTCGTAAACCACCTGTGAGACATAATAAATTGGAGTTACATTTTTCTAGAACCTCGTAATCGATGCGAGGTTTGTAATAAAAACCTTCTTGGTAACCAATGGAACTGATTTTACAGAGCTGTTGATACCCAGTAAAATCCTGCGCCAATAAAACAAGTCTCTTTAAAGGTCCATCACGCATTTGATCCTTGGTCTCGCCTTTGATCAAACGCCCCTGCGGCGCTAAATAAACTTCAAGCCCAATGATCGGTTTAATTCCCTTTGAGAGACAGGCAAAATAAAATTCAATCGCACCGAACATGTTTCCAAGGTCCGTGAGCGCAAGGGCTGGCATTTGATATTCTTTTGCCATATCCACAAGGCCATCAAACGTCGCACTTGATTCAAGCAGGGAATACTCGGAGTGGACGTGAAGATGCACAAAGCTCAATGCTTTACTCCCATTCGATGGTTCCTGGTGGTTTGCTTGTGATGTCGTAAACGACTCTATTGACGCCTTTAACCCGGTTGGTGATTTCAGTGGACACGGTTCGCATGAACTCTTCGCTGAGCGAAAACCAGTCCGCCGTCATGCCGTCTTGAGAAGTCACAGCTCTTAGGGCTACCACGTTGGCATAAGTACGCCCGTCCCCTTGAACTCCCACAGTCTTTATCGGAAGAAGAACAGCAAACGCCTGCCAAATGCGATCGTAGAGTTTATGTGCCTTAAGGGCCGAAATAAAAATATCATCACAATCGCGAAGCGTTTCTAGCGCCTCTGGCGTGAGCGCTCCGAGAACACGCACCGCAAGTCCTGGTCCTGGAAACGGATGGCGCCCGATGAGAGATTCAGGAATTCCAAGCTGGCGGCCAAGAACTCTGACTTCATCTTTGAAAAGCTCTCTGAGAGGTTCTAAGAGTTTAAGCTTCATATGTTCGGGAAGGCCACCGACATTGTGGTGAGATTTGATCGTTACCGAGCCCCCGCGAGGTGAAACACTTTCGATCACATCTGGATAAAGAGTTCCTTGAGCTAGCCATACGACAGGTTTACCTTCGGGCACTGTCTTTTCAAAAACTTTAATAAAACTCTTACCAATAGTTTTACGTTTTATTTCTGGATCGTCGATACCACTGAGTTGTTTCATGAAATATTCGGCAGCATCAACGCCAGTAATATTAAGCCCCATCGTTTTATAATGGTCGAGCACCTGACGAAACTCATCTTTTCGTAAAAGACCGTTATCAACAAAGACGCAGTGGACTCGCTCCGCACCAAAAACATGAGTGAGCAAAGTTGCGACCACCGTTGAATCCACGCCCCCGCTAAGTCCCACCAAAATATGGTCGTTCGGGCCGACCTGCGTCTGCGCTTTTTCCTTGAGCATTTGAAGCATGGAAGGCGCATTCCAATTGGGTTTGATGTGACAGAGCTTTTCGGCAAACGCGCCGAGAATATCACTGCCGTATTCGGTGTGCGTCACCTCAGGGTGAAATTGCACGGCCCACATGCGCTCTGACGCCATGGCCGCAGGATGATTGCTGCTAGAGGTCCCCAAAATTTCAAATCCAGGAGGCGGCACTTTGACCACGTCTCCGTGGCTCATCCAAACTTTTTGCTCTAAGGGATGTGGAGCCCAGGTGTGCTTCCATGTGACCTTGTTAAAGCCGTACTCTCGGTGCTCAGCGGACTGAACAATCCCACCCATTTGCGAGGCCATCAGCTGCATGCCATAGCAAATCCCGAGCAGCGGCGCCATTTCGGCAAGCTCTTGAACATCGCGATTAGGAGCATCTTCTTCGTAAACAGAATTGGGACCACCACTGAGAATAATGCCCTTAGGATTTTTACTTCGCAAAACTTCGGTGGGAACCGTATAAGGAAAAATCTCAGCATAATATCCAAGCTCACGCAAACGTCTTGCAATGAGCTGAGTCACCTGAGAACCAAAATCAATCACCGCAATTAAATCCATGACCATACTCTATTCCAATCGATAGTTAGGAGCTTCTTTTGTAATGCTCACGTCATGCACATGAGACTCTCTCAGTCCCTGAGGAGAAATTTGGACAAACTGCGCTTTGGCCTGAAGATCTTCGATGTTCTTTGCGCCGAGGTACCCCATGCCCGAGCGAAGCCCTCCTGAAAGCTGATGAATAATCCCGCTTGTCGATCCTTTGTAAGGAACTTTGCCTTCGATCCCTTCAGGGACTAGCTTTTCAGCATCTTGAACATCCATTTGCGCATAGCGATCCTTGGACCCCTTGGCCATGGCTCCCAAACTTCCCATTCCACGATAAACTTTGTAAGTGCGTCCTTGGTACAAAATCGTTTCGCCAGGACTCTCTTCACTGCCCGCGAGCAGATTCCCGATCATTACTGAGTTCGCGCCAAGAGCCAACGCCTTGGTGAGATCGCCAGAGTATTTGATTCCGCCATCAGCGATAATTGTTTTATGATATTTTTTGGCAACAGCGCCGCAGTCGATGATCGCTGAAACCTGTGGCATCCCGACACCGGCAACCACACGAGTGGTGCAAATACTTCCTGGACCGACGCCAACTTTGACAACGTCGCATCCCGCCTGCATGAGGGCTTCGGTGCCGTCGACAGTCACGACATTTCCACCTACGACGATAAGGTCTTTGTATTTTTGCGAAATGGTTTTGACCATCTCTAAAACATTTTTAGAGTGCCCGTGAGCTGTATCAATGACGATCACGTCCACACGCGAAGCAACGAGAGCTTCTGCGCGCTCCATGGATTCTGCACCAACACCAAGGGCGGCGCCCACCATGAGTCTTCCGTGAGAATCCTTCGTCGACTTTGGATAAGCTTGAGCTTTTTCAATGTCTTTGATCGTTATGAGCCCTTTGAGTTTTTTAGCTTTATCCACCACCGGAAGTTTTTCGATACGGTGTTTTTGTAGGATTTTTTTTGCTTGCTCCAGAGTCGTGCCTTCTTCGGCGGTGATGAGAGACTCTTTCGTCATGAGATTTGAGATGGGCTGATCTAGATGAGTTTCAAAGCGCAAATCTCGATTGGTGAGAATCCCGACAAGCACACCATCGACCGTGACAGGAACACCGCTGATCGAATAGTGCCGCATAAGTTCAAGGGCCTCATGCACGGGGCGATCGGGCCCGAGGGTGATTGGATCACTAATCATGCCGCTTTCGTATTTTTTGACCTTTTCAACTTCGAAGGCTTGCTGGGTGATCGTGAGATTTTTATGAATGATCCCAAGTCCCCCGAGCTGTGCCATGATTCGCGCTATTTTATTTTCGGTCACGGTGTCCATGGCTGCTGATAAGATTGGAACATTTAAGAACGTGTCCTTCGCAAAAAAACTTCGTGTCGTAACACTTGAGGGAATCACGTCTGAATATTGAGGAATCAGTAGAATATCATCATAAGTTAAAGCATATCGAAACTCATTTTGAGCCATGATTCTCCTCCTCGTACCAAGTTTTGTATAATTGGTAATTGTCTGCTGATTTTTTCAAGAATGCAATCTCCTGTTCATTCAACTTTCGAACCACTTTTGCGGGCCTGCCCAAAATCAACGAGCCCGGTGGAAATTCCGTTCCTTGTGTGAGCAAAGACCCCGCTCCCACCACGCACTGAGAGGAAATCTTAACCCCGTCCATCACAATGGCTCCCATGCCGACAAGCACTTCATCGCCGATGGTGCATCCGTGAAGGGTGACGTTGTGGCCGACGGTCACCCGATCCCCAATGCTGACTCCGTGTTCTTTATAGGTTCCGTGAATGACAGTGCCGTCTTGGATGTTGGTCTCTCGGCCAATGCGAATGGGCATGACATCCCCTCGCAAAACCGCGTGGAACCACACCGAAGATTTCTCCCCGAGGATCACATCCCCAATTAAGATAGAGCTCGGCGCAAGGTAGCCTCCCTCACCAATTTGGGGAGTGCGACCTAACACAGAAATGAGAGTCATTCGGGACCTCCTACATCATATACGAATGGCTGCGTTTTAAAGCGCCTGGAGTCAGTTTCAAGTGACTCTCAAGCTGACCCAATTCCACACTGAGGATACGGCTTTTTTGCATGTAAGCCCGCGTGCTAAAAATGGGAGTTCCTAAGTACAAACAAAGAGACATTGCCTCTTCCGCACGGCACTTCAGCTCGCTGAGCTTTGGGTGACCTTCGAGTTCTAACTTTACGTACTGGTGATGACCCTTAATTTCAGTAAAAAGACACCGCTGGATCTTAACACCAAGACTGCCTAAAAGGGTCTCAGTCACATGGTGCGGACTTGTGGGCGATGAAATGCGAGTGGCCTGCGAAATGGTCACTCCCGCCTCCAAAGGACTCAGTGGTACGGGCAAAATTTCTTTTTGTTCTTCGTCTTTTAAAATGAGAACAGGGCGCCCTAATTCTGTACCCACGGAAATCCCAAAAGGCATGAGCCTTAGGAGTTCTTTTTTCTCACCCGAGTCTTCGAAATTTTGGGCAAAAAGCACCGTCTCTGCATCTTGAATTTCTAATTCAGATTTTGTCACTGCACTAACTCCCCTCTCAGAACCGCCGGAAACGCCTTAGTCACGCGCACAGGAACCGTTTTTCCAACCAGATCTTTACTACCAATAAAATGCAGGCTCTTATTTTGCCGAGTTCGACCGAAAACCTGACCCCGCTCAGGAATGTCGTTTTCTACGAGAACCTGAAGAATTTGCCCCTCGTATTTTTTCACCCATTCACCGGAGAGGTGATTGTGTCTATCGAAGAGGCGATTGAGCCGCTCCGTTTTTACATCCTCTTCCACTTGATCCGTAAAGCGAGCCGCTTTGGTAAATGGTCGGGGCGAGTATTTAAACGCAAAGATCGTTTCAAAACCCACTTCCTCAACCAGGGTCACGGTGTCGGCAAAAGCTTCTTCAGACTCTCCAGGAAATCCCACAATGATATCCGTTGAAAATACCACCTGTGGTAAGATTCTCCGAATCATCGCTATTTTTTCTAAATAAACCTCGCGGGTGTAACCTCGGTTCATGCGTTCAAGCACGCTCGAGTTCCCACTCTGAAACGGAAGATGAATGTACTCGCAGATTTTATCGGTGTGTGTGGCAAGGCATTCTACAAGTTTTTCGTTAAAGTCCTTGGGGTGGCTTGTTGTGTAGCGAATTCGCTCAATGTCAGTCTCCCGGGCCACACGAGCCAAAAGGTCCGCAAAGTCAGAGCCTTCTTCGGATTCATAAGAGTTCACATTCTGACCAAGAAGAGTGACCTCTTTCACACCACGACCGACAAGATCATTCACATCTTTAAGGATGTGGGCGAGAGGACGACTTTTTTCTCTCCCCCGAGTGTAAGGAACCACACAGAAGGTGCAAAAGTTATCGCAGCCTTTGGTGATATTCACGAAGGTAGAAACTCCTGGGTTTTTGATCAATGTTTCAACGTGGTAAGGCGCGCGGTGCTCAAACTGCGCATGCACGATCTTGCGCTGCTCTTCATAGGTCTCGGCGACGATGCGAGGAAGATCATCGATGGTGTCTGTTCCAAATACAAAATCGATGAGCGGCTGGCGATCGATCAAATTTTGCTTTTCTTGCTGACCGACGCATCCTCCGACGCCAATTTTAAGACCGGGATTTCTGTCTTTGAGCTTTCGGTATTTACCGACTTCGGAATACACTTTGTGCACTGGTTTTTCGCGCACGGAACAGGCGTTGATGATGATGAGCGAAGCTTGATCAGGCGAAGTCACCGGCGTGAAGTTGGCCATCTCCAGAAGAGAGTACATACGTTCACTGTCATTGACGTTCATTTGGCAGCCGTAAGTAGAAATAAAAACGCCGCGGCCTTGCCCAATATCGTAATTCAAAGGACCTCCGGAGGTTATGCCTTGTGTCAACAGTCAAACTGAGGTATAGCAGAAGAACCTCACAGATGCAAAGGAGACCGCATGACTCCAAGGCTTTCCAGCTCGAAAAAATGGACGAATTTCCCCTTCGAATACCTCAAACAAATCGAAACCGTTTTTCTTGAAGCCTTCGCGGATTTTCTGCCTGAAGCAGAACTTAAGGTTGAAGGTCGAATCTACCCCTCAGAAATCTGCCTCCGGGTCGGCGTTCTCCCCCAAGGACGCTTAAAACAAGCCAATTTTGAAGCCTCCCTCAACTATGACAGCTCTAAAAACGACATCACCCGCCAAATTCACGGCGCTGTGGATGCTATCGCTTCCATGATGGATGATTATTTTGAAGACGAGGAGGATGTCGATTTTCCCATCGTGTGGACCCCCTATAATTTTGATGGCCTTGAGATTTTCATGCAGTTTTCGACGGTCAATTCGGATTTGGAAGCCCAGGCTGATGCTATTTTAGGCCTAAAAAATGATAGCCTGGTCAGAGGCAACGAAGATCTTGAGGATGCTTTGGAGCATGCTGAGGTTGATCCTGAGTTGGGGAAAGAGCCTGAGTTTCACTGAAACTCACGGGCTGGCATCAGCACCAGCCTCAGCACCAGCCTCAGCACCAGCATTAGCTTCAGCTTCAGCTTCAGTACAGTTTTAGTTAACAGCTGAAAACTTGCCGCCTGGTCGTTGATGAACGACTGGCAGATGCGGGACGGCAACAACTATAGCCAGGTGTCCCATCAAAGATCTCATCAACAATTTACAAACTGGAACCCAATAATGTTGGTGGATTTTGACCCGGACAGGCCCAATACTTGACCCAAGTAAACCCTATTTGTCCCGCAAATACTAAGAAAGATGGACTGCCCAAAGCGATCCGCAATGAGTTGGCGTCCGGGCCTCCGACCAACATTATTGGGTTCCAGTTTAAACAGTTTAAGCGGCCAGTTTTCAGCTGTTTAGCAAACTAACTAAAACTTTTTCTGAAACTGTACTGAAGCTGAGGCTAATGCTGGTGCTGGTGCTGGTGCTAATGCTGGTGCCGGTGCTGGTGCTGGTGCCGGTGCAGGTGCCGGTGCAGGTGCAGGCTGCGCCGCGTGCAAAACAAGACTTGGCGGCCACCGCGTTTATCTCCAGAATGAATTTCGATGCTGCTTCGATCTTTTCTCTGTAAATTCCCGCTCATCTTATTCGTTTTTTTCAGTGAGGATCTCTGGAGCCAATCGAGCGCCACAAGAAAACCTTCTTCAAGCACTTCCTACATTCAGAGTCTTGACGAGCTGTCTTCACTTTGGAGTTTCTACAAACACTTTTATATAAAAGGTGGACGGGTTTTCGCTCCTGATGAAGGACATATTACGACTTCCGAGGGCCAAGGCTATGGGATGTTGAGGGCGGTTTGGACCAATGATCTCAATGCCTTTGAATCTATCTGGGCCTGGACTCAAAAGAACTTACAGATTCGAAAAGATCGCCTCTTTGCATGGAAGTATAAAGATCGCGTGATCGACTCCAATGCCGCTACCGATGCTGACACCGATATTGCTCTAGCTCTTGTCCTGGCAGAACGAAAGTTCAATAGGCCTCAATATTTACAGGAAGCGCAAGCTATCATTAACGACATTTGGAACCACGAAGTTCTCGCAATTCAGGATGAATATTATATCACCGGTGGAAATTGGGCTCCAGCGGAGCCTTTTCCCACTCTGCATGTGGCCTATCTAGCACCCTATGCCTATGAGGTCTTCGCTCAAATCGACACGACTCACCCGTGGAAAAGAGTCATCATAAGCTCTTATCGAATCTTGAATTGGATTTTTTTAGAAAAACACTACCGATGGCCTCCCATGAAACTGTTCGTCGATAAAGCAACGGGCCAACTCATGGAAAATCGACCCACTGACCTCAAAGAGCCTGAGTTTAGCTACGATGCTTTTCCGATCTATTGGAGAGTTGCCCTGGATGCTCGATGGTTTGGTCGTAACCAAGGCGAGTTAAGGAAGGCCATGCTGGATTTCCCTCGTGAGGAGTGGCAAAGGCGCGGACAAATTTATGATCGCTACTCCCTCGACGGCCGACCTCTCTCTCACATTGAGGGACAGCCGCTCTACGCAACTCTTCACAGCTTGGCACTGGTTCAGGAAGAACCCTGGGAGCAGGAGCTACGAAAGAAAAAACTTGATCCCTTATGGACTCAATCCCTCAAATCCGAGGCCACGCCTTACTATTTACAAAATTGGGTGTGGTTTGATCGGGCTTTCGAACTTGAAGTGGCCTTGCATTTCACAGAATTTCTGGGCTTTTTAAGACCTTTTGACTTTAAGAGCTTTTCTGGAAATTTTCCTTTCTGGACCTTCGGCATCTCTCTTTTGCTTTTTCTCTTTTCGCGACGTTTTTATCAAGCCCGATGGGCATTTGCAATCATCGCCTGTGGTCTCTGCGGTCACTATCTTATCTGGCGGCTTACCAGCTCATTGAACTTTATGGAGACTGCGGGCCCTGTGATCAGTCTCGCCTTGTGGTCCGCAGAGGCTTACTGTTTTTTCACGGTCGTGCTGCTCATCGTGCAGGTAGGACTGAGAAAGCCGAAGGCTCAAGGTTCGGCGACATCGACTTCTCCGAATAAGTTCCAACCTCCCGTTGATATTTTTATTCCCATTTATTCTGAACCACTTTCGATCCTTGAAAACACACTTTGGGCGGCTCTGAATATCGATTACCCCAACAAAAAGGTGTTTGTTTGTGATGACAGCCGAGCAGACGCCGTCAGGGAGCTGACGGAGCGTCTCGGTGGTCACTATATTCTTGGACCCAAAAAACACGCCAAAGCTGGAAACATGAACAATGCTCTAGAGCATACTGATGGCGAATTGGTCGTCATCTTTGATACAGATCACATACCTGTAAAAACATTTTTGAATGAAACGGTCCCGTATTTTGCCGATCCGAAGATGGGTTTTGTACAAACACCGCATCACTTTTTCAACGAAGATATTTTCCAGAGAGCTTTTTGGACCAAGGATCGCATTCCCAACGAACAAGATATGTTCAATCACGGCATTCAGGCAGGGCGCAATTCCTGGGGAGGCTCTTTCTTTGTCGGAAGTGGAGCTGTTTTTCGTCGAAAAGCCATCAACGAAGTTGGCGGCTTCAACTACATGAGCATTACCGAGGATATTCATACCAGCCAACATTTGCACGGGAAGGGGTGGACCTCCGCCTTCGTCGATAAGGACTTGGCCGTCGGTCTGACCGCAGAGAATCTCATGTCTTATCTGGTGCAACGGCGCCGATGGATGTTGGGCTGTTTGCAAATTTTCTTCAAAGACAATCCCCTTTTCTGCAAGGGCTTGTCGCCGCGACAACGCTGGGGTTACTTCGCCTCACTCATTTATTTTTTCTTTCCGATAGTAAGAACTGTTTTTCTTTTTACGCCGCTGTTTTTTCTCATTTTCCATTGGCATCCGATCTTTTCTGAAATCTCAGTTTTATTAGCGCATCTTATTCCATTTATGGTTCTTTTGCCGCTGCTTTCATCGCTGATTTTGCCATCGTGGCCGCGGATGTTTTGGGGTACGATTTATGAAAACGTTGTAGCCCTGCCTTTGGCACGTTCGATGTTTGACCTGTTTTTGCCTAAGAACCTGGGGTTTAAAGTGACGCCCAAGGGAATTGTTTCTGAGAGACGGAGTTTTGACTTTCAGTCCTCGCGACTGACTTTGATCATTACGGGCCTGACGCTTTTTGCAATCGGTAAAGGTTTTTGGGAGTTTTATTACTTTCAAATCGAAAAGGATGCGTACTTTTTTAATCTTGCTTGGGCCATTTATAACTTTTTTTCCTTACTGTTAGCACTTGCTGTAGCTTGGGAAAACCCCCAACGGCGAGCGGAGGATCGAATCCGAACAGAGATTCCATTTGAGTTTCGTGCTGGCGATTTTTCCTATGCTGCAAATACCCGTGACATGAGTTTGACCGGGATCGGATTTGTCACGCCCAACTCCCTAGAACTGCCAAGGCAAGGAGAACTGATTTTAAAAGACGGCTCTGGAATAAAGCTTCAGGCTCGCTTGGTTTACAATGAGAAAACCCTATTGCGAACGTACCGAATCGGATTGCAATTTCTAGATTTGTCTCAGGATCAAAGGCGCGATCTTTTGCTACACTTATTTACGGACCCAAAGACTTGGACTCAATCCCACGAGACCCGAGTGCGAACCAATTTCGGTATGGGAGTCGAGTTTTTCAAAAGCATTCTCAAAATCAGTGGGAGCCTGATCCCTTTTACAGCCGACCTTATCCGAAGCGCGAAAGTGTCAAAAGGAATCCCAAAAAAATGATGACAGGAAAAAACCATTTTAAAAGCCTCTCCACTTTAAGCTTTCTATTAATCCTGACCTCCGTGTCTCAGGCCGGTCTCAAAGAAGATTGGTACATGTATCGCGGCCGAGAAAACATGAAAATAAAAAACTACAACGCCGCGATCGAAGCTTTTGAAAAGGCCGTTCAAATCAATGCGGACAATCGAGAAGCGGCCCATGAGTTGGGTATCGCTTACGAAAACCAAGGAGTCGTCGACAAAGCCGTCAACCAATATGACAATTATTTATCTCGATGGCCGGATGATCATGAAATCGCCCTTCGCCAAGCGAGGTTTCTGAAATGGTCCCGCTATTCCTATCGACAAAAGGACGCCATAAAATATTATAAGCTGGCCCTTAGCCACGACAATGATCCCAAAATTCAGTTGGAATACGCAGACTTCTTAGCCTCAAGAAAAGAAACCAGCACACAAGCCATCACTGAATACGAATCTCTTTTGCGAAAAAATCCAAAAAATGGCGCGGCTCACAAGGGGCTCGCAAAAGCCTACGCCTGGAATGGCAATCAGGATCAAGCGCTCTATCATGCACAGCTAGCTCGTGAATACGGCGATCAGACTCAAGACACCAAGGCCCTCGAGTCGTCACTAGCAAAGGATCGTCGACCCGAAATTGGCACCGAAGTCCTTGTCTTACGCCAGACCAGCAGTCAGGAGTTTGATTTGAGTGGCGTTCGGGCTGGAGCCTTCGGCTCTTTTCACCTGACACCGTTTTTGACGGGTCGTCTTCGCGGTGGAGCTGAGATGTTCTGGAACCAAGTCGATAGCAAATCAGCAGGATATTTCGGCATGGGCGTGGAATATCGTCTGGGCCCCGAAAAATCGTTACTTTTAGAGGGCACACAGCACGGTCTTAGTTCCGACGGCCTGGAGGGAAGAGCAAGTTTTGAGATCACAAGTGAAAATCACCGTTGGCAGTTCGGCCTCAAGCGCGAGCTGATCTATGATTCTTACCTTTCTCTTGTCGGATCTAAAAAGGGAACAGCACAAGAGATCGGCGCCGCTCGTAAAACAATCGTCTTTGCACAGTGGAGCAAAAAACTTGAAACCACCGCGCTCAAGCTGACGCCTTACACGGGCTGGGTCTCGGCGGCCTCCGTCTCGCCTAATGCCGTGAGTGGATTGGATTTTGATTTGACAATGTCGCTGGGTAAAGAAGGCTGGGCTCTGGTTGGAATGACCCAAATCGCAAGCTACCAAAAAGATCACTCTGGATTTCAAAACCAAAACACATCCCCTTATCCCGGGGGATATTTTAGCCCTTCTCAATACCTCAGTCAGGATCTGCTCGTGCGCTACGAAGTCGCCGAATCCGAAGATAGCAAATGGTTTGTAAATTTGGGGCCATCCTATCAATTTGTCGGCGGCACAACTTCCAACGGCTCCAAATTTGGAGCCCGTGGCGGAGCCTCATTGCTCAGAAAATTGGACACACGACTTTACTTGCAACTTCAAGCCGAGGTCCGCAAAATCGCGGATGTTTACACCAAAGCCGAAGGCATGGCCTGGCTGACTTACCGGTTTTGATTGGAACCACACCTCAGCACCAGCCTCAGCCTCAGTACCAGCGTTAGCCCCAGCCCCAGCTTCAGCTTCAGTACAGTTTCAGAAAACTGATGAAACTGCCCGCTTAAATTGGTGATGAGAGCTTTGATGGGACACCTGGTTCGAGCTTTTGCCGCCCCGCATCCAGGGGTATTCAACCCCTTTGATGGCCTTCAGGGATCAGAGGAAAAAGTGTCACCTATGTCTCTAGGCTAAAATGTTAACTATGTCCCCACTTGCACCAACTATTTCTGAAACTGTACTGAAGCTGAGGCTGGTGCTAATGCTGGCGCTGAGGCTGATACCGGTGCCAGTGCTAAGCTTCCGTATCAGTTTGAATCATCGCCGGGATGATAGTCTTGTCGAGTTTGAATGCGAAAATTCCGATAATCGCTTGTGGACCGCAAGCTTATCATCGTCACCATTATAGCGCTCGTTTTAGAACTCGGTATTCTCTTCGGAGATTTTTGGTCGGGTCAGATTGGATTTTTGAATCGCCATCATGCAAAGAGTAACGGTCAGGCTCTAGGCTTGATCGCCGATACAAAGCAGAATGTCAGGCGCAAACGGCAAAGAAGCCTCATCTGGGAAAAGTCGGAGCAGCAAGACTCTGTCTTTGAATATGATTCTATCCTCACGCTCAAGCAAAGTAGCGCCTCTCTGAAACTAGAACCTGGCGTCGACCTCAACTTAAGCGAAAATACCTTGGTCGTACTGGAGCCCGCAGACTTGGGAAAAGATTCGCAAGATCGATCTCTCCGTCTGAGATTTTCTTCTGGGCAGATCCGGGCCGACGCTCAAGGACGAGACCTTGCCATCACGGCCAAGGAGTGGACCCTCTCAGCAACCAAAGGAACCGAGTTAAACTTGCGACAATTGAGCAACGGGGAGATGCAGTTCGAAATTGAAAAAGGTGAAGTCGACCTTCAGAATTCAGAAAATCATGAAGCCCTCAAAGGTCCGCAACGACTCACCCTTGACGATAAAAAGATCACTTTAAAGCAGGCGATCAGGCAGGACTTGAAGTGGTCTAATCAAAATCATCAGCGAATTTACTCTCACCATTTTCCGTTCGGTTACAAGCTGGCATGGACCGGAAATGCAGAAGCTCTAGAAGTCGCACAACCGGGGCAATCCCCGCAAATGATTGCTCTTGATAACGATCAGAAACAGATTTCTCTTCCGATGCTGCCGGGGACCTTTACATTTACCCTGCATCACGGTTCTGATGTTTCGCCCTCTCTGACCACACAGTTTTATCAATCTCCTTGGATTCAGACCTACTCACCATTGCCTCGGGATCGAGTTCTTACTAAACAAGCCAGCGTTTTCAGTTGGACACCGGTGGCACCAGCCAAAAAATATCGCGTCGAGTTCTCTCGGCGCGCCGATTTTAAAGAAATCATCCTACAAAAAGAGATCAGCTCCAGTTCTTTTAATGCTCAGATCGATAAGGTGGGCGCTTATTATTGGCGTGTTTTGGGAATTGACGATCAGGGATTTATTATTCCGTCTGAAGACGCAGTTCCTATTTTCCTCATTCAAAAGCCTTTTCCGCAGCCGCTCTTGCATCAGCCACAGCTGCAACGTCTGCCAGCGACTCATTCTCCAGGCGCCGAGCGCGAGTGTGTAGATTGCCTTCGGTGGATCTTTCACCTCTTGGTGCCAGAGGCAAAAGCCGTTGATATTGAAAAGCCTTTCTACAACTCAGAGTTTTCTTGGGATTCGGTGGAGGGAGCTACAAAATATGTCATTGAAATTTCTGACACTCCGACTTTCAGAAAAACTTTAGTCAATGAAGTTGTGAATGAGCCGAGGTTTGTTTGGAAGCAAATGCATTTGGGTCGGTATTACTGGCGAGTCGCTGCCGCAAGTGAAGATCAAGACGGACTTTTTAGTGACGTGTCGTTAGCAGATCTTACCGACGAAAAAGCCGCGGAACTCAGCGGTGTGACTTTAAGTGAGTCCGAGGTCGAGCCACCCCCTATTCCCACCCCTCTACCTACTGCAACACCGGCACCGGTGCCTTCACCAACACCTTTTTTAAAAAAGAAACCGTTACAAAAACCAAAGCCTTCTCCGAGTCCAAGTCCAGCCCCGACCCCTATGCCTGTCGCGCCACAACCAACTCCGTCGCCAACACCTTTGATGGCTCCTACTCCGCCACCGGTGCTAAAAAAACCGATGGCAAGACCGCGTGCAAAACCACTCTCTTTACCCCAATACATCTGGATCGGTGGAGGTTTTGTGTCCAATGATGTGATTGGCGAACAGAATTTAAAAGCGAAGCTGGCAGGGAGTGGGACGTTGCGGTTTGGAGTCGAGTTCGCAAAGGCTATAAAATCCAATTCTTTATGGCAATTGGGGATTGTGCAATCGTCGACCACATGGCGCATCACTGATTCTCAAAACCCGTTTCAACAAGATCTCAAAGATTCGCGTCTTAAGGGGTATGGACTCTTTGGCAATAACCCGCTCAAATGGTCTTATGGAATCCAAATTCAACAGACTAACGTTCCCATTCGGCAGGGTTTTGAAACTATAACACTAGAAAAACACACTCTGTTAGGTCCTGTAGGTCGTTGGCAGTTTCAGTTTAGTCAAAGTCCACGGCTGTCTTCGATTTCACAGTTGCAAATTCTAACGGGTGACCAGATTTACGCGCTTGAACTTGAGCAGCAGTTCAGGATTGATTTCACGAAATGGCATCTTTTTTCCGGAGTTCAAGCGGAAGCCTCTTACCTCAGCGGCCCTTTTGGCACGGCCACGGAAGGATATGGTGGCGTCATTCTTGGTTTAACTTGGTAAATCGCAGGCAAGCTGCCAACAGCAAGGGAATTAGCAAAAGAAAAATCACCATCGAATTCTCTTTTTTGTGGCCGTACGAGGAGCCTTTCAAAGCAACAGTGCCACACCCTTGGGGAGAAAACTTGAAATCATTTTGTGTTCCTGGAGAGTAAGTCACAGACACTGAGCGCACTTGCACAGGATCTGTGGAAGATTGATTGTTCAATGTGATTTTAAACCGAAAATAGCGCATTTTTTGAAGAGAGCTGAGATCGGCGCTTGAAGTCCAAACAGAATCCGCGGCAGCGAAACTACTTTTTTCGGCAGCCATATCCAAAGCAACATTGCTTGCCCCGCTCAGAGTGAAGTCTAAACTTGCAGAATTAAAAGTGGTGAGGGTGTTTTCTGAATCAAAAAGGGTGGATACGACTTGGTACTCGCCGAGTGCGAACTGGACCGTGCCGGGGGTGACCAACAGATTCACGGGGTCTTCGACATTTCCTGTAGGCACTCCATTTTTATCGGTGAGCCAGGTACGGCCGCGCCCGCCCGTGCCTCCAGTTCCGCCGCCAGCCGAAGCTCCTCCAGCGCCCTCAAGAGCTGTGATGGTGCCACTGTTGTCAATGATTCCACCAGCAAACATCAGAATGGATCCTCCACCGCCACCACCGCCAGCTCCGCCTTTTACGGTGCCTGAAACTCCGCCCCCATTTCCACCATTTGCTAATACATTACCAGAAGCCCCCACGGTGACATTACCAAAGGCATTCATCACAATAACACCACCGCCAGCGCCACCACCGCCGCCTGTTGAAAAATTCACTTCATCCCCGGGGGTGTTATACATGGCCCCTCCGCCGCCCCCCGCTCCACCACCTAACAAAGTGAAAGCATCATCTTGTTGATTGAGTCCAGCAGAACCCGCGCTGCCACCGCCACCAAAAACAGAGCCATCAGTTGCGTTACTTGCCGGTTGAGAAAACGCCCCACCACCACCACCACCATCTCCCGTAGCTGGCCCAAACTGACCTGCCGTCATGGTGCTGCCAGTAACAAGGACCGCTCCATTTTGTGGAGTCTCACTGACAGACCCTCCTCTTCCGCCATCTCCTCCTCCACAGATTCCAGCGCCTCCGGCGGAGGACTGCGTGATATCGGCGTTAAAATCCGATCCCTGAGACCCAGAACATTCAATGGTCCCATTCACAACAATGTCGGATTGAGAGTGAATGATAAGGGGCTTTGAACCCTTAGGCCGCAAGGTCCAGCCCGCATCAAGTTCAAAGGCCGTGACGTCAAGTGCGGGGTACACATCAGTGTCGATTCTGATGACTTGGTCATTGTTATAGGTGCCGCTATGAAACTTCAGGTAAGTTTGCGCGTTGAAGGGTCCAAGGTGACCATCCCCAATATCGAAGGTTTGAGAGTAAGGGGTCGAAGGACCTGTCACTTGAATTCCAGACACAATCAATGGCGAATGAAGGCTGTTAGAGAAAAGATTCACAACGGCCGTATGGGATTCAATTTTTCCAGTAGAATTAAACGGAATTGTCAGCGTTTCAGCCCGTGCCACCGGACTCAATGCGCCCATCCCTAAGACTATGAAAAATATCAAGCCGATTTCGTTTCTTTTTTATGGACCCAGCCTAACGTTGTCCAAATTTTTTCTTTGAGAGTTTCGCCCCTGAATGGTTTTACGATATAGGCATTAACGCCCCATTTTTTCGCCAAGGCGATTTTTGTACGCTCTTGATTTTTCTGGCTGGTGATCATTATGAATTTCACTCGGGCATGGGCAGGGTCATTTCGTACTGCCTTAAGCACTGTAAATCCATCAATCACTGGCATGTCCCAGTCAGATAAAACCAAATGCAAAACCACTCGATGGTCTCGAATGATTTTTAAGGCATGTTCGCCGCCATGAGCTTCTATGATATTCTTAAAACCGAAGCTTCTGACATAGTCGACAATCACGCTTCGGACCTGAGCATCGTCATCAACAACTAAAATGTTGATTTCGACGGGACTGACATATTCACTCGAATCCGCCATCGACGTTACCTCCTGTAGATTGTTTCGGGAGTTGAATGATGACTTCAAGCCCTCCTCCCGGATGATTTCTGAAGATCAACGATCCCTCGTGATCAATCTCAATAATTTCTTTACAAATCGCTAAACCCAGTCCCGTGCCACTAGAGCCTTTCGTGGTGAAAAAGGCTTCTGTCATCTGCGGAAGAATCTTCGGATCGGCACCTTGGCCATAATCTCGCAATCTTATTTCGCAGCCATCTTCATGGGGCTGAACTGAGATGTCCAATTGACCGGAACCAGGCATCGCATGGATGGCATTAATCACCAAATTCACAAAAACCTGCAACAGACCTGTTGAATCGCAATGAACTTCAACATGGACGCTAGGGAGATGAACGACCTTTACGTTTGCAACATCCAGTTGGTGTGAAAGAAGGTCGATACTTTCTTGTAGGATGTCATTGATGGCCACGAATGTTCGCTCTCGCTTTATTGATCCTGATTTTGCAAGATCCTTAAAGCCATCTAAAATATCGGCGGCTCTGTGAGAGGCTTTTAAGATTTGCTGAATGGCCACTCGCATTTCTGCCTCTGGCAGGTTTTCTGAGAGCTCCGCTCGACCTAGGATTTGCGTGAGAATGTTTCCGAACTCATGTCCCACTCCCCGGGCCACTGCAGACAGCGAAGACGCCCTCTCCTTTTCCAGCAAGCGGGATTGTAAGGCCGCTATTTCATTGTCTTTGATCATGTGCTCGTTGAGTACATTCCAGTAGGCTACTCCATTTCTTGCCTTTTGCAGAATTTCTCCATGCGTGAAAGGCTTATTCAAGTAGTCCCACCTATGGGTCGCATCCTGACCCAGCAAATTCTGTATAGACTGCACGCTACGATCGCTATAGGCAGTTACAAAAACTGCAAATAGTTTTTCATCAATGGCGTGCAGATCCTTTACAAGCTCAATTCCATCTTTACCTGTCCCCAAGAGCACGTCGATAAATCCCATAGTGAACGGCCGATTTTCACGAAGAGCTATTTCAACTGCTAATTGGGCATCAATGGCGGAGTGAACGACGGTCAACTCAAACTCTGGTTCTTGGACGACAGCAGCCTGCACATCCCCCGCTCCTTTCGACCGGCTCGACCGCGGAAAAGCAACGACATTGCCATCAATAGGTTTGCCTAGAATATCCTGGTAGGCTTCAGCAATAGATGGCTCATCTTCAACAATCAAAATTCGTCGGTTTCGAGCCAAGCTGGACGACGGTTTCAACGCATTGTGAATTTTTAGTGCTGTCTGACTCATGCGGCCTCTCCTGTATTTATGCCTGATTTCTCAATGACTTTTTCACCCTTGATCGGAAGTTTAATTCGAAATACCGTTTGCTTTTGAGCTGATGACTCAAGCAAAAAGATATCCCCGCCAAAAGCTCGGACGAATCTCCGGCTGATGCTCAGTCCAAGGCCCGTACCCACATCGTTGGGTTTAGTTGAGAACTGACTCTCGAAAAGCTTTGCCTGGTTTTCGGGAGCCACACCAATACCGTTGTCAATGATATCTATAACTAGCGATTCAGAGGTGTCTTTAGTGACCACTCGGATCAGACCCTTGATGTCTTCGAAGTCGGGCCTTTGTGCAATAGCCTGCATCGAATTGCGGAGCAAGTTGGTAACACTTTGGACAAATTCGTGGCGCTCCATATGGACATGGTCTTCAGTCGCCTTAAAATCGGCTTCGATACTTATTCTGGCGTTGCGACTTAAATCTTCCATAATCTGAATGCACTCGGCGAGAACTTCATGCACCGAACAGTCTGACCAATTGCCTTTTACGGCAACTAAACTTCTCATGCTCTGCACGATCTTGTTGATCCTTGTTCCTTCCCTGAGCAGAAATTCGGTGTCATCTAACGTCTGCTGGATCTGCGTTTTTAGGGTTTTCTGAACATTCCGAATGTTTTGCATGTCTTCATCCCACAGCTTGATTTCGGGGTTAAGGCTAGAAGGAGCCGCCCAAGCGTCAACTAAGTTACCGAATCCACCTTTGGCGAAGTCATTTTCCCAACTTGTGAAAATCTCATTCAAAAATGAAGCCTCGTTCAACGTTTGAGCCTTAAGGCGTCCTTGAACCCGCTCGATCCGAGTCATAATCGAGGTCAGAGGATTTAGAACCTCGTGGGCTGCACGCCCGGCAATTTCACCCACAGCCGCGAGGCGCGTTGTCTGCAAGAGCGCTTCTTGTGTTCGTTTTACAGTTTGATTTTGTTCGGCGAGCTTTTGCGTGCGGTCTAGAACTTTTGCTTCGAGATCACGATTTGCCTCTTCGAGTTCATCTCTGGATTCTCGAAGATCTTTGATCATATCATTAAATGAGCGTGCTAAAATAAAAATTTCGTCTCGAGACTTGATCTCTATGTGAGTCTCCAAATCTCCATCAGCAACTTGGTTCATGGCCTTGACCAGAGATTGAATCGGTCGGGTTAAAGATCGAGAAAAGAAAATGGCGGCCAAAAATGCCAATGTGGCAACAACCAAGGCAAAATTCAACGATCTAAGGACGAGGCGATCCACCGCTGAAAACGCGACTTTTGACGAAACTTGCGAAACGACAAAAAGATTCTTACCTAAACCATGGGCAATGGCCCCTAGCCAACGCTCGCCCTCCGCATCTCGAAACTCAGCAACTCCCACTTTTACCGACTGAGCCTGAAGCGCCATGGTCATGAGGGGATGATCAAGAATGGGTTTTTCGGAAATCTGTGAGAGTTTCTCCGCGTCTGAGTGAAGCAATACATTTCCATGTTTGTTCGCGACAGTGATTTGCCTCTGGCTCCCCGTGGTCATTGTTTTTAAAAGAGCGTCCGAGCGCAAGTACACGATCATTGCAAAGGGAGTAACGGCCTCATCTGGGCGGGTTGATACGACGTTCTTTCCATAACCGATAAGTGGGGTTCCACCAGGAATGTCAGCTTTCCAAATCGCGCTTCCCGCAGTCTGAATTTCAGCGAAAGGCACATCGCGATCGCTTTGCGAAAGATAACCCTCTTGCAAGTTATATGTTTGATGAAACGTTGAATCTGAAAAATAAATTTGATCCAATTTCTTAAACTGGTCACTGCGACCCATAAAGACAATTTCCGAGTCATTTTGAAAGAGGTCTGAAATCAGAACGTCTTTTTGTTCCTGGGTTTGTTGCGAGAGAAGTGCCACAAGCTTGATTTTATCATCCACCCCTCGGAAAAGGGTCTCTAAATCCGCGATGGTGTTTGTCACTACACTCCTGTTGAGATCAAACACGAGTTCAGTTTTATCTCTCTTAAAAATTTCAGAAGCTAAGAAAAGATAAGCACATACACAAAAGCCAAGAAGCAAAGACGTTACAAATAAAAATTTATAACGAATAGAAAATCCCGGAATAACTCCGCGAGGTTTCTTATTCAAAAAAGAATTCTGATTCTTAGTCTTCACCAAAATCCAGCCTTTATTGAGACGATCCTTTACCACTAGACCATTTCGGCATTTTTTGAACATACCTTGATTCTCACTTTAGAGCTTCAAAACGAGAATCTGATCAGTCGTTTAGAGAAATTATACGAATTGTAAAACTCTTAACATTTGTGCTGATAAACTTGAGCTGCGTTGACCTCTAGGTCGGCTCATTTTGAGTCGAACACGAGAATTCGGAACGTTGAGGAACATGAAAAACAATTGGATGTTTTTACCTACATGGACAGTTTTACTTTTGGCGGCGTCGTTGATAGCCGTCACTGGTTGTACCGGAAAAAACAATTCCGCTTTAGATTCGTGGTTTTCAACTCAAGCTCCTCCCATCGAATTGAAGGTGGGTGCCTGCGACTTAGAATTCTCAAGACTCTCGTTACCCAAAAAAATAGATGGTCATAAAAAAATTATCTTTTCTCTTTCTGACCTCCAGCTCGACACTCCAAATTTGCAGTTAGATTCTGTTGTTTTGAACGTTCAGTACGATGGTAAAAAGCAGCAGACGTCCAGCCTTGCCATAGGAGTGAACGGGCTGTTGGCGGCCAGTCGCGACGGAACCCCGTTATTTAAAGGGCACGGTAAACCTAAGGACGATGACGATTATGACGACGTCGACATCTTCCTCCATAGAGCGACTTTAAAAGGTGTAACCTCATTCGCCCATTTCCTCGTTAAAATTACTGAAAGCAAAGGCGAATTGGCTTTTACCCTCCAAGGGGGAAACTTTAAGATTCTATCCGCCAAACTCACTCTCCACGGAGTGATTCGTAAATCGTGTGATCCTCAGCCGACACCTACGCCGTCGACGAGTCCAACTCCTCATCCCGACCCTAGCGCCAGTCCGACTCCGACGCCTTTTATTCCAGAACCAACACCCACTCCAATTCCAGCTGTGCCCCCGATCACGACTATCTTATACGAGATGCCCAGTGACTCAGTGACGGCATCGACCTCAATGAACATTGGCTTCGCGGCGGATCAAGTGGGCGTTAGTTACACTTGCCAACTTAACGCAGAACCTCCAGCCCCATGCACGTCACCACAAACCTATTCGAATCTTGAAAATGGCTTACAAGTATTTAAGGTATGGGCCACGAGCGCAGCTGCTCTTTCTGATGTGAACCCGCCAACCTACTCATGGACCGTGCATTCGCAAATTCCTTCGGTTTTCATCACCCCTCTGCCGACGCTGAGCCACTCAACTTCAATCAGCCTCAGTTTTTCAACGAGCGAAAGCAGCATCACCTACTGTTCTTTGGACGGCGGACCAGTCACTTTTTGCACCTCACCAGTGGCGTACTTTGGTTTGGGCGAGGGTGCCCACAGCGTGGCCATTGCAGCAACAAACGTCGTTGGCACTCAGACACTGACCCCAGCCCTTTTCTCGTGGACCATCGATTTGACAGCTCCCACGACTCAACTGACTCAGGTTGTTCCTGCGGAATCTCCGAACAACAGCAGCCAAATGCGGTTTGAATTTGGAGCCTCCGAAAGCTCATCTTTTCAATGCTCGGTAGACGGTGGCACTTTTAACTCCTGCACCTCTCCGTTCCTAGTTTCCAATGTGACTCACGGAAACCACGTGCTCCAAGTCCAGGCCACCGATGTCGCGGAGAACATCGGACCGATCGCAAGTTATAGTTGGACCGCTGACTTCTTGCCACCGCTATTAACTTTAAGAAATACGGTGCCAACAGAAGGGCCGAACAGTTCGCATCTCATCTCAGTTGAATTTACCAGTAACGAAATCAGCACTTTTTCTTGTCAATTCGACGACGAAGCTGCTGTCTCGTGTGTGTCGCCGTTCACCAAGCCAGTTGCCATCGAAGGCTTTCACCAATTGCGCATCACTCCTCGAGATATGGCCGGAAACATCGGCGAAATGAAAACTCTCAACTGGAACATGGATTTCACAGCTCCTCCCATCAGCTTTGGTTTGATTCTTCCTTCAACAAGCTCAGCCATCAATTCCACTCACATGAGTTTTGAAGTTCAAACCACGGAGCCGGTGAAACTAAGAGCTTCACTGGATGGCGAGCCCATGGGTGAATTGGTGTCACCGATCCTTTTAGACGATATTTCAGAAGGGCCTCACACCTTGGTGATTGACGGAGAGGATTTAGCTGGCAACGCTGCCAACACTCTCACCCATGCATTTACAATCGATACCACGGCACCGGTTCTGTCTCTGAGTGGACTCTACAAAAACATCATCACTTCGCAAAACATAAACACTCTCTCCTTTTTTGCAGATGAAGATGCAAATTTTCGCTGTGAACTTGACGGGTCGGGATTTACCGTTTGCCAGTCGCCCCTAAATCTCAGCGGTCTTGCCGATGGAGTCCACAACTTTTCAGTTGAGGTTTACGATCTTGCTGGCAACAAGGGAACGACCAAGACTTTAACATGGACCGTGGATAGTGTCGCACCGAACACCACGCTGACCGCAGTTCAGACGGACAACACCTCAATGACTTTCACTTTTTCATCTTCAGAAACGCAAAGCACTTTCAGTTGTGCCTTAGATAACGGCCCTGCTTCCTCTTGCACATCGCCGTTGAGCCTGGCCAGCTTACCTGCTGGCAACCACGTGCTCTCGGTCAGAGCGATTGACTCTGCGGGAAATATCGATCCTACAGGAGCCTTCGCAGCTTTTGTTATTCTACCACCTGTGAACACCCAACTCGGTCTTGTGAATCCCGCCGGCTCTTATATCGCACAACAAACCATCACCCTCGCTTTTTCAAGCAATCATCCTGCTGCGGTTTTTCAATGCCGTCTTGATAACTCGGTAGCAACCCCTTGTGTTTCACCTATGACCTACTCAGCACTCGTTCAAGGCTTACATACATTTAAAGTCCAAGCGACCGATGAATTTGGAACCCCAGACAGCACTGGCGGAGTTGTTTATTCTTTCACCGTCGACACCATTTCGCCCTCTGTCGCCTTAGCCACATCAACCAAGACTTCAACAAATATAACTTCGGCACAATTTACGTTCACAGCCAACGAGCCTTCAACCTTCGAATGCAGAGTAGATACTGCAACCTTCACTCCTTGCCTAAGCCCGGTGACGTTGTCTGGATTAAGCGCTGGCAATCACACCTATCAGGTACGCGCCATCGACTGGGCAGGAAACCAAAGCACGGCTGCATCGTTCACATGGACCATTGATCTCACACCTCCCACGACCACGGTGCAAGCCACAAAACTCGACAGAGCTAAGATGAGCTTTGCTCTTTCAGCTTCAGAAGCCAACAGCACTTTCCGCTGCGCCCTTGATGGCGCGGCACTACAGCCCTGCGTTTCACCTTTTGTCTTAAATTCTATCAGCAATGGAATTCATACTTTTAAAACTGTTGCGACTGATCCAGCTGGAAACGCTGACCCCATCGGAGGCTCAGTCTCATTCCCTATCTATCCTGAGATCTCTACGATTTTTAACGGCGCAACCCCCAGTACAGCTTTGATCAATGTGAACTCACTCACACTGCAGTTTTCGGCCAACCAACCGGGCGCCACTTTTCAGTGCACCCTCGACACCAACGTGTCCTCATGCACGTCACCTTGGACTTACTCGAATCTTGGCCAAGGCCCACATGTCTTTAACGTCAGAGCCATCGATTCGTTCGGTCATATGGACAGCGTCGGTGTCAGCTATTCTTTTACCGTGGACACCCAGGCGCCCACCACCACTGCAAGTGGGGTACTAACGGCTGCCACTACCATGCAATTCACTTTCGCCTCATCAGAATTGGGTTCGCAATTTATTTGTGCCTTGGACTCAGGAGCAAGTGTAAACTGCATCTCTCCTTATTCGATCTCAAACTTAAGTTCAGGACCTCATTCACTGAAGGTCCGCGCGATAGATCTAGCTGGAAACATGGACAGCATTGGCGCCACTGTGACCTTTGATATTCCACCAACCGTCAAGACCACTCTAAATTCTGCAACACCGTCAACACCCACGATCACCCAGTCCAGCATCACATTTGCGTTCTCGTCGAATTTAACCGATGCTACATTTCAATGCTCCCTCGATGGAGCCGCGGCCACAACCTGCACAACTCCTTGGACTTACAACAGCCTCTCCAGCGCTAACCACCAATTTGTCGTCCGAGCCATCGATCGCTTTGGAAACATGGACCCAATAGGCGCAAGCTACAGTTTTCAGGTCAATACGGAATGTAACATCAGCGGACTTTCGATTCTTAATGTTGCAGCAACAAACATCACTCGAACCACCGTAACAATAACCTGGCAAACAAGCGCCCCAGCAACCTCCCAGGTGGAGAACACCGTGTCCGCAACTGGAGTTACCACAACGACGCCTCTTGATAGCACCAAACTGGTCTCCCACAGCGTGACTCTCACAGGATTGACATCAAACACCCTGTACAGTGCTAATGCGTTGTCGACCACTTGCGGCTTTTCAGCGGCAAGCTCCGTGCTCTATCGGACCACGCGCTAGATATCATTGAGGCAACCAGGCAAATCTGGCAGTTAGGCATTCAGCCGAGGCATCTGGAATGTGGATAGAGTTATGGAGCCAACTAAAGACTGGACAGAGGTTGGGAGCCCGGGACGCTCAAAGCAGCACTCCTCAACACCGTCAGACTGTTCCTAAAACTGTACTGAAGCTGACGCTGATACTGGTGCTGGCCCTGGTGCAGGTGCTGCCGCAGTCCTAGTATTCCTCTTCCTCCGCCGCTCCAGCATCGCTTCCGCCAATTCCGCGGACTTCTTCGATAAAAGACTGAGTCTCATCTTCAAATTCACTATCAATACCTGATTCGTCAATTTCAAGCTCTTGAATAGCACCTAAGAAGTCTTTTTCAGAACGCAGATCTTTACGGATCATTTCGAGGAACTTGTCGGGATAGCGCGAGGTTAGCTCTTCGACATAGCGCTCAAGCTTTCCGTCGGCCAAAATCTTTTTGCGAACTTGGATTTTCTTCCAATAGAGGAGGTAGTGATAACGGCAATAGCCCTCAACGATGCCAATTTGGTCGCAGTCCTGAGCTCTGCAGTACTTGCGTCCCTCAGCATCCGTTAAAATGATGTCATCGTCACTCGCGGCAGTCAGGGTTGAAGGGGTCTCGGAGAGTGTGAAAGATTCAGTCTCCTCAACTTCGACCTCTTCGTCCTCGCTAACGAGCTCTTCGACATCTTTAAATTCTTCGTCGGAGGCCTCGAAAAAATCATCATCTTCGACGAATTCTTCGCCCTCGGCCTTTTCTTTTTTCGGTTTAGAAGCCACCGGGCCTTTTACAGGCTTGTTTAAGTCCGTCTTACCAGAAGCCTTCGTCTTTACCGCGTCATGGGCCTTTGGCTCAACCTTCGCACTGGGTTGCGGGCCCTTTTTGAGTTTTGTTTTTGCGGAGTGAGGCTTTGCTACCGCCACCGGTTGAGCTTTTTTTACCACCTTTTCAGGAGCTTTTTTTGGAGGGGGCTTAGCCGCCGCCTTGGGAGCTGCCTTCAGCTTATGATTTTTGCCGGCTGGTTTTGCCGCGGGGGCCGCCGCCACTTTATGAGGTTTTGAGGCTGCCTTGACAGCAGGTTTGCCTGCCGGCTTGGCAACGCCCTTGGTTTTGGCCTTTGCTTTCACTTCTTTTTTCTTATTTTTAGGCATAGCCTAGGACCTTGTTGCATTTTTTATTTTCTGTCAATCTGGAATTAACGGAGGGTGATGCTTCCCTCTTGGGTACGGACAGAAATGTGCCCGCGATTAAGGCTTCCGCGCAGACGGCCTTTGACAATACGGGTGCCGCCTTCTTTGACCAGTCCCAGATAGTTGGGTGGAAAAATATCGCCGTCTTGGGTCGCAAGTTGAACCTGGGCTCCGCACTCCCCGGGCACTTGGACAGTGGTTTTGGTGGTCACTGTTTTAACGCTGATGTTAGGCTCGTCAGTGGACTTGATAAAGATCGACCCTTCTTGGCCTTGGCCCTCAATCCTTCCAGAAAAACCTGAAACTTGGACAGCACTTCGACCCACTTCAAGTTGCAGCGTGCCTCCTCCTTGAACCAGTTTATGAACTCCTTGGGCGAGGGTTAAAGCGATATTCCCCTGCACCCCTTCAATCACACTGTCTCCAGAGAAGCTTTTAACATCCAGATCGCCGCGCACATCTTTCACCTTGATAGCCGCAGTTTGCGAATCTAGATTGACCCGCCCTTGAACGTCGGTCAGTTGGATCTCGCCTCGCTGCTGCATCCAGTGAATCTGTCCCTGGGCCCCTTTCACCGAAAGCAGACCTTTTTGAAGAAAACCCGAGACTTCCCCTTTGAATTTTGCCAAATGAATCTGCCCCTCCCTCACAAAAAAATCCAGATTGAGGCTGGGCCCTGTGATTTCCAATTGGACTTTGGGAATTTTTGCCGCCGGCAAAAAAACCTCGGGTTTAGTGTCGTATTGACTGGACTTGAGCACCCATCCGCTTTCGATCTTTTCGATGACGTAGGCATTCTGAGAGCGAGAGAGATCCTTCACTCTCAGCGCTTTTGCTTCGGGCTGCATCACATAAGTGATTTGTGCAGATGGAAGGATAATTTTGAGATGATCCTGAGGCTTTACCGCAAGGTCTTGATCCTGCGCATGAACATTTCCTGTGAGTAAAAATAAGGCGGTGAGCACTCCAAGCATAGAATCTCCGATCGTTGTCGCACAAGAAAGTGTGCATGGCTCTTGAGTTTTTGGCCACCTTTATCAATCTGCATCAGAAACTCACCTTTGCAAAATCTTGGCGCTCTTGACAAAACCCTCATTTTCTACAAAGCTCCCTCCCGATGTTTTAAATTTTTTCTTGGAGACAGCCATGACCAACGTGATGATCGTTTCAGCCGCCCGCACACCTGTCGGAGCTTTTCAGGGAACCCTCAGCCAACTTCCAGCCCCTCGGTTGGGAGCGGTCGCAATTACCGAAGCCCTGCGACGTGCCGGAGTGGAAGGTGCCGATGTGCAAGAGTGCGTGATGGGCAACGTGTTGACAGCGGGCCTTGGCCAAGCGCCGGCCCGTCAGGCGGCAATCTATGCCGGTCTTCCCGTGAGTGTTCCTTGTATGACGATCAATAAAGTCTGTGGTTCTGGTCTTAAAGCAGTCATGCTAGCCGCCGACAGCATTCAATTGGGCCGCGCCCAAATTGCCGTTGCCGGAGGGCAAGAGAACATGAGCCTTGCGCCTCATCTTCTTGAGAATTCTCGAAATGGATTTCGCATGGGTTCAACAACTCTTGTTGATTCTATGGTCAAAGATGGTCTCTGGGATCCTTACAACCAGTTCCATATGGGGAGCGCTGCGGAACTTTGCGCCAAAGAGTTCCATTTTAGCAGAGCTGCGCAGGATGAGTACGCTATCGAAAGCTATAAAAAAGCCCAGGCCGCCGTTCAGGCGGGATGGTTTCGGGATGAAATCGTAGGCGTCACTCTCGAAGGAAAGAAAGAAAAAGTTCTGGTGGATAAAGACGAGGAGCCCGGCAACGCCAAATTTGACAAAATGCCAGGCCTCAAACCTGCTTTCGAAAAAGACGGCACCATCACGGCTGCTAACGCGAGTAAAATCAATGATGGGGCCGCAGCTCTTGTTTTGATGGGCGAAGCCGAAGCGCAACGTCGCGGGGCTAAACCCCTCGGCCGTATCGTCGCATCTGCGGTTTTTGCTCAAGACCCCAAGTGGTTCACAACGGCGCCTGTTGGCGCTGTCAAAAAAGCCCTCCAAGTCGCTCAGTTAAAGACTTCCGACATTGATCTTTGGGAAATCAACGAAGCGTTTTCAAATGTAGCGATGGTTGCGATCAAAGAATTAGGTTTAGAGTCTACCAAGGTCAACGTTCATGGTGGGGCGGTTGCGATCGGTCATCCTATCGGAGCCAGCGGCGCGCGCATTCTCACGACTCTTCTTTATGCTTTGAAACAAAAAGACAAAAAACGAGGCCTTGCCACTTTGTGCATTGGCGGCGGCGAAGGCGTAGCCTTGATTGTTGAGCGAGTCTAAAATGAGCAAAGTAGTTAAATCCGCACAAGAAGCTGTTCGCGGTGTCGAAGATGGAATGACCCTCCTCGTGGGAGGGTTTGGGCTTTGTGGAATTCCGGAAAATTGCATTTTTGCTCTCCGAGATTCTGGAGTAAAAGGTCTCACGTGCGTTTCGAATAATGCGGGCGTTGATGATTTTGGCCTCGGGCTTTTGCTTAAAAACCGCCAAATTAAAAAAATGGTCTCAAGTTACGTAGGCGAAAATGCGCTTTTTGAGCGCCAATTCCTCGACGGCCAACTTGAAGTTGAATTTGTCCCCCAAGGCACCTTAGCAGAGCGCCTTCGCGCCGGCGGTGCTGGAATCCCCGCTTTCTTCACTCCGACAGGCGTTGGAACTCTCGTTGCCGAAGGCAAAGAGACTCGCGAGTTCAATGGCCGAACCTATTTGATGGAAAAAGGAATCACGGGAGATTTTGCCTTTGTAAAAGCGTGGAAAGGGGATCGTTTTGGAAACCTCATCTTTAGAAAGACCGCACGTAACTTCAACCCCATGGTAGCTACGGCCGGTCGTATCACAGTTGCTGAAGTTGAAGAGCTTGTTGAAGTCGGTGAGTTAGAGCCTGATCAAATCCACACCCCAGGAATTTTTGTTCAAAGAATTTTCCAGGGGCCTAAATACGAAAAGCGCATCGAACAAAGAACGGTGAGGAAATAACCATGCCACTGTCACGCGATCAAATTGCTAAACGCATTTCTGAAGAAGTCCAAAGCGGATTTGTAGTCAATCTAGGGATCGGAATCCCGACTCTCGTTGCCAACTTCATCCCCGCCTCTAAAAACGTCATGCTTCAAAGCGAAAATGGCTTGCTCGGAATGGGTCCGTTTCCCGACGAAAAATACGTCGATGCCGACCTTATCAACGCTGGCAAACAGACCATCACAGTCGCTCCAGGTGCCAGTTTTTTTTCATCAGCCGATAGTTTTGCGATGATTCGAGGCGGTCATGTTGATCTCACAATTCTCGGAGCCATGCAGGTGGATGAAACTGGATCTATCGCAAACTGGATGATCCCTGGGAAAATGGTAAAAGGCATGGGCGGTGCCATGGATCTTGTCGCAGGTGCAAAACGCGTTGTCGTAGCCATGCAACACACAGATAAAGATGGAAACCCCAAGCTTTTAAAAAAATGTGATCTCCCGATGACGGGGTTAAACTGCATCGATCGGATTGTGTCTGATTTTGGCGTGGTAGATGTAACGCCCAAGGGTTTTGTTCTGCTCGAGTACGCTCCAGATTTAAGCGTTGAGCACCTCGTAAAATACACCGGAGCTCACCTGCATGTTTCACCCGAAGTTAAAAAAATGAATGTTTAGGCTCGTTCTAAGGTCGTGCCCAGCTCAAGTTCAAATTCGGCCACGGCCTTTTGGATTTCTAAAGGATCCTCTTGAAACGCGGCGGTCTCAATGCGCGAAGCCGCTTCTCCAAGTTCAGGAAAACCAAAGGTCTCTCCGTTGCCTTTGATCTGATGAGAAATGCGCTTGAGGGTCTCTAAGTCCCCATCGCCGACAGCTCGTCTGAGCTGAACTAGGTCCTCTTGACGCCGGATCAAATATTTCTGAATCAGGTCTTTACCGATATCCATTTGCATAAGTAGTTTCTACCACAGAGTTTTGTGACAGGAAAATCCTTTGTTCATCCCAATGCCACTTTGTGAGGCAATTGGACTCGATTTTGGGGCATTAAGACACGGGGGCCACCGTCAGTTGAGCTACCGCAAGTCACCAATGATGGCACCCCTCTTGCTTTTACTAAGAGTGTGTCGAAGGTGAAGGATCCCTTCCCCTTCCTGAACTTTAACGCATCTCACGTAAGGAGAGTTATGAACGACAATATCATTCAAGGAAAATGGAAAGAAATCAAAGGCGAGATTCAAAGACTTTGGGGAGATATCACAGCTGATGAGCTCGACAAAACCAAAGGCAACATGACAAGCATTCGCGGCCTTTTACAAAAAAAACTAGGCTACGCCCAAGACGAGGCACAAACGCGAATCAACGACATCTTGGCAAAATTTCACACCTCCGAGGATCGCGCTGAAACAAAAAGCCAAGACCTCATGCAAAAGGCCAACGTCAAAGTGAACACAGGCCTTGAGAACGTCAAAGAGTCTCTGCGAAAATCAGAAGACACTCACTAAGCTTCACTCACTTGTTAGAGTTTAAGAAAAAGCGCCTTGCGGGGCGCTTTTTTATTTCCCCTCGAATCTAAAAATAAGCTAGTGTGACGGGCCATGCTGACAAAATTCACCGACGAAATGATTACCGCGATTCTTTGCTTTGTGCTTGCAGGCCTTCTCATTGGCCTTTCGGGCTACGTTCTGTTTCCATTTCTTGGCCCTCTCATTATGGCCGGCATCGTCGCAGTGACCATTGACCCCTACTATCAAAACCACATCAAGAAAAAACCAAAACACCGGCGCTTGATCGCCGTAGGATACGTAGGAGCCACTCTAGTCATCTTTATCATTCCTCTGCTCGGAGTGATTTATCGAAGCGTGCTTTGGATCAATCGCCTCGCTGACAAAAATTCTTCAGATGCCGAATCCATTCAGCATCTCTGGGAAAGATTTCAGCAAACCATGGCAACGGTCGAACAAAAGATGGCCCTTTTTAGCGGCGCTGATTCAGGAGGGGGTCAGTCGTCAGCCTACCTTGAACGGGCCCTTGAAGCCGGCGGCACTCAGCTCATCAAAATCTCCTCTCTCTTTTTTGCCTCGATTCCCGATTTTATTTTGGGGTTATTTATATTTTGCGTCGGTCTCTATTACATTCTCACCGAAGGTGGGAGTGTGCGCGCTTTTATCCTTAGGACCTCATTTTTAACTTACTCCGACACTTCTGCAATTTTAGACATCGTTCGCAGTGCAAGCCGTACGATCCTGATTAGTTCGGTCATCGTCGGTGGCATCCAAGCAACGCTCGTAAGTTTGGCATCTGCCATTTTTAAAATTGGTGATGCCTTCGTGGTTTTTGTTGTGACCTTTATTTTGTCATTCATTCCCATTGGCGGGGCGGCTCCCGTGGCTTTGGCTCTCGCCTCCTATGCGGTTATTAAAACTGAGTACGGCGGAGCCGTAGGCCTTATCGTGTTTGCTCTCATTGCCGGCACCATCGATAATATTGTCCGTCCCTACCTGGTGAGCGGGAGAGATGACCTTCACCCCCTGCTCTGTTTGGTAGCCGTCCTCGGCGGAGTCTGGGGATTTGGAGTGGTGGGGCTTTTTATTGGTCCGATCATTGTTTCTACCACGGTTAAGGCGATCCCGATCCTCTTCAAACCCAAAGAAACCTAACACTATTTTGCACAAGTTTATAATTTGTACTGGGAATTAGGGATAAAATTCCCCCCTGACCCCAAATCGCCTCCCTTGGGTCAAATACGGACGAGATCACCCGGCCGCAAGTTTGCATATTCACCTCTACGGGTTCGAAAAAAGAGGTGCCCTTTGAAATACATTCTTCTTGTCCTTGCCCTTAGCAGCCAAGCATTTGCCCTTGAAGCAGCCCCTGGTGATAGCACCAAGTCAGCAGCCAAAGGATTTCTCGTGACTCAAGTTTTGTTTAAAAGCGAAAGTGCCTACCTTTCGTCGCAATCAAAACAAGAGGTTCTGGATCTCATCGATGTGGCAAGGCGAAAAGGAACCGTCTCCGAGGTCAGAGTTTTAGCATGGCCGGATCGAGAGCACCGGGGCGCTCCTGAAACTCCCCCACAAAAACAGTTGAGCCTGGCGGCAAAAAGAGGAGAGGTGATCCGTGAATGGATCGAGGAAAAATCGGTCAAGATCCCCGTTCTCACTTTTAACATGTCAAAACCACCTGGGAATTCCGACAGCCTTTTTAAAGTCTCTCACGAGGCCACTAAGTCCGAGACAACATCAGCCTCTGCGGAAAACGAAAGCCCAGCAAAGACGCTGGGCTTTAAGCGAAGCCTCAGCGCGGCTATCGTGATGGTTTATATCGAATAACTTACATCTCGAGCTCTTGAAGCTTGCGATAAAGAGTTTTACGGTCAATGCCCAGCATTTTTGCAGTGGTCTCTTTGGCGCCATTGTTTCTCTGCAGGACAAAACGGATGTATTTTTTATTGAGCTCATCAATCGGCAACACATCTTCGCCCTCACCCATATCCATAAAATTCAAATCCCGCAAAGAGGCATTGGATTTTTCAGGCGCCTTGACTCCAAAAATTGATTCCATATCAGGCAAATCTTCAACTTGAATGATAGACTCGCGGCTCAAAACCACCGCTCTTTCAATAGCATTTTCAAGCTCCCTGACATTCCCCTTCCACGGAAGCTGCAACAAATAATCAAGAGCTTGGCGCGAAAGAGTTTTAGGAGGAATTTTTCCTAACGTGCAGTATTTCCGAAGGAAAAATTCGGCAAGAGGAAGAATGTCTTCTTTGCGATCGACCAGCGGCGGAAGACGTATAGGGATGACATTCAGGCGAAAGTACAAATCCTCACGAAAGGTTTTATCCTCAACAGATTGCCTGAGATCTTTATGAGTGGCTGCAAGAACACGAACATCCACATCGCGAGTTTGATTTTCACCCAGACGTTTGACCTGCTTTTCTTGAAGCACCCGGAGCAATTTTGCTTGAAGCGGTTGGCTGAGATCACCGATCTCATCTAAAAATAGCGTACCACCGTTAGCTTCTTCAAACAGACCTAACTTTTTATCTGCAGCTCCGGTGAAAGCGCCTTTGACATAACCAAAGAGCTCAGATTCTAACAGATTCTCTGGAATCGCAGAGCAATTGATAGCGATGAAGGGCTTGTCTTTGCGGTCCCCACTGCGATGAATGACCTTTGCAATGACTTCCTTTCCAGTTCCGCTTTCCCCAGTGATTAAAACCGTAGCTGTGCTATTGGCCACCCGTTTTGCCATCTCAAGCGCAGCTCGAAAAGCTTGGCTTTTACCAATAATTCCATCGATCTCTCCATGCTGAACATTAAGTACAGCACGAAGATTGGAGTTTTCTTTTTGCAAATGTCTAAAGTGAATCGCGCGCTTCACAGAAATATAAAGTTGAACAAAATGAATGGGCTTGACCACAAAATCATAGGCACCAGCATCAATAGCCTCAATGGCTGTATCCACACTTTGATTTGCAGTCGCTAAGATAATCGGTAAAGAGGGATCGTGGACCTTAAGACGTTTAATGAGCTCAATGCCAGAAAGCTGGGGCATAAAAAGGTCTGAAATGACCACATCAACCCCATCTAGGAGCTTTGGGTCGTTGAGCAGTTTCATCGGCTCACAGAAGGTTGTTACGTCAAAATTTCGCTGCCTAAAATAGGCGGCCAGAATCTCCTGGAGATCAAGGTCATCTTCTATAATTGCAAGTCTGTGTCGTTGGCTTTTTGATGGTGTCATAGATCAAGATGTAGCATGGGAAGGCATTTTGCCCCAACAGAAAACGGCATTTTTGCCATGTAGATTTCTAGATGATTGCGAAGGGGCTTTCACAAAATGCAATTATGAACTTTTGGATACAAAAAGAGAGCAAGGCCTTTTGGGGAGGCCTTGCAGGGGTGGGATATTGAGGAGGTGGGACTTTTGAAAGGAATAAGACGTAATAGACTTTTAATAACTCAATTCAAATCAAGGCAAGCCTTGAGGGCGTCGTCCAGAGACGAGAGAAACTACGAAACTGATTGCAGCCAAAATTAGAAATACCACTAACAACATTCTGCCGACGTCCAGAGACAATCCAGCTACGTTGTAAGCGCCAAGTAACATGGCCACCAGACCTAGGGCGAAAAATACTATTGCTGCTCGTAACACTTGAACCTCCTTAGTTCGTGATAACGTCACGCAAATCATTAGAGCAAGCTCGGTGCCAAGTCTCAAAGCTAGTAAAACATCCAAATGCGCGGGCTTGTGCTAAAGGCGGAGGCAAATCTCCTCATTTCAGTCCCAAAGGTCCACGATCCAAGGTCTGAAAAATCAAAACACGACTCATAAGTCTTGATGCCTGCAACCGATAAATCTTTTTTAAAGGGAGATTTCGATGAAGAGAATTTTTGCAGCTTGTCTTCTGGTTTTGTTTGGATGTGCGACTTCAACTCAGATGCAGTCTTCGTCGTGGAATCAAGCCTCGCGGTTTCCTGCTTCCCGACATTCCAGATAAACGAGAATTCCCTCTGAATCCAGCAATCGCTCCTTGTGACGATTTTTATGAACACGTGTGCTCTAAGGTGAAGGAGACTTTTCATTTGAGGCCGGATCGATCACGGCATTATTTTGCATTTCATGACTCCGCCGAGAGAATCACGACGGCGCGAATGAAGTTTCTGGATGATCTCACTCAAGAAAAAATTAAAGCCGACGAGCGACTCACACAACTTGTCGATAATTATAACGCCTGTCTGAATGTCACCTCTCAAAAAAGCAAGAGGAACTTGAGGGAATTCAAACGACGCTTGATCTCATGAAAAAAACAAAAACTAGAGATCAGTTTCTAGCAGTCCTTGAGAAAAACCTGACGGAGCCTGGTTATACAACCTTCCATATTGATAAAGCTATTAATCTAGACGACCCTGATCAATGGGATCTCTACACCGGGTTTGATACACTTTCTCTTCCCGAGCCCAACTTTTATACCGACGCTAAGGCCATGAAGGCGTTTCGAGAACTCACCGAAAACTTCTTTAAAACAATCGGGATGGATCGCTCTGCTACACGCGCCGCTAACATCGTAAAATTGGAAATACAGCTCGCAAAATCTTTTCCAGACAAAGACACTCGATATAAACGCTATTTAACTCCATCATCGATCTCGCGTGATGACCTTTTTAAACAAGCCCCTACGCTTCGTCTCCAAAGACTTTTGAGCTACGTTCCCGAAAAAACACTTATCAGATACATGTTTCCCGAACATCTCAAGGCCGTCAATCTGGCGCTCGAGACTACCGACCTTACCACCCTTAAAGACTACTACATCTTCCATGATCTTCAGTCTTTAATTGACCAGTCCTATCCAGCTTTCTTCGCTGAAGTTCAAAAGTTTAAGGCCGATTTCTTAGGAGAGCCGCCTTCACGCTCTGAACTGAAAGAGCGTTGCACAAAAGCTGTCGTCGAAAACTTTTCTCAGGAACTCGACGCCGCTATGATTGACACTCTTTTCCCGAACTTTCCGTCGGGGCCCGTGGCCGAAATGGTGGAACGTATCCGAGCTGCATATCTTAAGGTTCTCGCAAAAAACACATGGCTTTCCCCTGAGGCTAAGGCGAAGGCTATTCTTAAGTTAAAAACAGCGGACATGCAGCTCGTTAGGCCAAAAACCGAAAACGATTGGGACTTCAAACCCCTGGCAAAGTACAGTTCTGATAAGCCTATTAAGAACTCTAAAATTCTTGTCCAGTTGGAACAGAAACAAATTTTGGAGGATCTAAAACACCCTAGAAACAGAAATCTATGGTTATCCAATCCACTCCTTGTCAATGCCTCGTACATATCATCCAATAACCAGTTTGTTCTCAATCAAGGAATCCTCCAACCTCCTTCCTACGACACAAAATCTTCCATGTATGTCAACCTTGGTGCGATAGGTGTAGTGATCGGCCACGAAATTGGCCATGCCATTGACATCCATGGATCCGAATTTGACGAAAAAGGCAGACGACGCCACTGGATGACTAAAGAAGATCAAAAAACCTACAATGACCTCAGCCAGCGCCTCGTCGAGCAGTTCAACCAAATCGGCCTCAATGGTCAGCTCACCCTTGGCGAAAATGGCGCAGACCTTGCCGGAGTCACAGCGGCTTACGAAGCCGCTTTCCCAGACGGAGAAGGCCGAGTCGAAAATAAGCAAGCGTTTTTCATTCAGTATGGACGCCAGTGGTGCAACGTCGCAACACCCGAATACGAAAAATCAGCAATCACTCTTGACGAACATTCCTCCGGAAAAGCTCGAGTGAACGAGCAAGTAAAAAATCAAGCCGGTTTTACAGAAGCTTTTAGCTGTAAGGTCGGAGACAAGATGTATTCGGACTCGCAATCGCGTGTGAAGATTTGGTAGATGTGAGAAGTGCGCCCGCGGAGTTGCCTGTAAAAAATGAGGTAACTATTCAGCTGTCCCCTCTTTGAATCGTTAAAATTGTCTTGCGTTGAAAAACTAGAGTTGATTTAATTTTTTTGTGAGACGGATTTCATTGGCGAAAGCCTTCCAAGAAATTGTGGACTCCCTGCATATCACTGTTCGTCTCTCAGAGGGAGTTACGAGCCTTCGCTCCCAGAAAGCTTTCCGGGTTTTCAGAAATGCGGTAAAAGCAAGCCAGGTCCGCGGCCTCAGGATTTTGCAGTTTGCGGTTTTAGGAAATCATTTTCATCTTTTGGCAGAAGCCGATAACTCCCAAGATCTCACTTCCAGCATGAAGTCCTTGAACATTCGTTTAGCCTTAGGGCTGAAGAAACTGGCAACAGCAAAAGGCCCAGTTGTGAAAGATCGCTTCGACTTAAAAATCCTAAAAACTCCCACACAAGTACGAAACGCCCTCGTTTACATCCTTGCAAACGCCAGCAAGCACTTCAAACGCGGTAAGGTTTTCGATTGGTTTTCAAGCTACGCAATATTTAGTGAGACCCTCGTCCTCAAATCAGTAAGATGTGATTTATCGTGGGAAAAGCCAGAGATTCCAACCCATGTATGTAAAGCGATTGCTGAGATGGTGTCGCACCCGAGAAGTTGGCTTGCAACAAAGGGCTGGAAAAAATCGCCGAGCGGATAATTATCCACTCGGCCAAACGAGAAATTACATGCTTGTAGAGTTAGGACTGATCACGATGTCAACGCGGCGATTTTGGGCGCGGCCTTCTTTAGTTTTATTGCTAGAGATGGGCTTTTCAAAACCGTAACCGATAACTTCAACTTGATCATCTTTCACAGCGTTTTCAGCTGTGAAATATTGCTTAATTGCAGAAGCGCGCTCCTCCGAGAGCTTTTTATTAATTTCTGCAGTTCCTGTGGAATCTGTGTGGCCTTCGATACGGATGTGCTCTGGCTTAAGAGTTGCCATCACGTCTTTCACTTTTGCAAGTGTGGTGAGTGAAGGAGAGCGAATGTCTTTTTGGTTTTTACCAAACTGCAAAGACTTCAAACGGATGATGAGTTGGTCGCCTTGGCGATAAACATCAGCCTCTTTAGCTGAAAAGCTTTTTCGAGCTTTTTCAAGAGTGTCTTGGAAACGTTGCTCAGACTCTAATTTCGCATTCTCTGCTTGAGCGGATTGCAATTGAGCGGAAGTTCCTTGAAGATTAGCGTTCACTTGAGAGAGCTGCTGGTTCGCAGAGGCCATAGCGCGGTTTTTCTCTTGAAGAGCGATGGCTACACCTTCAGGAGAATCGGATTTAGCATTTTTTGCTAACTCAAAGATTTGATTGAGCTCGCGAGCGCTCACGATGGCTTTTTGAGCTGCCGCAGTTGTCATTGCTTCATTATGGCGATCTGTTTCTATAGCGCGCTCAGCAGCAATCACGTCGGTCTCAGCTTTTTGGTAAGACTGAGGGACAAGTTTTTGGGCTCCATGCTCTTTTGCATTTTTGAGGATGTTTTTAGCTTCGCTGAGTTTTGAAACTTTGATAGCTTGAAGTTCTACATCCAAATAACGAGCCTGAAGCTGAGCGAGAGTTTCAGTTTTCACGCTGAAGTCGCCGCTTTCAAAATCATCAGTGGTTTTTTTCAAGTCATGATCAAGATTGCCAAATTCAGTAGCCGCAAATTCAGGTGCGCCTGCGGTGATGGCAGAAGTTCGGGCTTTAAGCACGTCTCCCATTTTGCTTTGTCCCTCGCTTGCGATTCCCTGAGCTTTCTTTAAATAAGCTTGTCCGTAAGCCACAGACTCAAGAATTTCTTTACCTGCTTTGCCTTTGTCTTGCTGAGAGCGCGCTTTGTCGAGAGACTCTGTCGCTTTTGCATAGGTGTTTGGAGCCATCACGTCGACCTGTTGCGCACGCGCTTCGATCAAGGCTTTATCGAGATTTTGGATCTCAGTGACGGGATTGGCATTCTCGTCAATGTCGGCTTTCTTAATGTCACTTGAGCATGCGCCCAAGAGCCCAGTGAGAACCACTGAAGCCAAAAGTAAGGAAAGTTTTTTCACGGGACTCGTTCGCATAAATAACTCCTTTTGCGATTGTAATTTCAAATGCTGTCGGCAAGACAGAACGCTTTTTATGGCGTTAAAAAGCAAAGCTAATGCCAAGGAACAAATCGAACCTGCTTTAATTCACGAATTTGCTACAATGCGTCTCGGGGTCATACTCCTCGGTGCTGTGGCGAATTGACCCAGACCCATGTCCGGAATCAAACGCAATGGTCTAGCTGGATTGTTGCTGTAGGCTGGGCCTTCCGATAAGCGATTCATGTCAGGCGCAAAGAAAATTCCAAAAGATCATTATCTGTTTCGCGAGGGCGATCCCTCCGACACACTTTACGTGATCAAATCTGGAAAGCTTGCAATCACCAAAGCCAAGCAAAATTCCGAAATCGTTTTGGCCGAGGTCGGCCCTGGAGCTATGGTCGGCGAGATGGCATTTTTTGACAATCGCCCTCGAAGTGCTTCCGCTCGCGCGGTCAAGGATGCCGAGGTCATTTGCCTGCCTTTCAAGGCGCTGCACGCGCAGTTTCAGAATTTTCCAGAGTGGTGTAAGGCTATCATGCGTACGGTGAACAATCACCTGCGTGAAGCCAATGCGCGAATTAAATCCCTTGAAAAAGTCGACACAGACGGTGAGATGTTCTCTCCTCACCAGATCAATAAATTGATTTCTATTTTAAACTTGGTGGCAGCAAAGTACGGAAAGCAAACGGATGAGGGATTGCAAGTTCCTCAGAATTTGCTACGCACCTTTACGATTCAAATTTTTCAAGAGGCCACTCATAAAATGCAAAAGCTCATGGCCTACCTTGAAGAGATCAAAATCATGAAGGTTGAAGAGCTCGGTGAAGGACGACAGAAAATTTTGATTCTTGATCCCGAAACACTTTTGAGTTTTGTAGAATGGCATAACGAGTGGCTCTTTAAAAAAGAAGGCGAGCGAATCACGATTCGCGAAGAAGAGCTCAAATTCTTCGCGGCGGTGTTGCACTTTTCTAAAAAGCTCACGCCAAATGACAAAGGTGTCACTAAGCTTTACCTCTCTGAGATTCAGAATGAATCAATGAAAGAGCTTGGATACCTTGTGCGCATCGAAGATCTCAACTGTTTTGTAGATTATAAAATGGTCACCGACAAAATGATGGAAGAAGGTAAGGGTCTGTATGTCACTCTCGTTGTGAATGACATCGAAAAGCTCCTCCCCTATTGGCAAATTATTTACGGCCTTAAAAAGATCACTCGCTAGAGGCGTTACTTGAGCTTAAAGCCCAAGTAACAAGGCTTATTCTTACTTACAGTAGTAGATCGCAACGCCTGCCGGGCGTCCAGTTCCAAAAGTGCTGATAATCTGCATGTCGACTGGTGTTTTGTTTCCGATATTCATGTACTTGATGGCACGGCGGATTTCGGCATACAAATCACCAATGAAGGCAACATTCACTTGTTCCACATCCCAACCGCCTTGACACTGTTTTCCAGTGGTTAACTCATGTTTAAACGCTAGGCCTTTTATAGATCCAAGACCATTGCGAGCCGTAATCTGCACGTCTGTGACGGCGCGACCAATCTCAGATAAGACGCTGCGATATTGATCAAAATGATATTCGGCATCGGTGCCTGCACCTGTAGAAATGCTCTCGACTCGAGAACTTTGTGGATCGGCATAACCAAAAGAGACAGCGAGCATTGCAAACGCAAACATAGGAATTGCTAAAAAACGCATATGACCTTCCTTTTTATTATTATAAAGGTTGGATAACAGAGTAAGGCGCGCAAGAGAACTTCTGGTTTCTAGCCCCTGAAAATTTTTCTTCTTAGCGTCACCATTCTCCGGCAATTCCAAAAAAGGGAAACAAAATGACCTTTTTGTTTTTGATGTAGTCACCTTTTTTGTCCTTGATGTAAAATCCTACACGTAGGGTTGTATCGAGCACTGGGCGCACGACCCCCTCCTTGGATTTTTCACAGTTGGTACGAAGACCATCTATAAAAAGGCCTGTTCGCTGAACCACCTGGGTTTTTAATTCGATCTGTTCTTTGCCTTTCCACAGAGGATTGCGTTCACAATACAGGAGAGGATCCTCGGGAGTGTCATCCCCCCAGAGAATTTTTAGATAATAGGTCTTACCGTTGACCTCAATTTTTCGATATTTGACTCCGTCAATTTCAACAAGAGTTTCGCGGGTGTAACGAGTGCCTTCTAAGCCTTCGAGAAAAATCTCGTGGGCATTTGGGTTTTCTCCAGCGGTTGCTGGGGCTCCGCCTAAAATCATTAGAGCCAAGAGTGCGCCGGTCATTGAGCCTCCTCCTTTAAAGTCTAGTGATAAAGACTTTACAAGGAAAGGAGTGCAGCACTAGAAATACAAAAACTCTATCTGCGGATTAAAATAAATTGAGGCTAGTGCCCGAACTAATTCAAAGTTCTTGAGGACAATAACGCCGCGCACTACTTTGAAAGACAATCGCCATTTTACAATTCCCTGACAAATAAGCTTGAGAACCGAAATAACTTATGACGGACGCAAGAGCATCTTGTACACACGGGAGGCCGTGATTTTTTGGACGACATTTCTCTTAAGCATTTTTGTCTCTATTTTTGGTGTTTTCACCGAAAATTTCGTAGCTCCCGTGAGCGAAGACCTCCCGCAGCTAATTGAGACCTTCGCGAAAACTCATGACCCGAAGGCATCTCTTGATTTTATCGCTTTGACCTCTGTTCTCGCCAGCAGTGAACTGAAAACTGTGGATTTATTTTTACCTCACTACCATCTCTACGACGCGCAGGAAATCTCAAGCCTTCTTCGCTTTGCTAAAACATGCGACTTCAAAGATCGTCCCACACACGACTTAAAAAAAGCGTTTCAATGGCAAAAATTTATCTGTGGTCAAAGTCCCCTCCCCGCGCGATTTTTTTCCACACCACCGCTGATTCATCCCTCGGGAAAAAGTTTTGTACAACTTGCGATTGAAACCCAGCACCCAGAGTTCGCGGGCGAATGGAAAAAAAATCATTCCCAGTTTCAAACTCTTTTGGAAAGGCTCCCAATCCCGATCAACAATCTCAGCCATCTTCAGGACCTTCTTAACCAGCAGCCTGTTGTCGTGACCTCAAGTGGTGTTTTTATCGCCGATACTCACGCACAAGAGATGTTCTATCGGCAGTTTTCTGTCGGCGAGTTCACGGAGTTTCTCAAAAAAAATCATTGGGATCAGGAGACCCGCGAACTGTGCTCCGTCACTTACGGCAATTTGTGTTTGAGGGCGGCAAGGACAAACCCTTACCACAAATGGATTTTTGTCCTTCAATGCTTGGCTTGGGGAAGTGTGTGTGGGATTGGCGTCTTTGAGGCTCTTAAAAGATGGAAAAGTAAAAGAGCCGAAGAGCAAAAGCGCAATTTCACACTCCAGGTGCTCACTCACGAGCTAAGAACGCCAGTGACAACTCTGCAACTTGCACTTCACTCTCTGCGCTCTAACTTTGATGCTCTTGATGATGGAGGACAAAAATCTTTTTTGCGAGCCTGTGATCAGGTCAACCGCCTTCAAAAAACAACCGATGCAAGCACGCGGTGGCTGCAATCGGATCTCGCCATTTTACCACAGGCTGTTCTCGTCAAAGATCTTTTAAACTGTTTAAATGATGAGTTTGAAGGGGAGCTTGAGATTCCACAGATTGCAAAATCTCTGCAAATAGAATCAGACCCTTTCTGGCTGCATTTTTGCCTGAAAAATTTGCTTTCAAATGCTTTTGCCCACGGAAAAAAACCTGTAAAAATCACGATTGAAGCGAGTGAGAACCTAGTGACCATCGCCGTTCAAGACTCTGGTCATGTGAAATTCAGCTCTTTGCAGGAAATGGCGCAGCCCTTCACCACCACTCGAGGGCCCCAAGGGCTTGGGCTAGGTCTTGCCCTTGTAAAAAAAATATCTGAATCGCTGCAAATGGAATTTTCATTTGCGGCTTCCCCAACGACGTTCTCATTGCGGGTGAAAAGACTGATATGAGAAAAAAAATCCTTATTGTCGAAGACGATGCCCCTTTGCGCGAGTCACTAAAGGCCTATTTGGCAAGCGAGGGTTTTGAAATTACCGAGGCGGACTGCTGCTCTTCTGCCAAAAGAAATCTGAATTCTGATGTTGATCTCATCATTTTAGATTGGATGCTTGGAGATGGCCAAGGGATTGAACTTCTTCGCCAGTGGCGGAGCGAAAATATTAAAATACCTATGTTGTTTTTGACCGCTCGCGTGGAGATCATTGATAGAGTCATTGGCCTTGAACTCGGCGCTGATGACTATATCACCAAACCCTTTGACCTTAGGGAACTTTTAGCGCGGCTGCATGTGCAGCTTCGAAAATCCACTCATGCTACGTTGAGTGACTGGACGTCTTACGGCGCCATTTCTGTCTCCGCAAGCGCTCGTCAGGCAAAGTATCACAACCAGCCTGTGGAGTTGACTAAAACCGAATTTGAATTGCTCCGATTTTTTATGGAAAATCCAGGACGGGTTTACACGCGCGATGAACTTCTTAACTCGGTCTGGGGTTACGATCATTTCCCGACAACAAGGACTGTGGATACCCACGTCATGCAGCTTCGCCAAAAATTCGGCGTTTCTTCGTTTTTAACTGTTCACGGAGTTGGCTACCGATTTCAGCCCGAGGAAAAGTTTTTGCAAAACTCTGACGATTTTCGAACAACTGAATTGAGGTCCTGTGAAAGATTGAGCGCAAGACTTTCACAAAGGAGAAAAAATGAAAAAGTCGATTTTTAGTATAGCGTGTCTTCTCATCTTCAGCTCAGTAAGCTGGTCTGCATACCCAGAGGTTCAAAGGGCGCAAGAGGCCTATGCCGAGGGCGATACGACAGCGATGGCCCTTGCCATCAAAGCAGGAATGACAAAATATAATGATGATTCGGTGGTGCGCAAAAACCTATTGGATCTTTACGCGAAATCCAGTGATGACAAACTGGATCCAGGATGGAAACTCCCTGCGGACATCAAGCGCATGACAGTTTCTGTTCAACGCATGGAAGGAGAGGGAAAAACTCGATTTCGCATGCTCGTCCGAGGACGCATCGTTAAAGGAAGTAAAATCGAGCAAATCAAAATCACAAGATATCCGAGTGAGGTGATTGTCGATAAAACAGCAGGTCCGGCTGAATTCGAACAGGAGCAGGATGAAGCAGAGACCGATTTTTTCAGACTAGCGCCGAGCCTACAGAACACAATGGTTAAAGGTGGGCTCTACTTTGTTAAAATTGAAACTACACAAAGTGGCGTCACGGAAGGCTGGTTTCTTATCAACGATGAAATGAACTCGTCAGCTTCACCAAGGTTTCACGGATCTGACACTGCATTTGTTTCAAAAGATGGTCGCCCTCATTTTTCATGGAATGAGTTTTTCTCGCCTGAATATCATAAGCCAGAGCGCAGACATCTTTTTCTGAACATTTTGAAAATCACTGCTGATGAATGGACAACAGCCTGGATGCACTTTGACTTTACAGGGAAAATGGTTTCTGTAGAAGTTGGTAAGACTCCTACAGATACAACAAGCCAAGTCCCTCTTGAAAAGGGAGAGTATGCTGTCCAACTCTCTTACGATGAAGCTCATAATTTTGGTGACTTGATTCTCCAGCGTGAGAGCATGACTTCACGCCGACTTCTTGTAGATAAGCCTTAGAAAACTCCGCCAGATCACCGGCCGTCGGTGGTCTGGCCTTAACCTCCGCTACATGGTGAGCTCCCGCAGTTAAGATACGGAGTGCTCATATCGATACTCCCAGTTGTTGATGATGAAGAACTTAGATGTGACGTTGTTATCAATTTGAGATCATTGGCCTCGAATCTCCGTCATCAGAGCTTTGTGCAAAAGCATGAGATCTTTACTCGTCTGGCTAAGCCGACCCATCAAGGTCTGCGCCAGTTTTCTGAAAACCGGAAGAGCCCAGTTGGGATGGGAATCACAAAACTGGAGAAACTCATTTCTTGTCAGAACCAAACAATGAGACTCAGCATCACACACCACTGTGGCCGTACGCGCCTCTGAATCTACTAAGCCTCCTTCGCCAAATGAAGGGTGCGAGGTAGAGTTAAGAATGACGACCTTATAGGTATCGCCATCAGGTGTTTTTTTGTAGATGCTCACCTGACCTGAGGTGAGAATAAAAAACTCATCTCCGAGCTGTCCCTCTTCGATGAGGACGTGTCCAGCTGCGAAGACTCGAACTGTCATAATGGCAGCAAGCTCATCTAGAGCTTGAGGATTTCCTGATAAACCATGAAAAAGAGGAACTTGCTTTACGACCTCAGCCTTGTTCACGAGATTCTCCTCGAAGTTCTAGAACAATCGCCGATGCCCCTTCTTGAACGAGGTAGTCATCCTTAGGATTAAATACGGGCAAGTTGTAGCGTAAGCGGCGTACCGTTTTTAAATTGTCAACAAGCTGAGTGACGTTGGGAGTGAGCTGCGCTTTTCGAATGGCAAGCTCCTTGGCCACATGACTGTTGCCAGAGTTTTCTAAGATTCCAAGCAAGGTTAGGCTCGGCTGATTTTTTTTGAAAAGATCTTGCACAAATTTATAAGACTGATTGATTCCGTCTTGGGGAATCTCTTTAGTCGTTAGAAAATAGCGCCCTTCGGGATCGAGAAGGTCATGAAAAATATTTGTCACGCCCACACCCGTAGAAGCCCTTGCAAGAAGGAGCCGAGAGTACTGCCGGCTGTAAATGATCTCGTTAACATGGGCAAGCTTAAGATATTGGTCCATCGATGCATCTAAAATTTCTGCCACCACTGGCGTGCCCTTAGCGATGTTAGAAAGAGTCATGGCCGTCATGACCGTGCGTGCGTCGGCCTCTGTGATTGTAGGAATCTTGCCTTGAGAGTCGGGAGTTCCATCAGAAAGAATGAGGATCTTAAGCGCACGCTCAGGCTTAGCCTGACGGAGGATCAGCTCAGAAAAGAAATCTCCCTTAATGATTTTGACTTTTTTTAGCTTTGGAAAATTGAGCAAAATATCGATCTCGGCATCAGCGACGTTGTTCACTAGCACTATCTTATCAGCTGACATATTGGGATTGGCGTCAAGGATGTGCAGGAGAAGGCTCTCCATTTCTTCCTTCCACCCACAAATGATGAAATGATTTTTTAGGGTTTCTGAATCCACAACTCCCCTCCTCTCTCGAAGCGCACGCTCAATAAAAAACGAAGAAATCTTTGCTGTGATCACGCCAATGCCAAGAACACCGGCCACCATCAGTACCGAGGCCACCAACCTTCCACCGACTGTGATAGGAAAGCGATCGCCGTAGCCCACAGTAAGAAATGTTACAATCCCCCACCAAAGCGCATCACCGTAGCCTGTGATATTAGAGCCTTGGACTCCAACCTCAAATTGAGCCACAACAAACGCGACGAGAAACCAAACAAGAACTAAAAATAAAATTGCGGCCACCGAAGGGTGACCGATGAGAAATGAAAAATAAGACTTGGCCCACACCTGAAGTCTTGAAAGTTTACGGGGGCCCTGAGGTCGTTGCTCAAACATAGTCCTATTCTAGAGAGGACTCTTGAAAACTCAAAGTCTAGGACCACGTGATTCCTATATTCCTAGGTCAAAGGCTACTGCACCCACTAGCATCCCATTGGAGCGTTGGTATGACATGGATTTTACCGTGATAGCAGCTCTGAAGAGTCCTTCCAAAAAACAGCCTAGAACATCGTATCTGCCTATATCTTGTAGGCAGATGACTTTATCTGATGCTGCTTATTTCAAATAAAAACAAATACTTATAAAAGTGACTACGATTTATATTATAAATACCTAATAATTTTTGTTTGCATATTTAACGCAATGAGCTAATATCCGCTTCATGAAACCACATAGCACGTTGCCGGAACCTCTTAAGGTTCAAAATTTTTTGGACTATCGAGACTACCTCAAAGAGGTTTTCAAATCTCGAACTCAATCTGAACCCGGATTCAACTACGCCAGATGGGCCAGTGAAATCGGATTCAAGAGTCGCGATCACGTGAGGCTCATCATTTTTGGCAAGCGGAATCTCACGCGCGAAATGGTTGAAGTGATGAACACGTCTTTGAGGCATGACAAAAAAGACGCCGAATATTTTCGCGTGCTTGTAGAACAGAACCAGGCGAAGAGTCCCCAAATGCAAGACATGCTCATGCAAAAATTGATGAAGAGCCATTCGCAAGGCCGTCTCCCCGTTCGCGACATTTACGGATTTCTTTCAAGCTACTTAAGCACACGGATTTTTGTCTACCTAGATTTAAAAGACATGGACCGCAGTCTTGTCGGAACTGCGCGCGCCCTTGGAGCGCCGGTTGCGAAAGTGCATGAGATTCTCGAAAACCTTGAGAGCCTAGGTTACATCAAGCAAGATTCAAACACTCAAGAGTACACGTTGATCCAAAACTCTCTGAGCATACCAGATGAAATCGGCAACGTGGCTTTACAATCCTATCATCGAAAGAGTCTTGAAGAAGCCATCGGAAAGCTCGCGCTTTCGCCCCAGCAAAGACATTTCCGCGCGACAAGCCTAGTCCTCTCGGAATGCGACTACCGCCAGCTGTGCGAGATGATCAAAGACTTTGTAAGTCATGCTGGAGATGCCTTTGACACTCAAAGTGGAGCCGAGAAAAAGATTTACCAATTGAATGTGAATTTAGCCCCTGTTAGTGAACAGCTCATCCTGAAAACGGTCCTTCCTCAAGGAAAGCCCTCAGCGCCAGAGCTCGCACAGGACTTATGAAGGAGAATTTTATGAAAACCCTCAGTTTGATATTAGCCGCTTTGCTATTTCAGGGAAACGCCAAAGCCGCAAAGATCGATGTCGGAAGCGGAAACGGAGACATGCTCAAAGTTGCAAAATCCAACCGGCCCAAACAAAGTGACGGAGTGTATATTCCAGGACCTGAAAGCGATGATGTTTCAACGGGGATGATTCTGATAAAATGCCCGAACGTAGACTTTCAACGTTTTTCCCACGGAGACCCTCGGCTTGACAACATAACTAACAAAGGGCTGGGCCTCGAACAGCGAGCAAAAGCGTCTTCTAAATATGGAATCTATTTTAAAGATATCGAACCTGGAAATTATTTTTTAGATATTAAAGCCCATGACGGCAATTCCAATGCAGTTCTTGGAAGAATCTTCCTCAGAAAAAATCAAGACCGCCCCATCATTTTGAACTGTTCAAAAGTGACGGCGTCTTCTCCAAATCTCAAAGCCTGGTGGGAGAGAGGCTACGACGAGGTTCAACTGATCTCGGCTGAAGACTCTCATCAAGAGGAATTGGTGTTCTTTAGTGAAGAACTTAAACCCAGTTCTCAGCACTACCTCCTTCTCGTGACTGGAAAATACCTCATCCGTGGATACAAAGACGGAGTTCCGTCTAAGTGGTACTCTTTTGAGGTTCCTTAATCCATGATTCATAGTGGCCTATCTTCTCTTGTAGCGGCGGTGGTGTTTTTATCACTATCGCAGGCAGATGCCGGTGATGCCCGATTCCCCGTACCTAGTTACGATCGGGCAGGCCACTTTGAAGTTTCAGATAACTTGCATCCGGCGACGTACCTTACCCATGGTCTTTTGAATTTTGTCGTCTTTGACGAGGCTCTGAAGAATTGCGGACTATCTCAGGCTCGGCTCACGCAAACTTTAAAGGATGTGGACGCAAGCCTTATTATCACGCAACTAGGAAGGGTCTTTCATCACGTTAGCGATCAGCTCGCTGCCGACAGGTTTTTTATTTTTATTGGACAACATCCTACAAAGCCTATGTTTCATTCTGCGTTTTTTATTCAGACAGATGCCTATGCTGGAGACGCCGCGATATCTATGGATTGCTCGCTTTTTTTGGATGATGCCTGGCAATCCGCCCTCGCCCACGAGCTCGTTCACATGCTGATGCGAAAGCAAAATCGGCCAGCGTGGTGGCAAGAAATGGCGGCGCAATGGGTGGAAAGCCAAATGCTCAGAGACTTTCCAAGAGAATTTGCAAAGCCGCTCCAAACTGCACAGACAATTCCAAGTCCGTTTCTTGAAGTGAAAAAGGGCCAAGTTCCTTTTGCCCACGACGAAGAATACGCAGCCAATTTTCTGTTCATTCATTACCTGCAGACCAAGTGGGGAAACGCCTACACCATGAGAGCTTTTGATTTGAATTTTCAAATTGGAAATTGTGCCCTGACTCAGTCAGCAGTGAAACTATTTTTCTGCAGATGGAAAGAGCTGAAATTTATGGGTGAGTCTGATCAAGGCAGGTTCACGCCAGATACCATACTGCAATTTTTTGCACTGGCACTTTTGATCAATCGTGGAGCTGACGCCAACGAATTTCTTTTTGAAGTTCCAAGCTGGGAAGGCTTTCAAGAGGTCAGAGGCTTCGAATGGCTGTCAGCAAAGCATCTCCAAGCGGGATCTATCACGCGGCTAAAAAACTCAAGAGGTCTTGAAAAACTGTTGAAGGATCCGGGGTACACCGTGATTCGAGGAATTATAAAAGGACCTTATTATCTCATTTTGTATGGCGATGAGATCTACCAAACCACCCCGAGCGATCTTAATCCGATCACTCGCGATGAAATTTTGGTTTTAAAAAATCTTTAGTTAGCGCCTTGTGCATCGCCGGAAAATCTAGGCCAATCAGGTTTATCTAGAGTTTTTGATTTGCAATCAAAAGACGCTAAATCTGAACCAAGGAGTTTTACAACGTCCTCCTTAAGGACAACATTTCTCACGACTTTTTTCTGAGAGTAAAACGAGCCTCGTGAAGCGCAGTCAAGGCGACCCTCAAGCTGACGTCCATCAACGGTAAGTTCAAAACCTGTTTCAAAATCGTCTTTGTTAAATTCAACGTTGTGGGAGTTATCAATAATATTGTGAACTCCTTCTAAAGAGGCTTCTTTGGATCTGCCTTCTTTGTCATAAGCATAGATTTTACAATCGTGAATGGGTCCGTCTTTGGCAAGATAGACTTTGTAGAATACATTCCCAAATGGTTTCTGAATTTTAAACCCTTGGGCGAATTGGATGGTGCTTTTCTCACCACAAGTCTCAAGGGCAAAAGCGCCTGAGTAAAATAAGCTGATTGCTAAAAATAAGATAGATTTCACAAAACCTCCTAGAAATTTACACTGCAAATTTATAGCCTCAAAAATCGATTCAATTTGAGACGCTTTTAGCCGATTTTGAGAACAATTGGCAAAATTCGCGCGCTGACGTCAAATCCTTAACCACAGATGTCCGAGATTGTCCACCCCTGCCTGAAAAGGAATGGGATATACCTAGGAACCCACTTTCCAAAGGAGCTTTTATGTTTTTGAGCATGATTTTATTTTTTCTACAGCCAACATGGGCGAGCCCGACCCTTCACCCCGTTGGAACTTGCACGATTCTGGGCAGCGCCCATGCCGACGGCAATCCCAAGTCCTATCAAGTTTTTGCAGACGCCACGGCCGATGACGTTG
>JBGATJ010000022.1:0-57660 GCA_044229295.1 Pseudobdellovibrionaceae bacterium
GCTTTTTTCGTTCAGGGTGATCTGAAAAGACTGAGGGGCGGAACCGTCTTCCATAGCATCCTTCTGGCCTTTGCAGAAAAAGGTGTATTTTTCTGCCATAGCCGTTGAGCCCATTGTCAATGCGATTAGTAAGCATGCAAAATTTGTTTTCATTAAAATTCCTTTGTTAGTTTTGTGGTGTTAGGAGCCGGGAAAATATACCACTTCTTCTCAAATGAAAAGAGTTACAGAGGGACACACTCAAAAATATAACTCCGGGCAATAGATGGAGAATTTATCGTTGGGGCCAGCGGCCTTTAAAGCCTCGGGTTTGCCATTTGAAGGGAAATAGACTATAGATCCCTTCAAATGGAATTCATTTTTGCCTCCCACAACGAGCACAAATTACAGGAAGTGCGCGCAACTCTTGCGCCACGGCACCTGGTGACCTCGCTTGCGTCTCTGGGATGGTCTCACGAAATTCCGGAGACCCAAGATAGTCTCTTGGGAAATGCCCTTCTCAAGGCTCGCACTGTCTATAAGGAGCTGGGAGCCAATTGTTTTGCTGATGACACTGGCCTTGAAATAGAGGCACTGGGAGGTAAACCCGGAGTCTACACTGCAAGGTTCGCTGGAGCTGGCGCTACTGCCAAAGAAAATCGGGAAAAAACCCTACGGCTCATGGCTGATCAAGAAAATCGAAGGGCGCTGTTTCGAACCGTGATCGCACTGATTCTTGATGGACAAGAGCACACCTTTGAGGGCTGTATTTCTGGCAAGATCACGACTTCAGAACAGGGCCTTGAGGGTTTTGGCTATGACTGCATTTTTAAACCGGTGGGTTTTAGTCAAACATTCGCTGAACTGCCGTTTGAGCAGAAAGCTCGGATCAGTCATCGTGGGCAGGCTGTGGCAAAACTTTGTAAATTCCTGGAGACGTACACATGAGCGAGTTGTTACTTCCGGTTGGAAATATGGAAATGGCCCTTGCCGCAATTCACAATGGTGCTGATGCCATCTACGTGGGCTTTCCTCACTTTAATGCTCGGGGGCGCTCACAGGATTTTGAGGTCGATGAGCTGCGAGAAATCATTCAGACGTGTCATCTCTATGGAGTGCGAGCTCACCTCGCGTTTAACATTCTCATCTTTCCACACGAGATTGAATCGGTCATTAAAGGTCTTGAGGCTGTCCTTCCGCTAAAACCTGATGCGCTTATTATTCAAGATTTAGGCCTTGCAAAACTTGTCCGTAAAATGGCTCCAGAACAGGTGATTCATGCGTCTACACAGATGACTGTCACAAATCACGAAGCCATTTTGCTCGTTGAAGATTTGAACTTTCGAAGGTTCGTACTGGGCCGTGAAAATTCCATCCCAGAAATAAAGCTGATCGGACAGGCGACACAAAAGGACCTTGAGATTTTCGTGCACGGGGCTCTTTGCGTTTCCTACTCAGGTCAATGTTTTACATCTGAATCTATTGGTGGCCGGTCTGCAAATCGTGGCCAATGTGCGCAGAGCTGTCGTTTTGGTTATCAGGTTTTCGTTGATGACAAGCCAAAGCAGCTTTTAGACAAAAAGTACGTCGTTTCGCCTAATGATCTCTGTGGAATCGCTGAGATTCCAGAGCTGATGGATGCAGGGGTCGCCTCTTTTAAAATTGAAGGCCGCCTCAAATCTCCAGAGTACGTTGCTTCAGCTGCGCAGGAGTATCGAAAAGCCATTGATCGTCATAAGACTCAAAAGGATCTTTCAATCTCTGAAGTCAAAGAGAGTAAAGAAAGACTATCGACAACGTACTCTCGCGGATTTTTTCCTGGCTGGCTCCATGGCGTTGATCATCAGAGACTTGTGGAAGGCACTGGAAAATCCCATCGTGGGATGCAAATCGGAACTGTTGTCACCGGCCAGAAAAATGTGATGGTGGCTGAGCTTTCAGAGTCTATCCAGATTGCTCCTGGAGATGGTTTGCTTTGGGTTGGGAGTCATCAAGGAGAATCTGGAGGTCAGATTTACAGTGCAAAAAAAACCGAAGGCCGAAGATTTCGAATTGAATTCGCCAATGACATGAATTTAGAGAAAGATATTGTTGGCGCGCGCCTTTTTTTAAATAGCGTAGCTGTGCAAAAGCGAGAGCTGCGTAAATCGTTTCAGGATCATAATGTTTTTAAGAGGATCGACGTATCGATTAGGGTAGAAACTAAAATCGGAAGTCCCCTTAAGGTTTCAATGTCAGACGGAAGGTTCGTTTGCGAAGCTTTTGGAAAGACTTTGGTAGAAGCTGCAAAAAACCGCGCCGTTGACGACGAATTTTTAAAAGATGAGCTCGGCGCCCTCGGAGGAACACCGTTTACTCTCAAAGATTTTGAAGTGAAAAGACTTGATTCGCTTGCGATTTTTTATTCTCACCGTGAATTAAAAGAAATTCGCCGCGAGCTCTCGCAGAAATTAGAAAAATGCCGACGTGAGAATCGTATTTGGAGTGATGAGACGCCAGTTGCGAGCGTCAATGATATTTTGAGTTGGTCAGAGAGTTTAAAACGATCCACTCCTAATGGTAGGGCGACAGGGCTGAACATTTTGCTCCGTGAAAAAGGGCAGGTCACGGATTTGTTAGATGGGATTCAGTCGGGAGAAATTCACAAAGATAAAATTGACTGCGTGATTCTTGATTTTGAGTTTGGTCAAGATTTTGAAACAAGCCTGGTCTCACTGAAGTCTGCAAATATTCGATGTGGAATTGCTACGACTCGGATTTTAAAACCCAAAGAGCACATGCACTTTGTTCGTATTGAGCGCCTTTGTCCTGATGTCATTCTAATTCGAAACTTAGGTGCCCTTTATTATTTCACTAAAGTAAAACCGTTTTCTGGCGAGCTTAGAGGTGATTTTAGCCTGAATGTCACTAACCATCTCACTGCGGATTACTTCTTTGAAAAGGGACTCTCTACTGTGACGGCTTCCTATGATTTAAATGCTGAACAGGTCACGGGTCTTTTAAAGTCTACGGACGCTTCCCGTGTGGAAGTGACCATTCATCAATATATGCCTGCCTTTCATATGGAGCATTGTGTGTTTGCAGCTTTGCTTAGTCAGGGGAGCTCATTTCGTGATTGTGGTAAACCTTGCGAAAAACACCGTGTGCAGCTGGCTGACGAGTTCGGCAACAGACATCAGATCAAGGCGGATCCCGAATGTCGAAACACGATGTTCAATGCTATTGCTCAATCTGCAGCAGGGCACTTTGATACATGGAATTCATTGAACTTAGGTTCTGTTCGATATGAGGCGCTTTACGAGCGCGGTCTTGAGCTCACTGGAAAAATATCTAATTACCAAAAACTTTTGTCTGGAGAAAAATCCGCTTCGCAGCTTGTCGCCGATTTGAAACTTTCTGAGACCTATGGTTTAGGTGAGGGGCCAATGGCAAAAGCAAAAGAGTATCGAAGTGTGAAGAAGGCTACCTTACAGCCCCACGTTTTGTAACATCGAAAACCACTCTGGAGGCTGGCTTCCTGCTTCAAAGACATGAAGAGAGTTAAGGCGCTTTTCTTCATAACGAATGAGAAGGTCTCTTTGGGATGCTAGCCAGAGATATTCTTCGGATAGGCTCTGAGTTGATTTCAAAAGCCATTTACTTTGTCCAGAAAAAGCCTCGCCGTTTTGAACAAGGCGCGCCGAAGAAAGCATGAAATTTAAGTCACTGAGCTTCGCTTTTATCTGGCTATCAATTTTATCTTTCGCTTTTCGCTTCCACAAAGCTTTAAGCTCTTCTGGAAAAAACGACGCGCGATCTAGAGGAGTGGATTTCCATAAGATGTTTGGCTGCTTTTCTATCAAACTCAGAGCTGTTTCGTAGATGCTTTTTTCCTCTTCGATTTGGGAGGATTTTTTGAGATAATTTTGATATTCGACCTCGTAGGCCTGTTGGCTTGCTCCCGTAAGTAAGTTTGCTGCAACCTGGTCGAAATGAAGGCTCACTTGGTTGATGGCAAGTTGCTGGGAGAGAATTTCGATTTGATATTTCAAGGCGAGAATGTCAGCCTGCTTGAGAGTATTTGGATCTTTCGAATTGATGTACTGATCTAGAGTTTGCAGGCGCTCTTCGTTGATTTGTACAAAGCGGTTTGTCATCTGTGCATAACTAGTTTTGTAGAGTTTCAGAAAATTCACTTGGTCATGAGAAATTTCGCTCTCGGAAGAGTCGACCTTTGGATCTTTTTCCATGAGTTCAATGACTCCAGCAAAACCGATCTTTTCCCCATCGGCAGACAGCCGGAGGTTCTCAGCAACCATTCTCTGATATCGGAGAAACGAGGAGTTAATAATCCATGGCGAATAGTCGGCATCGATGCTAAGTCTGGATTTTTCTAGGGCGACAGCCGCTTGCATGGTTCTCAAGATCCCTAGTTTTGAAGTTTTACCTTTTTGACTTTTCAAAAGGCCAGAAAAACCCATAACCTTTTTCATAGGCTCAATCATGTCGGATTTTTCTTTTGTGGTTTCGCCAGTCCAAGAAAACGGGATGTAGTACTTGTTGAGAAACGAAAGACCATAAAAAGATGCTAAATAAAAGGTTCTCAAGGCTTCAATTTTTGCCTGCAGAACAAGGGTTGCAGGTTTTTCAAAAGCGAGATCTCGATATGCGAGAGAACCTAAAATATCCTCTTGCTTAAGGAGAAATGCATCAAAGCTTCGATTGAGCGAGATGACGTCACTTCTTGACATTTTTAGAAGGCCAGAAAATCTAAGCTCAGGCGGCGCGCCTAAATCTTTGAGGATTTGATCGGTTTCGGCAATTTCCTGACTGAGGGAGGCAACAAAATTCTTTTTTACATTCTGCCAGTAAATAAGCCTAATCATCTCATCGACACTGGCAAATTCCATAAATAAGGGAGCAAATTTTTGCATTTTGTAGCAATGCTCACGGATCTTTGCTTGATCGTACAGATTTCGAATTTCTGAACTGTGAGGATCTTTGGGGGGATTGGCACAGTTCAGGTCAGAGGCCTGGAAATGGCATTGGTACTTATCCATGGTGTCTTTAATGACTTGGGATGATTCGCAGAGAAGGTCGGCCTCTGAAAGGTGAAATGAAATTGCCTTGCTCACATAGTTATCACCCGAAAGAATCGCAATATCTTCGGTCTGAGCTGCTGCAAGGGTCGTGTAGATTTTTTTTAAATCTTCAAGACTCTTTTGAGTAAAGTCCTTTTCGTGATTCCAAAGATCTTTAATCACCTTTCCCGTGACAGACCTTGCCGATAAAGGAGCCGCCGTGGAAAAGCCAATAAACAGTCCTGCATTTTTGAAGACATGACGCCAGTGATCGATGAGGCTTGCAACCGTTGTGGTATAGCACCCTAGGAGGTACACTGTACTGACTTTTGCTAAAACTGACGGATTTTTTTCACTGAGCTCTTGAAGCGGATCGACATTCAAGCTCCCGTTATTTCCATAAAAGCCGTCAGTACCATGATGTCCTGAAATGAACACAGTGCTAGAAGTGGAACCACTGTTGAGTTGATCCTGAAGCCAAGCAAATGCTTTGCCCGTATCAATCTGTTGAGAGTCTTGCAATTCAGATTTTCGTTTTGCCATAGCAGACAGCCGGGCTTCTATGTCCTGGCAGGCTTTCGAGTCTGAATCTGTTTGGCAACCCAATCTCGTTTTTTTATTTTGAATTTTGGAGGTCTCTGCAGCAAAAGCTGCAAGCCAATGACGATCTGAATCTGCTAAGATCGACGGAAATTTTTTAAAAGTCTTACCTGTTTTACGCGAAAGTTCTTGAACCAGTTGGACTTCTTCTTTGCTATCATTTGTATCTAAAAACAGAACCTGACCATCAGCAAACGCCGTTTTTGCTGTTGCGATGAGGGTTAGTAAAATTAAGAGGTGCAATCTTGAAAGCATAGTTTTACCTGAACGATGTCTAAACGTTACATGACTGTCTCATTTTTAGACAGTCATGGAGTTTGAGACGATAAAGGTGCCTTTCTCAAAGGAGAAATAGCAACGCCTGTGCCACTATGGATTGTTGAGAGCCCAGTCGCGACTTTGATTGGTCCACATCTCCTATGGAGCCGAGCCCTTCCTGGTACTTTTGCTAACGGTTGCAGGAATTCCAAAGGCCTTTGGGAGAATGACAACTGCACAGTTCAGTGGGGAGACGGGGAGCTCCCGTTTTTACTGGTGGCACATACCTTGTTGGAAATGACAAATCTGATGCTGCAAAAGCCTGTCTAGCTATCGGCGCGAGATTGCCAAATCTAAGAGAGTTTGAAAGTTTGATAAGAAGTTTTGACCATATCGCCTTAGCGGCAGTTAGGAACTCGCTGCGTTTTTTCTGAAAATACGACTTGGCCGCCGTTTCCGAGCTCATGATACTCTTTGATCGTGTAAGTCAGGATCGTGTCGGATGACCTTAGCTCGGTTTGTAAACACTCGCTCTCAAGGCTTGGACGGAAGGTACAAACCTCAGTGGAGATGCGGATGGGAGTCTTCAGAATTCCGTAGTTGACGTGTTTTTTTACCGTTTTAGGCTCAGAGAAAACAACGAGTCCGCCGTCAGCAAGCTCGTGATACTCTCCAGGAATTGTTACTAACCTGGTTCCGACAACATTGGCAGTGGTTTCCAAATAATTTCCGCGTTTGCAAATTTGATCCATAGAAATCACGTGCCCTTGCATCTGGATGGTATCTATAGCAATTTCATCAGCGCCTGCAACTGCACCTACAAGAATAAGTCCTAAAACTAAGTAAGAAAGCTTCATTAAATCTCCGGTTTTAAATTTTTGTAAATATACGACGTGGGGCCTACTCTCGTCGTCAGGATTTTGCCGGCGTCAGGGAATTTTACATAAATTACTGATCTTATTATGTTTTTTTATCTTACAATTTTACATTGTAGTGGCCCTTTATTCGAGTGCTAGACACCTTGGAAAAGACCTCATAAAGTTAATGAGATGCTTTTCTGTCTGGCTTTGTATTTTTTTGTTTTTGCCGGTCCCAAAACGCAAGTCCTATTCGTGGGTGGATACGGCTCTACCGAGGAGCAATTGCGGAATTGGAAAAATGCAATCCCCCCCAGCCCCAATTATGATTTTGAAGCACTTCCATTTCCTGCAAGGAAACCTGACCAAAATTCCGTTCTTCGTGACGGTCAAAAAATGATCAAAACTCTCGTGGAAAAGATAGATAACGCCCCTTTAGGAAGCCAATTTATCTTAGCGGGACACTCCTCTGGCTCGGCTATCGCAAATGAAGTGGCTCGTAGGATTATGCGCAAGTTTCGCCAAATTTGGAGTGGTTAGAAGGGATAAGAGCTTCAGCACAAGAGCAGCCAAGCGCCGCCGAATAGATGTTGATTCCACCTCTCGTAGCTGCTAGAGGCTCTTCCAGGAGAATCCAAAAATGAGTGAGGATATGATCCTCGGGCTTAATCATTTTACTATTGCAGTTAAGGATTTGGACGTTTCCTTTTCGTTTTACAAGGACGTGCTGGGCTTACGGCCTCTCATGAAGCACGAAAAAGGCGCATATTTTTTGGCGGGTGATTCGTGGTTTTGCCTGGATCTAGATCCATCCACAAGAACCGAGCCTCTTGCAGAATACACTCATATTGCCTTTGGCGTACTTCCTGAAGACTTTCGTGCAGTCGCCGAAAAAGTTTTAAGCCATGGTGCTGAGATCTGGAAAGAAAATCGCTCTGAAGGCCAGTCGATTTATTTTCTGGATCCAAACGGACATAAACTTGAGATTCATGTCGGAAATTGGCGCACAAGGATCAGCAGCCTTATCGAAAACCCTTGGAACAAGACGGTTCAGATTTTTACTGATAAAGCGGAATCGCTGCATCTTGAACTTGTGCCAGAAGTTCTCGCCATCGCAAGGCTGAACTCAGATGGGCCAATTCCTGAGTGGGCTCTCAGAAGCTCTTTTTTTTCCATAACTAAAACAAGCGAAGAGCTTTCTGTAGTTTGTGAGCAAGACTATCTTCCGCAAGAGGTTCGAGGTGAGCGGGATTGGCGGGCATTGAAAGTAAAAGGGCCTTTGGAGTTTAGTCTTACTGGGGTTTTAGCTTCTGTGAGCGGACCTCTAGCCACAAGTGGTGTGAGCCTTTTTGCTATTTCTACTTTTGACACTGACTATATTCTTGTCAAACAAGACAAAGTTTCTAGAGCTGTGTCCGCTTTAAAGAACGCTGGGCACATTCTTTTTTTTGAAAGATAATTTTTTAAAATTAAGATCGATGTAGTTGGCAGGTTCCAAGGAAACAGCGAAAGCCACTTTGGACTCTTTAGGCACGCAGTAGCTAATGCATTTTCCTGGATCTGTTGAAGTGCAAAACTCAAATCTTACTCCCCATGGATGTTTTTCTTCTTTGAGTTGTTCTTCAGTGACCGTAAGACCCATTTTTTTTAAGTCGCTAATAGCCGTCTGGACGCCATCAAACGCAGATATGGTTTTCATCTTTACGACGGAGTCTGAAGTGCATTTGAAAGTTGTTGTGAATTCAGATGAAACTTCCTTAGATTCTGGCGCACACTTGTTGGTGCCCATCAAAGGCCAAGTTGGAGCTCGAAGGAGAACTTCGTTGTAGGGTTCCATTTTTTTTAAAGCCAAGGGTGTTTTTGGTATTTTACTTTTGCATTGGGCTGCGATGCTTATCGAAGTTAAGACAGCTAGGATCAAAAAAGGGTGAAGTTTTGTTGACATTTTCTCTCCTTCTTTAATGGTTTCGATTGCTGGCTCGGCTGTCAAGAGGTACTTGCGATTTAAAAAAATCCCTCGCACAATAAGGTTTTGAGGAGTGCGCTCATGAAGAAAACGGATTCTAAAAAGTCAGCGTCAAAACTTATCGATGCAAGAATCAAAGAGCTTGGAGATTGGCGGGGCAAAACGCTAGGACGCGTTCGCAAGCTGGTTAAAGATGCCGTTCCTGAGGTGATTGAAGAGTGGAAGTGGCGAGGCGTTCCGGTGTGGTCCTATGAGGGGATTATTTGCACTGGCGAGACCTATAAAAGCGTTGTGAAGATGACGTTTGCAAAAGGGGCGTCTCTTGAGGATCCTTCTGAGCTTTTTAATTCAAGTCTTGATGGCAACACTCGACGGGCTATCGATTTTCATGACGGTGATAAAATTAACGAAAAGGCCCTTAAAACCCTGATTCGTGGTGCTGCAAAGTTAAATGTTGCAAAGAAGGCGAAAAAGTGAAGGATGATTTTACGATAGCCATTGCGGGTGCCAGTGGCTATATCGGTCGTGCGATGATTCCAAAACTTCGAGCTAAGTTTCCTCAGGCTCACATCGTGGCGCTCTCGCGCTCTCAACAAAAAAGCGGCGATGAACAGGTTGTCTGGCGGGCCTGTGATCTTTTTTCCATGAAGTCTATTGCTGATGCGCTCCCCGAAAAGGTTGATGTTGCATTTTATCTTGTTCACTCTATGGCGCCGACAGCTAACCTGGATCAAGGCTCTTTTGCAGACTATGATCTTATTCTTGCAGATAATTTTGCGCGGGTCCTTAAACTCCGATCTCCACAGCAGTTAATATATTTGGGAGGCCTTGTTCCTCGTGAGACTTCACATCTTTCGCTGCATTTGCAGAGCCGGCTTGAAGTGGAGGCGACCTTTCGCGCTCATAATCTTCCCCTTGTGGTTTTTCGTGCAGGTCTTATTATTGGGGAGCATGGTTCGTCGTGGCAGATACTTTTGAAATTGGTGGATCGCCTTCCCGTGATGCTTTGCCCGAAGTGGACACTCAATCCTACAACGCCTGTCGATTTAGAAACGGTGTTGGATCGGCTTAGTAAAGCGGTGCTGGACTCAGGTGAGGTTGGAAAAACTCACGACCTAGCGGGCTGTCAACCGCTGTCGTACTTACAAATGATGCGTGAGACAGCTAGGCGCATTGGCAAGAGGCGTTTATTTATCCCAGTTCCTTTTATGACTGCCTACCTTTCGCGCCTTTGGGTGACGCTGATCACGAGGACGCCGCGAAATTTAGTTTATCCACTTGTTGAATCTCTCCGCCATCCGATGGTCGCAAAGGGAGAATTGCCTGAGCGTCAGTTCAAGGAATTACTTGCCCCTATTTCCCTTCAAACCCATGCTTCAAGTGGCGGATCGTTTCTGAAGTTTCGGGCTCAGCGAAAGACAGTGAGATCCGTCCAGCGTCTTCCTCTCCCAACCAAGCGCGACGCCGAGTGGGTCAAATACGAGTATGCCCGCTGGCTTCCTAAATATCTAAAAAGTTTTTTGCGAGCGAGCGTTCAAGAAGATCAAATTATTTTCTCAGTAGCGCATTTTGATCTTTTGGATCTGCAGCTTGGGGATGATCCGCCCGATGCTGATCGACAAATGCTCTACATTCGCAAAGGAGTTTTAGTTGAGGAGAATAATCGTGGTCGCCTTGAGTTTCGAGTTGTCTTAGGTCGCAAGTTTTTGCTGGCGGCGATTCACGATTACAGGCCTTCACTCCCTTGGTTTATTTATCAGCTCACGCAGGCCAAGATACATCTGTTTGTCATGCGCGCATTTGCGCGGCACCTAGGGTCTGTTAAAGAATGATCAGCCATTACTTGAAAACTTCAGTGTCAACGGCTGGCGGTTTATCTTTTAAAGACTTTGCTTTTTTCACGAGCTCGATGAACTCGCCACGAAACTCATCGTGATTCACGTTTTTTTCAGCAATCTCTATGACTTTTTCATAACTCAGATTATCTTTTTGCTTTTGGCCTCTGAGTAGAGTTGCAAAACCAGCGACCGCACTTGAGAATTGAAAATCTGATGTTGTGGCTTCAAACTTCTGAGGTGCGTAGGTGTATGGGACCTCGAGTTGCTCACTTTGATCTCCCTGAGGAAGTTTAAAGCGGATTTTAACGGTCAGAAGTTCATTAGAATCATTAATAATCACTCTCCCTTTGTTTTGATATTTGAGAGGGGGCTGCGCTGTTTTATTGGATGTAAGAACCACTTCATAGAGAGCTGTTGCATTTAAATCCGAGCCCAAATCACCAGCGTCTTTTTGATCATCGGTGAAGTCTTCTGACGACAACTGGCCTTTTTCGTAACCGACGAGTTTATAGCTATAAACAAATTTGGGATTAAATTCGACTTGGGCTTTAACGTCTTTAGCTACGATTTGAGTTGTGCCCTTTCTCTGCTCAATGAGAACTTTGTTGGCTTCTCTTAAGGAGTCTATGTAAGCATAGTTTCCATTTCCGTGAGTGGCCATTTGACTCATTTTTCCATCTTGTAAATCTCCAGAACCAAAACCTAAGATACTTAGGAAAACTCCGGTTTTTCGCTTTTCTTCGATGAGCTTAATAAGTTCATCGTCAGATGAAACTCCGAGATTAAAATCCCCATCTGTCGCCATGATGACCCGATTCACTCCATTTTCTATGAAATTTTCTTTGGCAATTCGGTAGGCCTCCATGATTCCAGCGCTGCCATTGGTTCCACCATCAGTATTTAGCTTTTCGATGGCACTTTTAATTTTCGATTTTTCTGCGCCGCTCGCCGAATTTAAAATAATCTGACTGTATCCCGAATAAGTAACTATGGAAATTCGATCTTCCCGAGACAGTTGATCTGTCAGCAAGCTGAGAGATTTTTTAACAAGCGGCAGTTTGCTTGGGTCATGCATGGATCCCGAAACATCCACGAGAAATACAAGATTTGAATGAGATGATTGAGTTATTTTTGTCCTAAGTGCGACGCGCACGAGCGTGCTTTGGGGATGCCAAGGATGATCAGAGGCTTCAATATGCACGTTGACCGGCTTGTCTTGCGGAGCCTTGGAACCCTCATACTTAAAGTAGTTGATAAACTCTTCAACTCGCACGGCATCTGTAGGCGGAAGTTGTGAGTTCACTAGAAATCGCCTGACATTGGCATAGGAAGCCGTGTTTGCATCCATAGAAAATGTCGACAAAGGCTCATTTGCGACAAGAACAAAGTCATTTTCGCTAAGGTGCTGGTAACTTTCTCCACTGAATTTTGGGAAACGAAAAAATTTATCACCGAGAATTTTTCGATATCCTTTTTCACCGTAGGCCGAGCCAAATTGCTCCTTTTTAGCTAGAGATGTTAGAACACTTTTCTCGTTTTTAGCCTCTTGGAATTTGTAAGGCATTAACTCAGGATTAGGGGAGGAATTCTGCTGGGGCCTGATCAGAAAAACCAGTCCAAGTGCGAGAGGAAGGGCAGGGACTAAAAGTTTCCAGCTCCAGGGAGACGATTTTTTTTCTGTCGCTTCAATAATTTCTTGTTTTTGCCTGTGAGTTAAAAATGCATCGGCTGGTTGAACACTAGCGAAATGGGCTTCTAGGCGTTGTGCCATTTCTTGAGTTTTCTTGAGCTCCTCGCGAGCTTGCGGATTTTCTTTGAGAAATTTTTCAAGCTTCTTTTTTTCTGAATCTTTAAGCTCACCCAAAACATAACTTGTCATTTCGTGCGCATCTAATTTCATATTTCGCCTCCCGTGCTGGGATTTAATTTTTTTATTAGTTTGACGATAGCCTCATGGATCAGAACGCCGACGTAGCTTTCTGAGTGACCTGTCACCGAACTGATTTCTCGATAGGAGAGTCCCTCTTCGAATTTGAGAAGTAGAACTTCTTTCTGAGGTTCGGGGAGCCGCTCGATAGCGGCCGCAAGTTGAGAGTTGGTTTGCTGATTCTCGAGGTCCTCTTCGGGGGTTTGAGTGTGAGTTTCGTTGAGGTCCTGGCCTAATAAGGTCGATTTCTCTTTTTTGATTTGGTCTAAGGCTAAGTTTCGGCACACGCGATAGAGCCAGGGGATTTCGAGGCCTTTGAGGGACCTCGGTTTTTGCTTGCAGAGTCTCAGGAACGCCTCTTGTACAATATCAAGGGCGCTTTCTTTGGAGACGAAGCGGCGCGCGTACCTGATCAGTCTGGCCTCACTTTGGGCTAGTAATCCACAAATCCACTCGGTTTGATCCAAGAATCCTCCGCGGTAGTTACCTTTATAACGACTGAGGAGACAATTTCTTAGTATTTTTTTAATAATCGTTTGGAAACGAATAGATTCCATCAGGAATTTCGCCGGCAGGGATTGTCTCATCCACCCGACCGGTGAGAAGATTGATTACCGAAATGGTTCCATCTCCCATATTTGCTGTGTAAGCAAGGTCAAAACCGGGGACGGAGATTCCTATAGGTGACTTTCCAACTTTTGTACTGAGTATGACTTTAAGTGTTTCTCCATCTACGAACTGGACTAATCCCGACTCTGAGCAGTTCACGACAAGAAGGTTCTGGCGGTCAGGAGCGGCTACGACACGAACCGCGCCTTTGCAGTCTTTAAGATTCGTGCGCGCGTCTTCTTTGTAAGTGCTGGTGTTGATTTTGATAACCTCGTTTGTAACCGGAGAGCTTGCATAAAGTGATTTTTCGTCATTTGAAAGCGTGATTCCCTCGGTTCCTCGAAAAGTCGAAATTTGCGCGAGAATTTTTTTATCTTTTAAATCTATCACAGACACTGTGCCGTGGAAGAAGTTAGCGGTAAATGCCTTTGCCTCATCACTAGAAACAGCGAGCATATGAGTTCCTGCCTGGTTGGTCGGGGCCCAATAGCGAATCGTTTCGGTAGCAACATCGATTGCTAATATTTTTTGTAAAAGCTCGCAAGTTACAAAAACCGTCTTTTGATCTTTTGAAACGGCGAGCCCATGCGGAGCGCACCTCTCGGGTCCAAGGCGCATCTGGCGCACTTTATGAGTTGGATCTTTCAGCGTAACGACTGAGAGAGTGTTACCAGGATTGTTTTTTAGCGCAGAACTGCGCACGTGGGCACTTCCATAATTTGAGACAAAAACCTTACCTTGAGCAACGGCGGTTTCGTGGGGGAGAAACCCCACTTGATAAACCGTGCGAGATCGATCAGCGAGGTTTAAAACTGTAAGCTCTCCGCTGTCTTTATTGACGATGGCAAGGCTTGAATTCCTTGGTTGAATCCACGCTGATGCCGTGAGTGAAAGAAAAATGAGAAATGCAGACATAAGATCTCCTTTGTAGAAGGGAGTCTTACTGGATTTGAAAGGTAAAAAAAAATTGATTATTGGAATATGATTAATATCTAGGAGGAATGAGACTTCAGTCCTCGAAGAACCGATTGCAAAATAGGCCCCTTGGGAATTCCTTTTCGCGAGACTGCAAGTAAATCAAAAACAAAATGTTTTCTAGGGAAAAAGTCGGTGAGAGCTCGACTTTCCAAATCTTTGGCCACTAAAAAATCAGGTAAAATGGAGATGCCCTTTCCTTGTAAAACCATCTGCCTGTGCCACCCAAAATGATTGCTTGAGTAGACGATTCGAGTTTTTGGATAGGATTTTCGAATGAGGTCGACCGTGGGAAATTTGTGATTGCCAAGGTCGTCGATCTCACGGGACCCGATGAAAGTTTGAATGACTTTGGGATCAGATTTTTTGAGAGTTTGAATGACCACTCGAAATCGGGTAGGGACGGTAAGAATAACTTCAAGGTTGTCGGCAAGCCGTGGAACATGAAAAAAAATCCCTAGATCCAGAGCTCCTTCAGAAATCATTTCTAAAAGATGAGCCGCCGTTGAGGAGTAAACATTGAAGTTAGTGCTTGGAAAGGACTCGCTGAGCTGTCCAATAAGAGGCGCCAGCCGGTGAGAGATAACGGCTTCGCTGGCTCCAATGCTAAAAACTCCAGGATCCTTTTCGTCTTTAAATTCGAGGCGCTCGACTTTTTCAAGCTCTTCGAAGATAGTTTGGCAGTGGCGAAATATGAGCTGTCCAAAATCCGTGAGAGAGTTTTTACGTCCCGTTTTTCTGAAAAGGCGCTGATTGAGCTGCTGTTCCAGGGTTTTAATCATTTTACTCACGACCGGCTGCTGAACGCAGAGCCGAGCGGCCGCCTGGCTGACGCCGCCTTCTAGCGCGGTAAAATAAAAATATTTGAGATGACTCAGTTCGATCTTTGGGCGCATTTTTCCTCAAAAAAAATGGAATGTATCATCGTTTTTTTTGTTTTCAAGGTGAAACTGTTCCCCTAGGATATCGAACATGAGGATTCTGGCGCTTTTCATCTTACTTGGCGGCTTTACCGTGGGTTGCACTGGGCCTATGACTCTCCCTGAGTTTAGAAGTTGGACTCGCACGTCTTCTTACATGAAGCCAAAAGAATATACTGTGGAAGGCCTGACCATGGTTACGGCTGAGCAAAAGCTAAAAGCCTTTGCGAACAAGTGCATGAAAAAGCAAGTTGTCTCTAAAACCGGCGTGAGAGGAGCTTACGGGACCTCCTATCATACGTCTGTATCGACCTATAATCCCCACTTTCTCAAGGAGCCCAACCTTCTCTCATTTTACATTCAGCGTGAAGACACCGATTCCGTTGTTTATCCGGATGGTGGGGTCTACGAATTCTTGGCAGAAGTCAGGCCAAGTCCTAAGGGTGTGCGCGTTTTCTCTTCTAATTTTAGCCTGAGGATGCCTGACCGAATTCTTGAGGACGTGGAATCTTGGCTTCGCGGGGATGGGCAATTTTGTCCTTTCTAAAATTTCTAATTCTGCTCACAGGTTTTTTGTCAGGCTGTACCTCGGTTAAAGTTTATTCCATCTCGAGCCGTGATCCTAATCTCACTGTGCTTATCCATATGGAGGATGAGGCCTTTCAGCGAGAGCTCGCAGAACTTTATGTTTACGAGGTTAAAGGAAAGTGCGAGCGGTTTTTTCATGGATTTATCTCACTTGAAGAAGGGTCCAATTCTGTGACTCTGCCTTTAGATAAAGACCTTATTGTGAGTTTTGTCAGAGCCAATATGACTTATGGATGGTCTTTGACGAATGAAGATAGCATTCGCTTTAGACCTAAAGCTGGTCAGCAATACCAGTTTCGGCTGCGTGAGAGAAATGGATCGCGCGAGCTTCTTTTTATGACTAAAGCGAAGGGCGGAGAGTTTCACGAATTTGTAGGGCAGGCTCTCCCCGTTTGTGAGTAAACTGGAGCCTTTGTGTGTGCTTCTTCTTATCCGGACACCAGGCTCAATTTATTCACACATGAAATCAAGCTATTGCAGAAGGTGTCCGAAAATAAAAAAGCACACACAAGTATTCCACTTACAGGAGTTTTTCTAGGATGATTTTCATGCCTACTTCGTCTGAGGCATGGGTTCCAATAATCTCAAACCCATGCAAAAGATCAAGCATGAGCATCTCCCGAAACCGATTTTGCGTTTTAGTTTGAATTTTCTGATACCCCTGTTCTTTGCACCACTGGTGCTGAGCCTTCATAAGATCACCCGCGATTCCAAGACCACGATACTCAGGCACTATGCCTCCGAGCCAACTGTAAAACTCTCTTGGGTTCAACTCATAACCTAGTTTAAAGCCGACGGCTTGACCCTCAACCCATGCGGTGAGCAAAAGGTATTTGCTATGATTTGCGAAGGTTCCATGGAACCATTTGGGATCCCACTGACCGAAAGTTTTTTCCATCAGGCCTGCTAAAATACCGAGGTGTTCATTCTCTAGCGATGTTATTTTTTGGATCGTCAGAGAAGCTTCGCGAAATCTTGGCATCTTTTTGCCGTCGATTTCTATGGATTCAAAAAACATGTCTTTAGGTCGAACCCAGAGACGTCCCCCCGGGCTTTCATATCTGGTTTCGTAAAGTGCAAGCTCTTCTCGAGTTTCACTATTCTTGACAATTCCCAGAAGCTTGTAGGGTTTATTTTTGTAGTGAATGTAGAGTTTCATAGAAAGAGAGGGTAGCTGAGGCCACCCTCAAAATTGGGGGGCATTCCGTAAACTCTCTCGCGCCGCCTTCATTGGTTCGGTCTCAGCAAATTTCTTGAAGTTTGAACTCGAGTCGGTTTTCCCATTCATCACATCGACAAAGAGCATATTGAAGCCCTTCAACGCGTCGTCGGAAGGTTTTGACCGAGCTCCCGGTGAAATACCTACAACCACCATCATTGCTAAAAGCTTTTTCATTACTGTCCCCCTCAAAAAAGAATTTTTAACAGTCCTCTAAAAATTGTAACTGATTGCCGAGTCCTCGCAAGATAAAAATCCAGATCTGGAATATTTTCTTTTTGCTTTTTAGAAAGCAAGAAGGAGCGCTCCGGCGGTGACAAGGGCTCCTCCGACTCCCACCTTCCAAGTGAGCTCTTCGCCAAGAAAAATCAAGGACATAGCTATGACAAGAACAATGCTCAGCTTGTCTACGGGCGCCACTTTTGACGACGGTGCAAGTTGTAAAGCTCGATAGTAACAAAGCCAGGAAAGTCCTGTTGCAATGCCAGAAAAAATAAGGAAAACCACGCTTCGAGAAGAGACAAGCTCGGGCTTTTGCCATTCCCCGCGAAGTGAGATGAGAAGGGCGGTTACAATGAGAATAACGATCGTTCGGATGAACGTTGCTAGGTTGGAGTTGATCTCGCTCACTCCGATTTTTGCAAAGATGGCGGTGAGAGCTGCAAAAAATGCGGAACCAAAAGCAAAAGTCTGCCAATTCATGAATCTATTAGATGGTGATATTAGAGCCGAGTAAAAGCACGGCGCACAACACTGCGATGGTGCGAGAACGTTTTTCGGGCCAAGCCTCTTTGAGTTTTATAAATTCCACGTTGGCCTGAGCAAAAAAAGCTAATGGTGCAGGCGATAAGCATATAAGGAGCGAAGGCCGCGCCGAAAATCTCGGTGCCCATGATGGCACAGGCAAGAGGAGTGTTAGCTGCAGCTCCAAACACAGCTGCAAATCCTAATGCTGACAAAAACCCGGTGCCAACTTGCAGGCCCATTTCAAACCAATGACCTAACGTAGATCCTATAAAGACAAGGGGGATGAATTCTCCGCCTTTAAAGCCGGTTCCTACCGTCAGAGAGGTGAAAATGGTTTTATAAATCGGATCTGAAGGTAAGGAGTTTCCTTGAAGAGCATCTTGAATGATTTCAAGGCCAAGTCCGCAGTAGCGGTAAGTGCCTAAAAGCGAAAATAAAATGACAAGGGCAATACCACCTATAAATGGTCTGAGCACAGGTCTTCGAATCCACTGCCGTGCGTGATGTTCGACAAAATGAATGGCCAGGGAAAAGATTCTTGCGGAAAATCCAAATCCCAACGACGCAAGAACAATGGCAACAAGAAGGTGCAAGTCAAGGGTAGGTACTAGGGGTTTGAAATATTCCGTATGCGCAACTCCCCATAGGCCGACAGTTTTGTAGGCGACAAAAGAGGCGATGAGAGCTTCGATGAGGGCAAATGCGTGAACTTTACCTACGGTTAAAACTTCAAGACCAAAAATGGCGCCGGCCCAGGGGGCACCGATGGCAGACCCAAATCCTGCTGCCATCCCAGAGACAACAAGTCTTCGTCTTTCCTCGGGCGTAACTTTAAAGATTCTGCTGATTTTGTCACAGAGGACAGCCCCCATTTGTACTGCGGTGCCCTCGCGACCCGCAGAGCCTCCAAAAAGGTGTGTTACAAGGGTGCCGCCGAGGACGAGGGGTGCCATCAAGAGCGGAAGTTGTTTTTGCGGTTGATGAATTTCGTCGATGACCAAAGAGCTACTAGCTTCGCAGTCTTTTAAAAATCGAAAAAAACACCAACCAATGAATAGGCCTGCCAGAGGAAGAGCAAAGAGAATTTGGGGAGAGTGTTGTCTGATCTCAGTAACCCGTCCCAGCGACCGCAAAAATAAAGCCGACGCGCTACCGGTGACGAGGCCTCCGAGAATTGCGAGCAGAATAAGAATCAGTTTACGTTTCAACTCAACCCGCCGTTATGGGAAGCGCAAGTCTTTGACCTAACGAATGCCATTCACTAGAGGTCATGGTTTTAAACAGATCGGCAAGGATTGCACCAGTCACTTGCTGGAGATTGAAGTGGGTGACAAACTGTTCTTGTAGTGAAGGTTCAAGAAGAGCCACGCCAATGACTCCATCTTTGCTATCGTAGAGGTTGTAAAATGGATTGCCTCCGCCAAGAGGCCCTGAGGGAGAAGTAGCCCCATGCCTGTAAGGCTCGGCAAGTTCTAATGCAGCTTCGGCTAGTGTCACCGTTTTTGACTTCGCTGATGAAAGAAGTAAATAAAGAGCTGAGCTCACAAGCTTTTCAGCAGCTAAGAAATCGACAAAAAGACCTTTCGGAAGAAACTTTTTTTCCGTCAGGTGATACTGATGAAGCAGGTTAAGGTCATGAGCTGGAACATTTTCGTGAGGTGACGGATAGCCAAAAAGGTGAAGCACTTTCAGGTTTGGGTGCGTGCTGGAAAGAGTCTTCAGATCTAGCCCGACGGACTTTAGAAACTCTGGTCTTTGACTGGTCACGACCAGGTCAAAGGATTTGAGAAGAGTTTCAAAGCGAACTTTGTCCTTTCGGAGATCCAAAGTCACCAGTTCAATTTCTTGGTGGAGTCTGTTGTACCAGTCAGGATAAGATGTTTTTAACAAGTCTCCGGACGGACCTTCGATCCGAGTGATCGTCATCCCCATTCCGCGCAGACGAGCCATGGCTAAGGGGCCCGGCAAATTCTGCGCAGTAGAGAGGATGCGATAAGAGCGGCTCATTTAAAAAATGATCCAACCTTGATCATCGAAGGTCACCTGCTCCTCGATGACCTGCTTGGTACGGCCATCATGAGCTTTGAAGGTGTAAGGTCCTTTGATGTAAACCGTTTTTATGTTGTAATTTTCATGGAGCCGAATTTTTCGCTTTTCGTCGATATCATCTTTGTACCGGGCGTAGGGAAGCTCAACTGGGATTTTTTGCAGAGCTATGACCGTTGGCTTTTCTAAGACCACATACTGCAGTTTTTGGAAGTCGTCAAAAGCAAGGAGCTTCACAGGCCATTTCCAAGGTCCAAGCTCGGTGTTTACGGATTCAACAGGAGGGACGACCCAAGTCAGCCACTTGTCTTCATCGAAATTATCAAGAGGAGGTAAGCGCACATTCCACGATTTACCGCCGAGCTCAACCGTTCCCTGACATTGTAAAAAGTCGGTGTCTGAAACATTTCCTCGAGGGCTGAATTGAATGGACGTTAACGGATCGCCAATATCACAAGATACGCTCGTGCCAGGGCCCTTCAAGCGCATAAAGCCGTGACTGAAAAATCCAGAATTATCAAAACCAACAACGTTTCCAGCGCCGTCAAATCGAGAAATAGGAAACCAATTTCTTATTTCTAACTCAAGTTTTTGAGTGTGAAAGGTTCCCTTATCGATGCGTGCAGTGATGGTCGTTGGGGAGCCATTGTCTCTCAACTCAATCGCAAATCGGTGAGGGGTCTTAGGCTCATGAGGGCTTCCTGGTACACTGTAGCTATTGCCATCTATCGAAAATGCAGTCCACGGGCACCTCGGTGTGAGATAACCTTTCCATAGCTGTTCAGTCATTATCGCAGAAAAGCTATAAAACGATGTGGACAGGGGCATCCCTCGATATTCATAACATTGGTAATCAAGCTCTTTGAGAAGTCCGATATAATCAGGAAGGGTTTTAGGAAGAATGTCTGCAGCAAGCATCACATTGAATCTTCTGACAAGGTAGGAGTCTGATTGCTCGTAGAAGGTAGAAGCCTCGCGATAAAAAAGCTCATGCAAAATAGCAAGGGCTTGGTCGTCTTTGCTGATGGCATTCCAAAGATGTTTTTGGATTCTGTAGCGGAAAGGGTAAAAGCTTGTCGGAGGTTTTTGAATGATCATCTGCACAGGTTTGCAATTTTTCGGCAAATTACCTTGGCCTGCATCTTCGATTTCTACAAGATCATGTTTGTCAAAATCTCGCTCTTGTTCAAACCGGGACAACCACTCTAAGTAAACTTTTTCTCGCGCTGGATTGAGTTCTCTAAAGCGACTGAGGGCCAACTTTACTTTTTCCTCGACGGAGAGAGTGTCGGGACCTAACTGAATTTTGAGATGATCAACTTCAGTAGCTTCATAGGTATCGTACAATCGGGTGCTGATGACCTTTCCATTTTCAGATCGGCAAACAATAGCATCGCCGCCGTTTCCAGTAGAGTGGCCTGCACTTCCAACGATAGGGAAGAGGACAACAATCCATAGTCCGAAAGATCGAATGATCCCGGGAAAGAAGTTTTTCATTTCTGCATCCTTTGCTTCAAAATGTGAGTGATTTCTAAAACCACAAGGGCTCCGTCTGAGGTTCACTCTAAATTCGCGGAGATTTCAACTCTTTTTTAGACTCGGTGGAAGCGGTGTGGAGTCGCGGCTAACGCAATATGTCTCGTACTTGGTTAAGATTGTGTCTTGCCTTTGCTCGAGTGGTTTGCTCCAATACTGGGATCATGGAAATAGAAAAAGGGGATTTGACGAATTCAAGCATGAGTCGAGCGTCCTCGGTGGAATTTTTGCAGGTGGTCTTGGATCTTGCTCCTGATCCCATCATTGTGACGGACCGCTACACCACCGAAATTCTTTTCGTAAACACTGCCGCAAAAAATTTATTTGGCGACGATATTAAACAGCGGGAACTCAAAAACGATCATCGAGGAAATGCGCTCGAGATCGTCGAACATGTGAAAGAAAATGGATTCTTGGATTCAGCCGAGCTGACCTGGTTAACTCCTTCGGGACGAAGGATTCTTGCTGGAGCAGGAGCCTGCTTGCGCCAGCCTGTCGATGGTAAATTTCTTTGCGTGTATTCGATCAAGGATATTACGCGGATCAAAGAAACAGAAAAGTGCCTTCGCGATGCTGTCGAATCCCGTGATCAGCTGATCTCTGAATTAGAACAGAAATCAGCGGAGTTAGATAGGATCATTCAAAGCAAGCAACGTTTACTGTCTCAGCTCAGTCATGAAGTCAAAAATCCTTTAGGCATTATCATGGGATTTTCTGACCTCTTGCGGAGTTCAGAAAGTTTTCAGCTACTAGAGCCGCAGCTTCGTGAGGGGGTTGAAGCCATTTCTCGAAATGCAGAGCATATCTTGGATGTCGTTAATGACCAGTTGGCGCTTTCAAAGGCCCAGTTCTCGTCCCCACAAATCAAGATTGAAACTATCGAGCTTAATGATCTCGCTCACAAAATTTCTATTTCCATTGGTTTGTTGGCTTCGCAAAAGGGTCTTGAGTTCATGGTAGAAAATCATCTGCAGGGCTTGGCGATCAAAGCGGATCGAAAGCTCCTAAGGCAAGTGATTTTGAATTTGGTGAGTAATGCCATTAAATTCACTACAAAAGGCTTTGTTAAAGTTTCGATTTTGCGAGCTGGTGAGTCCAACATTGCCATCGAAGTTGAGGATTCGGGATGCGGAATTTCTCACAAGGATCAGTCTAAGTTGTTTGAACCGTTTTTTCAAGCCCATGAAGATGCCGGCGTGCGCTCGTTAGGCAGTGGTCTTGGCTTAAATATTGTTCGTGGTATTGCAAACCAACTCGGTGGATCAATCGCTTTGATCCGCAGCGAAATGGGAGTTGGTTCGATGTTTCGTTTTGAAATTCCACAACGTTTTTCGTAAGGAGGTTCATGGGTGTAAATTCAACGGAGCGTTTTGGGGATCGGGTTGATAACTATGTCAAGTTCCGTCCCACTTATCCGCTTGAGCTGATTTCTTTTTTTAGAAAAGAAATGGGCCTAACTCCTGAATGGAGAGTTGCAGATATTGGCGCCGGGACTGGAATTTCAACGGAGTTGTTCTTAAAAAATCAAAACCAGGTGTTTGCGGTTGAACCCAATGAGCCTATGAGAATGGCTGCAGAACGCCTTTTGTCCTCTTACAAAAAATTTATCAGTGTCGATGGAACTTCAGAAAAGACCAATCTTGCTGATCGGAGTATTGATCTGATCATTGCAGCGCAGGCCTTCCATTGGTTTGATCCTTCTCTGAGTCGCACCGAGTTTCTTCGGATTTTAAAGCCTGGTGGATGGGTCGCTCTGATCTGGAATGATCGAAGAATCACCGGATCTGAGTTTAACGTCGCCTACGAAAATCTCATTCACGAATTTGCAACTGATTATAGAAAAGTGAATCATAAAAACTTAGACAGAGAAAAAATCGAATCCTTTCTTGGCCCGTGCAAAGTCAAGAGTTTTGATAATGCGCAGTACTTGGATTTTGCTGGGTTCCTAGGGCGGCTGACATCCTCATCATACGCCCCCAATGTCGATCATCCATATACCAGGGCTATGAAAACCGCTTTGCAAGATCTCTTTGCTCGTTTTCAAAACAACGACCAGGTGATTATTGAATACGACACGCAAATTTTTTATTCCCAAATGGAGGGGTTATGAAACTTTTCATGATGATCGCGTTATTTTTGTTTGCAAAGGCGGCGCTGGCATCGACGGTCTCTTGTCGTGCTGAGCTCAATAATGAAGTGAACACGATTGTTGGTCAGGCCCAGTGGCAAGATCCTTTTTACATGGGAGCTATTGAGGGCGATGGGATGGCCTTTCTTGTGACAACAAGTCTTGGAAATAACGACATCATGTCTCTCTGGGTTCGCGAAAAAAAACTAGATGGAAAGGCCGGGATGTTTTCTTTCGTGGATTTGTCTTCGGGGAGAGATCAGTACTCACGTTACTATGTTGAAAATGGATTTTCCATCGGAGTGGTTTGCCGTAAGGTTCCTTAACTGGTCTAAGGCTTAAAGGGGATTCATGAGGTTCATTTTTTCCATCGTTGCTATGGTAGTTTGTTTAGGGTGCCAGCCTCATTCGTCATCATCGGAAAATTCTGGGTCCCCTCAAGGTAAGTTGACAGAGCCAGGTCCAACTCCCACGCCGACCCCATCCTCACAGACGGGAGAGGTACCTCTACCAAGCCCAACTCCGACTCCAACGGCCACTCCAGAAATTAAAGCCATCGATGAGTGGAGGGCCTTATCTGGAAGATACGCAACTCTTGAGCGAGATGGAAATCCGGGATGTTCAGACCCGACGGAGTGCCGCTCTTATTTGCGACACAATGACTGTTACGGAAAAACTCCCTGTGAGCTTTTGATGCGAGTCACTCTTTTTGTGACGTTTAACCAGAAGTGGAGCATTCCGGTTTTTAATGATCCAACTCTCTTTACTAGAGAAGGCTCTACGCTTGTTTATAATTTTTCCGGACCTATTCACGAACCAGGCTCAGGAAGTTTTTCTGTGACGATGAGGTTATCCGTAGATAGGCCAGCCGATGGTGTCGTGATCTTTAAGGGAAAGGGCGAGACCTCTTATCAAAAATTTGATTTCGTCTACAAACTTCAGAAAATGTCTGAGGAAGGACGGTCACTGTGAGATTTGCTATTTTGACATTGGCTCTTGTTTTTTCAGTGTCTACTCATGCTGGAAAGCTGGCGGTTCTTGAGAGATATGTCTATCTCGAAGGGGAACAGGCGCCAAGGGGCGTTCGTTGTACGGTCTATGAAATTCATAATGGAAGCCCCTATATTCTCATGGCTGAAAAGGAGCTGGCCCAGTATGGAAATTACTATAAGTTTGAAACTGTCTTTTATGAGGTTAATTACGGCATTCCGAGGATGGTGTCTGAGCTTTCTGGCTCAACCTCATCGTCTGAAACTAATGCAAATGCTAGTAGGCTTTATCTTCTGACGATTTTTTCTGGGGGAAATGAAATGGTGGTCGCCGGTGAGGGTAAAACGATTATCAAGAATTCCTCTCCAGAGATAGCCGCGGCTTTAGGCGAAAAAGTTGAAACAGTCTGTAAGAAAAACTAACTGGTGCAAAATAATGTTGGTGGACTACCAACCGGACAGGGCAGAAAAAATAGGTCAGCTCAAACTCTATATATCGAAATTTTGCGAGCCCAACCGTATTACTAGATGCTGCCTGTTGACCTTCTTGTCCGAAAATCCGACCAACACTATTAGGTTCCAGTTTACTGGCCTTTAGATGAGGCCGCGGTCTGGATGTGAAGTCCCAGGACTTGACGGCATTCCTGGTTAGCTCTGTAATTGATCGAATGTCACGTTACATTGCTGTCTTATTTATCGGGGTCCTCATCGGCTATCTTGGGCATCGCGAAAAGCGTCAGCCCATCACTTCTGAAGACGTTTCGTTGAGCCAAAGCGCTGCGCCTTCTGCCGAAAACAAAGTGTCGGAAGCACCTAAAGTAAAAGCGCCCACGCCTATCAAAGCTCCTCCTGAGGTTAAAGAGGATGCCATTCAAGGAAAGCCAAACCCGCTTCCTCAAACCTCGCAAGAAGAGCCCGAGCAACTTTCGCTTATTTTAAATGCCCACGAGATCGCTCGCATTGAAGATCATCTTCCGGATTTGCGGCAAAACACGCGAGCCATTTTCTCAGAAAAAGGTTGGACGATGAAAATTGATGATTCTCATAGTGATCTCTTGCGTCTTGGTCTTCGCGACGGAGATCTGATTCGCAGCGATTTGCTTGAGATGGCAAAAGCTAGCCCTGAGACGTCAGAGCTAGCAAGTCGTGTTGAAAATATTTTGCGATCGCTAGAATAACACTAGTGTTTTGAGCTCGCAAGCATCCGATCTACAGGCTTACTCATTTGAGTTAAAATGAACTGCGGTGCTAGTCGACTCATGAATTTGAGTTGATTGCTTTGGCCAGGGCGAATTTCGAGCTGATCATTTTCCATTCCGCGAATCGCGGCTTTAACCATGTCAGTCACTTTCATGATCGAGACTCCTTGCATGTCTTCAGAGGGGAAGCTCTCGAGAAGTTCGGTTTGTGTAGCTGGAGGGCAAAGCTCAAAAACTTGCACTTTGGTTTTTTTGAGTTGGACTCTCAAAGACAAGGTATAGGAGTGAAGGCCCGCTTTTGTCGCACAATAAATTGGCGAAACGGGGAGTGGAACAAACGCAAGCCCCGAGGACACATTGACGATGGCTGCTGCTTGTTTTTTCTTAAGGTGCGGAAGAAAGAGTTTCACCATGCGAATGGGTCCGCTGAGGTTGATGTCAATTTCTCTTGTGAGGTCTTCGAGACTGCCCTCAGTGTCGTGGACATTGATCGATCGCATGATGCCCGCGTTGTTAATAAGCACATTGAGCTCTGGGAACTCCTTTGTCACCTTTTCAAAGAGTTGGCTCATAGCTTTAGGGTCGCTGGCATCACTTTGAATAATGTGAAGCTGCGGGAACTGTTTTTTTGCAACGTCTAACTTGGCTTGGTCACGTCCCGTGACGATAACGGTATTGTTCTTTTGCAAAAGCTGTTTTGCAAACTCAAAACCAATTCCGCTAGTTCCGCCGGTGATTAAAATCGTATTTTGCGACAATTTCATAAAACCTCCGGCATTTATCATAACAAAGGACCTACCTATGTCACGTGGAAGCTTTTTATTTTGAGCAGGTTTTGCCGTTTGGATCAGTGAAGCTGAGCGAGGTCTTTCTCTCCTCGCCAGAAAATAAATAGAGTTCTCCTGAATTCTCTCCGCGAAAATTCCCCTCCCAGCCCGAAAGGGAGTTGGAGTCGCATCTTGGCTGCACATGTCCATAAATCATTAGGGACGTTCCTGATGAGGCCTTTTTGATGAGCACATCGCCATTGGCTTGAGTGATTTTCTGTTCATTGAAGCTGTATCTGATTTCAAAACCATGAGGAGAGTCTTTGATCTCCAAACGGCAGTCCTTGTTATTTATGCTCATGGATTCGATTTTGCCAAAAGCTTTTTCAAATCCTTGATCTTCTTGGGCTTGAACGCGCGTAAGGTAGTTTTTATCTTCAGTGAATTGCCCTTGAGTCTCACTGACTCGAACTCTTCCGATGGTTTCTCCGTTGATGTCAAGGCTATAGGTCCCCGGCTTCACAAGAACTGTGCTTCTTGCGTCGTGAGGCCCCATCGTTCCGAACGAAAAGTCATCGCTCGGGGCGCACTTATGATCGGCTTCAGACTCGATCATGATCTGGATATGGGGACCATCTGAGCCCTTGACAAGTTTTTGCGAGATGACTTGGCGAGACCCGGCCTCGCCATATCCCACGAGAGTCTCAAGTGAGATTTTAAGAGCGACTTCTTCTTTAGGGTCGATACGGATTTGACTGCCGTCAGCTTTTTGGGCAGTTGACTCAGCAACGGCTAGGGACTTCACTTTCCAAGCGTCGAAAAAAGCGGCTTGAGTTTGCAGGCTCAGACAAGTTAAAGCGCCGGCACTGACGAGGGCTCGAAGGGTTTTCATAAAATTCTCCTATTTGGGGTTGCCGGATCCTACCCCAAATGCGCTGGCCTTGCGACTTAATGGGTCTGACAAACAAAGTGCCAATTTTAGTCACTGGTCTATTTTTAAAATTCTAAGAAAGAGCTGGCGCCCTATGGCTGGCGTCTGTATTGCATTTGCGATAGCAGAGGTTGAATTGTTATGAGTGATAAAAACCCTTCAAAGGTGAATTGGGCTCAGGTCGAAGCCGAGCTCTGCTCACGGCCATCAGATGTAAAAACCGAGCATGATGTTCAGGTCTATCAGACCCGAGCCCATGATTTTGATTACCGAAAGGCTGAGGCCCTTTGCCTTATTCATCCCACGGATCTTCTACAGACTCTACGCACTCAGCTCTCACGAGGACATTTAAACCAAGCGAAAGAATTTTTGACATCCTACGAAAGTGCAAGGCCTGAGATTGCTTCAGATCCAGAATGGAAGCTTGAGCTTGCGCGCCTGCATGCCTACTTCGGAGAATGGGAACTTTGCGTTCAAGCCTGTGCACGTGTCCTCGCGCTAGATCCAACCGGGATCACTCGAATGACAGCACTTCAAACGAGATCTATCGCCCTTTTTGAAACTCTCAAGTGGAGCGAAGCTCTACGAGATATCGAACTGATTCGCTCTTTTGGAACGCTCTACCCTCGAGCCTCAACATTTTTTTATGCGGAAGTGCTTGCCGCAAAAATTTTGGCGGCTCAGGGAGCCCAAAAACAATCAGAAGAGCTTCTTCTAAAGCTTTGGGCTAAGGGAGAGGCCTCGCAATTGTCGGAGAAAGATTTGGCTCTGACTCTCCTTCGCGCCGAGGCTTATGTGGCGCGCCACTTTGGTCGCCGGGCGCGGGAGTCTCTCCTTGCCGCTCACAGCATAGCCGAGAAAATTGGAGATGAGCAGTATGCCGCTCTCACGAGGTATGAAATTTACTGTAGCGGAGATCGATCTGCATCGCTGGTACGTCGTCTTCCCATCGATGAGGAGAAGTTTGCGCGTGTGGCGCTTTTGCGCAAAGACGTAGAAAGTGGTTCGCCCAAAAGTGCAACGGCCCAGTCCCTTTTTGGGAAGGAAGAAAACTCGGAAAGAGATTTTTCTAAGGAAACATCGCTGGACGTGATCTTCATCCCTTCTCGAAAAGTATTGATACACCTAGAGCCGTGGTCATTTCAGATTTTACAAAAACTCAATAAACCACTCCAAGCGTTAGCCTCCGTTGGAGGTTCTACTGTCATTTCTAAAGCGGAGCTTTTTAGCGCCCTTTGCGGCCCGCAAAAATATGTTTCGCATCTGCATGACGGTCTTTTATATCAGAACATGTCGCGACTTAGACGGCAGTGGAAAATTCCTGTTTCAGTGAGAGATAATGAGATTGAGCTCACCTCGACAATTGTGATTGAGGCCAAATCGTGAGAGCTCTGCTTTTTATTTTCACACTGGTTATTTCCCAGGGATCCTTAGCAAGGATCGTCGATTTTGATTCCTTTCAGTTAGAAGGTGATGAGGCCTCATTGTACGCGTGGGGGAAAAATTTTTCTGGCGTCCCCGGGCCTATCATCAACGAAGATAATTTGCCGGCTTATGTGGCCTCTGCTTATGATTGCAATCAGGTTAAAGTTGTCGTTAACGGTTTGAGTCTTTACCGAAAGATGTTGATAGATAAAAAGTCGACCTCAGCTCAGGTTCATGATTTTAGCATGCGTCTTCAGACGACAGTTCAAAACCTCTCGCTCGCTCAGCCTCAGTGTGCCCAGGCCATCAAAGCGACGTATGCTATTGGTTCTATCTATATCCTTGCTCAAGGTTGGAACGTTCAAGTGGATTCCAAAGACGCGAACTTGCAAGAGACACCTGTTTCTGCAACTTGGGTTTTTGCAACGGCAGCTGCCATCGACAGCGGAATCATGAAGTTTGATGGTGTCGCTAGTGATCACAGAGCTCGAATTCTTGGAACTTATGAATGCGGACCGAGCGCGATCGTCATTGATACCGACCAGCCGCCTCTGAATTTAGGGGCGACTTTGATTCACGAATTTAGTCACTTCTTTTTTGACAAATATTCGGTTTTTAACGGTCTTGGAGAGTACCGTTCCGATAATTTCCGCTTGCTCCTGCTTCTTGAAGAGGCTATCGCGTCAGTGCACGCCGGTTTTTTACAGCGAAGTTTTGCTCGCAAGGTTTTAGCACCGCAACTAGATCCTGATGTCATGGGAGATCTCACCTTTTTTGCTCCCGCTGGACCGATCGCACAAATTTCTAATAAGATCTCAGATCGGCCGAATTTTTACGCGATCTACCCGGCTGAGGATTTTATCCGCGCTGCTTTTTTTGCAAGCTCCGACTGGGTCGATGAAAATGGACAGAGCCTCTTTAAGGGCGGTGTTAAGGCCCTGGCTCAGTATCGGATTGATCTGCTCAACCGAATTTCGAAATCCTATTTCGGCAAAGATTTAACGAGTAAAGACATAGACGATCTTTCGCCAGAAAAATTGAAAGGACTTTTTACCACAGTTGATGTTGGCGGTGGCTGGGCCTACGATATTTCAGTGGAAATGTATTTTACCCCTTACACAAAAATAATTTGGCCCCTTCGCTGGGGACCATCGAATCTCCTCACTCCCCCGAAACCAAAAGCGATGGGTTACTACATTCTTCACACGCTCATGGGAAAATTGGCCGTGGATTTTACCTCAGCCATCCAAATGGGGCTTGCGATCACCAACCCCAAAGCAAAAGCCAAGCAGCGCCTTTGTCGGGACTTTGAGGCTGCAGCACAGGGGCCAGGTCTTCAGGATTATATTGGGCAATTCAATAAGCCGGGGAGCGAAGGGGTGAGGCCCGGAAGTGAAGGTGTGAGACCAGGGAGTGAAGGCGTAAGGCCTGGCAGTGAGGGCGTAAGGCCGACAGCACTGGTGCGGGCCTGTGTGAGCATTGGCGACAAACTTTAACTGGTGCCCTAGTGCCCCAGACGGAGAACCTGTTTGAGCACCTTTTGCTTTTCCAAAAATCTTTGAATCGAGCTTACGGTAACCGCGGGAGCCACAAGCCCATAATACTTAAACCGGGCGCTTCGTGGAGCCAAAGTGTCAAGATAGGCATTTTGCTCAAGGGTGGTGAAATCACCGAAAAGCGTGAACGGAAACCTATTGATATTAGTGTTAAGTGCAAGTTGATAAGTCCATGGAAGATCTCTCACCGAAATGAAATCAGGAACAAAGCGTAGCGCCTCGAGCCGTTGCTGGATGTAAGGGATGCCACGAGCGAGAACTTGTTCATGGTCCGACATGGCTGCCACCACTTGATTGAGCACCCAGGTGTTTGAGTTTTGCTCTGTGCCAGTGAAGGGATCTGCAAGCTCATTGTACGCCTCAGAGTCGAGTGCGTAGGCAAGCGTTAATTTAGGAAACTGCAGCTCCTCATACATGCGGCTTTCAATCTTTGGATCGAGAACAAAAATGATAAAATCATAAGTCACCGGTGTATCGCTAAAAAATTCCACCAAGTTTTGCGTGAAGATTCCGCTACGAATTCTCTCGGTAGGATCTTTTCTTGTGAAGCGAAGTTTGTGGCGGAAAGTCCAGTTACGACTCTGTGGTGAGTCGAGAAGGGCAATACCTACATGGGTGAAATAGGTTTTATCTTCATCTTTGAGATAGATCGATGTGCCCAGAGTTTTAAAGAGGGATTTCCCTCGTGGAGTATCTATAATTTGATAGTCAGGTTTGATCCACGGCCAGATGGAGGTGTCTGAGCCCCGGCGACCGACAAGCACTAAGTGATGGCCTTCATCAGCAAGTTTGTCGAGATGCAGTTTGAGAAGATCCGCGGCCTTTTGCGCAAGCTCGCTTCTTTCAATTTCGGTCCATGCAAATGTCTCAATGGGGAACAAGATAAAAGCAGTGAGTAAAATACGAAGCCAAACCATGGCCTGGGTATATCATCCTTCTCCAGGACCCGTTATTAATATACAGCCTGGCGAATTATTTACAGGCGGAAAGATGATTCAAAATGAGATTAAATTTGATCAGTTTTATTGAAAAACAGTAGAAGAAACTGCCAGATTCACCGAGAATTAAAGTCTGGGTATCATCACGTTTCATGAGGGGAATGACATGCCTAAAATCTCAAGAACATTAACCTTCCCACTTTTAATGGCCATCGGCCTTACGATCTTAGTGTCTTTTCAAAACTGCGGCGAAAACAATCCTGACAATACTCCTCCTGCCTATAAACCTGCGACCAACCTTTCCTTGAGCGGAAGCGAGGTGACCATTGTTCAGGACCTCAGCGGTTACGAATCGACGACCACGGGTGGATGTATTGATATTGAGATCGTCATTCGCGGAACACCTCGAAGTTATCAGTGGCTTCACAATGGAACGACAGTTGACAATCAAAGAAATGAGTCCTCAAGGCCTACAGAGCTGCGCGTTTGTAATGTCACAGCCGCGGATGCGGGAGAGTATCGTCTTCGAATGACGTTGTCTGATGATGAGATTGATTCAGGTGTTGTGCAGATCGTTGTTGATGGCGCGGTTCCGACGCCAACGCCGGGGCCTGGCGCTACGCCGACCCCCACTCCAGGGCCTACCGCCACTCCAACTCCAGCTCCAGGGGTGACGGCGCCCGTGATCACTCAACAGCCTGTCGATGTTACGATTTCTGAGGGAGCGACGAGCAGTATTTCGGTGGTGGCTTCGGGCACGGGACTTACTTATCAGTGGTACTGGGCAAATCCAGAGCGCATTTTATCTGGTCATATTTATCCCACGCTGCCACTTGGCACCAATTATCAATGGCCATCGGTGAACTACGCATTTGCCCGGGTTACAAATTCTGCAGGTATGGCACAAACCCGCGTTGCTATTGTTCGAGTCGTGAATCGTTCATGTCCAGGCAAAACAGTTCCTGGGAGCTCCGATGATCCTGCTCGAGTCCCTAATGGACAAGACTCTCGACGTCATGATTCTTGTGGGGTTGGATTTTATGGAAACGTCAGCTACCATTGCAATAACGGTGTTTGGACCGAGGTCAGGCATTGCATTTCTAATGGAGACTGATGAGCCTTCAAGTTTACAATCGCAAACGGAAGTTTGCTGAGACTCCCGAGCCTCGCGGTAAGAAGAATAAAAAATCTGGCAACACGCCTTTACGGTTTGTGGTGCAGCTCCATGAGGCCTCCAGGCTTCATTTTGATTTGCGATTGGAGTTTGGCGGCGTGTTCCGCAGTTGGGCGGTGCCGAAAGGTCCTTCGCTCAATCCTCTGGATCAGCGACTTGCGGTGTTTGTCGAGGATCATCCTCTTGAATATGGATCGTTTGAGGGAATTATCCCGAAAGGAAATTACGGCGCCGGAACCGTGATGATTTGGGATGAAGGAACTTATCTTGAGCGAAGCTCCAGCGATCGTAAACAGAGCGAAGCAGCCATGGCTGCGGGTTTTGAAAAAGGTCACCTCACCTTTGTTTTAGAAGGACACGTTCTTCAAGGCGAGTTTGCCCTCATTAAATTGAAAAAAGACGAAAATGGAAAAGCTTGGCTCTTAGTTAAAAAGCGAGATTCTTTTTCAACCTACAAGCGCGCCGCAAATGCCAAAGAGGCTAGATCCGTAGTTTCTGGTCGAACTATGGCGATGATCGCTCAAGAATCTAAAAGCGATGGCGCTGTCTGGGACATTCGTAAAGAAGGCACTCCGACCCTGAAAAAAAAACCACCTGCGCCTCCTCCTAAAATGAAAGTCAAAACTCCGCGGCAGCCACCGATGCCACGAAAGATCAAGCCCATGGTCGCGGTTCATGCGCGCGAAGAGCTTGGCAAAGGAAAATGGATTTTTGAGCCGCAGCTCGGTGGTCTTCGAGCCATTGCGGAGGTCGAAGGAAAGCGCGCTCATCTTTATTCAAAGTCAGGACTGTCTTTTGATAAAAAATTTCCCGAGATTGCAGATGAGCTCAGGGCCCAGAAATTTCAGATGGTCTTAGATGGTGAGATTATAAAAGGCAAGACACCAGTCTATCATGTTTTTGATATTCTTTATTATCAAGGTGAGGATTTACGCGAACGTCCGCTATCAGAGCGAAAAAAAATTCTGGTTGATGCTGTGACGGAGAGTGCGCACCTTAAACTGGTTTCAGGCAGTGCAAAATCTCTGGGTCAAGCTGCCGTGGCCAAAGATGCCGATAGTCTTTACAAGTCTGGAGTCAACGCGAGCTGGGTTCTTGTCTCCGGAAAAGTTAAAACTGAAAAAGCCGCGAGTTCAAATGAGCCTCTGCTCACTCACCTTGATAAAATCTACTGGCCCAAAGAGAAGATCACAAAAGGCGACTTAGTTTCTTATTACCGAGATATGGCTCCTTACATTCTTCCGCACTTAAAGGATCGCCCGCAGTCTTTGAACCGTTATCCCAATGGGATTGAAGCGACCGGTTTCTTTCAAAAGGACATGACAGGTCATCTTCCTCGCTGGTTAAAAACTCACAGGATTTCCTCGGCGTCATCTCAAAAGTCGATCAATTATTTACTGTGCCAAGATGTTCCGAGTTTGCTTTATATGGCGAACCTCGGATGTATTGAAATCAATCCGTGGTTTTCGCGAGTAGGCAATTTAGAGCGTCCTGATTTTTTAGTTGTAGATCTTGATCCCGATGGCAATGATTTCAAACACATTGTTGAGATTGCTCATGCCGTTCGCGAAGTCTTCTCTAGCGTCGGGGCTCCAAGTTATTGCAAGACATCGGGAGCGACGGGCCTGCACATTGGAGTTCCCCTCGGAGGGAAATACGATTTTGATGAGGCTCGAAATTTCACTCACGAGGTGTGCAAAATCGTTGCGCAGCAGTTCCCACAGACAACAAGCCTGGATCGCAATCCCAATCGCCGTAGAAAAAAAGTGTACTTGGATTTTATGCAAAATCGCCGGGGGCAAACCCTTGCCAGCGCGTTTTGCGTGCGGCCCAGGGCCGGCGCTCCAGTCTCGATGCCAGTACGTTGGGAGGATCTTTCACCCCGAATCAGGCCCGAACAGTTCACGATCAAAAACGCACTGAGTCGTGTAGAAAAGTTAGGTGATTCCTGGAAACCTGTCCTGGGTCCAGGGATCCATTTGCAGCGCTGTCTCAAACAGCTTCAGACCAAGTATGGCACTGATATATAATGTAAATTCTCTGTAAAAACATATAGTTAAATATATTTATCCATCAACAATTTAAGGGGCCAGTTCGCAAAGATTAAAGCCTGGAAGGCCTTTCGTCGAAGAGACGGTTGGATTGGGAGGCCCCATGGCAAAAGTCGCAAAAGTTGAAAAACCAAAAAAGACAGACCCATTTAAAACAAAGAAAAGTAAGGCTGAAACCGCGGGCGTCAATGACACGATTTCTCCCACGCCAGAAGTTGCAGAAGCTATCGACGCATTTCGTGAGGCTCAGGATCAATCCAAGCATTTTGAAGGCGAAGCTACGATCCATAAAAATACGATCTTGGAATTTTCTGAGCGTGAATATGTCAAGCGCCTTATGGGTGGAAAGAATGTGTCTTTTAAAATTCTCGGAGATGAAACCATGGTGACTTATGTCGTCATGGATGCGAGCGCTGGCCTGACCGAAGAGGACGTCGAGGAATTTGCAAAAGTTTGGGGCGAAGAAGCTGCTGAGGACCTCATCGTTAGGGATTACTCGAGTATTAAGTTCGACGGCAAAGTGCTTGAGGCTAATTACGATGCGGTTGTGAGTGCGCTTCAAACCCTTCCACCAGAGGTTCTTGAAAATTTATTTAAGCCAATGCTGATGAAGGCTCGTCCGGGTGCGGCTGAAGGTGCCAAACGCTACGCAAAAAAATCGGACGATCTCCTCGATATGTTAAAGAGCCTCAAGATTAAGAACTACATCCGCTAGTTAAAGATTGCCATGAAACCTACGCCCCAGCTATCTTACGCCAATCATGTTACAACAGAGTGGATGGCCAGGGATTTTCGAAAAGACTATTTTCTCGTCGCAAAGGAGAGGCTTAGTGTCGTCGGCTTACATTAAAGCCATGCATCCTAAAACTGAAATTAGCCCCACACTTTCTTCCGTACAGAAAATCTTAAAGAGCGGTTGGGTCGGGCAAATGAAAGTTCACGGTCACAGAGCTCAAATTCACTTGTCTGCGGATTTGGATCAAGAGCCTGTTGTCTACAATCGCCAAGGCCAGCCTCATAAAAAACTTCTGCCCGATGAAATGCTTGGAGAGCTGAGGCGCGTTTTTCATTTAGAAAAGGGATGGACAGTCATCGACGCTGAGTGGATCAAGCCTTTAGATAAACTTTATCTTTTTGATGTTCTTAAATCCAACGATGAAATTCTCAGGCGCCTGTCTTACGGTGAGCGCTGGAAGTTTTTGCCAAGATCGTATTTGTCTCCTCATCTTCAGACGCTCCCATTTTTGACGACTGTCGAAAAATGCATGGAGATCTTAGAGGGACCAGATGAGGATCATATTGAGGGTTTGGTTTTTAAATCCCTGACTTCATCGGGCTTTGAGGACACGTCGATCATTCGCTGTCGTAAACGCTCATCACTGGCACACGTCAAAAAATAGCCGTTTAGACTCCCTTTGAGCTTCCGATAAGTTAGCCAAAGAGGAGGCGACAGTGGCAAAAATTCGCGTCGGAATTTCGGGTTGGACTTTTGATGGATGGAGGGGAAACTTTTATCCTAAAGGTCTAGTCCAGCGTCGTGAGCTTGAGTTTGCAAGCCGAAAAGTCAGTACCATCGAAATCAATGGCACTTTCTACTCTCTGCAAAAGCCCGAATCATTCCAAAAATGGTACAACGAAACTCCCGAGGATTTTTGTTTTTCTGTCAAAGCCAACCAATACGTCACTCACATTCGAAGGCTCAAAGAAGTCGACGGTGCGACCGCAAATTTTTTTGCTTCTGGCATACTCCATCTTAAAGAAAAACTCGGGCCTATCCTGTGGCAATTTCCTCCCAACGTCGCCCTGAAAGACGATCGATTTGAAAATTTCTTAAAGATTCTTCCATTTGATTTTCAAGCCGCCGGTGAGCTTGCGAAAAAGCACAGCGAAAAGCTTGCAGGTCGAACTTATACTGAGGTTTCTCAGAATTTTCCGATCCGTCATGCTTTTGAGTTTCGCCACCCTAGCTTTATGAACCCTGACTTCATTGAACTTTTGCGTGCTTATGGAGTCGCTCTTGTTTTTGCCCATTCGGGTCTCAAGTCTCCCTATATGGAAGATGTCACGGCGGATTTTATTTATGCGCGCATGCATGGGCAAGAAGATGAGTTTAAAAAGGGCTACACCAAAGAAACTCTAGCTTGGTGGGCAGATCGAGTTTCGTGCTGGACGCAAGGAAAAGAGCCCGCAGATAGTTATACCGTGTGTTCTACTCCTGCGGAGCCAAAAAAGAGAGACGCTTATATCTATTTTGATACTGAAGCCAAAGAGCATGCACCTAGTGATGCCATGTCTTTTGTGGACCGCCTCCATAAAGTTGCGGGCTAGAATAGTCCCCAGCTCATTTTAAATAAACCAAAAAGTACACCACCAGCGGCTGCAAAAAGCACGATGGTAAAAGTGGCTTTGATAAACTCAATGAAAAAACCTACTGTTGAATAGACGATGTGTAGGTTGGCGCAGATCAATCCAAAAACAAATAGAAAACAAAATAGTACGACGTGAGTCATTCACACCTCGTCTGATTCTACTTCAAAGATCATGCCGCGGTTTAAAGCTCCCTGGCGAACTTTGCGCTTCTTTTTATGAAGTGATTTCAAAACCTACACTTTTTTAGGCCTCTGTCAGGTTTGACAGAGATGCCTCTCCCATGTTGTGCTTCCGCTAGAGAGGGATGAAATGCTTGATTTAGTAATTACTTCGCGGCCACGAGATCTCGGCGGCTTTTCGGTAAAGCGGGTGCTCCCTTACGCCTCCCACAGAATGGTCGGGCCTTTTATTTTTTTTGACCATATGGGACCAGCCGAATTTCCGGTAGGAGAGGGAATGAATGTGAGGCCTCACCCCCATATTCACTTAGCGACAGTCACTTATTTGTTTGAAGGAAGAATTTGGCATCGCGACAGCTTGGGATCAAGCCAGCTTATTGAGCCTGGCGCCATCAATTGGATGATCGCAGGTCGTGGTATTGTCCACTCTGAGAGAACCCCAGAACATCAAAATGCGCCCATGCGCATGAACGGCATTCAGACATGGGTGGCTCTGCCAGAGTCTCACGAAAATATGGATCCCAGTTTTTTTCATCATCCTTCAGAGACGCTCCCTCAGCTGAAGGTGAATGGCTGCCAAGTCAAAGTTCTTTTAGGCGAGGCTTTTGGGAAAACAAGCCCTGTGCGCGTGCTTTCTTCGATCTTTTATTTGGAAGTTGAAGTTCCTCAAGGTGGGAGATTTGAACTTCCGGTTTATGGGGCTGAATCTGCGGTCTATGTTGTCGATGGGGAGGTCGAGGCCTTCGGAACTCAAATTCAATCTGGCTCCATGGCTGTTGTCAAAACAGGATTTGATCCCTCGGTCCTAGCTCTGCAAAAATCTAAAGTCATGGTCCTCGGCGGGAAGCCCTTGGGCCAAAGACTTATTTTTTGGAATTTTATTTCAAGCTCTCAAGAAAATATCGAGACGGCCAAACGCGATTGGGAAAAAGGCCCTGGTGATGAAAAAAGCCGATTTCCGAAAGTTCCAGGCGATGAAACGGAATTTATACCACTTCCCCCGGAGACATAACGGTTTGAATAAGAACCGGCCCCGAAAGAAGACGATGAATTGGGCACTTATTAGCTATTTGTAAAAGGAGCTCTCGCTCTTCGCTCGTGAGATCCCCTAAAAAAGAGACGTCTCTAGAGATCACTGTCTGATCGCGCGTTTCAGAAATGATTTTCACGCTCACTTGTACCGAAGTTAAGCTCCACTTTTTGCGATTGGCGTACATCTGAACCGTGATTCCGGTACATGTCGCTAGCGAAGTTTCGAGAAGCTCGTGAGGGTTTGGGCCTGTGTCGTGACCACCAAGTTCAGAGGACACATCTGAAATCAGTTCATGCTGTCTGATTTGGACGTGAGTTGAAAGGTCGGGTTTTGTAAGTGTTGAAATCATTTGGTGCGTCCCTCCGGTTTTAAGTTTTTGTACGAGGTTCTTAGGTCCTTTTCAAGAGATTGACCTTGCGGTCCTAAAAGCTCTTTAAAGTCTCTCAAGGCAAGGTTTTGGACAATCTCAGAGCATCTTTGATAAAAGTGAGGCTGCTCCTCATAGTAGCCATTCCAAAGAGATTTTGCGACGGCAGGAGACAGTCGGTCTGATTGCAACTCTTCCTCTGTTCCAGAATAACAGTTGAGAAAACTCACAAGCTCGCTGACCTGTCTTGGAGAAAAATCAAGCTGAACGAGAGCCTCTTCCATTAAAGCCATCTCAACATAACTTAAGTAATCTCCAAGAAGCTGCCAATATTTTTTGCCTCGAGCTTTGTAGTTACTTTTGCAATAATAGGTCGTGCACACGGAACCTCGATGCAGCCAAACCCCGCACCGGTTGCTTGATTGATCGTAGTAAGGACAGAGCCAGTCACGCCTTTGGCCAAATTCTCCGAGGGTTCGGTTGTTAAACTCAACTTGGTAAGAGATGGGTGCGACAACTCCGATCGGTAGAGCGTATTTTTGCTGATCGATGACATCGTGAAGGCGCTTTTTAACAAACTCTGGAGATTCCTCCAGCAAATTGCCAATGACATAGTTCGGGAGAAACGGGTAGTAGGTGCAGCACTTAAGATCGGGCTGATACCACTCTTTAGTTTTTTGGGCCGCGGGCTGAGACATCAAGCAGTTGTCACAAGTAGCAAGGGTTTCGGTAGGATCCATTTGCAGAATCGATGTGGGCAGGAGCCTATGATAAAGAGGTGCAAGCTGTGATTTGAGATCCATGAGAGCACATTTACACTTTCAAAGGCGTGTTGGGAAGGTTAAAGCACTTCGGTTTGTTGAATGTATAAACTGGAGCACAATACTGTCGCTGAATTTTCACCCGGACGTTGGGTGAAGGTTTTGATCTCTGGATTTTTGTCTTTATCTTGCGGGATGCTCTAGTAAGAACAAGTTATGGTAGGCCATATACATGGTTAAATGAGCTTTGAGTCGATCCACTCGCTTGCTCGTGCACCAGGTTCTTCGAAAAAGCCTATTGATGTTTGCCCTGTGCATCGCACAGGTGTGATTGATCGAAAAGATCGGATCAAAACCCCCTCGTTTCAGCTCCCCTTGACCTGTCACGCAAGCCCGGCGCCCTTTAAAAAACCGGTGCCTAGCATGAGGGAAGAACTCCCTGATCTGACTCGGATACCCTGGGTGCTCATCGGATTTAATCTCGGCTATCGGACTGATGAGTGAGGTCACGGACTTTAAAAGGTCCCGTCGAACTTTAGCTCGCTCATCAGGCCTGGGGCCGTATTTCTTACGAGAGATCTTAGCCAAAAGCCCTTTGGCCGGCATGCGCGCCACATCCATCGCTAAAATTCGACGCGTTTTTGCCTCTACCATTACGGCGATAGAGATGGGTTTACACTTGGTGTGCTCAACGGTTTCCATCTCGTCAAGCTCAACGCACTTGGCTTTGGGAAGAGTTTGGTTATGTTCCCTGAGCCAGATCTCGGCCTGAGCTGCCAGAAACAGGATCTTTCGGACGACGGTGCGTCTGTGGATCCGGTAGCTCAGAGCGACTCGTCTTTGCGAGACGCCGGAGCAAATGTTTTCAAAGATGAGTCTATTGAGATGTCGTTTTTTCTGTCTGTAGCAGGCTTCAAATGTGGCATCAGAGAAGGTCTTTTCGCAGGACTTACAGAGAAACCGACGAAGGCGAATTTCATCGATTTTTCGAATGAAGGAACCTGAAGAGATGACAGAGGTAGAAACAGAGCAGTGAGGGCAAGCAACCATAAAGAGGGCCAGGTGCAAACCCGGGGCGAAGCTCAAATCTTATAAAATCCCAAAGCGCGTCCGAAATTCCGGCCAACATTATTGTGTTCCAGTTTATTGAATGTAAACTCCAAGGAGCTGGCTGCCTGGAGCATCAGGCGCGTCGGCGGCCTCCTGATACTTATAGCTGACGTAGCCGCCTTTGCCTTTATTTCCAGTTTTGATTTCTACGTGAGAACCCTGTCCTCGGCTTCCGTAGATCATGATCGCTCCCTTGGGGGCTAAGTTAGGATTTGTTTTGAGTTTTGCGGACCCGGGTTGATTTAAAAGATTTGTAAATCCATGGTCGGTTAGCTCCCCTGCAAGTTCTGACGTTTTGTTGGACTTCAATTTTCCCTCTGTCATGCCAGAAACCTGGAGAGCGTCTTTGACAAATGGAAGGCCTAATTTTTTCCCTTGAGGATTTCGATGTCTAAGGGCGTAGTCGATCATTTTTTTCACTTCAGGTCGAGACGAGTAATCTACGCTCGCGCGCTTCGCAGTGGGAGCGGGAGCAGGGGGCTCCGAAGATTGGAGCATCGGTCCTAGAGCAGAGGTCGCAGCTTCTACAAGTTGAGTAAGCTGGGAAGCACGGTTGTCAGCGCACTTTCCATCGCAAATCGCAGCCTCATCTTCGACCGGAGCTGCAACTTCAGCGGGTTCCTGACTCGCAGCCTCTGGATGGACAAAAAGTCTTGCGTGAACAGGAGCCTCTGTGACGGGGACATCAAGGTTGAGCGTTTCAGCGCTTGCCGCTTTTTCTGGAATCTCATCTCCCGTCACTTTTTCGTTGTTTTGATCTTTCAACGACAGATATTTTTCGCCTGGATCAGATCGGCCTCGCTTGGACGATTTTTCGTAGTAGATCCACACAGCCTCGCCCTCATGGCGACGCCCTTTAGTATCGTGGCCTGAAGTGATTTTCACTTGAATCCCGTAGTTACCACTTGGAAATGTGACGACGTCCGTAACATCGCCTTGGAGGCCTTTTGCAGCTGTAAAAAGAACGTTGGCTGATTTGCCAGAAAACTGGGCCGAACTGCGCATGTTTCGATTGGCCGTGAGCTCCACTCTTTGGCCGACAGTGGGTGTAAATCCCGTTAAAAAAACGAAGGCTAAAGGGAGGAGCAGAGCTTTACAAAAGGTTTGAAAAAAGGGTCCTCGCATACCCATATTTAAGAGCAAACTACTGACCAGCCAGATAAAAATAAAGGTCTCGCGGAGGGCTCTGTATCGATTCGATACGAAAATAGGTGGCCGACTGTCAAAAAAGGTGACACCCCCGTTCGACGGTATTAAATTTGTTTTCAGTGACGACACAACGAAAGGATTCAAGCTATGTTTTCAAGGAAGTTTAAGATCAGCCTGTCTGTCTTTATGGCCTTTTTAATGACCCACATTCCCGCGGTTGCTGCTGAGGAGAAACTAGTGTCCACAAGCGAGTGGATCTTTGAAGTTGAAAGCGCTCAGGCTCAGGAAAATATACAGACCTTTCTGACCGAGTCGAAAGTTCGTGAAGCGTTTTTAAAACGCGGTCTTTCGCCAGAGGAAGTCTCACAGCGTTTAGCAAGTCTTTCTCCAATGGAACTTAAGCAGTTGTCCCAGCAAGTCGATCAGATTCGTGCGGGTGGTGATATTTTATTTACAATTCTTATTGTTGTTTTGATCATCTTTTTGATCAAACGCATGTAATTGTGATCAACCGTTTTTGTTGTCTTTTATTTTTATTTTTAGCGGCGTGCGCTTCTTCAACGCCGCAAACCGACCAGCTTTTAGCTCACGCTCCAACGTTGCCTCAGAAGGTTGTCATTCCAGATGTTCCTTTTGTAGAACAGAAGGCAGGATTTTGCGGCCCTGCAACTTTGGCGATGGCTCTTCAGTGGTCCGGTGAGAGCGTTACGATGGAGGAGCTTGCCCCACAGGTTTACACTCCGGGCATGGAGGGCTCACTTCAATCAGATATGATTTCATCGGCCAGGCGCCATGGCAAAATCGCTATTCCCGTCAGTGGGCTAGAGGATCTCCTGCAAGAAGTTGCTGCGGGCCACCCCGTCGTGGTTTTTGAAAATCTCGCTGTGAGCTGGTGGCCTCAGTGGCACTACGCGATTGTTTTTGGTTTTGATCTTTCTAAACAGACGGTACGTATGCACTCCGGGCCCGAGGCCAATAAAAACTGGGAGCTTAGGCGATTTGAAAGGTCGTGGAAGCTTGGCGACTATTGGGGCCTTGTGGTTTTACGGCCCGGAGAGATAGCGGCAACAGGAGGGGAGTGGGCTCACTTAAAAGCGACGGCGGCACTAGAGCAAATTGGAAGCTTGTCTGCTGCAGAAAAGTCTTATGAAAAAATTCTTCATGTTTGGCCCAAAAGTTTGGGAGCTCGTATTGGACTTGCGAACGTGGCGTTTTCCCAGCGCCGATTGGCAGAAGCTTATCGTGAGCTTCTCCAGGCAACGCGAGAGCATCCTGACTCTGAGACGGCTCGTAAAAACCTCGCTGTTGTCAAAAGCGCCCTAGAAAAATCTGAAACGCTTTAGGGTACAAAATACAGAAATGGCGGGCACAAGTGATATCGGTCAACAGCCCGCAGCCCCCTGAATCAGGAGCGGTACCTGGTAGCTGAAGTCGAAGCCGGACTCTGCTCCAGAAGCTGCGGGCCGTGGGCTGCGGCCGGTTATCAGATTACGGGGCCTCTAGGATTTTAAGGGCTTCTCGTGCGCCTCGCTCCATGCTCGATTCCAGCTCCGGAGCCTGAACAGTGTTATTGGCAAAATGAATATGGCCAACGGTTCTCTCAAGAAAAGGGATTTTGTCGAGGTATCCCGGTTTTACCATGTGGATAGACTGTGGCCAAAAATAAGATTCCACAAGTTCGGGTTTTAGGTCCCCGTGGGCAATCCCTTTGAATTTTTGTTTCATCTGCTCAACAGCGTCGTCGATGATTTTTAAGTAATCGCTCTGGGACATGGGCTTTGTCACGCCCATGGGTTGATAGATGGTCATGATGCCGTAGTCATCCTTAGGATCTTTTTTAAAATTTCTGAAACCATCAAAACCATGAATGCTTGGGTCCTGCCAGCGACCTAGGATATAGTCGGTCGCTTGAGTGAGCTTTCCGCCAGAGAACATCCAAGTGTCATAGCTGGCGCGATAGTTGTGACCTTTGAGATGAACAACGTGAACGGCGTAGTCTGTCATTTGAATATCAGAAATAGCTGCAACTTTTTGCGGATCATCGACAGCCAAGTTTTTTATCACCTTGGGGGCCATCGTGACTGGAGCTGCGAAAATGACGTTTTTAGCACTGGCCTCGCGAACTTTTCCATCTTGCATAAACTGCGTGCGCGTGTCGCCAGCTTTGAGGTTTTCAATTTCTGTGACGGCAGAGCCGGTGCGAATTTCAACGTTTTGATATTTTTTTAATTTGCTAATGAGAGTTTCGACCACAGATCCAGTTCCTAGGGAGCCAGTGTAGCGTGTGTCTAATTCCGACGCATAAAAGTCGATGAATTGTCTTGCAGAAATCTGGTCGGCGGTTCCACCTAGGGCTGAGCGTCCATAGAGGTCGAGAAGATCGATGACGTCTTTCATGGGATCTGCTTGGGGTGCTTTTTTTAGGCGCTCCAAGCTCTCAGCCATTTTAGGATTTTTGTGCTCAGCTAAGTACTTTTCTGCGAGCGTTGGCATTTGCCGGACTAAATTTGCCATTGTTTGGTGATCCGCCCACTTTGCAAGATCGCCCTCAAGATCGCCAGCTCCTTGCTCAGAGAGCTGCAAAAGCATGTGTTTGAACAGTGTGAAAGAAGCGGGAAGCTTCGCAAGAGTTTTTTCTTCCCAAAGCCCTTTGTAGAGGTGTCCTTTCCAGACGTAGGAGTCAATGGGCTCTTGGATGGTGAGCTTTTTCTTGTAATCACCAAGGCCAATTTTTTGAAACATCTTATACTGAAAGGCGCCGTCAGGTCCTACAGAATAAGCGGCGCCACCGCCCGCACGAATGCCTTGAAGGGCGCCTCCAGCGGCGAGCCCTCCGAGCCGAGAGTTACGTTCAAGAATGAGGACTGATTTTCCCGCCTCAGCAAGATAGAGCGCTGAAGTTAGGCCCGCAGGTCCCCCGCCAACAATGACGGCATCGTAGTTTTTGATTTCGCGAATCGGAGCTCCAGGCTCGACTGTTTGAGCTGGGCCCACAGGATTACGAAAGATCACAGGAATTTTTGAGTTTGGTGTAAACACCACAGGGTCTTTGACTCCGTAGCGCTCGCTGATCTTTGGCTCGAGTCTTGGCGCTAGCACACTCTGGCAGCTGACCTGGGCCGAGCTGGGGTTGATCCAAAGGGCTATCCATGCAAGAGCGATGAGATTGGTTTTCATCCTTGGCCATTTGAGCAAAGCAAAGGCCACTGTCGACCTCGGTTATATGAGTTTGGGAGCGAGGGACCATGAAAACCTGACAATGAAAGTCTCAAATTAAGGCGTCAAACTTCTCAAAAGCGTCTTGGTTCTGTGCAGGATAACAGGTTGAAAAGAGATAGCTTTTGGAACCGACGGGGGATGTCCAAAAAAAATACGCTTTTGCCGAGTTGCCGTGCAATCTCAGAGCATTACAAGCGGCACGCCGTTTGCGAAGGATAATGACATGGGGGCAGTCATGAAACAGAGATTATTTTATTTAATAACCATCCTGCTTCCCCTTCTGGTCTACACAAACTGCTCGAAAGTTGATTTCAAAGATGCAGATCCCCAAGTTCAAAACCTTGGAAGTTCGGCCACACCTGAGCAACTTGCTCAGGTCAAAGAAGCTTGCGACAACGGCGTGAAAAAGACTCAAGATTTTGCGATCTCGTTTCCAAATCCAAATCAGGCCTGCGCTTGGGGAAAAAATGGAAACATGAATCAGCTCAACAGCTATTTCAGGGCGCGTACCGAGCAGATTCAAAAAGTCACTCTTCCAGGGGATTCTACTTTGTGCGGAGTGAAGTTTGATTTCGGCACGGCTGCAAAGCAATTTAAATTCGATGATCATTTTTTAATGAGTCTCAACGGAAGCATTATCGCAAGCTCCTACGAATGGTCAGGGATATTTGAAGTTCGCAACAATCTCTTTTTTTATAACTGGGATCAGCTCGTCGGAAAATTCTGGGGCGGTAACAACAACCCTAAAGAAAGAACCTTTTGCGCCGGCGAGACAGAGAACTTAAGCCGATGTGAGTGGCCGCGTACAGAGCAGACTGGGCCTATCGTAATGGATTTTGAAGATGAGGTTTTTCAGAGGGTCACAGCGCAAAATCGCGATCGGTTAGAGCACGAAATTAAGTTTGTTACAATGGGAGACAACGACTCTACGGACTGCCAACATGCCGATCTTTCGTTCCATGTGCAGGTCAAATACACGACTCCCCAGTAAAACCGCCCCAATATGGCTCAACGTTATCCTAGGTTGAGAACATTCCCGATTGAAAGTTGAGTTTTTTGCCAAATTTTCTGACAATGGTATTACGGAGGTGGTACGTATGTTGGAAAATAAAGATGAAATCGAACAAACCGTGAATCGATGTCTGGCCTTTTTCTTGGCTGGCGAACTCCCAAGACTTGTCAACGAGAGGTCCAAGGAGCAATGTCTCAAATATGGACGTGCGTTCCTGATCGGAGCTAAGGCGGAAGGGTGGCACGAAGAGGACATCGCCCAAGGGTTGATGAGCCTTTTTGAAACCATTCAATTTCGCGATACTGCGGTCACTGAGGCTTAAGGCTTCTCATGATAATCTAAATTCTTATTGAAGGTCTCGGAGAGACTCCACCAGGCCCAGAGAGCAAGGGCTAAGGTGGCGACTCCGAGAGCACCTGCACTGGCTAGTGGCCCAAACTTCGGGCTGAAGCTTTGGAAGAGCAAAACAAGAGGCACAACGGCGCCGCGAACCAAATTGGGAGCAGTTGTAGCTACAGTGGCTCGAATGTTCGTGCCGAATTGCTCTGCAGAGGCAGTTACAAAAAGTGCAAAGTATCCATTGGCAAGCCCAAGCCCAAAACACAATCCATAGAATTCAGTTGAGTTGTTGGGCCCTGAAAAAAACAAGACGAGCAGAAGAATCATGAGAAGTAAATTCCCAAGAATCACTTTTTTTCGACTGGCAAAAATCTGACTTAAAACTCCGCACGCCAAATCCCCGAGAACACCTCCCAGGTAATTAAATAAAATCGCGCTTCCCGCTGTGACCTGCTCGATGTGAAAGATCTGCGCAAACTCCGGCGCAAAAACCATTAATAACCCCGTGACATACCAAATTGGAATCCCCAGAAGAACACTTTGAAGGTAAGTCTTTATGCGCTTTGAGTTTTGAAAAAGAATTTTCAAACTGTCTTTGTTAAGGCCGTGGGCTTTGAGATCTTTAAACGCTGGCGACTCCTGCAGACGTTTGCGTAAAAAAAGCAAGGCGAGTCCAAGACCACCTCCTAAGGCATAACACCATCGCCAGTTTAATATCTGACTGACTAAGGCGGCACACACAGCGCCGCAAAGACCAAAGGTTGCAACAAGGGTTGTCCCTAACCCGCGCTGGTTTTTGGGAAGGGTCTCAACAACCAGAGTGACGGCCGCTCCCAATTCCCCCGCAAGGCCAAACCCCGCGATAAACCTAAGAGGTCCATAAAAAACAACATCGGTGATCAGAGCATTGAGCAAGTTGGCTGCCGAGTACATGAGTATGGAACCTATGAGCACCGACTTACGACCATGTTTGTCTCCCCAAAAGCCCCAGAAAAAACCTCCGAATATCATTCCGAGCATTTGCAAATTTAAAAGCGAAGCACCGTAATCCATAATCTTTTCTGGCGATAGTCCAAAGGACGCAAGGCTTTCAACACGAACAACACCAAAAAGAACTAAATCAAAAACGTCGACAAAGTATCCAGCCGCCGACACTAAAATGAGAGCCGATCCCAGAATTTTTCTCATAAAAACCGACTAGCACTTTTCTACGGCTAAGGGAAGCTTGGCCTTTGCCGCGTTTCTATTGGCCCTTCCGACAGTTTTCGCGGCAAAGGCTTGCACCTGGTCTGAAGATCATGAAAATAAAAAGTGGAGGATTTCACATGACAACTAAGACCTGGATGTTGGGATTGGCGCTGTCCCTGTTTTTGAGCTCGCAAGCCCACGCCCTGCTGCTTGATTTCAATGGGTTTTATTTTAACGACAAAGTAGACTCTGAATCCCCCAAGACAACTTCAGATCGAACTGCCGCTGATGCGGCTTTAGCCATCGCCCTTGATCAAGACAAAATGTTTAATTTGGGATTTGCGGCGTTCTATGGAGCCACGCAAGATACAGTCACTGATGGCACCAACATCCGTTGGAGCACCTTTGATTACGGCATTAAGTTTGCCACCTATTTCAATCGCACGAAAGAGTGGGGCCTTGGAATTAGTTACTTTCCTTTTGCTGCGGGAAAATACTATTTTGCGGATGGGACCTCGCAAAACTGGCGAGGATCTAGCTTTCACATCAGTGTTGGCTATGACCCCCTGCTCATTTTTGGAATTTATTTTGGGATCCGATTGAACTACTATCAGGCGAGCTACAAGGAACTGTCCTTGGATGGGAATATTTATTCTCCCCAGTCCTTTACTCGCAGCTTCCTTTATCCCTCGCTCTATTTAAGCGTTCGTTACTAATGCTAATCAAAGGTTGGAACTGTTGATTAGCATTACTAGACATCACTTCCCCCGTGATGTAAATAGGGCCGATGACCCCAATCAACAAAGAGGTTCTGGCCAAGGTCCGCAGCTCCCTTTTTGAGCTCCACCGCGAATTTTTGGTTGTCCTAAAAACTCAGCGCGAAACAGATCTCCATCAACCCATCGGAGTTACCGAGTGGTTGCAGTTGATCATTACAGCACCTGAGTATGAGTGGCTCAAGCCTTTGAACAGCCTGGTGACCGACGTTGACGCTCTTTTTGATCTTGAATCCATCGAGCCCGAAGATATCACTGTCGTAAAAAATGCTTTGAATGAGCTTTTTTTCAAAGACGATACAAAGGTGGAAGATGGAGGCGGGTTCTTTGGCAGCTATCGAAAATGGGTTTTGCAAAATCCTGAGTTAATGCTTCCTCACGGTCGGCTTAAAGCTGATACCAGCGCCCTTTCCACCTCTGGACTTGCGGTGATGGATGCCAAGCGAGTTCGTGAGAGTTGGCACGAAAGGTCTTTCAAACAACGCCGCCCGTAAATCTAAGGAGAAAAAATGAAGATCGTTGTCTCAAAATTCGGAGGCACCTCCATGGGAGATGCCTCGTGCATGGCCCGCAGTGCTGATGTGGCGATTGCGCAAAAATCAAGTTTGGTGGTGGTCTCCGCCACCTCGGGCACGACCAACGCGCTGTTAGCCATGGGCTCCAGCGCCGAAAAAGGAGACGGCGACTCCTCTCAAGAAATTCGTGGCAAAATCATCGCTTTGCGCTTTTGAGCTGTATTGAGTTGGATTTAAAGCATTTTGTGACTATATGCTCTGTTTTTTTCAGAGTTATCATCTCTTCACCAAGGGATTTTGCTTTTGCGAGAGTGTTCACCAAAAGCTCAGGATGCACTAGTAAGTCTAGGTGAGCGCATGTCTTCGGTGCTTTTCACCCAAGCCTTAGAAAACCAACTGGCGCAAAAGAAAAATGACATTCGCGCTGTTTGGTTTGACGTACGTGATGTTCTCGTGACTGACGATCAGTTTGGAAAAGCGCGCCCTCTTCTTTCTCCCATGCGTGACCTGGCGCTACTTCATTTAGTTCCAAAGCTGACAGAAAATACGTGCGTCGTTACTCAAGGGTTCATCGGACGAACGGTTGCAGGAGCTACAACAACTTTAGGTAGAGGTGGAAGTGACTACTCGGCCGCTCTTTTGGCAGAAGCCGTGGACGCTAACATCTTAGAAATTTGGACGGACGTTCCCGGGATTGCAACCACCGATCCACGTCTTGTCCCAAAGGCCCAAGTGATCGCAAAAATCTCTTTTGATGAAGCTTCAGAAATGGCGAGCTTTGGCGCTAAGGTTTTGCACCCCGCAACTCTTTTACCGGCCGTGCGAAAAAACATTCCTGTTTTTGTGGGTTCTAGTTTTGAACCTGAAAAAGGAGGCAGCTGGGTGCTTGAGCATATCGAGGAGCCGCCGCTCGTGCGCGCATTTGCACTTAAAAAAAATCAAAGTCTGCTGACGCTCTCCAACCCCGAGATGCTTCATAGTCACGGATTTTTGCTAAAGATCTTTGAGATTTTTAATGAATTTAAGATTTCCATCGATACCATCACCACAAGTCAAATCAGTGTTGCACTCACGCTTGACGACGCAACCCTTTTGCACAACCGAGATCTATTGAACCGCCTTGAACAGGTCGCGAAAGTTGAGATTGAAGAGGGGTTAGCCCTTGTCTCGCTCATCGGAAATCACATGAATTACACTGCGGGACTAGCGCAAAAGGTCTTCGATGCGATCGCTGATATTAATGTGCGAATGATAGGCCTTGGGGCGAGCCGCCATCACTTTTGCTTTCTCGTGCAAGAAGAAAAAGCGGCGGAAGCTATTCGTCAGCTCCATCACCTTTTTGTGGGATCGTAACATAATTGCGGGCATTTGGCATATTGGCATAGGTTCATGGCATAAGTTAAAAGTGGGAAGGTGTACAAACTGGAACCTAACACTGTTGGTGGATTTCGACCCGGACAGGCTCAACATTTGACCCCGGTGGACCCGATTTATCCCGTAAATACTAAGAAAAATGGACTGCCCCAAAGCGAGGGCATCCGGAATTCCGACCAACATTATTGGGTTCCAGTTTATATGCCTAAAGCTCCGAATCCTTCATGATCTTGCCACCCTCTCCGTTGGCCCTTTGAACGTATGCCTTGAACATATGCCGATATGCCTTATGCCTTTTGAATTTATCTTTACATTTCCGCCTAGACCTTAGTCTAATCATAGGACATTGAAGGGGGAATGAATGAATCAACGAAGAACTATTGGTGCTGGCTTGGGCCTTTTGCTCGCTGGCGCTGTTGCGATTTCAGTCGCGTTTCGCGGTAACGAAAAAATTGGATGGTCGGTGCAGAGAGCTTTAGACCTTCGCCAATCTCAGATGGACATCATTGTTATTATGAATCAACAGGCGGATCTCTCCCGCTTTAACGCTCGAGAGACTAAAGAAGCTCGCGCTCAATTTTTGTATAGGGAGTTGACCGAAGTTGCTAAGACCACACAACAACCGCTCATTGCATGGCTTAAAGATCATCAGCTTAAGTTCACTCAGCACTATTTGATCAATGCGATTGATGTTAAGGATGTCTCTGCGGACTTGATCAAAGAACTTTCTCAGCGTGATGACATTCGAGTCATGGTGACAGATCCTGTGGTGCAAGGTCATGGCAAAAAGATCCCAAGCTTAACGCCTGAGGACATGCAGTCACAAGGTCTGCGTATGACTGAAGACAATCTCAAGAACACTGGCGCTGACAAAGTTTGGAAAGAACTTAAAATCAAAGGTAAGGGCGTTGTCGTTGCCGGGCAGGACACAGGAGTTGATTGGGAGCATCCTGCACTGATCAAGCACTACCGAGGATCTCGACGAGGCCACAACGTTGATCACACTTACAATTGGCATGATTCGATCCGAGAAGGCTCCAGCAACCCTTGCGGTTATGACACCAAAGCCCCTTGTGATGACGATCAGCATGGAACGCACACAATGGGAACTGTGGTCGGTGACGACGGTGGAAGTAATGCGATTGGAATGGCTCCAGAGGCTCAGTGGATCGCGTGTCGTAACATGGATCGAGGCGAAGGAAAGCCGTCGACCTATCTTTCTTGCTTTGAATTTTTCATGGCGCCTTACCCACAAACCGACGATGCACTCACTGATGGTAAGCCCGAAATGGCCCCTAACGTGATCAATAATTCTTGGGGATGTCCTCCGAGCGAGGGTTGCCAGGGCGATGAGTTCATCGGGGTTTTAGAGAACTTGAAAAAAGCTGGCATCATGGTGGTTGTGAGTGCAGGGAATGACGGCCCTGGATGCCGAACTATCAAAGATCCTCCAGCTCATCACTCCGATCTGACTTTATCGGTGGGAGCGCACAATCATCGTAATAATCGCATCGCCTCTTTCTCAAGCCGTGGACCTTCGCGATTTGATAAAGGCATCGGTCCAGACTTAACGGCTCCAGGCGTGCAAATTCGCTCCTCCATTCCAGGAGGGGGATATGCCTCTGGGCAATGGAGTGGAACTTCTATGGCCTCACCTCATGTTGTCGGAGCTGTGGCGTTGATGTGGTCAGCAAATAAAGCTCTTATCGGAAAAATCGATGAGACTGTTAAAATTATCACTCATACCGCCGTAGCGACCGAAGCCAAAGGTGAGTGCGCGGGTGTTGCAGGAACGGATGTTCCCAACAATGTTTATGGATATGGTTTGCTTGATGTTTATGCTGCCGTCACGAAGGCGCTTGAATTTACAGACGATGAAGGTTGATTTTAACCCGGCCCAGTAAACATTTTTTTAAATCCCTGCCATACATCGTTGTAACCAGAGTCAAGCAGTCCTGCTTGGCTCGCAAAATGAGTGAGACGGTAAGGCAGGCGAGATTCAAACATAAAGGCCATGGTGTTTTCAATCTTTTGCGGGGAAAGCGTTGCTTGAGAGGCTTTCGCGAAAGTGTCAGCATCGGGTCCATGAGCTGAAAACACATTGTGCAAGCTTCCACCGCCAGGGACAAAGCCGCCTGCGGTTTTTGCATCATAAGTCCCTTTGATCAGTCCCATGTACTCACTCATGCAGTTGCGATGAAAATACGGAGGGCGAAAACTATGCTCGCCCACCATCCACCTGGGTGGAAAAATCACAAAATCCACATTAGCAACGCCGGGAGTTTCTGAAGGCGACGTCAGCACCGTAAAAATCGAAGGATCTGGATGGTCAAAGCTAACCGTGTTGATTGTGTTAAAAAGTCTGAGGTCATACTTGTAAGGATAATAAGTTCCATGCCAAGCGACCACATCAAGAGGGGAGTGAGAAATGCGACAGCGCCACAGCTGTTCAGAGAATTTCCCAACCAGTTCAAAATCTCCGCCCTGATCTTCAAAACTTGCTGTTGGAGCTAGAAAATGCCGTCTGTGAGCAAGGCCGTTGGCGCCGATAGGTCCAAGCTCTGGTAGGCGAAGAGCTGCGCCAAAAATCTCGCCGACGTAGCCACTGCAGTGACCGGGTTTAAGAGGATTGATTTGAAACTTGATGCCCTTAGGGATGACCGCGATTTCTTCAGGTTCAACCGTGAGCTGGCCCATTTCGGTTTTGATCAGAAGCTGACCTTTTTGTGGAACAATCACAAAATCGCCGTCAGCATTCATAAAATAGGTAGAGCCCATGGACGAATTAAAAGAGTAAAGGTGAATGTAACAGCCCATTCCGACTTCAGATCCACCACTGCCACAGAGAGTTCTAAGGCCAGTTAAAAAATTTGCTGGTTCGGAGTCTTGAGAGCGAGGTTTCCAGCGCATCTGGTTGGGATTTGAAATCTGCGGCTTTAAAAAAGTGCTGCCTGTCAAAACTGGATCCAGCTCAAAAGGCGCGTGCTTGACCGAAGGAAAAATTCGATAAAGCCACGAAAACTGATTTTGCGCACGAAGCGCGGTGAATGCCGTTCCGCTAATCTGTTCTGCGTAAAGGCCACGAGGGGCCATTTGGGGAGAGTTCTGCGTTTGCGGCAAAGTCCCAGGAACAGCTTCTGACGAAAAATGATTTCCAAATCCGGTAAGGTAAGTTTCCATGAGAGAAAATCTAACACCAGATATCTACTTAGGACAATATTTTTGACCTGAGTTTGTCCACTAAGGTTTCGGCGATGCGAATGCCGTCGCAAGCTGCCGAAGTGATTCCCCCTGCATACCCAGCGCCTTCGCCAGCGGGGTATAGGCCTTGATGGGAAATGCTCTCTAAAGTGATGGGATCGCGGGTGATGCGAACCGGGCAGGAGGTTCGCGTTTCAACACCAAAAACTTGCGCCTGGTTACTGACAAAGCCCGACATCTTTTTGTGAAAATCCAGAAAACCAACGCGCAATTTTTCAGTTAAAAAGGGTGGCAGCACTTGATCCAGACGCACCGGCTTGGCCCCAGAGGGAGAGCTGTGCTTTTGAACGGGTGATATTTTCCCCGATAAAAAGTCTTCAAGCTTTTGGGCCGGAAGCTCCTTAAGTCCCCCTTGATCGCGAACCGATTGATGCGCACGCTCCTCAAGCTCACGGCGAAACTTAAGCCCTCCAAAAATATCTTTGCCGAAATTTTTTTCGTGATCCACGGTTACGACAATAGCAGCGTTTGCAAAGGGAGAATTTCTTTTAAAGTTGCTCATACCGTTACAAACAACTCCTGTTGCCTCAGTTCCGCTCGACAGGATGAAGCCTCCTGGGCACATGCAAAAGCTATAAACGCCGGTTTGCGAGTCTTCTTCATAGTAAGTGAGCTTGTAGTTTGCAGCTCCTAGCTCAGGATGGCCAAAAGCCCCACGGTATTGAATCTGATCGATGAGGGCCTGAGGATGTTCCACCCGTAGCCCCACGGCAAACGATTTTCCTTCGAGAAACACACCTTTTTCTTGAAGGTGCTCGAGCATGTCGGTGGCTGAATGGCCCGTGGCTAAAATCACATGACTGCTTAAAAACTCCTGGCCGTTTTGGGTTTTGACCCCTTTGACAGAAGCTCCGCTAAACAGGAGTTCAGTAATTTGAGTGTCGAAGTGAAATTCGCATCCCAGCTGTTGGAGGCGCTCGCGCAAGACGGGAATCAATCTTCGTATGCGATCGGAGCCAACATGGGGATTGGACAGATATTCAATCTCTGCAGGGGCGCCAAACTGCACCAGCCGTGACATCACGTACGGAATGTGGGGAGATTTGATGCGTGTGATGAGTTTACCGTCAGAGTAAAGACCCGCGCCGCCCTCCCCAAAACACACGTTGTTGCGTGGATCCATCTCTCCATAACGCCAAAATCGATTGATCCCCACAATGCGCTGGCTGCTTTGCGAGCCTCGCTCAAAGATCAAACAAGGCACGCCTCTTTCGGCAAGGCGTAAGGCTGCAAAAAGTCCGGCAGGGCCCGTGCCCACGACAATGGGTTTTTCGCCGCGGTAATTTTCAAGAGGTTCAAGTTCAAAACGATTTTTGGCGAGCTGTTCTCCGGTGAGTGCCACCTCAACGGTATAAACAAAATAGGGGGAGTGGGCACGCCTCGCATCAACAGACTTGCGCAAGACCCGGTGACTGTCGTAGCCGGGAACTTCTCGGCGTAGCCAGTCTCCGAGGTTCTCCTCGAGGCTAAGTTTAAGGTCTTTTAAAATTTGCGGCAAGTGAGTCAGGTCTCCCAAAGTCTTTTGCAAATTTTTATAGACTACAAGCCTGTTCTTTGTCAGTGTTTTTGTCTTATGCCGAATGCTTTACAAGTTCTCAAAGTTCTTCCCAGAAACCTCCTCAGCCATTACGTGGGAGCTGCCATGCACCTTCCGCTGCCAGGTCCTGTTGCTTCCTGGTCGGTCCAGGCTTTTGCGAGGCGCTACAATATCGATCTTGCGGAGGCAGAAAAGCCGATTGCTGAATATAAAACAATTGGTGATTTATTCACCCGAAAGCTCAAACCGGGAATGAGGCCCCTTTCGCCTTCGCCGGTGGTGCATCCCTGCGACGGCGAGCTTACGGTGTGGGGGCGGATTTCTGAACGCCAGCTTCTTCAGGCGAAGGGCGTTTCTTATTCTTTGGAAACGTTTGTGAACGATCCACTCGCCTTTGAAAAGTGGAGGGATGGGGTTTATCTTACTTACTATCTTTGCCCTACGGACTATCACCGCGTCCACAGCCCTGTCTCTGGTAAAATTACGAGCGTGGATTTAATCCCCGGAGATTTATGGCCTGTGAATGCATTGAGCACAGCAAAAGTTCCAAATCTCTTTGCGCTTAACGAGCGTGTGGTGGTGCAAATTCAGACGGAGGCAGGTCCCGTGTGTGTGGTTTTTGTGGGTGCTACGAATGTCGGTAAAATCACTTTGAGTTTCGATGAGACGGTGACCACCAACCATCATCCACGGCCTTCGGTGATCACGCATTTGCACTATGAGTTTCCTCGCATCATTGAAAAAGCAGCAGAACTTGGAATTTTCCATATGGGAAGTACAGTGGTGGTCCTTTACTCACTCGCCGTTTTAAAAAATTTAGGAGCGATCGAAAACATCAAATCTGGTCCTGTTCGAATGGGCGGATGGTTTTCGTGAACGATTTGACGATTTCGGAACTGTGGGTTTACCCGATCAAATCGGCCAGGGGCCTGGCGGTGTCTGAATGGGACGTTGTTGATCACGGATTTAAATGGGACCGACAGTGGATGTTTGTGGATGAACAAAATGAGTTTGTCACCCAGCGTGATAGGCCTTGGCTTGCAACCCTCGTAACGAGCTTAAATTCTGAGCGCCTTCGTGTGGAGGGTTTTGGAGCGTCAGCGGAATTTTCTTTGAGTTCGCTAAACACTCCAGTGGAAGAGTTTGAAGTCTGGGAGCAAAAAATTTTAGCTCAGTCAGAACCTCTGTGGGAGCCAATGGCAAAAGTTTTCCCTGAGCGATTGAGACTGGTGCGAGCCTGCTGCGATTCTCGTAAAACGAAGCCTCAGTATCCTTTATTTCCGTTGACCTTCGTCGATTCAATGCCCTTTTTAGTGACTTCTGAAGAGTCTCTCAAAGACCTCAACGCTAGGGCGGGGACCGCATTTCCAATGAATCGATTTCGCGCCAACATCGTGATTCGAGGCGGAAAACCTTATCAAGAAGATCACTGGAAAAAATTTGAGACCGGTGGAATTGAGTTTTCATTCACGAAGCCTTGCAGTCGCTGCGTGATCACATCTACGGATCAAAACACTGGTATAGTGCAAAAACCTAGTCCACTGAAAACCTTGAGCACCTACCGCCGGCAAGACTCTAAGGTTTTCTTTGGAAGTTATTACGGACCTAGCTCCTACGGCACTTTGCGTGTTGGGGATTCCATCAAAAACGCTCAGCAACGTGAGGGCGAAAAGTTGACCTAGATGGGGGAGGTGAAGGATGATTCCTCCCATGACAAAAGTAAAACCCCAGACTCCGATGATGACCCAGTATTGGGATATTAAATCTGCACATCCTGATAAAATTCTCCTCTATCGTATGGGAGACTTTTACGAAATGTTTTTTGATGATGCCCTTAAAGCGGCGCCCCTGATTGGAATTGCGCTCACTCAACGAAACAAAAAGAGCGATGAGCAGATTCCGATGTGTGGCGTTCCCCATCATTCTATTGCTGGGCCCATCAATAAACTCCTCGCTCATGGCTTAAAGGTAGCCATTTGTGATCAGATTGAAGATCCAAAATTTGCAAAGGGCATTGTCAAACGCGCCGTCACTCGGGTGCTAACTCCTGGCATGGTGTACGATGTCGAGTCGCTCGACGGTCACCAGCCTCACTACCTTTTTGCTTACGACGTTTTGCCTAAGGGATTTATCGCAAGTTTTTTAGACGCCTCCACAGGAGAGAGTTTTTACTTTGAGGTTCCACAAAAAACCGACCTTTGGCATTTGCTAAATATTTTACCTATAGCCGAAGTGATTGGCACTCAAGAGCAACTCTCAGAGGCGGCGTTTGAAGGAAAGCCCGTCAGTGAACATGAGGGCTGTGATACATCTATTGCAGCTCCCCCAAGCGCTCGGCGGCTTTTGAGTTACGTGCGCGTCGTAAATCCTGCGGCCTCTTGGGATCACTTGAAAGAATTTGAGAGACGAGATTTCGTCTCTCGTCTTGAAATCAGCGCACTGACCCTTTCGCATCTTGAAGTTTTTCAAACGTACCAGGGAGAATTTAGAGGAAGTCTTTTTGCGGCTATTGATCGGACGCTCTCAGCAGCTGGGGGACGTCTTTTACGGTCTTGGATGGCATTTCCACTGCGCCAAGAATCAACAATCCTTGAGCGCCAGCGCGAAATTGCGCAGTGGAAGCAGGCGCCAAGGCACTTGGTGAAGATTCGCGACACCCTCAGTGGGCTAGGAGATCTTCAACGTCGATTTTCAAAAGTAGGGCAGCCTCAGACCTCTCCGCGTGATGTCTTGCATTTGGGCCAGAGTCTTTTGCAGTCGGTGGATATTTTGGCAGCCGTCAAGGCCTCAGAGCTTAAGATAAAACTTGAAATATCAGACAGTGAAATTGTGGTGCTTCGAGAGGTCGCCACCCATATTCTAGAGGCCCTTCGTGAAGAGGCTCCTCTGTCTTCTAAACAGGGGCTGATATTTAAAAAAGGATTTCACTCCCAGCTTGATGAGTACCTGGCATTAAGTCAGGACTCAGCCAATTTGATTTTGGATCTCGAAAATCGGGAGCGCGAAAAAACCCAAATATCTTCTCTTAAGGTCAGGTACAATCAGGTTTTTGGTTACTACATCGAAGTGACTCATGTTCATAAAGATAAAATTCCAGCGTCATACTCACGAAAGCAAACCCTGGTTAATGCTGAAAGGTATTTAACTCCAGAACTTGAAGAGCTTGAAAAAAAGATTCTCTCAAGCC
>JBGATJ010000023.1:0-57012 GCA_044229295.1 Pseudobdellovibrionaceae bacterium
AGGCTCTTGGAGATCTCGCATCTCTGTAAAAACGGCTTGAGAAATTTTCTCAGCTGGACCGGCAAGTATCGAAACCGTCACCTGAGGTTCAGTGACGGAAGCAACATAGGTTTTATCTTTTTGTTGGCTCATTTTCAGCTGCCAATCCGAACCTTCGTTAAATGCAACCTTGAGACTGTACTCAGGCTTATCAAGGTTCCAACCTTTGATTTGTGCAGGGTTAGCTGCGCCCTCGGCCAAAAATTGATTGGCGTCGATCTCGGTGATGGAATTTAGAAAATCACGAATTTTCGCCGCATCGAGGTTTTTATCAGGTCCCTCCACCCACTTCCAGCCTTCACCCTCCCTCTTAAGGGTAAAGCTTTGCTCTTTAGAACGGTATTCAACACTTTTGATTTGAGTCAAAGGCTTTCGAAAAATCCGTTTAAGGCGGAGGTCCCTTGCTGACTTGTCGGTAGTTTCGTTCCAGAAGTTGGTCCCTAAAAGAACTTTATTTTCGTCTCCTTTGCGCAAAAAGAACTCTCCTTGGAAATTCTTTTTTGCTGAAACATGCACAACTGTTGGATTTGCAGCTCCCTCTTTAAATGAGATCGTCGCCTTGGGTTGATCAAGACCAAAAATCTTCCAATCAACCGTTCCTTCTGTGGCCACACTGCTAGATTTCTCGCTGGTTAAACTTTTAGTAAGCTCCGAGAGTAAATTACTGTCGGCTTCATCTTGAACGGGCTCTGTGAGCCGCCATGTCGCTGCGTCTTTTTTGAGTTTTATGGTTTGGCCACCCTTTTGGATCTCGATCTCTGTAACGGCGTCGGCCTTACCTGGAGCAATAACTGAAAGCTCCTGTTTTTGTGTTTCGTCGTTTTCTTTTTTTTTGTATTCAATGAAATAGGCATAGGCCAACAGGGCCACAACAAAAATTCCAAAGATATAGGTCTTACCAAATTTTTTCATAGATCCTCTAAGCAGCCCGTCGTCGGTACCACAACCCTAAACTTGTACCAAGAAGGCAAAGCGGCACCGCCAATGCGAAAACTAGAAACATATAAAGTTTATGGTCTGGGAGCTGCATTTTGGTGACGCCAACCTCACGAGGCGCAATGCTGATCAGATTCTCTTCCCGCGAAAGGTATCCTACGGAATTAAGCGCTAAATCTCGATTGAGGTTCTGGTACAGGCGCTGGTTGTTTAAAAAATCAGAGTTCCCAACAACAACCGCCATAAATTCAGGAGCTTTGTCATCGGCACCGGCGAACTTGCCTTTAACAGCGGCCGCAACCGTGAATGTTCCAGAGACGGCGTCTTTATCAAACTTCGTATCTGGGAATGCCATCGCTTTGTCTCCGGTCTTAACTATTTCGTCAATCGTTAAACCCGGAGCTGCAGGTTCTACTTTTTTAAGCCCTTGAGGAAGGCGAAAAATCGCAAACTGATTTTGTCCAAAAGGCTTTGTGATCTGATGAGTTGATGAAAACACTGTTGCAGGAGTGGATTCAGGGTTAATCGCTTTTCCAAAGGCTGTTTCAAGAATGGTTACAACAAAATTATTTTGCAGCTGCAAACCAAGAGCCTTCACCAAGCCATCTAAGCCGTGATTCGTCTTTGGATTCAGAGCAAGGAGAAGGTTACCACCTTTTTGCAAATAAGCCTCGATAGCTTTGACCTCTGGCTCTAAAAACGCCTGAGTGGCTCCAGGGATGATAAGGACATTGGCATCATCAGGAACTTTAGGTGACGTCACCAGCGGCAATGGCCTGACTTGATAACGATTGCCTTCGAGCAGACTCTTGAGAGCGGCTGCGCCTTGAGCCTCTCTTGCCTGATTAAGATCGAGCTCTCCATGACCGGTTGTCACATAGATGATTTTATCAGAGTCCCGAGTGACTTTCACTAAGGCACTCGTAATCTCCTGCTCCTCAATTTTTTCGATTTTATTTTTACGGCCCTTGTAATCAAGATAAACAACGCCGCTACCTTTGGTTACTCCGTACTGCTCAGCAAGATCAGGGCGTTCGTTCACATCAATAAACTCAAGTTTTACAAATTTACTTTCATCTTGGTAACGCTTGAGAAGCTCACGAAAACCTCGCTTTGCCTCGTCAACTCCTTCAGCCCCTTTTTGATAAAAGAATTTAACACTCAAATCCGAGTCCAGGGATTTGAGAAGCTTGATCGACTGCTCAGAGAGCGAATTGATGTGCTCTTTTGAAAAGTCCCAAGTTTTATAATTTCTAACAGAAATAAAATTCACTGTGACAAGGCATGTGAACACAAGAAGGATTAAAACCCCCATGTTCATTCCGTGTTTTGTGGTCCGCAGCGTGAGAAACTCTTTAATGAGGTTTCTCTCCGTAAAAAGCGCAAACGCCGTAAGAAGAAAAAACAATCCCACGGGAATCCACAAAAATGGCACCCATTGCCCAATGAGAAAATAAACAATACCAAAACTCGCAAGGCTGATTCCTGAAAACAAAAATAAGATTTTAGACAACCGGCTCACAGTTACCTCCACCTTGAAGATTCAACGACACGTTCACTCAGAAAACAAAATAGAAAAATCACGCTCAAGAAAAATACTAAAGCACTGGTGCGAATCGTGCCCTCAATCATTCCTGAAAGATGAGTGTTAAGCGAGATATGTTCAAATACCTGACGCCACATTGATGAGTCCACAATCTCAACTGCAATGCCCACAAACCAGATTGAAATATTGAGAATTACGGCCATGACAAATGCGACAAGCGCGGACTCTGTAAGCGAAGAGCAAAACAGATTCATCGCCGTGTAAACGGCCGCGACAAAAAAGATTCCAAGGTAAGCCGTCAAAAGCGTTGCCCAATTGACGTCTGCAAAAGTTGCGGTGATGAGCGGATATAGAAACGATAAAAATATGATTCCTAAAACAGCTGCCAGCCCTGCGAGGTATTTTCCCGCAACAATTTCAAAAGATGTGACGGGAGAGGTTAAAAGTAGATCAAATGTGTGAAGTTTTTTTTCTTCGGCAAAAAGACGCATAGTCATTGCCGGCACTACCAAAATAAGTAACAGGTTTAAGTAGGACAGATGGCGAATAAAAAGGCTATAATGAATATTGAGCTGCTGAGAATTTCCACCTTGCTGGAACATGGAATTTTTCAAAGCGTGATCAAACTGCACAAGTTGAATCGGATAAACCCAACTGAAAATAGCAGCACAGAGAAATGCCGAGATGTAGAAGCTTGGGCTATGGAAAAATCCGCTGACATCCTTTTTCATGATGGTAAAAATATTTCTCATACTGTGCCTTCTTTGCCGTAAGTGAGTTTTAAGAAAATGTCTTCAAGATTAGCTTTGGCTGAGCTCAGTTCAAGAAGCCCTGCGCCTTGCTGAACGACATGTCCCGCAATTCCCTCGAGAATATCGTCGGTTTCAAGCGCATCGATCTGCCATTCCCCAGGCATCTGTCCCATCTCAACGCGACTGACACCCGCGAGCTTTGCTAGAGATGTTTCGAGCCCGGGCGATGGTCTACGTACCCGAAGCGTGATTTTTCTTGTTCCCATCATCATGCTGTCGAGCCGATCTAGGCGCTCTTGCGCAACGATTCGTCCTTGATGAATAATCACGATCCGCTCGCAAGTGGCCTGAACCTCCGGCAAGATATGCGTGGAGAGCACAATAGTGTGTTGACCACGAAGCTCCTTGATGAGATCGCGAATTTCAGCAACTTGTTTAGGATCCAAACCCACCGTGGGTTCGTCGAGAATCAGGACCTCAGGGTCTGAAACAATCGCTTGCGCAATACCAACACGCTGTCTGAATCCTTTTGAGAGGTTTTGAATCAGACGACTCCTCACATCCATCAAGTGCGTTTTTTCTAGGGCACGCTCCACAAGAGAAGGAATTCTCGTGGACTCGACGCCTTTGAGCTGCGCCACAAATTTCAGATAATCAGACACGTACATGTCCCCATATACGGGAGGAGTTTCGGGCAGGTAGCCAATACGCTTTTTGACCTCGATGGGATTTTCAAAAACATCAAAGCCTGCAATCCGCGCCTCTCCCGAAGTAGGAGCCATAAATCCTGTGATGATTTTCATCGTGGTCGATTTGCCGGCACCGTTAGGCCCTAGGAAGCCTACGACTTCACCTTTTTCGACCTTAAAGTTCAGGCGATCAATGGCCCGCCTCGTCCCATACTCTTTGGTGAGATTTTGAACTTCAATCATTCCTGCAAACTCCTTCATGTATCGATATCAACGCCCAATTTTAAGGAGTTGCCCCATTCAGTCAAGGCAGAGGTTATAACGCAATACAGTTAGAGCGCATAATGATTGCAGAAACTCATCTCGCAATGACATTCTCGGGCGGAGATTTTAAATCTTCAAATTTCTAGAGGTTTTTTTGTGCGCCCAACACTCGAGATGCGAGAGATTAAAAAAATTTTAGGCCTCCAGTTGAAGTCTCCTCAACAAATTCATGGCCGCTTTGAAGCAGACTGCGAAATTCTCAAAATTAAAAAAGATTTATATCTTGCAACGACCATCGATTCTATCGCCGAGGAGATCACGGAAGGTCTCTACCTGAACCCAGAATCTTGGGGCTGGATGACCGCAGCTGTGACCCTCTCCGATTTAGCGGCAAGTGGCGCAAGGCCTTTAGGCCTCACATTTTCAACGCAGTGGAAGTTTGGCACACGTACAGAAAAAAAGCAGCGCTTTTACAAAGGCGTTCGAGCCTGCCTTGGCGCAAGCCGGGTGCCCCTGCTGGGAGGAGATTCAGGCTCGGCCCTTGATTCCGTTTTTACCTCTAGTGGAATGGCCATAAGCTCCGTAAAACCCCTCACCCGGCTTGGCATTGCCAAAGGCGATCTGATTTGCCTTTTAGATCGAAGAAAGTTAGGCATCGGCCCAGCTCTCGCGTTTGAATACCTGCTCGCGCCTCGAAGACGTATCCTCACGGATCGAGATTTTCGCCCAAGCCCACAGCCCTGGAATGTGCATAGGCTGCGAAAGTTTTTTCACGCCAGCATCGACACAAGCGATGGCCTCGGACTGAGTCTGTTGATCCTCAGTCAGCTTAACGGAGTTGGTTTTGATGTTTTTTGGAATAAAGACGTTTTTTCGCCAAAAGCCCTTCATCTATGTGAGCGCCACAAAATACCTCCGACCATGTTACTACTGGGAGATCACGGAGATTTCCAAACACTGGTTGCCGTGAAGAAAAAACACTTTGCAACGGTAAAGCGCCATGTGCTTGTTGTGGCCGAAGCGACTCCTGCACCTGGAGTTTATCTTCGTAGAGATGGGGTTCGGACGCAGCTCCCAGTCCACAGGGTGAGTGATTGCCCTCGAGATTTGGGAGCGATTCGGAAGTTGTTTTTGGAACTCCGGCGCGAGCTAGCGACGATGTTTTAGTTGCAGCCGTAGAATTGCCAGTTGGCGACTTCACGGTTTCCAAGAAGACGATTGCCTACGGTCGCTCTGAGAGAAACATTGCTTCCGCGGCTCACCCAGAAATTGCGATAAGTACTCATGCCATTCACGATCTCTCCGCCACGATATCCCATGAACTCTGAATCATAGATGCTCAACCAAGTTACAAACTCACCCTTAGAGTTAACTTCTTTCTCTAAAACCGCGCCAGTTTTTAAAAAATAATCAAGCGGTTGACCTCGCAAAACAAGTTGGAATGTCGGTCGCCGAAGAGAATTCTCAGGGACCTGCGACTCTTCGCACTGCGGTCGTTTAGAAGGCCCGTTTCCAACCTTTAAAAGCAAGCCAGCTCTGCGGCGGTGAGACGAGGCTCTCAATGAGTTTCTGCCGACCTGCGGGAATGGAAGGCATTTTCCAATCCAAGTCGGGCCTGGCCCTTTTTAAGGATTGGACTTCTTTAAAAACTCCATAGCTAGAAAACTTGTCAAACACCTGGCGGCGTTTGAAGTGCTTGCACGCATTTGCGAGAACGTAGATGAGCGCATTTCTCACTTGAGTTGGCGTTTTGAGGATTTTTAAATCAAAACGATGCTTGAGGGTTGGCCTAGAGAGGCTTTTGAGTCTTTTCAAGCCGAGAGCTAAGCGAACGTTCAGGCATTTCATCGCCCGTGTGAGGGATTGTGAATCTGGGGCTTCTACGAGGAGGTGAAAGTGATTCCCTAAAACGGCATATTGTAAAACTCTCAGGCCAAATCCCCGACTGGCTTTGACTGCATTTTGAAAAATACGAAAGGCTTCCTTGGACCTGAGGCCGACGACTCCATCTGAAAGGCGAACCGTGACGTGCATGGGATATTTTTCTTGAACGCTGGGGCGTTTGATGTGTGGGACACCGGAGTTGGGATTTTTTCTTCGTCCTGCGCCTTTGCGGGCGCCGCCGTGGCCGTGGTATTTGAGAGGGAGTTGTTTGGATTTTGTTCGCATGGAGACTCTGTAATCTTGAATTCGGCGGACGTCAATATTTTTATCTCGATTTTCGCTGTTGGCTCCCATGCCCGGGAAAGAATGGCAATTCTCTCCGCCAGACTCGACGAGGATTTCGTAAGTTCTTTCAGCTTAGCGCGGTCAGCAATTCGCAACTTCATGGTCGCCTCGATGTTCATCAACCAAGTGCTATCGCCTGAAAATCTTAATTTTACACTGCTTCAAATAATTAGCAATGAACAGCATTGAAAGCCCACTGAGCAAGTGCCAAAGAGCGTGGAATTGAAAGAAATGTTGATCTGGAAAACAAACTGTCTTCGTATAATCAAGTCCTATACACACGGCTGCGACCAACAATACAACTAGGGCTAAGAAGAGATCTCGTCGATTATTGTGGCTTCTCATTCGCACAAGACTCTTTGTTTCTAATACGGCAAGAAGAACAACAAACAAAATAAGTACCAGAATTTGCACCTTGCTGAAGAAGATCTGAACTCCCACCGATATTAGGAAAAAGGCCGAAAACGAAACAAGAGCGACCCTTGGGGTTATCGATCTATCTCTCACCAAAAGCAATACTGACAGCAGGCTCAAAAACAAAAATATGGCTGTGACGTCAAGAGCAACAAATAATGGTGTTCCGGTCGCATGACAAATAAATGAACACACCCCCATAATAAAAATTGAAGCTCCTAAAGGAATATCAGATTCAGATTTGTTTCGCAGCCCTCGAAAAATAAGATACAGCCCAATGGTCACCATTCCTAAATTGGACCAGGTATTAGCAGGCTGACGAATCCATTCGCAGAGATTTTGCTCGCAAATGGGAAACTCATAGGGATAGTTTCCGTGATAGATAGTCCAGGGGCAATTTTCGGGTTGCATACTTGTACCTTAAAGAACATCCGGAAGGTAGGCAAGTTTGCGCCAAGCGGATTTTTTTTGCGCACCTTGAGGTCAACTTAACGTAGTAATCTGACGAGACGAAGCGAAATAATCACGTCAATGTAGGACCTCGCCCATCGTTTGAATAAGTGCCATTCTCTCATTAAATTCCTATCAACCCCATAGGGGCCCGGTTCTTGGCTTTATAGCGCCTTTGCCTTCATATCGATTTTAAAATATTTTTGACGGACGCAACTGTTCTCTTAACATCTTCGTCAGAAGTTCTCCAATTAACGACGCTTACGCGCATGGCCTTCATGCCTCGCCATGTAGTTGATGAAAAGAAAGCTTCCCCGTTGGCATTGATTGCGTTCATCACTTCGTCGGTTCTTCGATCGTGATCCTTTTCCGTCGCTCCCGTTCTCCCATCCAAGAATCTCACGAGACCCTGATTTAGCTGCGGCTCCCATAGCATTTTAGCTCCAGGCAATTTACCAATTTCGGTTACGATAGTTCGGCAATGCCGTGAAGAGCGCTCGACGAGATCAGCAACGCCGTTTTTCCCAAGCTCCCTCAACGCCGCGTAAATAGGTATTCCCCTTGCACGTCTTGACCACTCTGGATTCCAATCGATTTGATTTCTGGCCTTTGATTCTGCCGCGATGTACGAGGCGCTAATAGTCGTCGCTTCTTTGTGAGCCTGACGATCACGGATGATTGCGATTCCGCAGTCAAACGGAACGTTTAACCACTTGTGGCCATCTGTCGCCCAACTGTCGGCAAGCTCCAAACCTTTCGTTAGATGACGAAATTTTTCTGATGCCCTCGCAAACAGACCAAAGGCGCCGTCAATGTGAACCCAAACCCCTGCTTGTTTGGCTAAAGGAATAATTTCATCAAATGGATCGAAGGCTGCAATATTCAAATCCGCCGCGTCTAAAACAAGAATTGTAGGTTGATTAGATTTTTGAATTGTCTTTTTGAAAACCTCAACTTGAATTCGCCCGTCGTCGCCAGCAGTCAGTGCCTCAAGAGACTTGTTTCCTAAACCCAAATATCGAACTGCTCGATCTACGGAACCGTGTCGATGTTCGCTCGTCAAAACCCGAATGGCGTGGGCGCCGAATAAGCCGTCTTCGTTAATGTTCCAGCCCGCCCTCTTCAAGACTGATGCCCGAGCAGCTGCGAGACAGGTGAAATGAGCCAGTTGGCATCCAGTGGTAAAGGCAAATGAAGATTCTTTTGGAAGGTGAAGCAAATCTTTTACCCACTCTCCCGCAATTTCTTCGACAACACTGGCTGCTGGACCGCACGCATAGAGAGCTGCATTTTGATCCCACGTTGACGTTAGCCAATCTGCTGCGAGAGCTGAGGGCAATGATCCGCCAATGACCCACGCGAAGAAACGACCACTTGCGCTGCCATGAAATCCATCCTTTGTTGCCTCAAGTAGATCTTCGATGACTTCTTTACTTGGGCGACCTTGTTCATCAAGAGGCATTTCAATTCTGTTTCTCAGGGTTTCCAACGTTGCGGTGGCCGTGACAGGGCGATCATTTAATCCCTGAATCCAACCTTTAGCGGCGCTCACGGCTAGATCCATGGCTTCAAATTGTTTATCCATTTGCGATTTCCTTCCTTGATCTTTCCCAGCTTAATACGGCCTGTTTGCGAGCCGTTCCCCAACGGTAATCACCAAAATCTCCAGTTGAGCGAATCACCCTGTGACAGGGAATTAAATAAGCAATCGAGTTCTTTCCGAGCGCAGTACCGACGGCTCGCGAAGCGCCAGGAAAACCTGCCACTTTCGCGAGATCGGCATAGGAGAGTACACTCCCCCTCGGGAATACGTAATAGAGCTTCCCAGACTTTCATTTGAAAAGGAGTGCCATGGAGAACGACAGAGATTTTTTTAGCTCCCGTTCTTTTGAAAATTTTCTTTATGACTTTTGCGGTTTCAGTTTTATGTAATTTAAAGCTCGCTTTTGCAAAGCGCTCTTTCATTTTGGATATCGCATCTTCGCGATCTCCATCGATAAATACTAAATGACAAATCGTGAAGACGACCTGGCCCGGAGAGTCCCGCCTCGAACGCAGTGGTTAAAAGATCCTTGGATTCAAGGAGAAGTTGTTGAGCGTGCTTCGCCGTAAGGTATTGAAGGAAGGATTTTGGCGTTGTGCCTGCCCATCGAGTAAAAAGGCGATGGAAATGAAACTCGCTAACTCCGGCAACTTTTGCCAGCTTCGCAAGGGAAGGCTGCTCCTGATAGCTGGCTTCTATGTATCGAATTACTTTTTCAATCTTTTCGTAATCTGTCATGGATGGGATCATACAAACAGTTGAGGGGTAGGGACACCCGTTTATTGCTTTTCTAAGTTACTGATATAAGAAGTGTTTTAAAGGCTTCTCATGATGTTAGATCCTCCTGTTCCCTCTCGAGATTTTGGAGCACGCTCGAAGCACGACCACAGATCCCAAAACTCCTCAAAGCCCCAGCACCAACCGACTCTCATTCGAATAATTCACCCGCCCCAGCTTGTCGCCTTTGATCGGCTTCACAAAGCGACACTCTGTCACGATAAACTCAAGCTTATCACCGGCCTTCAAATTCTTAGAAGACAGTGTTTCGCCGACAAACCACTGCATGACTTTTGTGAGAGCTTCCTGAGACACTTTAAAATCCCGAGGCCTTCGAACAATCACGTGGGAGCTTGGATAATCCTTGAGATGGAGCCATAGATCCCATTTTTGCGCATGTCTTAGCAGCGCCAAATTGTCGGCCGCAGATTTTCCGCAAACGGCTTCGAGATGCTCGTTGAGAACAAGCTTGCGACCTTGAGCTTTTGCTTTTTTCATCAGTTCGGTCACAGAAGCGCGGGCAACTTGTGGCGCAGGTCCTTTTTCAAGAGCTTCGATTTCTTTCCGAAGAATTCCCATTCGCTCATGGGCGCCTTGGAGTTTTCGTTTTTGATTTTTACTTTTGTCAAAGATCATCTGGATATTCTCGGCAAGAGATTGCTCGCGATCGACTTTTTCAGCGAGTGGATGGTCGACATCAAGATGTTGGGATATTTTCAAAAGCTCGCCCAGCCCTGACCAATCTTCAGCTTCAAGCTCTTTGAGACTCTCAGTGATTTTCTCAAGCGCTAGTTTTTTTTTGGCCACGGCTTTGGATTGTTTCTCACCGTCGTCAGGAGCTGCTCTCCCCGCCTGTTTACGAAACGTCTGCTGGAACCAAGCTTCGGAGAGGTCGTTAAAATCACTCCTCACCTCTAGCCCACTTGCTTGGCCTTGGTGTGCAGGTAGGTCGCGCACAGGATGCATGCTGATTTTTTTTTCGCCCGCGAAGGCAATCAGGTTGGGGAATTTCGGTAACAAATGGATCAAAAGACTGTGAGATTCACCAAAACTCATCTCAAAAACGCGACCTAAATCAGGTAAAGCGTAGACCCTATCCAAAAGCCGATTCCTGAAGTGCGCATTGAGAAAAAGTGTGATGGGTTTGGGAGATTTTTTGCGAAAAAACACAGGCCCTGGAAGGAGACCAACAAAAGGTCGACCGCCCTGCAAATCCAAGTAGAGGGTGTAGGGCCCTTTGAGCCAGAAGTTAAGAGCTAGTAAATCACCTTGGATACGAACCTCTTGGAGCTGAGCTCCTTGCAGGTGGCGTTGGGTCCATTCACAAAATAGAGGGATCTCTTCGGCTGATAGCGATCGTAAAACTTGAATGGGCCACTCCTTTTTACAGAAATATATTCACATTTAAAAGCCCTGGCAATTTCTCATGTCCTTTGCTGAGCCGGTGTGTTAGCTCCACCCTATGAAACGCTTTTCCGACTTTGATCTCCATCCGTCCTTAGAAAATAACCTCGTTGCTATGAAGTACGAGACTCCGACACCTATTCAGAGCAAAGCGATTCCCGTAATTTTAGAAGGGCGAGACGTTGTTGCCTGCAGCCAGACGGGAACAGGCAAGACGGCCGCGTTCTTACTTCCCTTACTTACAATCCTTTTTAAAAGCGAGTCTGCAAAACTTCTGGTGCTCGTGCCCACTCGCGAAATCGCATCTCAGATTATTGAGTGGTTAAAACGCCTAGTTCACGACAAACCTGAGTTTAGAATTGCGCTTTTGATGGGTGGTTCGTCTTATGCAGCTCAACTCCGCATGATGTCGCGAAACCCACGGGTGATTATAGCAACACCGGGGCGTTTGATTGATCATCTTAAAGCTCAGCGATTCACGTTGAGTGATGTACGTCATCTCGTTCTTGATGAGGCCGATCGCATGTTTGACATGGGCTTTGAACCTCAGATTTTGCAAGTCCTCAGTCGTTTGTCAGCCCAGCGACAAACCCTTTTGTTTTCAGCGACACTCCCCCCTCACGTCACTGAGCTTGTAAAAAAACATCTCAAAAATCCTGTGCCTATTTCTGTCGGAAAAATTTCAGCACCGGCAACTTTGGTTAAACAGTCGGTAATCCATACGACTCGTGAAAAAAAAGACGACGTGCTCATGGACGAACTGAACATGCGTCAGGGTTCTGTTCTCATTTTCACCCGCACCAAAAGCCGCACGGATCAACTCGCAGATTTTCTTGAAGAGTACGGGTATGAGGTGAGTCGTATTCATGGAGATCGCACCCAAGGACAAAGACGAAGTGCACTTGCAGGTTTTCGCGAAGGCAATTTCCGAATCCTTGTTGCCACAGATATCGCAGCTCGAGGAATTGACATCCCTCATATTGCCCATGTGATCAACTACGACCTCCCAGAAGCGATTGAGGATTATGTCCATCGAATCGGTCGAACTGCAAGAGCTGGCGCCACCGGCGAAGCGATTTCTCTTCTCACGCCCGAAGACAAATACAAGTGGGATGCGATTACAAAGATGCTTGGACCCCCTAAAGAACCGGCCAAGGCAAAACCCGTTGCGGTAAAGAAAGTCCTTCCTAAAAAACCTACCGACAAACCAGCAAGACGATCCATTTACCGCTAAGGCGCCGGTTCACCGAACCTTGGGTTGGGCACAGGCTCGTCAGCCTTTTGCAAGTTTCTCAAAAGGCATGGGTAAATATCGGGGTAGATATCAGCAAGTGCTTTTCTCGCTATGTTTTGTTCTAAATCTGGCTTTTTAAAAAAAGCATCATCAGAGTACCGACACTGGGTCTCCGTCCCCGACTTTCGACATACCGGCACTACGGAAAAGATCCCAGCGATATAAGAAAATTTATCAAAAGGACAGTCGACGCTCCGACGGCAAGCAGATCCCTCGCATGGGTTTTCGTCAGAGTAACTAAAATCAAATACGGCTGAGGTCTGAGATTTTTTGAGAACAGCCACGCCTTCGCGGAAAGAGGTTCGAACGCCCTGGGGGCGTTGTTCCGAGACATTCTTAAGCATCTCTAGAAGTTCTTCTGAGCGTTTTTGGTTCAGCTCGCAATCCTCTCGTTTTATTGAAAGCTTAACGCAACTTCCGGTTTTTTCACATCCTGCATCCCGCTCTGTAATGCACTTTTCAACAAGACCACCGGCGAGAGAGCCCAGGCAGCGAATTTCTGGCTGGCAGGTGAGTTTTTTGCCAATCTGGAGTTCTCCGAGGAATTTACCTGCAATTGCGATAAAAATAAGGAGGGCAAGGCCTATGATGTAAGGCTTAATTTTCGCATCAGCCTTAGGAATCAAAATCTCGAACAAAACAGACCGCTGCGGGGATTTCGCAAGACTCTCCTCAATCTCGGATTTGAGTTTTTGATAATCGCCTAAATTGTGAGTTTTGATAACACGGCCGTTGATTTTTAACGACTCCCATCCAGGAGAGATCTCAGAGATTTCCGCGATCGTTTGGTCACTAAATTGAACTCGAACCAGGTCTTTTTCAAGGTAGAGTTTGGAGATCAATTTGCTAAAAGTCTCCGGTGGAACTTCTAATAGATCCTTACCTAAAGCCTTAAAAAAGGGCTTGTAGGGGCCCTCTTTTTTTAGCAAAGAACTCAAGATTTCAGCAGAACCGATCTGTTTTATTTTTTCAAGAGTTGAGAACGCAAAGACGAGCCGATTTTGAGCGGTGTCACTGGTTTTACCAAAAGCGAAATGGAAAAGAAATAGGATTGAAAAAACAATCGAGAGTCTCTTTCTAAAATTCATTGCGTGGCACACCCTTTGTACAAGTGTGTCACGGGAGGGGTCTTTTTGCAAATTACGGGACTGTCTTGGGACTAGACCAGTTTCATTGGATTTCGTTAGAATACTTGAGCAGGCTCTCGATCAAAAGCTGCCGGTTGATAGGCTTGGTGAGATGTCCGTTACATCCAGTCCTGAGGCACTTCTCGCGCTCTTCTATGAGGGCATGGGCCGTTAACGCTATAATCGGCTTCTGATATCCCACCTGCCGCAGCCGCGAGGTCGCTTCGTAGCCATCTAGAAGCGGCATTTGAATGTCCATCAGAACAACACTGTAGTCTTTTGCAAGTGCTTTTTCGACGCCTTCTTTCCCGTTGCTGGCAATGTCAATCTCAGCGCCCGTTTTTTGGAGAAACCGGCTGATAAGGACCTGATTGTCTTCAGCATCTTCGACAAGTAAAATTCGTTTTCCTAAAAGCTCCTGATTTTTATAAGAAGGCACGGCGTGCGTATCACTGTCGTCCAGATCAGAAAACTTTGAGATCCAAACAGCGTGCGGTAGCGGTTTTCCTTCAACTTGGATACGGAAGGTGCTGCCAAAACCGGGTGCGCTTTTTTCGAGTGTGACGTCCCCGCCCAAAGCCTGAGCCAGTTTTCTAGAGAGGGCAAGACCAAGGCCAGTGCCTCCAAACACACGGGTGGTGGAGCAATCAGCCTGCGAAAAGGGGGTGAATATTTTTTCAAGAGCTCCTGGCTCAAGGCCTACCCCTGTGTCTTCGACTAAGAATTGCAGATGAGGCGGCTCTTCATCGGAAAGAAATTTTGCTGTCAACCGAACATGACCTCGCTCGGTAAACTTAAGAGCATTACCTACGATATTGATAAGAATTTGTCTTAACCTTGTTCCATCAGTCACAATCCGGTCGGGAATAGTTCCATCCACTGCAAACTCGAGTTTGATTCGCTTTTTTGAGGCGACGACATTGAGGAGCGACCGAATTCCAGAAATCATTGAAAGAAGATCCGTCTCAATGAGCTCTACCTCAAGACCACCTGCTTCGACTTTTGAAATATCTAAAATCTCATCAATGATCTTAATGAGCTGCTGGCCGTTTCGTCGAACGATTGAGATATTGCTCATCTTCTCGGCCACAGACAAATGGGGATCTAACATCAATTCTGTAAAACCAATGATGGCGTTCAGCGGAGTGCGAATTTCGTGGCTCATGTTTGCCAAAAATTGAGTTTTTGCCTGGTTTGCCATTTCGGCCGTTTTCTGCGCCTGGAGAACTTTTTCTTCGTCTTGCTTACGCTCCTCTATATCTGTGCAGGTTCCAAGCCATGCGATAACTTTGGCCTCAACGTCAAATTCTGCGACAGCCCGAACCCAGTGCCAGCGATAAGTTCCATCCGCTCTTCGAATGCGGCATTCAACCTCAAAACTCTCCCCTGTCTGCATCGCCTTCATCCAAACACGCAGAAGATTTCGCAAATCTAATTTGTTAAATGCCTGCTGCCAACCGATGCCCAAACTTTCATCCAAGGGAAGACCCGTGTAAGAACACCAAAGATTGTTATAGTATTCCAGCGTACCGTCGGGAGCCGCACGCCAAACCATGTGAGGAATAGAGTCGGCAAGATTTCTATAACGACGAAGATTTTGCAATTCAACAGACTGCACATAAGCTTGATGTTCAAGGGCCTCTTGCTGAGAAATTTTTAAGGCCTGCTCTTTCAACTGGCGAGTTTTTGAATACAGATCGGCAAAGACGGCAACCTTCGAGCGCAAAATGAGGGGATCAAAAGGTTTAAAAATATAGTCAACGGCCCCTGTTTCGTAGCCGCGATAGACGTATCGCTCGTCTTTGTTAATGGCGGTGACAAAAACAATCGGAATGCTTTTGTACCTTGGCTGCCTTCGGATCATTTCTGCAGTCTCAAATCCATCAATTCCCGGCATCTGGACATCGAGCAAGATCATTGCAAAATCATACTGAGGCATAAGCTCAATCGCCTCATAACCTGATTGAGCCATCACTAAATTGTAATTGGTGTCTTCAGAAAGCAAGGCCTCAAGAGCGATGAGACCATCTTCGCGATCGTCAACGAGCAAGATATCAATAGGTTTCTCAAGCCTCATGTGCATCTGGTTTCACCGTCAACCAACCATATATGGTGGCCAACAGGGTGTCCTCATCCACCGGTTTAGTAATATAATCCGACGCCCCTGCCTCAATGCATTTTTCTCGATCTCCTTTCATCGCTTTTGCAGTCAGCGAAACAATCGGGAGACTTTGATAGGCAGGATTTTCGCGGATCTTTCGCGTCGCCTCTAGTCCATCCATCTCTGGCATCATAGTGTCCATCAACACTAGTTCAATGTTTGGGTTTTTTTCAAGGGTTTCAATGCCACGTTTTCCATTCTCAGCATAAAACACTTCGACTCCCCGAGCCTTCAAGATGCTGCTGAGGGCGAAAATATTCCTCATGTCATCGTCAACAATCAAAACACGTCTTCCGTCAAAGGTAATGCCATCGGGAAGAACTGGCCTCGGAGCCGCCATCTGTCTTCGTGTGCCGATCATATTCACATCAGGACCAGAAAACTTTTGTGGGAGATAAAGTCTAAATGTACTGCCCTGCCCAGGCTCACTTTCAACTTCAATGAGGCCACCCAAAAGTTTTGCGATTTCGCGACTGATGGTTAGCCCAAGCCCCGTACCTCCGTATTTACGGCTGGTAGTTCCATCAGCTTGTTGGAAAGCTTCGAAGATCAACTTCTGTTTCTCAGCAGGAATGCCGATCCCAGTGTCGGTCACGGAGAACACAAGCATGTCAGGGTTTGCTAGCGGATCTTTAACGGTAACACGCCCTACAGCTTCTTTTGAAATTTTAAGTTTAACATGGCCTTTATCCGTGAACTTAAAGGCATTGGACAAGAGGTTTTTGAGAATCTGTTGGAGCCTACTCTCGTCGGTGAACATGTGCTCTGGCACTTGCGCATCGGACTCGATAACAAACTCAAGGCCTTTGTGTTCAGCCACAGGCTTGAAGGTCTGCTCGAGATAACCCAAAATGTCTTGCATCTCGACATGTTTTGGATTGACTGGCATCTTGCCGGCCTCGACTTTGGAAAGATCCAAGATCTCGTTGATCAAAGCCATCAAGTCATTGCCGGCAGAGTGAACTGTTTTTGCGTATTTCACTTGCTCAGGCGAAAGATTGTTGTACTTGTTGTCGGCCAAAGTCTTAGACAAAATCAACAAGCTATTGAGTGGTGTTCGTAACTCATGAGACATATTGGCCAAGAACTCAGACTTGTATTTAGAAATAAGGGAGAGTTGTTCGGCTTTTTCTTCAAGCGACCTTGAGGCCAGCTCCACCTCTTGGTTTTTGACTTCAAGAAGTTTTGCTTTGTCTTCGAGCTCTTTGGCTTGAGCTTCAAGTTCGGCGTTAGATCTTTTAAGCTCTTGGAGGAGTTCCTCAGTACGCATGCTCGAAGAGATCATATTGAGGATAACACCGATAGAATCCATCAATTGATCTAGGAAGTTAATGTAGTACTGACTAAAAGGCTTAAGAGAAGCAAGTTCGATAACCGCTTTAAGCTCGCCTTCAAAAAGCACTGGAAGTACGATAATATTTCGCGGCGAAATCTCTACGAGAGACGACGAGATCTTGACGTAGTTTTCGCCAGGCTCTGTGATAAGAATTCGCTTTTTCTCAAACGCGCACTGCCCGACCAATCCCTCTTTAAGCTTGTACCTGCTTGAGACATGGCGCCTTTCGGTAAACGCATAGCTAGCAATCAGGTTTAACATGGCATCGTCTTTGTCTGCCTCAGCCATGAAAAAGGCCCCTTGCCGAGCATCTACGAGAGGAGTCAGCTCAGACATAATCAGCTGTGCAACCGACGTGATACTCCTTTGTCCTTGCATCATTCCAGAAAATTTCGCGAGATTAGTTTTTAGCCAGTCTTGCTCGTTATTTTTCTGAGTTGTATCTTTGAGGTTCGCAATCATCTGATTGATGTTGTCTGAAAGGGCAGCAACCTCTCCTTGGGCTTCAACTGTGATTGACCTTGTAAGATCTCCTTTTGTAACCGCAGTTGAAACTTCTGCGATGGCTCGCACTTGAGATGTCAAGTTCCCTGCCAGCTGATTTACGTTGTCAGTGAGATCTTTCCAAGTTCCAGAAGCTCCAGGAACTTTCGCTTGCCCGCCGAGCTTCCCTTCGATTCCCACTTCCCGTGCAACCGTTGTTACTTGATCGGCAAATGTTCTTAAAGTGTCTGTCATGGAGTTGATGGTTTCTGCAAGGGCCGCAACTTCTCCTTTAGCTTCGATCACAAATTTTTGCGTCAGATCCCCATTGGCAACTGCGGTTACAACTTTGACAATCCCTCGCACTTGTTTTGTAAGATTTGAGGCCATGAAATTTACATTGTCAGTGAGATCCTTCCAAACTCCAGAAACCCCGCGAACCTCAGCTTGCCCGCCGAGCTTTCCTTCGGTTCCCACTTCTTTTGCAACCCGAGTGACCTCTGCTGCGAATGAGTTGAGCTGATCCACCATGGTATTGATCGTATTTTTAAGTTCGAGAATCTCACCACGAGCATCGACCGTGATTTTTTGTGACAAGTCTCCTTTAGCAACTGCAGTTGTCACTTTTGCGATGTTTCGCACTTGGGCTGTGAGATTACCTGCAAGACCGTTCACGTTGTCGGTCAAATCTTTCCAGGTTCCAGAGACCCCTTTTACCTCTGCTTGTCCACCGAGCTTTCCTTCGGTTCCCACTTCTTTTGCAACCCTAGTTACTTCTGCGGCAAATGAGTTGAGCTGATCCACCATGGTGTTGATCGTATTTTTTAGCTCGAGAATTTCGCCTTTAGCGTTGACGGTGATTTTCTGTGACAAGTCTCCTTTGGCGACCGCGGTTGTTACTTTTGCAATGTTTCGCACCTGGTCCGTCAGATTTCCTGCAAGGCCGTTCACATTGTCAGTCAGATCCTTCCAAACTCCAGACACACCTTTTACATCCGCTTGCCCACCGAGTTTTCCCTCGGTTCCCACTTCTTTTGCAACCCTTGTTACTTCTGCAGCGAATGAGTTGAGCTGATCCACCATCGTGTTGATTGTGTTTTTTAGTTCAAAGATCTCACCACGCGCGTCCACCGTGATTTTTTGTGACAAGTCACCGTTGGCAACAGCTGTCGTTACCTTGGCGATGTTTCTCACTTGGGCTGTGAGGTTTCCTGCAAGACCATTCACGTTGTCGGTCAAATCCTTCCAAGTTCCAGAAACCCCTTTTACCTCCGCTTGGCCACCGAGACGACCTTCAGTTCCCACTTCTTTTGCAACCCGAGTGACCTCTGCTGCAAACGAGTTGAGCTGATCCACCATGACGTTGATCGTATTTTTTAGCTCGAGGATCTCGCCTTTTGCATCCACAGTAATTTTTTGTGACAAGTCTCCTTTGGCGACCGCGGTTGTTACTTTTGCAATGTTTCGCACTTGATCCGTCAGATTTCCTGCAAGGCCATTCACATTGTCGGTGAGATCTTTCCAAACTCCAGACACACCTTTTACATCCGCTTGTCCACCGAGCTTTCCTTCAGTTCCCACTTCTTTTGCAACCCGAGTGACCTCTGCTGCGAAGGAAGAAAGCTGATCCACCATCTTATTAATCACGTCTTTGATCTGCAGGATTTCACCGCGCACATCCACCGTGATTTTTTGAGTCAAATCTCCGTTAGCAATCGCCGTTGCAACTTTAGAAACGTCGCGGAGCTGGACCGTCAAGTTAGAGGCCATGGCATTCACGTTATCGGTCAAATCTTTCCAAGTTCCAGAAACCCCTTTTACATCGGCTTGTCCACCGAGTTTTCCCTCGGTTCCCACTTCTTTTGCAACCCGAGTCACCTCAGCTGCGAAGGATCGAAGCGTGTCCACCATAGTGTTGATCGTATCTTTGAGCTCAAGAATCTCGCCCTTCGCATCCACCGTGATTTTTTGAGACAAGTCGCCGTTCGCAACAGCGGTCGTTACTTTTGCGATGTTTCGCACTTGGGCGGTGAGGTTATTCGCAAGACCATTCACATTGTCGGTCAAATCTTTCCAAGTTCCAGAAACCCCTTTAACATCCGCTTGGCCCCCGAGTCGTCCTTCGGTTCCCACTTCCTTTGCAACCCTTGTGACCTCAGCTGCGAAGGATCGGAGCTGGTCCACCATGGTGTTGATTGTATTTTTAAGTTCAGAGATTTCACCGCGCGCATCCACCGTGATTTTTTGCGACAAGTCGCCGTTAGCAACAGCGGTCGTTACTTTTGCGATGTTTCGTACTTGGGCGGTGAGGTTATTGGCAAGACCGTTCACATTGTCGGTCAAATCTTTCCAAGTTCCAGAAACCCCTTTAACATTGGCTTGTCCACCGAGCTTTCCTTCGGTTCCCACATCTTTTGCAACCCGGGTCACCTCGGCCGCGAATGACGACAACTGATCCACCATGACGTTGATTGTATTTTTGAGCTCGAAGATCTCGCCCTTTGCATCCACGGTGATTTTTTGGGACAAGTCGCCTTTGGCCACCGCGGTCGTCACTTTTGCAATATTTCGCACTTGGTCCGTTAGATTTCCTGCAAGACCATTCACATTGTCGGTGAGATCTTTCCAAACTCCAGACACACCTTTTACGTTCGCTTGACCGCCAAGTTTTCCTTCGGTTCCCACCTCTTTTGCAACCCGGGTCACCTCTGAGGCAAATGAGTTCAGCTGATCCACCATCGCGTTGACCGTTGTACCAATGCGAAGAAACTCTCCCTTAACAGGTCGACTGTCCATCTCAAGAGACATTTTTTGGGACAAGTCACCTTTGGCGACCGAGGTGATAACCCGTGCTACCTCTGTGGTCGGCTGCACCAAGTCTCCGATGAGCAAGTTCACCGAATCCACGCTCATGGACCACGCACCTTTGACTGATCCCATCATCACGCGTTCATTCATCCGACCTTCAAGACCGACGGTGTTTCGTACGCGAAAAAACTCGTTGGCCATGTTTTCGTTAAGTTCGATGATGTCGTTGAGGACTTCTCCAATTTCAGAGACAATCCCTTCTTCAGCAATGGCCATTCGCACAGAGAAATCCCCATTACGAACTGCTTTTACTGTGTGAAGTAGATTGCGCAGCTGACTGTGGGTTTTGCTCGCCTCCACTCGTAAATCTGAATATCCAGCCTCGGGATCAAGGTGAGGGCGAAGTTGGCTTTCAGGAACCACGGGTCGATGGGGAGGATTTGGAGGAACTTGCTTTTTAGGACGAGAGCGCAGTTCTCTTTTGTCGACTTTCTTGTCGACGTTCCATTCACGTTGCATCCAATCCTCCTTAAAACCCTGGTGGTAAGCCACGAACCGAAAAATTTTTGCTCCTTTATAGTGAGTGATTTGCGCAAAAAGTCGAAGTGAAGATTTCTATACAATCCCTCGAAGAAATTTAAGAACTGAGTTAATTGTGCTCAAACCGATAGCAGTTTGGCAGGAAGTTTCAGCAAATGTGGTTTAATTGTGTACGTTCGTTATATTTTGGGTTTGAAGAGTCGCGAAATTATTTAGACCTGTTCGACGATTTTTAAGTTTTACCTCAGCCTGATTTGATCTACGATAAATTCGTGAATTCAATGCTTTCGACTCTCAGGATAATTCTCGCCAATCCCCAGCTCCATGGTCGCTGGCTCAACACGGCCTCCTACCTCGAGTATGTTGCAGCCCGCAAAATCCTGAAGGGATTTCCGGAGCATAGGATTGACGGCAAACTCCTGGCCCACGCCCTCGAAGAGCTCACTCATGCGTCTCTTCTAAAAAGAGCAGCTTGCCTGATCACGGGGGAAGATCTGGACTATGAGTACGAAAATCTTTTGTCGGGTCCCGCAAGCAAAACCTACATTCAAACGTTGGATAGACAGACGCTGCAGACCTTGGGTTTTTCGAGTCGTTGTCGCCAGATTTCGGTGCCATGTTATTTGTATGTCACTCTTTTGATTCAAGAACGAGCCATTGAGGTTTACGGAACTTACTCAAGGCTCAGCCAACATACTGCCGGCTTGACCGCCATTCATCGAATCTTGAAACAAAACACGAGACAATTTCAAGAAATAAAAGCTCAGCTGAGCTCTACAGATCCGCAGTTTGAAAGCATCTACGATAAACTCAAGACAGCTGAAGCTCGCCTCTTTGGAAGACTTTGGAATGAACTCACAGCCGAAGTCTGTCTCGATATGCCTAACTTTGAGCAAGAGGAGGCTGCCGCCATTCTATCCCCTGAAACGAGGATTGCCGACCTACCTCCACCCCATTGAGGGTGCACCTCCACTGCCATAGTGGCCCTGAAAGCAAAACTCCCCGATGCATTGAAATCTCACAATCAATGCGGTCTCCAGAGCGCACAGCGACCGAAGACTCCAGTGGTAAAAAGATGTGACTCCAAATTTGTTCGCTCAACCGCAGAGGCGGCGTTGTTGACAAATAGGAATCACCATGAAACTGAAAATGGTACCAACCGCCGAAACCATTCATAAGGCCCGATCTATCAGCTAAAAACTGCGTCGACCAGACTAGGTTTTTTTCAACTTCATGGCAAAGAGGAATGGCTCCGAGTTTCTGTGGTTTTGCCAGAAACTGAGTGGGTGTAAGATGGGTGTAGAGCGGATGGTTTGCCGCAAGACTTCGAAAGCTCGAAAAATCAAAGCCAAATGGGGCTGAGTTCCAGAAATCTACTGTGCTCTGATAAAAATTAGCGTGGCAAACAGGAGTGAACTCAAGCTGCAAACAATCGGGAATAGAAACTCCCCCGGGCTTTAAAAATCTTTGCCGAGCTTTTGCCACACTTTCGAGAGACTCCAGGAATCCAACATTTGCAATTAGAATATCTGCTTTTTCAGGAAGGTTCACTTCTGAAGAATCAGCGTGAAAAAACTCGACACGATCAGAAAAGCCATTTCGAGCAATCACTTCTTTTGCAATTTCAATCAGCGGATCCAGCTCAATAGCGTAGACTTTTTTAGCCCCTGCTCTGAGTGCAAACATCGTATGGATACCACTCCCAGTGCCAAGATCAACAACCACTGACTCAGGTGTCACGATGGATTTTAAAATCTCAAAATAGCTGTTCTGCACATTTGTGTCTAAAAGCAAGTAACGGTGCTCTTCAAAGGCAGGCGCTGGTGTGATGCACATCATTTTATTTGCAGGAAACGCTCCCCCGTCTGTTTGACCACCTTTGCTAAAAGTTTTTGTAACGTCCTTGACCGATCCATACACACAAAGGGTCGGTTTTTTATACGGCTTTTTTATTAAAGGCTTTGAACGTTCCTCACTCATGAGTCATCTCCGAAAAGCGTCTTATGTTAAATATTTTCATTAGATGAATGATATCCATATTGTCTTTGATTTGCCAATGCCTAGACGCACTCAACCGATGATTTTCTAAGGAGCATCGCTGCTGAAGAAGCGCGTCTCTTGAAACCTCAAAATAGCTTTGGAGACTCCTCTGTGTGCGCACGAGCTCAGGAACAAGACCGGCGCTAGCTTTGCGCAAAATCGCCTTGTCAAAAGGGCCATCAACGATCAAAGAAATAGGAGAGTGATATGCGATTTCAACGAGTTTTTGATCTAAAAGCGGATAGCTCATTCGAAGACCAAAGCAGTGCGCCAAGTTTTGCTCATTTTCGATACTGTAAACAAGCTCGCCCTGGCCATGCACACGCCAAGCAAGTGACTGCTGCCAAAATGAAGATCCCATTTTTTTTCTCTGAAGTTGTCGGCGCTGCATTTCCGTTCCATAAAATGCACGAAGCCCACGGGCCAACCAATAAGGCAAAAAAGGTTTGAAGAGGCTTTTAAAATATTCTGCGAGCGAAAGTCCTTCACGATTATTGAAGTCATGCAAAAGATTTTTGACCTGTCCACACCTGAGATACTCAGCTCCCACATTCTCATGGTTGTACAGGTCATCGCCGCCAAGCCCTGTGAAGGCGACATCGCAGCCGTCATTTTTTGCCATCTCCAAGAGCTTGCCAAAAATTTGCAGTGAGGGGGTATAAAAAATAGACTTTAGCCTCTCATCGTACCAAAGAGATTCGGGAGATTGATTAAAATCAAAAGTGCGGTGAGTTTCTCTCGAAAGCCGCTCTAGCACACAATCAAGAGCCTGGTCGTCTTGCAGCTTTGTGGGAGATGGCAACTGACCATTAAATGTCGCCATCGAAACACCTTGACTCTGCATCCCGAGAGCTAGCATCGACGAGTCAAGTCCTCCGCTGAGAAAAACCGCTGACTTTTGCGCACTCAGTCCTCTCACACGAAGGGCATTTTGAAACGAGTGGTTAAAATCCTCTAAACTCACGGACCCTGGCGACGGCGTTTGAGGCAAGTACCAAAACCTCAACTTTGTAATCTTGCCATCGACATCAAAACTCATCATGTGACCCGGAGGAACCTTCTTAATTTCAGCAAATGGCGTGGCCTCAAGATCTGTGAAATCCTCCACCCAAAGACGCGCTAAAGCGCTTCTGTCTTCAGAAGGTTTTTCTAAGGCCAAGAGGGAGTCCAACGTGTTGCAGACAAAAATGCGATTTGAAAATTCGCGATAGTAAAGGGGCATGATGCCGACAGCATCTCTTATCAGATGTAAGCCGCGAGCCTCTTTTAAAACAATTGCGAACTCTCCCCACAGCCCAGAAAGCCAACCAGCCTTCTTAAAATTTTCAAGAATATCCCCTTCATTCAGATTCTTAGGCTCAAAAATAGATCCCCAAATTTTTATTTTTACAGTCGGAGATCTCAAATCAATTTCTAGCATTGCTTGCCAACCTGAAGGAGAGTCTCTGTGGATTCCCAATTGGCATCTGTGCTGTAAACCTCTCCAGACTTCATCTCAAGCCAGGCATGGGATTGAAATTCTCCATTTATTGAAAGCTTCGCTCCGAGTTTAAAAATAACTGGGCTTGCTGATAGCCAAAAAAGCGTCAGCGAACTACGAAGACAGGGAGAAGAGACTTTAAACGCTCGGCAAAGGAACCGACACAAACGAAAAGCCCATAGATAATGCTCCTGTCTGTACAATTTAGAAAATCCTATTTTCCGCCCAGTTGCCATCTTTAAAATCTTTTCGAAAGAAAGCGAACGCCAGAAAATGCTAAGAGTGACGAAAACTAAAACCGTTTCGACAGTGATCAAAAACTTGAGAATCATAGACTTTCAAGAAGATCGTGAGCCCTCAACTCTTCGATAAATACTCCAACGTCGTTTTTGGCGACAGACTCTTTGACATCATAGACAGTAACCAGCTTGTTTACCAGGACATCCAGAGTTGTTCCAGTTTTGAGCTGATCCCAAACCCAAGCGCCCGTCTCATCCAGTCCAAAGTAGTTGCCTTTATCGAGATCTAGCAGGATCTGGTCATTCTGAATTGTTTTTGAAAGCACTTGATTTTTTATTCGTAAAGGAGCTTCGGACAGGTTCATCAAACCTCCAGTTTCGAAATGCTATTACGGAGATTTTGCAACTGTCAACTCTCTGAGAGCCAGTCTAAGTTCTCGACGCACTTGCCTTAACGCTGTAACCTTCCTTGGATACGCGAGAGTGTAACACGGGATACTATTCAACGTCATCACCGCAAGATCAAGTTCGTGTTCTAAATTTTTTGCGGAGGAAAACGGAATTCTGTAGAGCTGCTCTAAAAATAGTGGAAATGATTCTAATCCGCTCACTTTCTGCAGACGAATTCGCTTTTGACGAGGATTCGGTTTTTTTAAAAAAATCAGGGCTCTTACAGCCTTAGGACTTTGTTTCAAAGGCAAGAACACCTTTGTTTTCGACCCAATAGCCTGACTTTTTGCTAGAGGGAAAAGCCGTGATTTAAACTTCTCCGAAAGTTTGACCTCTGGATAACTCGGAACAGCTTTTATCTGGCCACTCTTAAAAGACAACAGCGTCGCATCATCTCCTATAACACCATTCCCCGATTGATGAAGAAAAGCAGCGAGCGTTGATTTGCCATAGCCACTTCGTCCAATAAAAACGAGAGCCTCACCATCAGAGTCCACACTGCTCGCATGAACTACCATTTGCCCTCTGACGGACAGCCAGAGAGGAATTAGGTAACTCAAGACTAAACTCTGCGCTGCCACAAAGTTTTTATTCAAAACTTCGTACCGAAGCTCCCTTCCATTTTTTTGGATTCTCGCGCGAAGCACATGCGGAATTTCAATCACCCATTGGGATGGAGTGTCTGCCATCTTTGCAAGAGTCTGTAGTCCCTCATTAACAACGTGGTCCCAGTGAGCCCGGCGAATCTGATTGGATCTTTGCACTTGAAGATCTAGTTTTTGGACTTTGTGGGGACGCAGACCAGGAATTTTAAAGTCGACAGAAATCTCAACTCCATAAAGAAGGTATGTGTTTACATCCACCGTTGATACCACTCTTGAAACATGAGTATATCCCACAGTTGATGTTCCCAGTTGCACGTGCCATTAAGATGCTCCTTCCACATTCTTGCGACTACCGCTGTATCTAGGAGTCCATGCTTAGCGAGAGCTTCTGGGCTCAGAAGACGCGCGCACCAATCTCTTAAATCTGCACGCAGCCAATGACCTAGCGGAATACCAAAACCCATTTTTGGTCGCTCAAAAAGGGAATCAGGAACAAATTCGCGAAGAATCTCACGCAAAACCAGTTTGCCTTGAGCTCCACGCATTTTACTCTCGAGTGGAAGTCTCCAGGCCGTTTCGATAACACTCAAATCTAAAAATGGAGCTCGCGTCTCAAGGCTGCTGGCCATCGCAGCACGGTCCACTTTTACAAGAATGTCATTGGGCAAGTAGTGGGTCGTATCGTGCCACATCATCCACTCCACAAAATCGCGGCCCTCCCATCGAGCCTTTTCAAAATCCTGAGTTCCCGACGGCAGCAGGTGTGGACCTCGATGGCTTAAAAAGCGATCGTACAAATCAAACTTGCTACTATAGTCGAGGAGTGGACCAAGTTTCTCGAACTGCCTCACCCGATTTTGCAGCTTTGCAAGTTGAGCTTTACCGAAAAATCTCTCGAGAAGAACTAAGTGCGGCCCCGTCAATGCCGCTTTGAGAGTAAGCCGCAGACTTCTTGGGATCATTTGAGTTGCAGCCAAAATCTTTTTTGTCCAAAGATACCTGTTATAACCTCCAAAAACTTCGTCGCCTCCATCTCCCGAAAGCGCCACCCGAACTGCTTTTCCAGCGAGCTGACAGAGAAGAGTTGTAGGAAGCTGTGAGGAGTCAGCAAACGGCTCATCATAAATTGTCGCTAAGTCGGGAATACGATCGAGCACCTCACTAGGCTTTAAAATAACCTCGTGATGTTCTGTTTTTAAATGTTGAGCAACTGCTCTTGCAAACCGACTCTCGTCATAAGCTTTCTCGGTAAAGCCTATGGTAAAGGTTTGCACTTTTTTTTCTGCCACTCGAGACATAAGCGCCACGATTAACGACGAATCAATCCCTCCAGAAAGAAACGCGCCCAGCGGAACATCTGAAATCATCTGACTTGCCACTGCGTTTTGAAGAGCTGCTTGAACTTTTGATTTACCTTGGTCCTTAGGTAATATTGCAGGTGCCCCTTGGAGAAAGTTTTTAAGACTCCAATAGGGCTTCTGCTCCAGAGCACTCTTCGGATTTGCTAAATCAATGACGACAAAGTGTGCTGGGAGCAACTTAAAAAAGTTTTTAAAAATACACTGAGGAGCAGGTACATGATTGAGCTTAAAAAATGAGGCTAACGCCTCTAAATCGATTTCGGGTTTCCATGCTGGCAAACGTTTAAACGCCTTGAGCTCAGATGCAAAAACAAAGCTTCCTTGGTGCCAGCCGAAGTAAAGAGGTTTTTCACCGAGGCGATCACGCACAAGAGTGAGCGTTTTTAACTGCCGATCCCATATGCTAAAAGCATACATGCCTTGAATTTGCTTTAGCGTTTGTTCAAGGCCCCAAGCTTCTAAAGCTGAGAGCAAAACCTCAGTGTCGCTCGAGCCATTCCAAGGCCCCTGCAACTCTGTTTTTATCTGAGCAAAGTTATATATTTCGCCATTGTAAGAAACGACGTAACGTCCACTCCTGGAGAGCATCGGTTGATGACCTGCAGGCGAAAGATCAAGAATCGAAAGCCTTGCGTGTCCAAAGGTGACACCGACCTTATCATCAGACCAAACTCCATGAGAATTTGGGCCCCGATGTTGAAGCGATTGCACCATAGATTGCATGACAAGTTCACGGTCGGTGAGAGATTCACGCGCATTGAAAAGACCAGCGATACCACACATGGGTTTATCTTAGATGACTTAAATACAAGTTCAAATAATTTTTTGCGACTGCCGCAAGGCTGTAGTGTTCTTTAATCCGCTCTCTGAGCAATTGTCCTAAACGATCCCTGTGATCCGGCGAAGAGGATAAAATAGAGTGAATCTTCTGAGCTAGCAAATCGATATTTTGAGATGGAACCACAAACTGCGGATCTCCAACTAAAATAGCGGAGTCACCAACATCAGTGACAACACAAGGAACACCCACAGACATCGCCTCCCCAATGGCGTTCGAAAATGCTTCGGCCTTGGAACTAGAGACAAAAAGGTGACACGAGCCAAGGAGTTCTAAAATGTCCCGCCTTTCTCCCAGCAAAGAAATGCGAGATTTGTTTTCAGGCTCGATGATCTCTTGGATCTGAGGGTTTTTCTCGTCAATGCCGAGACCTGCCATCAAAACTTGAATTTGAGGGATTTTTTTCATGACCTGCTGAACGGCAAGCAAAAAAGTCTTGTGATCCTTATCTGGATGAAAACGACCGATATGAATCACCTTAAGAACTTCACCGCCTGTTTTTGTTATGTGAGGAAGGTCAAATCCGTTAGGAATCCACACTCCTCGTCGTCCATCAAAACCAAAAGCCTCGTGTTGCTGCCTGGCTAAATGCGAATTATAGACGATACCGCTTGCCGAAGGAGAAAACTTGGCATTGGCTTTGATCACTTGTCGGGTTGTCCACTTTTCCTGCTCGTAGGTCGAAAGGCTTTGACGAACATTCCAAAAAACAGGGGCGGTAAACTTTGATTTCAGAAACGAAGCATAGAGATTGCCGTGATACATCCATCCCTGGATAATGTCAGGCCTTCTCGACAAATGAATTCGACGAATCCAGCTTCTCAAGGATTTGAGATTGTGGACAAGAACCTCGTGACCAAGCTCTCGAATCAAAGGACCATATTGACCTAAACTCGTCAACGATACAACAGTCATCGGCTCATCTTGAGGATCAAACCGCTGCGCGAGTTTATAGAGCATCTTTTCTGCTCCACCAGTGCCAAGTCCGGTAATCACGTGCAAAGAATGAAGTCTCTTAGACATGACTTTCCCGCCGCTGAATCACACGTAGGGCCCAAAGGAACGTGAGTGCTCCCCCGATCCCCTGAACTAAACTGGCTGCGAGACAAAGCCCTTTCAGTTGCCACAGATCAACAAGGGCCACGCTTAGAACTCCAGTTAAAATAAGGCCAACGAAACTTAAGTAAAAAATGGCTTTTACTTCATTAACTGCTGCAAGTAATGCGCGCGCAATGACCCAGGTAAAATAAAAAGGGAGCTGCAGACTGAGCCACCGCTGAACCTCGGCGACCCTCACGGTATCGCTTCCCGTAAATGCTCCTCTTTCAAAAATCAATCGAGTCAAAGGTTCTGCAAAAAAAGCAAGAACGAAAACTGCTGGGAGAGTCAATAGGGCCAACCCAACGACAAACTGAACTAGAGACTTCTTTAACTCTCCCCATCGCTGCAAACTTGCAAGATCTGAAAATCGCGGAAAGATGATCGAGTTTACGAGGATTCCCAAAGTGCCTATAAAAAAACTAATTGGCTTGGCCCCGTAGTTAAGAGCAGCAACACTTCCTTCTTGCAATCCAGCGGCCAGAACCTGTGTGCAAGCGAGCGCCAGATACATCACTATTGACCCTAAAACCAGCCACACAAAATTAAAGCTCAAGCGGCGACTGTGCTCAGATGAAAATCGAAAGTCAAAGCTCACCTTAAAGTCAAGCTTCACGACAAGGCTTACCAAAACCAGCAGCTCTACCGTGTTACCAATAAGGATGGCATTTACATAACTGCCAATAGTACGTTCAAAAAACAAGATAAACAATCCCAGAGACAGAGCTATCGGTAAGATCAAGGTAAGATTGGCTGACAAGTGCCTCCGTTGAGAGTTCAAAACGCCGCGGAAGATTTGTGACAGGCAAGAAAAAATAAAGGCAACGTAAAGTGTCTTAAGAAAACTGCTAATCCATCGAGCCTTTTCGGTGTCCCACTGGGCGAAAATCACGGCGTCGCCAACGACACAAACCAACGGAAATAAAATCAACAAGGTAAGCGCCGAGAGGGTAACTGTCTTATTTAAAAACCCATTCGCACGCACCTTTTGTGAGTGAACCATTTCTCGTGAAAACTCTGGTAGGAAAAGATTGAGAACTGGACCACTAAAGAGATTAAGAATAAAGTTAGGAACAATAAACGCAACAACTAAGGCATCCATGGGAGCTGTGAGCGCAAAATGCGCCGAAAGGTAAATGTCTCTCCCAACAAGAAAAAAGTTTGCAATCAGTGTAATAAGTATTGCGATAACCGAACTTCGCACAAGCTGGTCTCTCAATTCGCGTCTCCCAGCTGTTCAGAACGTCTCCGCAATAAAATCAAAGAAGGAAAAATGATAAGCACCGGCAAAACCTGAAGCTTAAATCGCGCCGCCGTTCCCAAATTCTGAAAAGAAGCTAGCCCGTAAATCGAACTCCAAGTGAGCAAAAGAATCAAGCAAAACACAATTAAGGGATTCTCCCAATCGCGTTTACGCATCCGCGTAGCTCCATAAAAAAACAACGATATTAAAAAGAAATTTTCGACTCCGGCCAGGGCTCCAAACATATTGTTAACTTCACCTGGAAGAGGTCTAAAAAGCGAGGTAAACATCGCAAGAGGAACAAACCTCAAAAAGTCCTGCGCAGAGTGTATCTCGGGGGCCTCTTGAGCAGATCCGCCACTCTTCCACGCATGAGAAATGGTGTTAAATCGCTTGAGATAGTCTTTTGAGTCCTTGATCCTAAAGCGCTCCTGCACTTGGGAAAATAAAATCAATGATCCAACAGTTGCAATCGACAATATGACGGCTTTCACCGACCAGCGCCTATCGCTATAAACAACGTAGCAAAATAAAAACGGTACGGCGAGAATCGGCGCCAGCCACACTCGAATCGAAGCTGCCAAAAGAACTCCGCAGCCAAGCCCCACCACATACCGAAGTCGGGTGCCCTGCAGTAAGCCCGTGGCCGCCCAAAAATAAAGTGCAATGGCAAAAAAAGTCAGTGGGTCTTTTCCTAATGTGGAGGACCAAAACAAGACGGATGGGAATCCTTGCACGCCCCAGAAAAGAAGCACATTTTCTTGCTTCATAGTACGAGTGGCACCGCGGTAAAATAAAAAGGCGCCGATAAAACCAATGAGCGAAAAAATCACCTTCAAACCGTGATAGGATTTACCAAACGGCAAAAATTGATTTAATTGCCACAAAAGCCAAGTCAAAACTTGAGACCCTTCACCAAATGCGATTGGCGAACTCAATACATCGAGAATGGAGTCCTGGAAGAAATGAAATGAATCAAGGTTATAAAAGGCCTCATAGTAAAGCATAAAAATTAGGGTCACGAGGCTCCGTAAAATCCAGACTGTCAAAACATGCCGATGCAATCGTTTAGGAAATGGAATAAAGAGTAAGCCAACAAAAATAACTGCACTTAAAAGGACAGCACTGACGTAGTCACCAACGAGGTTATGAGCATGAAGGTAAAGGGAAGTGTTCTCTGAAAATGAAATAAATCTTGCCGACCACAATCCAAGGCCGAGGCCTAAAAATCCGATGACACCGATCATAAGAGTCAGCCTTCGCACAAACAACCTCACATCCGTCCTCGTATTTTATCATTCAAATGACGATCCGTCGTCGCCTCCAAATTCATTACTGGACTTTTATCAGGGTTTCCCGTTCAATCATCTCAATGACGGCAGAATCCCTGGACATCCTCACTCTTCTAAAAGGGCCATCTTACGAAGAAGTCCCCTCTTTAAACTGGGACCTCGCCTGTCCTCTACTGAAGAAAAACTTCCTTGATGGCTACGTCTATTCTCTTTGGCAAAATAAAATCCCCAATCCATGGCGAAGTGATCTTGAAAAAACCTGGGCGTGGCAACGCCTATGGAACCAACTCAGTTTTGATGAGCTTGAAAACCTTGATAGAAAGTTGACGAGTGCGGGCTTTCAGGTCACGGCGCTTAAGGGCTGGGCTATGATGACTGACATCTACCCCGATTGGGGAAGTCGACATATGGCAGATATAGATTTGCTTGTGGAGCCAAGCCATGCTTTACAACTCCACTCCATTCTTAAAGATCTTGGTTTTGCCATACAAGCGCCAGAATACTCGTGGGGCTCTGCTCTACACAAGCACAACTTTGTAAAACAGAGCTCCGCCAACCTTGGAAACATTGAGATTGAAGTTCATGAGCGTCTTTACTACCAGCAGGGCGGCGAGCTGAAATGGAACGTGCAACATGGCCCCCTTCCCTCGATTATGAGGCTAGAAAAAACGGATCATCTATTTCATTTGATCGTGCACCTTGTTTACCAGCACACTTGGTCCTCGCTTTACTGGCTGGTCGACATCGTTCGCTATCTGCAAACCTACGGGGAGCAAATAAATAAAGGTCGACTTGAATTTTTAGTACAGAAAGAAAAAATGCGTAATCCCGTGGCTGCGACCTCGTTTGTCCTGAAGACTTACTTTGAAGTTCTTACCTTAGAAGACCAAAAATTCTCGAACGACTATCGCCGAAAGATCTGCGAGAACATGTTATCCTGGGATTTTTTGACAGCGCCCCAAAGTCACAAGCTCAATTACTACCTCTTAAAACACTTTCACAAAGACAGCTGGAAAAATGCTCTTACTTACGATTGGGAATGGTTTTTTGGAAAGTTCCCTAGGGTGTTACCTAAGCAACAATCTTTAGATTTCTAGAGTTCGTCACAATGACTTCGCCATCGAAGGCCTTAGTGAGAATAGCAAACTCTTCGCCTTGCCTTTGGTCATAAAAGAAAAGGCCCAATGGATGAGTGCCTTGATTTTTGACAACTCCGTAATCGGCAAGGATGGCAAAAAAATCTCGGCGATAGCGGTCCTTTTCCTCATCGGTCCATGCCCCTAAGGGTTGGTTGTAAATACAGAGCATAGAGTAAGAGCCAAGAACTCCAATCTGATACTCCGCAGACTGGATCTGAGGGAGTTGGCCGACATCCCAAATAAAATCCAAAAGCACTGGAATCCCCTTGCCCTGAAACTCCGGCATGTAAGGCATCAGATCAAAAAGAACCGCCTTGAACGAGCTTTGGTCAAAACTGATGGTACTTTGTGTTCCGAGATATCGCTCGATCATAGGCCGAAAGAATTTTCCAAATCGATGGGCAAAATACTTCTCCATGTAGAAAATCCCGCAGAGAAACATCAGCAGTGAAGCACACGAACTAAACGTAATGAGAAGCCTTGTTGGCCACTCCTGCGCCTCTAAAATTAAGTGCCCTGTTGTCCCAGCAATGACCATGGTAAAACAAGTCACCACTAACGTCTGTTTTTTACTAAGTCCAAGCTTCTGGAGTTTGTGGTGAATGTGATCATGATCCCCTTTAAAAGGACTTTGCTTATGGCTAGCTCGCCTGCCCATGGCTAAAACAGCATCAAGGAGTGCAAACGATAAAATAAAAAGACCTCCGAGGGTGACGCCACCAGAATTCAGACCAGGCACCCTCAACGTTATAACAAGGCCTAGGAAAGATCCCAAAAAGGTACTGCCAACATCTCCAAGATACAACTTGGCTGGAGGAAGATTGAAAATCAAAAATCCCAAACAAGAAAAAACTGCAACACTCATTTCAGAGCCAAGACCATCAAGTGACAGCGCAAAAGCAACCATCGAAATCACGCTAAAGAGAATCGCTTGACCATCAATACCATCGATAAAGTTAACAGCGTTACTGAGTCCAACAATCATCAGAAAATTAAATCCAAGCATTAAAAACTCAGGCACAATGGATCCAGAAAGGTTCAGGTCCTCAAAAGGAATCAACCAATGCCACAAGGCTGCACATAAAAGTTGGGCCACGAATTTCGGCTTAGCCCCAAGCTCATAAATGTCATCAAAAACACCAACCACCACAACGGGTAAAGTTGCGATCAGCATTTTTGTGAGGACCCCAGACTGTAGAAAATAAGCCTCGCACCAAAGAGTGAGATATATTGCAAGCCCTCCCAAAAGCGGGACGCGATCTTCACTCTTTCGACGAAAGTCGACCTTGGCAGTGATACCAAACCGACGCCCCGCAAATCGAATGGCGGCGCAAAGGGCGGTCGAAAGGCCCAGACCCAAGAGCGGAAAAAACCAGATACCGACTAGGTCGGGAATGCGAAAAACGGATTCAATTTCCACTCTTTCTATTCGAGAAAAATATCGTTTTCAACAGGTCCAGATTTAATCAATAAACGCAGCATTTTTTCCGATTGGAGAATAACGAAAGGTGGTTGCGATGGCGGTCTTAAATCTCAAGCGTTCTCAAAAATGGCTCATCACTGGTGTCGCAGGATTTATTGGCTCCAATCTTTTGGAAGCCGTCTTAAAATCCAATCAGAAAGTCGTTGGCCTAGATAACTTTATGACTGGCCATCAAAGAAACCTCGACGAGGTTAAAGCCAACGTCGGCGAAAGCTTATGGCGCAACTTCACCTTCATCAAAGGAGATATTAGAGATTTTCCCACATGCCTTGAGGCTAGTCGCGGCGTTGATCTGATTTTGCATCAAGCGGCCCTTGGATCAGTCCCTCGCTCGATCTCAGACCCACTTCTATCACACGCCTGTAATGTTGACGGCACAGTGAATCTCTTTAAGGCGAGCGTTGATAACAAAGTCTCACGAATTGTTTATGCGTCGAGCAGTTCAGTTTATGGCGATGCCCCGGAACTTCCAAAAGTCGAAGGCCGCATCGGCCAACAGCTCTCCCCTTACGCCGTTACTAAATACACGACCGAACTCTACGGCCAGGTCTTTCATCGTGCCTATGGCCTTGAGACCATCGGCCTTAGGTACTTTAACGTTTTTGGAAGGCGCCAGGATCCCGCAAGTGCCTATGCTGCCGTCATTCCGAAATGGATGTCCCAGGTGCTAACGCAAAAACCTATCGAAATTTTTGGAGACGGCGAAACAAGCCGAGACTTTTGTTATATCGAAAATGTGGTACAGGCAAATCTTCTCGCCGCAACCGAAGCCAAGCCTCAGGCCTTTGGATCAGTGTGCAATGTTGCGGTGGGAGATCGCACAACACTCAACCAACTTCACGAGTATTTGTGTTCGGGCCTTAAAAAGAGGCAGTCGAATTTGAAAATCGATCCTCCGACTTATCGAGACTTTCGAGCCGGCGATGTGCGCCACTCTCTTGCCGATATATCGCGGGCTAAAGAGTGGCTTGGCTACAACCCTACCCACTCTCTGAAATCAGGGCTTGAAGAGAGCCTTGACTGGTACCTCAACTTCTACCACTCAAAGACAGAAAAAGCGGCGTGAATCCACGCCCCGTATTGGCTCTTGGAGTTAACTCCGCACGGTTTTTCTTATCCCATCGCTTAGGCCTTGCGACCGAAGCGAAAGAGCGTGGCTATCAAGTTTTTGTCCTCTGCCCGCCAGGAGCAGAGGTTCCTAAAATTCAAGAGCTCGGTTTTGAAGTCAAAACCATTGGCCTGAGTCGAAAGGGAACTCAGTTCATCGCTGAACTACAAACAATCGTAAGATTCTACAAAGCTCTCAGAAAAATAAAGCCATCGATCTATCACGGGTTCACCATTAAGCCAGTGATTTATGGTGCGCTCGCGGGTCGTCTTGCAGGAGTTCCAAAGATTTTCTGCACCATCACAGGTCTTGGCTACGTCTTTATAGATGAAAATAAACGCGCACGGATTTTGAGAAAAATTATCGGCGCCCTTTACAAAACAGTGTTCCGCAGTTCAAAAGTGAATGTCATCTTTCAAAACACCGACGACAGAAATCTGTTTATAGATCGAGGGTGGACTCGAGGCGAGCAATCCCATTTGATCGCAGGAACGGGTGTTGACCTTAAGGCCTTTTTTCCCGAGGAGCCCTCCACTACATCGACCGTCAAGATTCTATTTCCTGCAAGACTCCTCGCCCATAAAGGAATCGCCGAGCTCGTAAGAGCAGGAGAAACTCTCAACTCTCAAGGAAAAAACTTTCTCATTTCAATCTGCGGAGACCTTGACGAACAGAATCCATCTCATGTCACCGAAAAAGAAATCACCACTTGGAAGCAGCTTCCATTTTTACAATTCCTAGGCCACCAGCAAAAAATGCGAGACGTTTTCGTGGCTCATGACATCGTCTGCCTCCCCTCTTATCGAGAAGGTATTCCTCTCGCACTTATGGAAGCCGCGGCTTGTGCTAAACCCATTGTAACAACGGACAGTCCCGGTTGTCGCGACGTCGTTAATAACGGTGAAAATGGATTTTTGGTGCCTGTAAAAAACGTGCACGAGCTAACTCGCACTTTAGGAATTTTACTAGACTCACGAGAATTACGCCTAAGGATGGGACAGGCTTCACTGGCTAAAGCGCAAGCGCAGTTCAACAAAGAGCATGTCCTGCAAAAACACTTTGATCTCTACAAAAAATAAAACTACTTTTTGAGCTGTTCAGAGACAAGAATCCCAGTAAACAGAGCCGTCAGAATTCCGGTAAGGATTGTAACTCCGTTAACAGCATCAGCACTAAAAAAAGGAGTTTTGGGCGGGATAACTACGATCTCGCCTCCTGCTAAACTGATATCCTTACCTTGTTTGATCATCTGGTAGAGATTTTCTTCTTTCACGTTCCCAGCCACATCACGCACGAAAACTTTGGTAGTGTCGGCGTCTTTGATTGCGCCGCCAGAAATCGAAAGCAAAGTTGTTAAATTGGTATTTGTCGGGAGATGATAAAGCCCTGGCTTTGCAACCTCTCCCATCAGCTGCACAGACTTCAACACTTCAGATCCATTTTTTGAGTAAAAGTATTCAGAGATGCGAGTACGGTAAGTTTCCTCAGCCAAACCACTAAGATTGCTTTGCCCATAACTCGAAACGCCATAGCCTAAGACAACGACATAAGACAGAATCTGCTTAAACTTTTTCATTCATTCTCCTCTTGGCTGCAGCGACGGTGTCTTCGCTATTGCCATGGATTTTTTTTACGACCTTCGACGAGCCATAACGGTAGTTCGCCATTCCACCACCGTACGAGTTATCAAAATTGAGAATCCCATAAGTCCCTTGATCATTAAGTAGATCCAGGTTCTCTCGAACCTCCTGCAAATCTGAAATTCGTGTTGTATGCGCTTTTGCAACGACAATGTGGAGGTCAGACATTTGAGAAAGTACAAGCCCATCAGGAAGAGCGCTAAAGGCTGGAGTATCTATGATCACGATATCGTAGAGCTTTCGAATCTTTTCGTAAAACTCGCTCAAGGTGTCTTCGCGTAAGACATCCGATTGCAAACTAGGGGTTCCCGCGGGAAGATAACTAAAAACATCATGCACCCCCATCTGAATCAAATCATTTAAATGAGTGCCATTTCTCAAGTGCTCATAGAGTCCTGGTGCTTCATCAAGGTTGAGATATCTTGTGATGCTGTTTTTAATAAAGTCGCCGTCAACCAAAAGAGTTTTTTTGTAAAATCGTCCAAATGCAATTGCGAGATTTAAGGCAACCACCGACTTTCCTTCGTCAGAGTTAGCACTGGTAATTGAGATGACCATCGCTTGACCTGACTTCTTTTTCTGCATGATTTGGCTAAGACGAGTTCGAATGTACTTGAAGGCAACGGCCCCAGGATTGATGCTGTCAAAGTCGCAAACGATAGATTTTGATTTTCTTAAATTTACGTTGCGTCGACGACGAAAATAACTTTCTTTGACCAAATCTGGGACACTCCCTAGATAGTTAACTCCAAGATTCGACAGATCGGCGCGCACACGCAGTCGAGGGTTGTAGTAATCCCAAACAAATAAAAGCAAACTAAAGATAAAAGTAGAAACAACCATAGATACCAGAAGCTTTTTGACAAGACTCTCTTCGCGAGTTGAGTTTTTAAGAGTCGCTTGATCAAAAAGCCGAACCCGATTAGCCACTGAAATTTTCATGATTTTGATTTCAAATATTTGCCGACGAAGCTCTTGAAATAAGTTGTGCTCCCCATCTAGCTTTTTCTTGAATTCATAGATTTTCTGTTCATATTGAGGTTTGATTTTAGCAACCAGTTTTTTCACATTTTCTTCAAGCGCACGCTGTTTTGCTAACAGAACCTCACGTTCATCCTTGAGATCCTTGATTCGATCAACGACTCGACCGCGACCCTCAAAAAACTCAGAGTTCAGGTCGACAACTTCATTTTCTGCAAGCTTTGTACCTCGAACGGCCTCAACCATTTTGTTAATGACCAAGTTGTTTTCTTTAAGCTTGATCTGAACCATCTCCATTTCTTCTTGGAGCTTGTACAGGTGAGCATTCAAAAAAGACACTGTTTCTCCAGCTGCCAGATTGACAGTGTCTTGTTTGTCCTTAAAGGCACCAATTTGCTTATTGATGTCGGTGATTTCAACCTGTGAGTCCCCAAGCTGAGAGTTCAAGTATTTCTCGGCATCCTCAAGCTCTTTAGATTCAAAATCGGTGATGTAATTGAGTGCGACGCCTCCGACAAAATTGACAAACTCAACCGCATTCGCCCGATTGGGAGAACGGACAATAACATCAATCAAGTCCTGATCAGATTTTCGAAACTGAGTCATTCCTAGCAAGTGATCTGCGAGATCCTCGTCATCTGCTGCAACCGTGCTATCGAGCGATGTTTCGAGAAGGGACCTGATCCGAAGGTTATCCTTGATCTTATTTTTTGCAAAGATAGCAAACCCTTGAGACTCCAAAAGCTTATGATATTTCACAGTGAAATCATCAGCCGTCATCCCCTGCATCTGCATCCCAATCATCTGCGAAGCTGCCATCGCGACAGAATTGTTTTGTGGCGGCTGCACATGAATAGTTGTGATGGCTTTATAGGATGGGAACGTTAAATGATGGAGAGTCGCGCCAGCAAGCGCCGCAAAAACAAAAGTCAGAAACCACCATCGGTATCTGAAAATGAGTAAAATAAAATCTAAAGCCGCAGGAGCGTCTTGCTTTTTTGGGACCATCCGGGGTCATCCTTTGTTGTCTAGAAATGGATCGGTCAAGTATGGCATTTATTAAAGCCAATCTTGACCAAAGCCCAGGTTTTCTAGACTGGATGACAGCTTACTAGTTGTCCTCGTCTCCATTGATCGCCGTCAGAGTGTCCCTGACACCGGCAACGCTGCTCATCTGATCAATAAGGGTCTTATAGCTAGTTTGTTTTCCTTGTTTCATGAAAACTTCAATAGACTGCAACAGGACCTTGTCCATCTCACCAAAAAGGCGTGACGATCCCGCGATTCCGTTAGTGATGATATCAAGGTTCTTCGTCCCTTTCGTCTCAAAGTAAGCTTCGTTGTAGTAGTTGTAACTAGAGCAACCATTAAACGCGTAAATTTGGTAAATCGACGGGTTTGGCTTCATTGGAAGATGCGATACACTTCGAAGATTTCCAAGGTTTAAGTTTGCACCGGCGCCAGAATGCCCGTTGTAAACTACCACTGAAGCATTTGAGTACCCGTAGTTGAGAAGACAATGGAAAGCATCCGCATGATCATCAAATCGGCTAGATCCCCAGAAGAGAAGAACACGGAGAGTTACGCCTCTGATTTCTTTTTGATACTCGTTGAGTGTAAAAGTATCTGAGATTCTTTTTGACGGACACAAAGCCTGGAGGTCTCGTGCGCCCCACTGCTTAACCATCTGATACCCATTCTCTGGAGCCCAAGTAGAAACGGATCGGAACCCGTAAACAAAGGCATCTTTTGTTTGGGTTGGGGAGACAGTACCTTCTGCAGGAATATTCGCTCCGTTCAGAAGAACAACGTCGATCACATCATGATCTTTTCCGCGGAACAGGCGATTAAAAGCAGGATAACTGTTCTCTGTTGGAACTTGATAAGCAAGCTTTGCATTTACGACATCATATTCAACACCGTCGCGAAGTTGGCAACCGGGGCGAGCCGGATCCCACCAGTACCAAAACGACTGCGGCTTATCTTGGTGATGTTTGTCGGTGCAGGGGTTTTTAACTTCTCCGTTAGGGCCAGTGACCGTCGCCTGTTTAGCAATACGTTGAGGATCGCGAACGATGACAATCGGCAGATTGCCCGCGAAATGGTAGCTGACCATGACGGTTCCAGAATATTCGTAAGTGGTGTAGAATCCGCCGCTCTTAGCTTTGGTGGAAAGGATCTTGATGTGGTGATCACCCTTAAGACCAGCAATTTTAATTGGATCTACGGCGCTCTGTCCTTTGGAAAGCGGCCCCACAGCCATTGTGAATTGCTGAGCAATGAGCTGTCTGATTTTTGCAGCATCGCCAGTTTGAGTTTGGATCCAATGGTTAAAGCGTACTTTCGCCTCTATGCCCGTTTTCGAGTAAAATCCATGAGCAAGTCCACAAAATAATAGGACCAACGTTGAAGCAATCACCCTTTTCATCATATCTCCTTATCGCCTTTTGGTTTTTCAAATTTTAAGGCTTTACCCACCTTTAGAAGGCTCGCGACACCTTCAAAAAATGGAGTTACGTTCTGTGCGTTATTCGCGTTGTCTCTTCGAAACTCTTTGTAAATAAACGGAGCCGTCCTTCTGGCATACTCGGTTCCAGACGATTGCACACCTGCAATCTTCCATCCGTCTTCAGTTTTCACAAGAAGAGGGCCTCCGGAGGTTCCCTGGTTTGATCCGCAGTCATGTAAAATAGTTGAGCCAACGATATATTTAACGTTGCAAACAGGATCAAAGGTCTTTTGGGTACGGCCGGTTTTTTCATCATAGCGATCTCTTGGAAATCCTACGAGCATTGCCTCTTGTCCTTCGAATAATTCTTCGGGTTTGGCAATTTTCAAAGTTCCGTATTTTTTAGCAACCGGGCCCGAGAGTTTAACCAAAACCCAATCTCCCATAAAATGGGGAACCCCATCTTCGGTGACAATCTTAATGCCCTGGGAGTCTGACGCAACATAGGCGCGATTAACTCCCACGGAGCCTTGAAACTTACCATTAATATAGAGATAGGCGATGGTCGGCATTTCTTGCAAAAAACAATGAGCCGCAGTTAAAACATAATCTCGAGCGATCAAGGAGCCCGAGCACTCGCCTCGTTGGCTGCGAATCATGACAACACTATTAAATAGAGGCGAAGAATCGGCAAGCTTACGGTCGTCTTCATAAAAAACTGCAGCGTTTTGGAAGCTTCCGCCATAAACGTCCTCGCTCGGCAAGAAAGCACTGGCGCTAAGTCCCCATAAATTGAGGGCACAGCAAATAACAAATTTTGTCATGGATGGCTCCTGCGGGACAAATATCAACAGCACTTGGGCAGTTCAACTGGTTAATTGCTAAGCTCTATTTGCTGTAGTTTTTTCCCACTCGAAAAGGCGTTAGCCAAGATTTTGGGATCACCATACCACCTTGAACGCCCCCTTCCTAGAGCTTGGACACTACATAAATATTCAATATATTCAATAACTTAAATGACAAAAGACTTTGGCACAAACACTGTTAGGTCTCACTGGAATCGGTTTTGCTCAAGTGAACCCACGTCAGGCAAAACAAAAAAATGACCTAACGGAGGTATATGTGAACGCACGTTTTTTGACACTACTCAGTTTTAACTTCTTAGCCGTGGTAGGTACCGCGTCTTTGAGTTCTGCCCAAACAACTACAGTTGTTCCCCCAGGGAATTGCGCGGCCATCAATCAGGCTATCAAAGCGCTTCCTCCCGGCGGTACTGTACAATTGCAAGCAGGAACCTACATCTGTCACAGTCCAATCATCTTGGACAAAAGCCATGTTCGATTGATCGGCGCCGGAAAAGACCTAACAACTATCCAGGCTGCTGACGAACGACCGATGCCAGTTATCATCATCGGATCTGTGAACATGGTTTTGAAAACTAAAGACAACGAAGACCAATTTCCTGCAGGTGCCCTCAACGGCATTCCATATCCAGATCGTGACGTTACTGACGTTGTGCTTAACGACGTTACCGTGGATGGAAACTATCGCTCTCTTCCAGACAAAGTGGTTCAAGACCGCGAGTGTTGGAATGCTAAAACAGACTCAAGTCTTAACTGCGGAACTGACATTGGTTTCTTGATCCGTAACAACGGTGTCACAATCCGACGCGCTAACAACATCCGCATTAACCGCATTGTTACTTTGAATGCATTTTCTGGTGGATTGGTTTTAGAGAAGATGAACAGAGACATCGTAGTTGATGGCTTGACATCATACGGAAACTGGTTTGACGGTTTTGCTGGTTATGAGACTTATGGATGTTTAGTGAAAAACTTCGATATCTTCGGTCACCCATTCTCTGGAATTTCCGTAGATGCTTCTTACGCTGGAAATGCTTTCATGGACGGAGTCGTTCATGACAACATGGACAACGGAGTTTTCTCTGCTGACGTTAGTCACAACACCTATGTTCGAGTCGATGCTCTCAACAACGGTAACAACGGTTACTACTTTGACGGTATGACTGATCAAAAAACTAAAAAGATGATTCCTGGAACTTGTGACGGTAACACTGTTATCGACTCTAAGATTGCTGATTCTGGCAAACGAGGAGTTATGATCGCTCACATGTGCCGTGGAATGAGTTTCACAAACGTTAGCGTTGTTGCTGACAACGTCGCTGACTGCCAATCTTTCCAAGAAGATGCTACTGTCACTAACACCCACGTGACTTGCACAGTCCAAGGTAAAACTATCAACCTTGACGGATTCTACTAAGCTTTAAAGGCTTCGGGCGGAGACCTCCTCTCCGCCCTTTTGTCCAGACCTCTTGTCTCCATCTCATCAGGGCCGTCCTTTCGACCGATAGTGGACTCATGAAATGGCTCATTCTCTCTTGTCTGCTTTTAATTCTCGGCACGTACCAGTTTTCGCAAGTTAACGTGATTCAGTTTTCAAGCCAATCGCAGGCTCCTTCAGCATTTGAAGAAATCATCAATCAAAACGGAAGAGAAGTTCCTTATCCCATTGAGGCACTTGCAGGCATCCTTCGCAGTCCAACAAAAAATGATCTCGGCCAGGTCCTTGTTCCTTATGGCCGCTCTTTACAAAAGGCGTTCACAGATTTTAAAAGTCCTAGGCTTCTTACGGCCAATGGCAATTCTGACCGGCCCATTTTTGTTGGCTATGCGGAGCGTGCTGGTCAACTCGAAGTGATCAGTTGGAACCGCTTTGATGGACAATTTGATTTTCTTTTAGTGAAAGACTACAAAGACTCGCTTCGCCCTTTCATTGTCAAAGCAGACCGAGCGCTTTGTCTAACATGTCATCAGGCTGGCGGCCCGATCTTCAGCGAATTCCCATGGAACGAAATTACCGCCGTCGCTAAACCTCTTGCTGAAAACCTCACCGAGTTTCATCAGATAGATTTAGATGCTTATCTCAAGCAGACTTTTGAAAATGCGGGTCTATTTGACACTCGCGTAAGACTTGCCAATCAACTCCTCCAACAAACCAGGGTCGCGCGCACGGTCTGTAAATCCCAGTCGTGCCGTCAAAGTCTGCTGCTTTTAGCTTTGACTGATATTATGGAACCTCCCCTGCTCAAGGAGCTGCAAACTCTTTGGCCGGCAGATGGGTTTGCGCAACCATCCTCGTCAATCAAAGACCGCTCGATGGATCGCCCCTCCGAAATCCCATCCAACCGTAGCGCCGAAGTCACAAGATCGCTCAGTTTAAAAATCCCCGCCTCTGACATCGGGAACTTCATGAAGTCTGCGGCTTTCACGGGGCTTGGTTTTTTGCCCGTTGATAAAATCCGTCTGGCAGAAGTTGCCACTCAAGAACAAATCCAAACCGCGATCCAAAACCTGAATTTGGAAAATTGGCCGCTCTCCGCAGAAGATGTGATGTTGGGGCTTTTTGAAAACCTCAAAGCCTCAAACTACGCTCAGTACTACCGCGCGAGCTTATCTCCTTCAGTTGCCAATACAAAAAGCGATTCTCCAAAAGCAAGGTCTCCAGACAGCGAGCTATTTTTTAAATACTGTTTTCGCTGTCATGGCACATCAGAAGGCATCGGCCCACGACTGCCTCTTGAAAATTTGAACTCTCTCAAAAAAGATCCACTCGTCAAACCTTACGTTGAGTCTACCTACATGCCTCTTCGTCTCAAAAATGTGGCGCAGCCCACCGATGAGGAGCGGGCCGAAATGCTCCGCCCTCTCTCCAAATAACGCAAAGCGCAATTATCGCGACACCAGCAAAATAGCTCCAGAACTAGAAATCCCGTCTTCAAAAAAAAATTCGGAGTCACTTTGTCTCCAAAACTTGCGGCATCCATCTTGCTAAATGACATCAACCAGATTCTTGAAGGAGGATTCAATGAGAAAATTATTCGAAGTTATGGTTCTAGGTTTTGCACTCACTCTCGGCGTGTCAGCACATGCTGCAGATGTGTTCAACGTCGATCAACAAATCACAAGCGTAGACAATTCTGTTGAAGCGGGCTTTCGCCATGGTCACCGAGATCGACGCGACCACGATCGCGGTGGATGGGATAGAGACCGTGGTGATCGTGGAGGCTGGGACAGAGATCGCGGTGGATGGGACCGCGGAGGCGGTGGCGGCTGGCGCCCACCAGTTTTCGAAAGATACGATTGGGTATTTGAATCTGTAGATAACAACGGATGCCACTCTTGCCAATACAGTTGCTACACTGCCAACTGCGATAGATACAATGAAGGTGCTCGAATGGCTTGTAACATTCCAGGAACTAGAAACGATCAATACGTCTATCGCTGTCAGAGAACACGCTAGGTAAATCAAAACCCTTTCTTGGACTTCAAGAAAGGGTTTTTTGATTCAAAGATCTTACGGCTCGCCGTCGTAATCCACCATCAGACTTGATGAAGGCGGAACAGTCACTGATTTTTTAATAACCACTGATTTGTGATCTGCGCCTAAGGAATAATCAGCCGGACTGAGAGTTACACCATTGAGTACGACGCTATTAATTTTAGTGGCTGTGTGAGCTAACACAACAATCACATCTTGCGGCACTCCAAGATCATCAACGAATTCCTTAATCATGCCAGAAAACGAGGGTTGACCTGCATGAGTTGCAATACCACCTGATGCTTTGATCAGAGGAATGTACGAGAAGCCGTTAACTTCTTCAGAACTGATTTTTGAATCAGCCAAAGTTGCAGGCACAGGACCCAGAACTCGAAGACCAGTGAGGAGCGGATCTCCAGTGGGAGGCACAGGAACAAATCCACTGATCTTAACGTCTTGGATTGTGCTGTTGTTCGCCATAGCCGCAGCTTTAATCTCGGCATAAGTCGGAGTCCGAGCCGCTGCTCCAGGGTGACCAAAGTAATCGCTTCCTGGTTCATGAGTATCAGAGATGAAAACAACGTTAACTAAAGCGCCATCTTGGAAAAGCTTTTTGCTGTTAGCGGTACTTTTTTCGATCATCTGTTTTAAAGAGATTGCGCCGGCCTCAGTACCAATCGCGCTCTGATTGATTTGCACAGCAGCTCTTAAACAGCTCTTTCCACCACCATCTTGATCCCCAGGCAGCATCCACTCTTTATTACATCCCGCTTGCGGAAAGTTAGGATTTGATGGAAAGCCTGCTTTGTAGTCCGCAATTGTACTTGCGGTTACGAGTCGCATGAAGCCTGGTGAATAGTGGGTTCCAGATCTAGTCAACGTAGCCTTCTCACGGTATGGAAGCGTGTAGTCCACAGGTCCTATCGAAGGCACATCAGCTGGATACATATTTGTTACTGCCATTCGAGCCTCAGTTGCCCAAACTGATTTCGACAGAGTTTCGAAACTGTCAAAAACCCGTTCAATAATCACAGACATACTTGCAGACTCATCAACGACAAAAAGGATATCAACTTTTGGATACGATGTTCGCGGCGAAACTGTAAAAGGCTCGCGGTAATTCGTGCCAGGAGTTGGAGATGGCGTAGGTGTTGGAAGCACCGGAGTGGGCGTAGGAGTAGGATTAGGGGTTGGCGTAGGTTCCGTATCAGGTGGAAGCGTCGGTGTCGGAGTGACATCAGTGCTTTGCTGATCCACGATTCCAGTGGCAGGACTTTCTTGAAAGTCGAACTTGGATTCGGAACAGTTTTGAAAGCCCAAAAGAAGCGGGGCTAAGACCACGAATAATTTAATAGCATTGGATTTACGCATTTGATTCCCCTTAAATTAAGTATGAGGGACTTTTATACATTCCTCAATAGAATCGACAGCCGTCGTATCAGAATGAAATGCGCTTTAGGTAAAAAAATTTGCGGAGATCTCAGAACAAGACAGTAAGTTAAAGCTATCAGATCAGCCGTCTTTTTTTGACTCTTCCTTTTGGTGGCTTTTCTCATTATTTAGGGCCACCTTACCCGTGATCCCAACCCATTCAGGAAAGAAAATCATCAGCGCAACGTAAACCACCACAGCCCCTAATAGCAGACCTCCGGCCACAAACGCTAACCCGATCTCCATAAATACCTCCCTACCCTCTATATATAGGAGTTTCGGCGTGCAAGTCACAAGAAGATTTGCCATAACTAAGACATGGGATTGTTTTTATCGCTTTTATTTCTAGGTCAGGTTCATGGGTTTGATGTGCACGCCCATCGCGGAGGCGTGAGCCTTTCTAGTCCCTGGCACGAAAGCACTCTTCCGGTGTTTATTGAATCGATCAAAGCCCACGCTCAAATTCTAGAATTCGACGTCCATCGCCTTCATGATGGCCAGTGGGTGATTTATCACAACCCCATGATCGACACGAATTCCTGTCGTTCGAAATCCTCTCAGGCTCTTCCGTTTGAAAAGTCCCTGCATTTTTGGAACTCTTCCCAAGTCAAAGACCTTGAGTGCCACGGAAGCCAAAAGCCTTGGCAGTACACATCACTAGCTTTTTTGCCCGAGGTTTTAGAGCTACTTAAAACGAATGCTGAAGTTCGCTTGAGCATCGAAATCAAATACGACGATTCACCCGAGTGGGGCTACCCAGCTCCAACGTTTTTGGCCGACTCATTTTACAAAGAGATTCACTCTGAAGAAAAACGAATCATGGTGCAGAGTTTTAGTCGCGATGTTCTTTCACGACTGAGAGACCTGGATTCTCAACTCTCGCTGGTCTACCTCTATCGAGGGGAACCCCATTTTTTAAGTCCTGTGAGCCTCAAGCTCTTTGGAACTCGCGCAGAAATTCCCAACTGGTTTCTTGCCAAGTCTTTCGTGAACCAAAAAAAGATTACTGTGTTCTCGCCAAACTTCAGAGTTATTTCAATTGGCACCGCTGCCTTCATGAAACATTTCACGAGTGAGCCTCGGGACTATAAAATCGTTCCTTACACCATCAACGACATCAAAACTGTCCGAAAATTCATTCAGAAATACAAGATCGACGGCGTAGTTACCGATGACTTCGGAGAGATTCAGAGGCTTTTCTCACCTACTGGCATTTCAGATTAATGTCTGAAGTCAGAAGCTTGACGGCCTGTTTTTTTGGGTCATCTTTGCAGTTCCCAACTTTAACAAAAACGCGACACACCTTTCCATCGGTGGTCTTACCCGAAACGATGTAACCTGTTGGCGTACCTCCGCAGTAGGCCACAAAGTCGTAGGTGATAGAAAGAACCTCGAGATTGTGACTCTCTAAGTAAGCCGCAACGGTTTCATCTTTCGCGATTTTTTCGATATCCCCAAGGCGCTCGGCAACGTCGGCACGGGCTATAAGTGGAAATAGAAGGGCGGTGAACAGTGTTGAGGTTTTCATGAGGGCTCCTTTTCTTTGATGTTAGTGGGTGAGGGAATTAGTTCAACAATTTAATTATGAAAGGGGGTTGATTTTCCAAACGAGATGCGACCTAATTTACCCTAACTGGAATACTTAATTGTGCTTGGGCGAAGTCCGGACACCAAGAGCAAAAAAGCACTTTTAAATGAAAACAAATGATGCCTCTTGTCCGGAGAGGAAGAAACACACACAAATGTTCCAGTTAGGGGGTGACATGGGTTTATTTTTTGGGAATTTCAACATCTATCTTTGTCTTCTCCTCGCCGTCCCCGTCATCGCTCAAGGACAAACCAAAAACTTCGACGAATCAACCCTCGAAGATCTCCTCAACGTCCCCGCCATGGTCTCAACAAAATCCGAAATCCCAGCCCGGTCTGCACCAGGAATCCTCACTGTAATCACGGATGCTGAGATTAAAAACTCGGGAGCCAGAGATCTTATGGACGTGCTTCATCTCGTACCTGGAATCAGCTTTGGTAACGACAGCTGGGGAACAGCAAGCATGGGGATTCGAGGAATGTGGGGAAACGAAGGGAAGATCCTGCTTCTGATCGACGGTCTTGAGATGAACGAAATTCTTTTTTCGACGATCCAGTTTGGCAATCGCTATCCTGTAGACACGATCAAAAAAATTGAGATCATTCGTGGACCCGGGTCGGCCGTGTACGGGGGCTTTGCCGAACTTGCCGTCATCAACATTATCACAAAAAAAGGGGCTGATCTTAAGGGCTGCGAAGTCTCTGGAAAAGTGGGTCAGATGCAAAAGTCTTTTGCAAGGCGAGATCTAACGGCTAGTTGCGGGACTGTCGTGAACGGGACTCAGGTGAGCGTCGCTGTGCTCTCAGGACAGGGCGTTCGCAGTGACCGAGAGTTTACGGGGTACAATGAGCTACCTTTAGATTCTGACCCTACCAACGATGCACAGACAAAAACTCAGACCTATAACTTTTCAAAAAACCGCCTTGATCCTATGTTCATTAACGTCGGAATCAGTAACGAAAAATTTGATTTCCGCTACATTCGTGAGTTCTACCAAATGACAACCACCACAGGTTTTGGGTATCTGCAAACAAATAGGCCCGTGTTTTCTGAGTTTCATGGCCATTACCTAGGGTTGGACTACAAATACAAAGCTACCGATCACCTTTTAATCACGCCTTACTTTAACTATAAGACTCAAAAGCCCTGGCAAACTGTGGACGTGGAGCTTGCAAGCATCGATTCGTCTGTCACACCTCCGGTTCAAGGATCAAGTGTCGTAAGTAATTTCACCGGAGAGAGAATGAAAACAGGTCTCAATGGCAGTTACGATTTTGGTTCAGGAAGCCATTTTTTGCTGGGGGCTGAGCGCATCGAAGACACCGGAACTAACGAAAACTACCTCTCCTATCAAGCGGCCTTCAGCGATGGCAGTCACTTAAAGAGTTACGCTACAAACTCTGCCTATACACAACTCTTAACTGGCTTAGGATTTGCGCAGCTCGCTCTTGGCGCGCGCTACGATTCACATAGCAAAGCAGGCTCCTCATTTGTCCCACGAATCGGTTTCACTCGTGCTGAGTCCTCATGGCATTTCAAAATTTTAGGAGCTAGCGCTTTTCGGGCCCCTACCATCATGAACATCGACAGCCAACCCGAAATCAAGCCCGATAAAACCAAAACTTTTGAGATCGAAGGAGGGCACCAACTCTCTGAGAGCTCCTACCTTACAGTCAACTTATTTCAAACCACCATTGATGACCCTATCATTTATGGAATTGACGCCGATGGAACCACTCGGAACTTCAATGGCACGCGCACCAAAACTCAAGGACTAGAAACCGAATTAAAATTCAAAGATCACTGGGGGTATGCCATCCTTACCTACTCCTACTATAAAACCGTAGGGGAACAGCCACAGGCCTACCGCGTGACAGACCATCCAGATCTTATGCTTGGTTTCCCTGCTCACAAATTGACTCTAAATTCTAGCATCAATACCTGGGATAAAAATCTTAAGGTCAATCCATCGGTTGTAGCAATGTCAGAGTACTATGCTTACAACTGGGATGCGATTTTAGCTCAGCGATACTTTCAAAAACTGGCTCCTGGCCCGCTCGCCAATTTGTTTTTGACCTATGACAATGCCTTTGTTGATCACTTAGGTTTAGGAGTTGGCGTTTTTAATATCCTGGATACTGATTACCGCTTAGCCCAGCCTTATCAGGTCGGATACCACGCGCCTCTTCCAACGGCATCTAGGGAACTCCTCGTTAGGGCGGACTACGAAATCCACTTTTAATCAGAGGCTCCAGCTTCTAAGAGGACTTTTACCACGGCATCGTGGTTCCCTGCTTTTGCAAAAGCTAACGCGGACAAACCGTTGTCGGCCTTTGCGTTGATTTTGATATTTTTGGAGATAAGGGATTTTACAACCTCAACCTTGCCGCTCATGGATGCCAGCATCAAGGCGGACAGTCCCTTATTAGATGTGATGTTTAAATCTATCCCCTTTGTTTCTAAAAAAATGGCCACAACATCTGCATGGCCTTGAGCCGAAGCTGCCATCAGAGCCGTCATTCCAGAGGCATCTTTGGCATTGACCTCTGCTCCCTTAGAAAGCAAAAGTTTGACGATATCTTTATTGCCCTTAAGGCTTGCCATCATGAGTCCTGTCACTCCCCGATCATTGGCAGAGTCTACAGCCGCCCCTTTTTCCAGCAAGCTCCGCACGAGGGCGACATCACCACCGATCGCTGCTTTAATAAGAGCTTTTCCGTGGTCATCGCCAAAGGAAATTTGCGACTGAAAAACAGCTAAAAAAATGAAGCCCCATCGAATGCTCATGGCTCAAGTGTAAACTAGCCCCTTGTAATTCTGTCAAGGAATCTCAGGGAGCTGTTTCCTCGAAGAAATCGAAAATTTGAGTAAACGCCTCTTGCCGTATGGAATCGATTTCCTGCAAAATCTCGTGCTGAGCATCTGGAAATTTAACAATGTTGCAATTCATAGCCCGCTCGCAAAAGGTGTTCTGCCCCCATGGCTTAACGAGCTCGTCCTCACCTGCCTGAAAAAGTAAGATTGGGACCGCCAAGTTTTGGCTTCCCATGCGAGCATTATAACTTCCACGAATTCCTTCCGCAACCCAGCGGACTGTCTGTCCTCCAAGATGCAAAGAGGGATTCTCAACCAGAGTTTGCCTGTTCTTTTCAAACCGTGCCCGACTGTGCGTAACTCCGTTTCCATCAAAAGAAAGAAGAGCCGGGTCGTAAGGCCCCTTCCCCGGGGCATAATTGGCGCCGCGGCCGATCAGCATCAACGCGGTCAGCTCCAAAGACGCCTGCCACTCCTGGTGAGCTCCAAGATCAATTTCAAGCATGGGAGAAGAAAGGACTGCGGCTTGAAAATCCTGAGGATACTTTTCTAAATAAGCACTGGCGATTGTGCCTCCTAAAGAATGCGCGAGCAAAAATCTCGGAAGGCCTTTTTCTTGACTCACGACCCTTTCTAAAAATTTTTTTAAATCGAGCGCGAAATACTCGAAATGATCGATGTAACCCTTTTGCGAATCTGAAAGAAAATGATCGGAGGCGCCCTGACCTCGATGGTCCAGGATATAGACTGAATAGTTGTGCTGATAGAGATCATACGCAACTTCGGCGTATTTGCGAAAACTTTCATTGTAACCTTCAGAGATCACGATGCTTCCCTTAGGGTTGGGATGCCTAAATACGATGTAGCGTAAAACACGGCTCGCCTGGCCTTGCATTTCTCCCGTTGTACCACTCTCATAAAACGGCTTAACAACATCTTCGTAATTAGAGACGTAGTGTTCCTCTGAGATGGCCAGACCAAGGGACGAAACTAGCAACACACTTATCGCAACCACGACCTTCAGGCATCCTTGCATCTTCACTCCTAATGTTAAGAAAGTTTGAGGATGCTTCGACAAAAATGAAGAGTGCAGAGAGTCCAGAGATCAACATTGCTTAAAAATTTTTTGTTGCTTAGAATCTTGGAATGAACTTGATCGACCTTTCTATACGTCGGCCCGTGTTCGCTTGGGTCTTGATGTTTACGATGATCGTGTTTGGAGCCATCTGCTTGCTCAAGCTGGGAATCAGCCAGATGCCTGACGTTGATTTTCCGGTTCTCAACATTACGGTCACCTACGAAGGTGCGGCCCCCGAAGTTATCGAAGCCGACATCGTAGAGCCCATTGAACAGCGCCTTCTTCAAATCGAAGGTGTCAAAGAGATGCGATCGACCTCAAATCAAGGATCTGCGTCGATTAATTTAGAATTTGAAATCAATCGCAATGTCGATGTAGCTCTTCAAGAAGTTCAGTCTGCTTTGGGTCAGCTTGTGCTCCCTCCAAACGTCGATCCTCCAGTGATCAAAAAATCAAACCCAGATGATGATCCGATTTTAATTGTTGCCGTCTACGGCGGAAAAACCATGCAAGACATGCTCGTTTGGGTGAACAACTATCTCATCGATCAGCTTCAATTTTTACCTGGCATTGGGCAGGTGTCCTTGGGCGGCTATCCTGATCCAAACATGCGAGTTTGGCTTGATCCTAAAAAGCTAAAAAACGCCGACCTGACTGTCAGTGACGTTGTCGATGCTCTTAAAACCCAGCACATCGAAAGCTCAGCAGGACAGTTTGTGGATGGGAGAAAAGAAATCCGCGTACGCTGGTTAGGCGAAGCCACCTCCCCTCTTGAAATCGGCAACATACAAATTCTCAAACGCGGTGGCCAAGTCATCAATAGCGACGTTGTTGTCAAGATTAAAGACGTTGCCCGGGTCGAAGAGGGCCTCGCTGACATTCGAAGGTTATCAAGGATTGATGGTACGCCTGCGGTGGCTCTTCAGATTCGTAAGCAGCGTGGCTCTAACGAAGTAGAAGTTGCCGACGCTGTTCAAAAAAAGCTGGATGAAATCAAAAGCTCATTTCCTCCAGGATTTCAATCTCGTACTACAGTAAATTTTACGAAGGCCACGCGAGCCACTGTGGATCTTACCAAAGAAAAGCTTGTCGTTGCAGCTTTGATCACCATTCTTATTTGCTTTTTGTTTTTAGGAAGCATCCAAGCGGCACTGAATATTTTGATTTCTCTCCCGACCTCAATCGTAGGAACATTTGCGATCTTATATTTCGCGGGATTTACGCTAAATCTATTTACGCTCCTTGCTTTAACTTTAGCTATTTCTATCGTTGTTGACGACGCCATCATGCTTTTAGAGAATATTGTACGTCACTACCGCATGGGAAAATCAGCCGATGAAGCCGCCTCAGATGGATCCAAAGAGGTCTTGCCTGCGGCCATCGCAGCAACCCTTGCCGTCATCGCCGTTTTTTTACCGGTTGTATTCATGAAAGGAATTATCGGAAAGTTTTTCTTTCAATTTGGAATTACTCTTTGCGGAGCAGTTTTGCTATCGCTTGCCGAAGCTGTCACGATCACGCCGATGCGCGCCTCAGCTTTCTATGCCTCAGAACCCAAGGTGTCGCGCCTCGAGCACTATTTAGACGAAGTCTTTGAAAGATTTAGCGATCGTTACCGATCCGTTTTGCGCCTCACTTTGCGGTGGAAAGGAACAGTCGTTGTTTCCTCATTGATATTTTTTGGAATGTCACTGTTTTTAGCAAGTAAGGTTCGTCAGGAGTTTGTTCCACTTCAAGACCAAGATTTGATTCTTGTCAGCGGGCAGACCACTCCAGGATCGTCGCTGGAAACGACCAACGAGGTTTCACTAGCTCTTGAGAAGGTGCTTAAGTCTCAACCCGAAGTTGAGAGCTATCTTGTTTCTGTTGGTGGCGGAGGCCCTGGAGGAAATTCTCCTACGACCATTTTCCTTCCTGTAACTCTCAAATCTCGAGATACACGTAAGCTTACTCACGTGCAGGTCATGGATATCCTTCGCGGCAAATTCAAAGAGATCAAAGGTGTACGTATTTCGATGCGAGATATTTCAGCACGCAACTTAACAACTGGACGCCTCAATCCAGTCGCTTTTAATTTACGCGGACCGAGTTTAGGAGTGCTCTCTGACAAAGTGAACGAGATGATTTCACGTCTTGAAAAAGAGGGGCTTGCCGTTGACTTAGATACTGACTATCGCAAAGGGATACCTGAACTCCTGGTGAAACCAGATCGTAAAGCGATGAGCTTACGTGGTGTCGACGTCAACGCTGTTTCTCAATTGTTGCAAATTGCGGTCGGAGGCTACCGACAAGGGCAGTACACAAACGAAGGAAAACGCTATGACATTCGATTTAAAATTCCGGAGAACCTGATCAAAAACCCTGAAGACATTCGAAATTTAGATGTACGCAATTATGCAGGCAATCGACTTCCCCTTGGAGACTTTGTCACGGCAGCTCCTAATGACGTGTCTCAATCTATCACACGTATCAACAGACAGCGGTCTATGTCAGTTTTTGGTGGCCTTGCCAAAGGGCAATCTCAATCCAAAGTTCTAGATCGCGCCAAAGAAATTGCAAAAGAGATTCTTCCTCCGGGTTATAGTCTTGCACTAGAAGGTGCATCTGCAGGCTTTAGCGAGGCGTTCTCAAGTCTTTACGGGGCCCTGCTTATTGGAATTTTGGTGGCGTTTTTGATTTTGGCTGTGCAGTTTGATTCTTTTATTCATCCCATTTCTGTTTTGATGGCACTGCCATTTTCAGCGACGGGAGCTTTACTGACACTTTGGCTCACCAACACTTCGCTCAACCTTTTCAGTTTTATCGGCCTCATTGTTCTTATGGGAATTGCAAAAAAGAATTCCATCATGCTCGTTGAATTCACCAATCAAATTCGCGAGCAGCGAAAAGAAAATGCAGAGATATCGTTACTTAATGCCTGCCCTGTAAGACTGCGCCCAATTCTTATGACTTCAGTGGCCACCGTGGCAGCCGCTCTGCCATTGGTTTTAGGGGGAGGCGTTGGTTCTGAAACGCGCGCTCCGATGGGTTTGAGCATCATCGGCGGGACTATCGTCTCAACGGTCCTCACTCTATTTGTCGTTCCTGCGTTTTATCTCCTTCTCACGCGCCTTGAGCGCCCCAAAAAATCCTCTCACAAAAAACCGTCCCAACTTGAGCCGCAACTGACTTGACCTTCGTCGATAAATTGGAGTCTCAATTTAAGAACTGAGGTTCCGGTGAGTTAAAAATTAAGGTATTCTAAGACTTAAAGGGAGGGAGCCCACATGACACAAATATTTGCGTATATTTTATTTGTTGTTGCCGTCTTAGTCGGTTTTCAAAACTGCGGACAGTCATCTGTGGGCCCTAGCTCCGATAGCAGCGCGATTAAAAGCCAATCAACTTCCACCACATACCAAATGATTACAGACCAAGGATCTAATGTTGTGACCGAGTCTGGAGTTGAGTACGATTTTAACGGCGATGGAGTCAAAGAGAAAATCATCTACACAAGGACACCAGGAAGCAACGTCGACGCCCCTGCCATCGTTCGATTTATGGACTCTCAAACAAAAATGGAACTCAACAGTTGGAAACAAGACGGTTTGAGTCCACAAGCGGCAGTGGTGCCACTCGTGGTGTCCCTAGGAGACGGCGCAAATTTGGTCATCATGATGAGCTTTGACCTTAAGCAAGTTGTTGCATTGCGAGTCTCCTCAAGCGTGTCTCTAGAAAAGTTTTGGGAGATTCACCTTCCTGGCGGAGTTATTGGCGATGGCAGTCCGCAATTTGTCAAAGGCGAAGGCTTTAATGTTGAAATTGGAGAGCTTGCCATTGCTGACGTCAATACCCAAACTCCAGTTCCAACCCTTCCGGGCATTGGGCCCTTTCAAACTTTTTGGAGTTCATGGACCTTATCGGCTTGTACTGGCCCATGTGGTTCTGCAACTCAAAACCGTACTCGTCAGTGCTTGAACCAAAATCTCCAACCAACTACGGGATGTACTGGTGTTGACCACGACACTGTCTCATGCACGCCAGCCGTTTGCACGACACCGACGCCAACACCAACGCCTGCTTCCACTCCAACGCCAACACCGACTCCGGGAGCTTCGGTCACGCCAACACCAACTCCAGGTCCGACGGCAACACCGACGCCGACTCCTACGCCCACGCCTACTCCGACACCAACTCCGACTCCAGTCCCAAAACCAGCAGCGCCTTCGGGGCTTACAGCTACAGCGGGCTCAGGTGGTATTACCTTGCATTGGAATGACAACTCAAGCGATGAGTTCAACTTCCGCATCCAGAGAAGCACAGCCGCTACGACGGGCTTTGACTATCTAACAAATCCTGCCAAAAACACCGAAACTTACGTTGACACCTCAGCCGTGTCAGGGACCAAGTATTATTACCGTATTCGAGCCGCCAAGAAAGATCTCGATAGTAATGACATCTTTTCTGCATTCAGCAACACTGCAAGCGCCACCCGTCCATAAACGTCTCATTATGATATAAATCGCGCCACAAATGTCTGTCGTGGGGAGAGATCCCCACTGCTAGGATTAAGTCATATCGCAAACAAAAAAGGAGAACGATATGCACTTAGTATCAAACCCAAATAGACTGCACTTACAACTTTCACTCATCAGCCTCTTAATGATTCTCAACACAGCTTGCGCACCATCTAACTTTAGCGGCAACGGCGGCGACGCTCAAACGGTCGACAATCAGCTGCAAGGTCTCAACACAATTGCTAAGGAAAAGTCTACAGACCTGACTTTGCACTTCGATCGAGTGGACGAAGCTATGGACCTGGAAGCAATTCCACAACTCGCCTGCATCGCCATGGTGGGCTTTACATGCCCACAGCCTCCACCTTCTTTTGCTACCACTATCATGAATGGTCCAGGAAGATTGGACTCTCACGACGTTCAAACGACCGACCTATTTTTATCTCTCTCTTACAAATCCAGCATCCCTGGGGGCGCGGACTGTTTGAACAAAGCAAAAACTGCAAAAGCTGAAAACCGCAAACTCGACATCACGGTTGTAGGAAGCATCTTGCCTGTCAGTATCTCGTCTCCAGGCGTAGTAGCAGGTAGCCTCTCTGACGAAGAGAGAACTGAAATCGATAATCGCTACTTAGCCGCTGAAAAAGTGATCAATGCGCTCGTAGAGCCACCTATTTTCGTGAATAAAAACGTCGCTGTTGTCGTCACTGAAGTTAAAAGCTGCGTGATTGGCGGCCCAGCACTTCCACCACCACCTGTTATCCAACCCATCGGAGAACCACGAGTCACCCAACCCTCTCCTTTGGATTAATACCACCGAACCCCCGGGGTTTCCCCGGGGGTTCACCCTTTAAATAACCCTTATTTTTTGCAGACCCAAAACCGACCCGAAACGAATGGCACTTACTTAAGCGCTGCATTTTTGTTGTTTTTTTCGCTGCTCATAGGCCCATCCTTTTTTAGTGAAGTCGTTTCTGGCGAGCTGTCTTGGTTTTTTGAGTTGCCCGTATTTGATTCGTTGGTATTTCA
>JBGATJ010000024.1:0-21701 GCA_044229295.1 Pseudobdellovibrionaceae bacterium
AGATTGTGGATAGGCGTTGTACGGACTACACTTAATGCGTTAACCAGCACGCGAATATGAGGTTGTAAGCCCAAGAGACTCATCAAGAAATAGTTCAATTAAAATATTTTCCACTTGAAGGTTGGTCATCCATATGAGGAGAACTTATGGAGCAAAGGAATGAACACAAATATTCATCAACCGTCGAATGGACGGGGAACCTTGGCAATGGAACATCCTCGTATACCTCTTATGGTCGCGACTACAAAATTGTAACTGCAGAGAAGCCGTCTCTTCTCGGCTCTGCTGATCCTCAGTTTCGTGGAGATTCAACTCGTCACAATCCTGAGGATTTACTGGTCGCCTCCGTATCTGCGTGCCACATGCTTTTTTATCTTCATCTTTGCGCGGCGGCAGGAATCAACGTCGTCGGCTACCGAGATAATCCGGTGGGTACAATGATCATTGAAAAAAACGGAGGTGGACGATTTTCTGAAGTGGTTTTAAAACCTGAAGTGAAGATCACTAAAGGCGACCCTGAAAAAGCGCAACAGCTTCACCACAAAGCACATGAGCTTTGCTTCATCGCGAATTCTCTGAATTGCTCGTTTAATATTGAGGGTACGGTCAGCCTTGCTTGATACTCGTTACTTCCGCCTGCTGATCAAGTCTTTGGTCCAGATAAACGCGACCAACGACCAGCTTTGCCATCGATAACTTGATGATCCTGTTTACTAGAGTTTAGTTTCTAAAACATTCTTCATCATCCCTTCTTCTGAAGGGCAGGGTACATATTTGCCGCGAAAATTCGCAGGTTTTAAAGCAGAGGAGAAATTATGCGCCAATCACGTATCCTAAAATCCCATATTCTGATTTTTGCCGCGATAATTTTCGTCGCCATGACCTTAAGTCTCCCGCGATCGGAAGCTGATCCAAGCTCCGCGGAGGTCGAGGTTGGAGATCTGCTTGCCGAAACTCCCGATGCCATCGATACCGAAGCGAGCGCCGCAGATCCTAGAGCACGGCCTGTGTTAGCCAAGCTTCATTTCCCAGCGGATTGGACCACATCAGGGGATTACACTTTCAAGAGGTTCTTTTCCTCTCTCACATTTAACCAGCCGATACTCATCACGAGTGCTCGGGATGGCAGTGGCCGATTGTTTGTCGTCGAGCGACCTGGAGTGATCCGAGTATTTCAACCCAGTCCTGATGTGAATACCACGCGGGTTTTTCTTGATATTAGCGATAAAGTTTCTACCGAAGGAGAAAAGGGGCTGTTGGGCCTGGCATTCCCACCGGATTTTGCAAGCACAGGATATTTCTATGTGCATTACAATTCCACGACTGGAAATCGCGGCGTCTTTGCTCGTTATAAAGTCTCAGCCGATCCAGATGTAGCACTGCCTGACAGTGAAAAGATTATTCTGGAAGTGCGCCAACCAAGCACGAACAATCACAAGGGCGGATCAATCCAGTTTGGACCTGACGGATTTTTGTATTTGGCCTTGGGAGATCGCGGTGGGGCAGGGGATCCACCGTCGGTAATGCCACCAGTGCGCTCCCGAAGTGCGGCGAAATTTTTGCCTTTGGGTTTCGTAATCCCTTTCGATGGTCATTCGATCGCGGGACTGGCAAGATGTGGGTAGGGGACGTCGGTCAAAGCGCCTAGGAAGAAATTGACGTTGTCTCCAAGGGTGGAAACTACGGCTGGAGCAAATGTGAAGGCAAACACAGCTACAATGGAGGTTCGTGTGCAGGATGAGGCCGGAGAAGTTTTTGCGGTCGACATTGTAGACGGAGCCGTCTGGGGACTTGTTGATAATTCCGGCGGCTCCACAACAGTGCTTCCTCAGAAACTTTCGCAGACGGGTTTGTTTGTCAATACGGCCCAGCTCACGCCTGCCTCAGGCGTCGTCGAATACGGCTTGAACAGCCCTCTCTGGTCAGACAGTGCAGCCAAGCGGCGCTGGTTTGCGATTCCCAATGGTAAAAAAATCAAATTTTCAGAAACAGGCTACTGGACGTTTCCGAAGGGAACGGTTTTCGTAAAGAATTTTGAACTGACTCTCAACGATGGGACTCGTCGACGGGTTGAAACCCGCGTGATAGTGAATTTTCCCAGTGGTTGGGCCGGGTTCACGTACAAGTGGAACACGGCCGGTACGGATGCCGATCTCTCGGTGAGTCCTGTGGAGCAAGCCTTCGTGATCAAAGACAATCACAATGTCACACGCAACCTCACTTGGCACTATCCCGGAACTACCGAATGCAACCGTTGCCACACAACGGTGAGTGGTTTCGTTCAGGGTTTTCGCACGTCGCAGGTAAATCGTGACGGGCAGTTGAATCGTTGGAATTCTTGGAGCCTCTTCACCACAAACATAGGCCCTGAGAGTGGGCATGCGAAGCGCCCTGACCCCCAAAACTCCCAAATCGATGTAGGATTGCGTGCACGCTCTTACCTTGCTACCAACTGTTCTATGTGCCATCAGCCTGGAGGACCGGCAGCGGTCGATATTGATTTCCGCTATGAAACTCCAATAAGTCGTATGGGCATTATGAACGTGCCACCTACAGCAGGAGGATTGGGCCTTTCAAGCCCAAGGCGCCTTGCCCCAGGAAGCAAAGAGCGCAGCGTGATCTGGGAACGTATGCGGCGCACAGATGACAATCGGATGCCACCTCTGGCAACTCAGCTTCCCGACACGAATGCGATCAGCGTTATAGGTCGTTGGATCGATAGGTTTTGAGTAAAGCGGTCTTATTGACAAGACCGCTTGAAAAGAAATTAGATATTATCGGGATGAAGAGCCATTCCGCCGTTAGCGGTCACTGGAGTCGTAAGTACGTTGGTTCCATCGTTGACTGATGTGACTCCACCAGTGGCTGTAATTCCAGCACAAGTCACGCCTTGATATGTGGCTCCTGACAAAAGCGCGCCAGTCATCTTTGTCGTGTAGGGATTGATGGTAATTGAGCTATCTGTGGTTGCAGAAGCGTATGTCCAATCCGTCGATGTTGCAGTTCGGGTAAATCCACCGCTCCAAGCTGGAGAGTCGCCGCCAGAGCTGACGACTGTATCTTCTTGCCAGTTTCCGACATTTGTACTCATGTCCATAGCAAGGGCGATGCGGCTTACAGAGCCGGTAGACTGCGAAGACATATTATTCAGCGTTACCATTCCAGTTGTCCCGTTTCGAGTGTAAACGGTGTAACCCGCAAAGGTCGGAGAGCTGCTACAGTCAACCATGTTCAACGTGATCTCACGATTGGTCGTCGCACTTCCAACGTCCCACTTAATAAAAGATGTGCCTTTCAGTGTCCCAGAATCAGCGCTGTAATTATTGATCAAGATTCCCTTGTTAATAGTTCCATCACTGCTCGCAGAAAATGCTGTGAACACCGCAGGCAAAAAATTAGCCGCTGTAGTACAGCTAGTTCCGCATGTCCAAACTTTGAGTGAGTAGTCGTAGGTGACTCCATCGGCCGTCAAACCTGGGGAGCTCAAAATGTAGTGCATAGTAAAGGACTGGCCACCAATAGAGATGACCGTAGTCGCCTCGCCGGTTCCAGTGAGTCCCAATTTTTTGATGAGGCAAAGCATAGTGTTTGGAGTGCCAAGATTTCCACCACTTGAGCCAATCATCTTGTCAAGATCGCAAATTGCCGAAGCCTCAATAGCTTCTTGAGTGCCAAGGTCACTTGCAACTCTTTGAGTCGCAGTGCTAACGGTGGCTTGAGATCCAGTTGAAATAAAGAGGGAAATTAGAGTCGCAAAATAGATTTTATTCATTTTAGCCTCGCTCATGGTGTAATCACCGGAATTGCAATTGCTGTTGGTGTTGTCGAATCTGTCGTTGATTTTTTCGAACATCCGAACGCTAGGCCAAGGCCTAGGATCATCAGTATCGCGATGAACTGTTTGCTCTTCACATGGACCCCCAATTGAAATAGATAAATTTTCTAGAAACGTAGAATGTTTCGGCGATCATTTTAAAAAGTTTAGTGCACAGAAAAAATCTAGTTCTCTGGAGAGTTTTGATTAGGATTTCAAATTACTTGGGTGGGAAACTTGAGCTCCTTTCGAGCCGAAAAGCGGCATCGCTCTCTGCAATCAGTTTAAATGAAAGCGGTACCTGGATTCAGAGTTATACGGATGGACAAACGCGATGTGCTCTCTATAATTCTGAAAAAGACACTGTATGCTCGGCCGCGGGCTGCGAGGGGAGCTCGTTAGTGGTGAGTTACGTTGGTGAGGTCAACAACCAAGTCTTCAAGAAAAAATTCTATATTACCCATCCATCGTCAGATATGGATGAAATCAACTTGACCGATGCGACGGTGGTTAGTGCGCAAAGTTTTAAGAGATTATTTAGATCTCAATAACTTAGTTATTTTTTAGACGTCATTCGTGTCTAGCGCCGAAAAACAGCCTGCGAGTTTGTCGATTTGTCTTGCCGTAAACCCGCAAGCTTTAAAATGATGCCGCCAATTGGAGACCACTTCGATCAGTTTTTTGATCTCAACCTTTGCTTGATCTTGCCGAAGGTAAAATGCATTGCAGTTTGAGAGTGCATTTTTAAGGTTTGCAGCGCGACCTTGCAAGCCGACTCCGATGGCCATGTCGCGGTCTAGACCAATTTGGATTTGCGGAACAACATCATAGAGGGGAGAAAGATTCCAAAAATCAGCGATGTTCAGAAATCCGTGATTTCGCAAATGATCATCAGTATTATTTACCAAAATATTAAACACCATTCGGCGGAATAGTTCCCGACAGTCTTCTTCTGGGATCGCACTTTTTTGTCTTAGAATATCGGCAATATCCTCATAGCTGCGATTCTTGGATTCGCTTTCATGGGCATTTAACATGGTGAGAGCCGAGTGGAAGTGCTGTCTCGTAGATTCACCTCCGTCAGCCTTTCCGAGACGATCAAAACGTTTGATTAAGTAAACGTCTTTATCGAGAACATGTTCCAGGTGGACCTCTGGAACATTTAGGCCGCACTTTTTTGCTAGCATCATAGTTGCATATTCGGTGCGGACAATATCATAACGGTCATCTTGGCGTGCAAACTTAGCGAGCCACCATTCTCCATTCCAAATAACCGAAGCTTTGGGGCGTGCTCCACCTAAAGAGGAGCCACGCACGAAAAATCTTTGATGCTCCGGGAGTAATTGCTCTTCGGAATCCACTCTTTGGGCGTCCTTTAGAAGATCTTGAAGCCGAATTGTTTTGCCCTCGAACTCACGGTCACGACGGAGAGGACCGCTCAAATCGCGGCCGAATGCGAGGGCACCAACCCGCTGTTCTCCTGCCAGTAAAAGATAGTCAGCTTCTGCAAGTTGCAGTTTATTTTTTTCACGCTCTAGCAAATGCCGTCCCCAGCCATCAGGGGAGGCGTCTCGAATGCCGCCGAAAAGGATAAAATCTTCCTGAGTTCTGTAGATAAAGTTGGATGACGTTGGCAGCGGCAAGTTGACAGCATCAATGGCGATTCGGTCGGGGTTTTGCAAATAGCGCCGCCCATATTGGAATGTGGAGTACGAGTTGCGACCGTCCTCAACAATCTCAAGTTTACCAGCTGGAGTTGCAATGGTCTGCCCGGGTAAATAAATGTAAGTAAAAACTGTTTGCGCCGTCATTTTTAGAAATCCATAGAGTCAGGGGATTTTTTTTGACGGACTCTTTGAGGGAGCGCGCGCGATTCCTCACTAAGGCCTTTGGTGTCAGTCTCCGGAGCGATCAATTTGGTAAGTCGACTCTGTAAACCAAGGACCCATAGAGCACTTGCTAATGCACCGATCGAGACTCCCGGATCACCTTTCTCTAGTTTGATCAGGGTGGTGGGGCTTATCATCATTCGCTTAGCCATATCACGCACTCCAATTCGTCGGCGTTTTCGAGCGAAAGAGAGGTGTCGTCCAAGCTCTGCTAGAGAGACTAATGCTGCTTTCGGGTGATGTTTTTCGTCTTTTTTGAGTCTCGGCATTGTTTCATTATAATAGAACTTAAAGCGTTTTAATACCATTTTTATGGAATTTTATAAACGTTGTCTCAAAATGATAACCGGCGCCAGCCGATCGTCCAGTTCCTGCAGTTTATACCGCATGAATCATTTTCAATCCTCCCAAACTTTGGTGAGGCAAAACTCCTTGAGTGCTAAGAACCGGCCCATTGGAGAAAAATAAAATGAAACAAATTTGTTTGGTATTTACTATTGTGGCAAGTCTATTTTCTACGAATGCTTTTGCGGAGAAGGGCTTGAAAAAGATCTGTACGGACTACGGCATTCAGTCAGCTGAAAATTATGGTCATGTGGTGATCAAAGCATCTGCTGACCTGTGGGCCCCGGAACTTGGTAAACGCGGGGGGGGAGTTCGCCGTCGAGCAAAAACCTATTTAGTACATCTGTGGGTAGAGGGTTGTAACGCCTATTTTTCAAATCTGATGATTTCATGCTCCCAATCTCACAATGTGATTAGGGTTTCAAAACTCTATCGTCCTCTCTTTAGCCGCTGTCCCATTTATGGGCCTAACGTATCGAGTGATGTTTCACAAGAGCCGGCCAATTAATGATATCGCAGAACTCGTCCGCAGCGCATTGGCAAACCGGCTTTGACCGAGACCTGATCCCATCGCTGCCGAGTTGACTTTATCACGCCAACCATGTGCGGATAAAATCCCAAAAAAACATCAAGTCGTTGATGGGTCTCGATACCGCGGAGTTTTTCGCCAAGACCCCGCACTTCATTTTTGATCTCTTCAGTAGCTGGCTTACCGCGCGCGATGCTATGCTCGATGGTTTTAAGGCGAGCTGAAATGATCAGCGGTAGATACTGTCCACGCATAAATAGGGCTAAGGTCCCTGTAAAGTAACCGCGCTCGAAGTCTTCAAGGACAACGCGGCGAACTTGGCCATCCATTTTAATCGCAGTACCGCTCAGAAAGGCCCGAACAAGGCGTAAGTTATTCTTCACAGACATCGGCTTTAATGGCCTATTTCCAGACTTGAGCACGTCTTGTGCGTCTTGGGCATCGCCTTGCAAGTAATACTCTGGCAGGTCGTTATCAACCAAAAGCAATCCATACTTACCATTGCGCTTGAACAGATCGCCAAACTTTTGATCTTTCAGCTGCTTCCCAAATATTTTACCTAACTCAATGGTGTCTTCTTCATGTCCTAAAATCATATCTCGATTGAGTTTAAAAGGGTCGCCTTCTTTAACTTCTACGTTATAGATCTCTTCGGCAATAAGGAGCGGGTCCGATGTAAAGGAGCTTTTCAGAAGCTTTTTCTTAAGTTTTGCATCTTCGAAAAGGTGGGCCGTTCTTCGAGTGACGTCGTAGACGCCTTGGCGCACGTGATCCAGCTCATGATAAAGAAAGCCACTGAACCAAGCATCGAAGGCTGCCAGCGCCCGGTCGCGGTTGAGCTCAGGAAGCACATCCTTCCAAATCATCGAGTCTGATTTGTCTTCAACGAGAAACTTGTAAAATTCCAAAATCTCAACTGCTTTAGGAGTCAAATTCAATCGAACCTGGCCCTGTGGTGAAGCTCGAAGATTTTTCGCATTTGCAGTTTTTAGAGGGTTGTAGAGGGTAGTGGCATCTTGTGATGAAGTTTTGTAGAACGGGTCGTCTTCAGGGCCATAGCCTATGAAAGGAACATGGGGATCATTTGGCGAAAGTCGGTGAGTGACTCGCACTGTAAGCAGGCCCGAATCAAGGATGTCTCGGATCTGTAAAATACGAATCTCAGCAATTTTTCTCAAGTCAAGATTCACTAAGCCGAGATCCTCTTGATGCATCTTAGTTCGTACTCGGTTTAGCATCCATTCGATCAAACCGCCCTCGACATCCAACGAACGGCGATCTTGATCCTGAAATCCATCTCGGGGCCTCACGCTTTCAAGGACAAAACCTTGTCGCTCTTGAAGGGCCTTTTCGTAACGAGGATCTTCTGGAGAAACGGGAGAATCAGCCAGGCCTAGGAGTGGTACTGCGGCTGCTGTAAAGATGCTAAACATCATTATTTTAAATAAAGGTTTCATGGGTTTCCTCGTCAAATTACCGATGCAAAATTAAATCCAACTGAGGTTCTTATATTAAATGGAATGGGCGTTCTAAGTGGTTAAAAAAGTTGATAGATATAAACTGGGTCCTAATACTGTTGGTGGACCTGGCTATGGCCGTCGTGGGAGTTTGAAGTGGTTATGGGCGTATAACCGCCTTGATTTCGTTTTTAGAGATCTCGGTTTATGGCTTCCCCTGGGTTAATGTGTCCGCCAGTCCGGCCAACAGTATTTTGTACCAGCTTAACTTCAACGGTTTGGTACAGAACCATGAACTTTTACAAAAGGAGATTTCATGAAAAGTGCATTTGCAGTTTTATTACTTTTGACAGCGTCTCAAGTATTTGCGGCCCGCCAAGTGGTGCATCGAGGGAGTGTAAAAACCATTGCCCAGTTCGGTAGCGCAGATGCAGCTTCGAATGCCTCTCGCCAAGAATGTCGCGACTTTCCGATTGGTGGTGGTTACCGCGATGTTAAAGTCGTTGAGATTCGAGAAAACTGGGAAGTCGTAGGTTATCGTTGTTGGATCGTTCAGGAAAGAAGCCGATAATTTACTGGCAAATCCAATCCGCTTGGATTGGAGGCAAAGAATCCTCGCGCTGGATATGATCTGCAAACTTCAGCGCGAGTTCATAGATCACATCATAGGTAAGGACAAACCTTTGGTTGCCTAATTCAAGGACACTACAGCCTTCCGCGATGGGCATGACACTTACACCCTCCATACTCTCGATGCATTTCGTAGTCATTTTTCACCCTTTAAGTGAGTAGTAGCTTGTTAAATAGCCCTCGGTAAATGCAAATGGCAGATGCCCCAAATGAGGGCGATCTGTGATTTTACCAACCTCATTTTCTCCGACGATTTCTTTAGATAGATAATCGGGAAGGGGAAGTCTGGGAGCTCTTTTGCAGTCCAAATACAAGGGGTTTGAATAGGCTTTAGAGCTTAAAGAAATTTGATCACCCTCCTTAAGAATGGCAGAGCGAATGCTTAGTTTTTTTCCGTTTACAAAAACTTTTCCGTGGGAAACCATCTGACGGGCTGCTGGAATGCTCGGTGCAAACCCCAGCCGGAAGACAACATTGTCAACACGACTTTCGAGAAATCCAATGAGATAAGATACCCATGTCGTCTCGGCTTTGCGTTTGGCTTCGCGCACGAATCTGCGGAGCTGTTTTTCTCTGACGCCGTAGTGGAAAAGAATTTTTTGTTTTTCTTCGAGTTGGAGAGCGTATTCAGAATATTTCTTTCTTTTTAATCCGTGCTCTCCGGGAGGATAGGGGCGACGTTCAAGGGCCCCCGCCTTTCCTAAACCGGGGAGCTCCGTGAGCAGACGTCTTTGTTTTTTGAATCTTGGAGATTTGCCTGATTTTTTCATTTCGAATCTTTCGTGCCATAAGAATCACAGGGCACACCTTGTCCCGCTGCGAGTGTGTGAATCGAACACATGCCATAAGTCCATCCTTTGGGAGGCAGTGAAGGTTTCTTTTTTGAGATTCTCTGGCTTATTTGTATAAATCAAAGAAATGAGTGTCTTTTTATTTTCTTGAAAGGGCGATGCAACGGTAGTGGAAACGTATTGAAAACACTTTCGCAAGCATTTCAGCATGACATTTTGAATTGTGCCGCAGTTTCATTGCATTGCCTAAGATGGACATCGCCCCATTCCTTGGGCTCGCGTAAAAGAGCGCGCCCAACGGCGGCAAAATCCACCCTCTGTTCCAAAATGATTTCATCGATGAAACCTCCGCTCTCTATTCCTCCAACGCCGATCACGGGGAGAGTAGTATGCTTTTTAAGAGCGGCAGCGTCCCCAACTAGATACCCTTGTCCATTTCGATCGCTGGGACGTCTCCAGCCTCCAAGTCCAGACGAGACGTCGATGAGATCACATCCGATTTTCTCAAGCTGCTCCATGACCCAAATCATATCTTGAATTTTAAGACCGCCAGGAAGGTGGTCTTGTGCTGGAAGCCTTACTGCCAGCAGAAGATCTGGGGTTTCCTGACGAATTGCCGTCGACACCTCCAGTAGGAGCCTGGCACGCGCTTGCATGGTGCCGCCATATCTGTCCTGCCTTTGATTGGTGAGAGGCGAGAGCCATTGATTCAGTCCATACCCGTGGGCCGCGTGCAGCTCGACAAAATCAAACCCTGCTTTGGCTGCGATTTTAGCGGCCTGCGTGTACCACTGAATCAGATTTTTAATGTCTTCACGATTTGCTTGCCTTGGAATACTCGGTTGCCAGCCTTTTACAGGAACGGGAGTTTCACTTGCCCCAATGGGCTGAGTGCCCGAAAGCTCTAAGGTGGTTTTGCCGCCAACGTGCACGATCTGCATTCCTGCCAGGGCCCCTTGTTGATGAACAGCTTGCGCGATTTTGGCAAGACCAAGGAGTTTGTCTGTTGAGTCTATCCCAAGTTGATGCTCTTCACCCCGGCCCGATGAATGAATAAAGCTGTATTCGACAAAAACAAGTCCAGCACCGGAGGCCGCAAGTTTTCGATAGTGCGAAAAAGTTGCATCTGTGGCGCTCCCTGCAATATCCGCGGTCTGCGAAGCCATAGGTGGAACAACGACCCTGTTTTTTGAGACTTTACCATTTCTAAATTCGAATTTTCTAAATCTTGCATTTTCCATGAGCTACGTCATAACTTAGAACCGATCCTTGAAAAAGAAATGAAAATGAAATATATGTTTCGATTATGGAAATATTTGAACTTCGGTATTTTTTAGCGGTTGCAAAGGTTGAGAACGTAAATCGAGCGGCTGAACAAATCAATGTCTCCCCAGGCTCGTTGAGCAAGGCGATCAGCCGTCTGGAAAATGAGCTGCAGACGCCATTGTTTTTTAAGTCGGGACGAGGGATACGACTGACGCCAGAAGGGCAGATCCTAAAGACGAGGGCTGGTGAAATTCTCCAGATGGAAGAAGCAGCAAGACTGGAGCTTCGAGGAAACGAAGCAGGAAGCATTAAAGCTTACGTGTCCTCCGAGGAAATTGTGCAAACGGGTTTTGGAATCGATGTGGTTCAGAAATTAAATAAGCTTTATCCACAGGCTCAAACCCAATTTCTCATAAGGAGCGAAGCCAAGGCCATCGAACAAGTGAGAGACGGAGAAGTGCAGCTAGCGCTTCTTACGCAAGCACCGCCGGGTGATGTTGTTTCCAAGGTCTTGGCTAAAGTTGAGTTCCAGACATGTGCTTCGAGAGGGCATCCTATTTTCAAAAAATACGCGCAGAAACAGCAAATTCCTATTGAAGAAGTTTTAAGGCATGCTTTTGTCGCTCCGGAATCGGCGATATTAGGAAGGATTGCAAAATCAGTGAGTATCGATGGATGGCGTGATGATAAATTCCCTCGGCAAATAAAATATAAGGTCAGTGGATTAAAGCTCATGGAAGATCTCATTCATAAAGGGTTAGCGTTAGGTTATTTGCCTAATTACTTCGTTGAAAGCTCGGGACTTATTCCCCTTCGAATTTCGGGGTGCCCCTATTCTTGTCACCAGACGGTGCGTGTGATCGCCAAAGATCCGTCGGTACTTGGGTGGCTGAATCGACTTTGGGATGAGCTATAAAACTTGACTCAAATGTGATGCATCCGCAACTATAATAATATGATTATCGAGAGCAAGTTTGTTCATCCCAAAGAAGTCTTCGAAGTGAATTTTAAATCGCGAGTCCAGGTTATTGAGGTCGGGCACGAAAAGCACCCGGTCGTGATGGTCGACGATTTTTATAAAAATCCTCAAGGCGTCAGAAATTTTTTCCTAGATTCTCCAGTTCCCATTTGGAAAGAAGGTTCTCGGTCGCGTAACTTTAAAGACTATTACGATTGCCGCCAATCCATTGATTTGCCCTTTGGCGCAGGATCTTTATTGGAAGTTTTGCGAGAAACCACTCATGATGTATTTGGGTTAAAAGTCGATTTTCCGCCAAAAGCTGTTTCAAACTTTTTCCAACTGATAAAATCGCAACCTAAGGATACGACTGCTTTTCCACATACTGATGCAAGTCCAGAGAGAGCTCTCCACATCCCGGTGAACGCTCTTGTGTACCTTAATACCAATAAGGAAGCGCGGGGAGGAACAGCCCTTTACCGTCATAAGAAAACTGGCCGCGAGTCCATTCCTATGGGAAAGGTGTCCTACAGCCGTTTTCATGATGAACACATCCAAGCTCCAGGAGCTGGGAAAACCGGAGAGACGTTTTGGTGCTACTATAAAAAATTTTGGGAGCCTTTTCATCTCATTCCCATGAAATTTAATCGGCTGATCATCTTTCCTTCGCAGGTTTTTCATGGAGCCTGGCACGAACCGACTTGGTTTAAAGAATACCCGAGGATTGTTCAGGTCTTTTTTTCTAAATTTCCTTAGGCGGCTTTGGTAGATCTTGATTTTAGTTGTGACGTGGGCGCGGCGCCTTGGAACCTAGAACGAATCCATTGGGGATGCGCATTTGAAAGAGCCAAGGATGAAAGGATATGGAAATATCCCCCTACACGGGAAAGCCAATTGAAGCTATCCCAAGTTAAGCTTACCGAATTAAGACCTAATGGAGTTAATGGGAAGACTGTGGCACTCAGGACAAGGTTCCACGCGAGATAGAGTGAAATTTTCTGGACGGATTTTTCGGCAACCATTTTTTTTAGCGGGAAGAAAAACCACCACACATAATGATACAAAAGGAGGTAATCAAAACCGCTGACGTCGGTCCAAAAAGAAAGAGCTGTTCCAGCCAGGCCCAATGCAAGATATAAAAGATTTTGCCGAATATGAATATTGTCTCGGCCCGCTCGGATTGAAACCAGAAGTGTTGTTCCGCTAACTAATGCGATAGGGAGGATGTAGGCATAGGTATCGACCTGGACATCCAAGAGGGCCTCAACATCTGACCTTGTTGCTGCAAGGTATATAAGGGCCTCAAGCAGGACACTGAGCGCACGAAGATGGGTTGGAACTGACGACTCAGTCATGCCACGTTGTTGGATGTAGACTTCATTAAATACATGATGGGCTCCGAAAACAAAAACCATAATCGGCCAGTCAAAAATAATTAAACTTGCCATTCCAATAAATAAGATTCCGCTGGCTGCTCCGATCTGTTTCCACTGGCGTGCTTTTTCAAACGCAATTTTACGACTCGCTACAAAACTAAGAAAGTAGTGACTCAGAATGAGGCAAAAAACCAGATTGACTTGTTGGTCTAGGCTCATGACTTTGTGGCAGGCAATGACGGCACCTATGGAAATCGCACGTAAAAAGAAATTATAATTCACGCGGCACCGCTCATCATGACTGTGCTCATCGGACCAATCGCGCGGAGGCTTAACGTCCAGTCACTGATGGCTCTGGGTCGTAGGGGAGGGGCCTCTGAGATTTAAAATTGCGTGGAGCGGTCCGTGCTGCAATCGTGCCTTTGGCGACTAACGTTTCTGCCAGACCTGCCATTGCGCCAGGGATGGTTCCCAAGTCCCAGTTCATGCGCGTGTCGATCAGCTCCCCGGAGTTTTCTTGCAGTTGAGGCTGCCACATTTGAAAGAACTCAGTGATCCACGCGTACCAGTCAGAGAGATTCTCCTTTGCTCCAACTTCTCCTCGAGTGTTGAAGGTGGTGGTGATTTGCAAAGTAGCAAAGGTTTTGTTCTCGTTAATTTGGTAAGGTTTCCCGAAAATATGAAAGCGCGACAAGACTTTTATATTTTCGTTGCGGAGGGTTTTACTATGTTCGCAGTGGAAGATAGTCTGAACGAGCGCCGTCATTTCTGGATAAGGAAATCCTCCAAATACAAATAGGACGTCGTCGGTGTTCGTAGTCCTTAAATTGTAGTTTTGAGCCTGCCCAGAAGTAGGATCGTAGAGTGCGCGAATTCTAAATGCTGGAGAGTTTATAGATCCTGAGAGCTCTTCGACGAGTCCTGGCTCGCGAATGCTAATGTTGAGCGCCGGCCACCTTTGATCGACAACCGCGATCACGTAGCGGCGCAAATACGACTCCGGTTTTGCAACCTCGTGACGGTAAAATTCAGAGCCTAGAATGGTTGCAGCGGATTCTGCATTCATGATGATATAAGCCCGCGCGTCTGAGTAATCGATCTGTCGGTTTTTTACAGCTGTTTGCATTTCAGTAATAGAACTAAAAGGCGCTGCCATGGTGATAGTAAAAAAGCCAGGGTGGATTTCCTCACCCAAGGTCTTTTGAAATGGGGAGGCTCGCTCTAAATTCATCGGCTCCGGAGGTGTCATCCCCTCGCCCCAACGTCGGAAAATGTCGTCCCAGGTACCGACCTGCTTTCTCAATTCACGGTCGATAATTTGTTTGATCGCATGTTTGCGCCAATTTGCAAATTGTTTGAGTGCGTAGTGGGTTTGTGTGGCTAGACGAGCGTCACTTTGCTGAGCAGGCTCTCCTGTGAGGTCATAGAGCTTGTGGACGTCAGCGAGCGCCTTTTTTACAGCGGAGCTGGCACTTGGCGGGAGAGCTGAATTGTACCCTGGCTGCTCCTGGATATCCCCATTGATCATCGACCAATCTAGAGTGCGTGCAATGTGGATCATTCGCCCGTAATCTGAAACGACGACGGTGCTTGAAAGTTGTGAAATCCACAATGAGTCGGGATGGTGTAAGTACCGGGTTTTTACTTTCTGAACTGCACGGCGAACCGCCGTTGACGCAACGATGGGGAGGTCGTAATCACTTGCAAGTGCGATAAATCGCACCATGTGTGCTAGCCGTTCGATGTGTTCGGCATCCTGCTGGGGTTCATTGCGCGACACAAGTGTAGGATTGTTCAGAGCTGCATCGAGAACCAAGGTCGCGGCCGACGCGGAGCTACCTCCTCCAATACTTGTTATATCGATCAAGACTTTACGACCATCCCGAGCCTCAAGCGCACGTGCTTCTTCGGCAGTCATCATGAGCTGTTCAGAAAGCCAACCCAGGGTGGAGGCCCAGTTATAACCGTTCCCTTGAGCAGAAGCTGAAAATGAAATGATCGTAGGCTCTCGCTGTGTCGCCGATGTTGGAAGAGAAAACAAGATCGCTGTTAAAAGAACCAATTTCATTCTGCATAAGATATGCAAACCGGTTGCCAAGCTGTCAATGGTCCGACGTTGAAGTGAAACTATTACGGCCTAGCTTTCATTTTTTGGCTCTTTGAGAGGGCTCAAAATGAGCTCGTTCATTGGCAAAAGTTCACGAAAAAAAGGGCCTTATAACACCGTTTATGAAGCGATAGGGTACAGACCTTGCAACCTCTGCCAAAGATGGTCTTACCGAATGTTGTTTTTTTTGCTTCAGGATCTCCCGAGACTCAGATTTTTTGGTCAAGGGAGAACGCCGCGTATGACCTCGCCAGCTCGATGGCTGGCGGTGCCGTGGTCCGCGGACCTTTTCGCTACCCTCTATGGCCTGCGGGAATTACAGGATCCATCAGTCACTCCGACGGGTTTATTGCCATAGCCACCGACGGGTATGCACGCGCGGTAGGTGTGGATATTGAAAAAAAAATTGAGCGTAAGATTGCTTCTGACATTGGGGAATTGATTGCTCATTCAGGGGAGTACGACCTTCTTTTCAACCGGCTTCAGACCCAAGATTTCGAGTTAGTCACCACAGTTATTTTTTCGGTGAAAGAAACAGCCTTCAAAATCCTGTTTCCGCTAAACCATGAATTTTTGGATTTTTCAGATGGAGAGATTGTCGATGCTACCAAAAGCGATGTGACGCTTTTGGTGAGAAACTGGCGGCTTCGGATTTTTTGGCAGCGAGTCCGTCTGGGTTCTGATGATTTTGTCTTGAGTCGGGGAGCTTTGCGATGAATGTAGAAAGTCTCAACGACAGACCTCGGCTTGCCTCCGCCTTCCAACACTCAGTCTGGCAGTACCAGCAGTTCCACCCCTTTTCGATTGCGCACAACGTGGCCTTGGAAGGTCGCTTGCCTACGGATGTTTCTACTCAGGATCTTAAGCTAGCGTTTCACAAAATGGTTGCACACTTTCCAATACTCTCAACGACCTATTTTGAAAACTCTGCGGGGATGATTGAAGTTCGATTGAATCATCAACAGCCGGAGTGGGTAGAAACCAATCTTGCTGAATCCGAAGTTGAATCAAAAATGGCTCAGCTTTGCAAACAGCCTTTTGATCTGGCAAATGGGCCCCTTATCCGCGGCGCCGTTTTGCAAACTCCTCAGGCCAAATATGTGCTTGTCGTTCTTCATCACATTGTCTGCGATGGCGGCTGTGCCGACCTTCTAGTCTCTACGTGGGATCGCTTCCTGCGAGGTTTACCTGTAGGTGCTGGGGCCTTTGATTATTTTTCTCGCATGAGCTGCCCGTCCCCTCAGAACCTTTCTGCTTCGGTAAGTGCGGTGGCTTTACCCTATGACCGTTCTGAAAATGGAACTGAGTCAGTAATCCGTTTTGACATTGAGGCCAGCGTTGTCGAAAATCTCCGGCGTCACGCAAGGTCTCTGGCTGTTACAGACTATACTTTTTGCTTGGCTTACACGTTTGCGTGGCTTCATCAGGTCACCCAGGAGGACGATTTAGCAATTGCCTCCCCTGGCCACAATCGGCCGACGGCTGAGGAAAAATCGGTTTTTGGGCCTTTCGTTGGAACTGGCACTTTTGAAGTTGCAAAGATTCGATCGCAAACGATCTCCCAAGTTGCTCTTAACCTTCAGAAACAAAGCTCTAACTTTCGCGAGCAAGTTCGAAAAAGCAGCCTAGGGCTTATGGCTTTTGCCGATGCACCTGTCATGTTGACTTTTCAAAATCACATGCGTGGCTTTCTTCTTGGTTGCCCTCTCAAACAAAGGCCCACCGGAGGAGCCAAAAGAGATCTCGAAATTGTGGTGCTACCGAATCATGACATTCGGCTTTGGAGCTGTTGGTTTGAATATGATCCAAAGATTTTTTCGTCTCAAAGGGCGCACGAGCTTCGACAGAGCTGGGTGCACGGGCTGACAAGTTTGCAAAATCCCTTAGAGACCGTAAGTCAGTTAGAGATTCTATCTCCCCGGCAGGAGATGGAGATTGTGAGTCTCAACAACTCGACAGATCGTTTGATCGAGGGCTCCCATATTTTGCACGAGCGGTTTTCTAATCAAGTCAAGCGTACGCCACTTGCGCCAGCTCTTCGTTTTGGAGATAGAGTTCTTTCTTACAGGGACCTTGATCTTGTCAGTGACGCCCTTGCAGCTCACATCCAAGAGAAAAACTCTGCCTCTTTCGTAGGGGTTTTTATGGATCGCAGTTTGGAAATGGTTGTATCCCTTATCGCAATTTTAAAGACAGGTGCGGCCTATGTTCCGTTAGATCCACAAGCTCCCGATGAGCGGCTCAAGTTTATGATTCAGGACTGTGGACTTGAACTGGTCTTGGTACAAAAAGAGGTTTTTGTGTCCACCCGGGTGTTTGTTGTAGATGTGGAGGGACTGCTTGCTCAACGGCGCACTCCTAGAGTCAATAGCATAAGTGCTCATGACGCTGCTTACCTCATCTTTACTTCTGGATCTACGGGTGAGCCTAAGGGGGCCGTGAACTCTCATCTAGGTATTGTCAATCGGTTAGCATGGATGCAAAATACCTATCAGCTGACCTCTGAAGATCGGATTCTTCAGAAAACGCCTTACACTTTTGATGTCTCTGTCTGGGAGTTTTTCTGGCCGTTAACCACTGGTGCTATTCTGGTCATTTCTGTTCCAGAAGGCCATAAGGATACATCGTATTTAAGATCGACTATTCTTGAAAACAAAATTACGACTTTGCACTTTGTTCCGTCGATGCTTGAGCTATTCCTGGAAGAGGACAATCTCAAAGATCTCACGAGTTTGAAACGAGTGATTTGTAGTGGCGAAAGTCTGAGCCCGCGTCTAGCAAAAAAATTTCGTCACACATTTCCAGATGTTGAGCTTCATAATTTGTACGGACCTACTGAAGCTGCGGTGGATGTGAGTTCTTACGCCGTCGGTGATGTTATTCCAATGGAATCCATTCCCATCGGTAAACCGATCGAAAATGTGAAACTTTACATTTTAGACTCAGACCTTCGTGTCGTACCTAAAGGAACGGCCGGAGAGCTGTTCATTGGTGGTGTTGCTGTGGGAATGGGCTATCACAATCGGCCGGCCCTAACCGCAGACAAATTTATCAATACCCAAAGATTTGGTCGTCTGTATCGAACTGGGGATCGAGTCAGATATACGCCAGCCGGGGACATCGAGTTTTTGGGGCGATTTGATTTTCAGGTCAAACATAAAGGTTTTCGAATTGAGCTTGGTGAAATCGAGGCTCGAATTTCTGAAGTTGACGATCAAATTGAGAATCGAGTTTTACTTAGACCTTTACAAAGTGGCGTCTCTGAGCTCGTGGGTGTGTTGGTGGCTAGGGATTTAGAAAATCGAGAGTTACGACAGAAAAAAATTGTAGAGCATCTTAAAAAAAATCTTTTAGAGTACATGATTCCTTCTCGTTGGTTTTGGGTGAGTGAGTTACCGCTGACTTCAAGTGGTAAATTGGACAGCAGGGCTTTGCTTGCCTCCCTAAAAGAAGGGACATCAGAGGTCAAAAGGTCTTTGATGAGTGATCAAGAAATTCTTGTGGTTTCTTTGGTAGAGGAGATTTTGCATCAGAAAAACGTTGATCTTGAAAGTTCATTTTTCGAATTAGGAGGAGACTCCTTACAGGCCTTAAGACTGAGATCCGCCTTACGCAAGGAACATCTGCATTTTGATCTTGTGGATCTGTGGCAGTCACCGACTCTCAAAGAACTTGTGACAAAATTAAAGGAGACGCCAGAGGCGGCATCTCTAAAGCCGGCCCCGTTTTCGCTTTTGAACGACGAGCAGATCATAGCAGATGGATTAGCCGATGCCTACCCTCTCCGATCTCTTCAAAATGGATTTCTCGTCACGTCTGCAGACACAAGTTCTTATCACGATACGTTCTCGTTTCAACTCAACTGCAAATTTGATCAAAACCTTTGGCAAATGATCCTTGCTGATCTGGTAAATAAGCACCCGGCACTGCGATCTTCGGTGGAATTCTTGCCTCAAGGTCATTCTTTGATGCTCGTCCATAAAAAAACGGAAAGTCACTTTGAAATCCTAGGCCCTGAGGTCAACTGGTCCTCATTTTTGGAGAACTTTCAGGTGCGAGGATGGAATGTCGAAAATCCTCCATTGTGGAGGATGGCAATTCAACCCCTCAAGGAGAGTTTTAGGTTTGCATTTTCGTTTCATCACGTCATTTTAGATGGATGGAGCGTATCAGTGCTTCTTACTGAGCTGTTGAGTGAGTACACGCGGCGCCTGCAGGGTCGCACTCAAGAAGCTAATCTTGAGCTTACAAGTCCACAAGTTTCCTATGCCTTTGAAAAGCGCGCTGCGCTCTCAAGCAAAACTCAAAAATTCTGGAAAGGTCACCTTCAGGAAGTCGAGCCCCTTCTCATTTCAGAAGGCGCTGGAACCCCAGCCACCGGAAATCTCCAGTGGGATTCGGCGGTGTTTGAAACGCTTAACACTCTTGTTAGAAAACACAAGGTGAGTCTCCGGACTTTATTACTAGCCGTCCACTTGAGAGCGTTAGGTTTAGCGACGGGGCGCCTTCGTCCTGTGACTGGCGTGGTGGTCAACGGCCGTGATGGGGAAGATCTAACCTCCACAAAAAATGTCGGACTTTTTTTAAATACAGTTCCTTACGCACAGGATTTCACCGATTTTACGTGGGCTCGTTTGATTCGTGAGGTCTTTCATTGGGAACGCGATATGCATGAGCATCGCCATGCTTCCAGCGAAATGATTCTTGATTGGTTATCGGCAGGAAAAAGTTTACGTTTTTATGACACTGCCTTTAACTTTACACAGTTTCGTCTCTATCACGAATTTTTTTCTGCAAACCCTGGCCTGGTTTCTGAAATCGAAGTTTTTGAACAGACAGATTTAGCACTTCTATCAAATTTTCATAGTGATCAGATCCAAAAGACTTTGCGGTTACAAATTGATCTCAACGCTTCTAAGGTTCACGGGCTTTCGATCGATGACTGGCTTGGGCTTTTTGAAAGCTCGATGCAAAGTCTACTGTCCGGAGAAAAAGAAATTTTTCAAACTCCAGACGTTGTACAAGAAATACATCCTGTGGCGTTTGCTAATCTTGAAAATTGGCGCTCTCAACTTAAAAATCAAACAGCCCTTATTTGGCTTGATGAAAACCAAAATGAGAAATCCTCCTCCTACGGAGACCTGATTGATAAGGCCGATTCAGTTTTGAAAATCTTGACCGAAAAATTGCCGGCGGGCAGTCGGATTGTTGTAGACCTGCCTCGAGGTCCCGAGCTTATTGCAGCTATTTTAGCCCTGGGGACCCATGGATCCACTGTCGTGCCACTGGACTCCATTCATCCATCAGAACGCCGCAAACAAATGATTGGGTTATGCCAGCCCCATGGAATTTTACGCCTGTCCTCTTTAGGCTTTGAGCTTGAGCTTACGAGTTCCAAAGTGCCTCTGAACCTCGATGGATTCTATTTGCTATTTACATCGGGTTCTACCGGTGAGCCTAAGGGAATCCAAATGAATCGACAGGCTTTTGCAAGACTCATAGGGGTGCAAGCGGCTCCCCTGTGTACGCTGCAATTTGCGTCTATGGGTTTTGATGTTTTCTTTCAGGAAGTTTTTGCGACTCTTGGCAGCGGTGGCACGCTGGTTTTGACAAGTGAAAGTCAACGTCGAGACCTAGATGCTTTAAATTTTTTAGTGAAGCAGTTTTCTGTCGAGCGGCTATTCATGCCATTTATTGTTCTGCACCATTTTTGCGAGCACGCTAGAGGTTTTGAGTTCTCACATCTAAAGTCTGTAATTACAGCTGGCGAAGCTTTAGAAATTACTACGGCCATTCGAGACTTTTTTTTAGTGAATAGGAATGCAACGCTTATTAACCAGTACGGACCCACCGAAAGCCATGTTGTTACTGAGCACCAGCTTCCTCGCGATCCTCAGACTTGGGAAAAGTTACCGCCCATTGGAAAGGCCATAGCAGGAGCGTCGCTTTTAGTCTGTGCTCTTGAGATGAATGGCGAGCCTATCGAAGCTCCTCGCCAGGGGCTAGGAGAACTCTGGATCGGAGGGCCTTGTCTTGCAGAGGGTTATATCGGAAATAACGACAGTCAAAAGTGGGTGAACTTTCGCGGACAGAGGTACTACAAGTCTGGAGACTTAGTTCGACAGACCGAAGACGGAATTTTACAGTATGTTGGCCGTAAGGACGAGCAGGTTAAAATTAATGGCTATCGTATAGAGCTCCTTGATGTAGAAGCTGCAATGCAGATGGCATGTCAAAGGTGCAATGCTGAAGCTTCGGTAGTTATCGCTTGGACTCGCAAGACAGGTAGCGGAGCGACATTACACGGGGCGATTGTTAGAAGCGAATCAAAGAGCTTCGCAATTTTAAACCCTCACCTTGAATTAAAAATTAGGCAAGAGATGGTAAAGGTGTGTCCTGCTTCGTGGATCCCTCAGGTGTTTTTTGAAATCCCAGTCTCACGGGTGCCTCGAAGTGTGAATGGAAAAATAGATCGTAAAAAGCTGAGCGAACTTTCACAGCAGGTGGTTTATGACCCAGTAGAACTGACGTCAGAGTCT
>JBGATJ010000024.1:21709-25008 GCA_044229295.1 Pseudobdellovibrionaceae bacterium
GAGACCGCTCAAAAACTTTTTGCCATTTGGCGACGAATTCTCAATATTTCACAAATCCGTTGCGATCAGGATTTTACGACTCTCGGCGGCTCGCTTGCGATGGTTCGGCTCCTGGCAGAGATTCGAAAAGAATTCAAGGTTACCGTTTCGCTGAAAGATTTGATGAAACACCAAACGATTTGGTCTCAAGAAAAATGGCTTCTAGAAATTTCTCCGAGCCAGAGCGAATCGTGCTTGGTTTCATTGACGGGTGATAAAAAGAGCCCCATGCAGATTTTTTGTGTTCATCCTATTGGCGGAACAGTGATGTGCTACAGTGAACTTTCACGTCTTTTGAAATTGCAAATGCCAGAGGCGTCTTTTGTTGCGATTACGGCTCCGTCACCAGCTTTTGAAAATTGGACTGTCCCGAACCTTGCAATACATTATCTAAAACAAATAAAAGCAGAGTTTGGTTCGGGGCCATTTCATCTTTCTGGGTGGTCTTACGGAGGAATGGTCGCATTCGAAATGGCTCGCTTGATGGAGCATGAAGGCCTCCCAGGATCTCTAACGTTAATTGATGCAATTTCGGCCTCACAATCGGTTCTTAATATTAGTAAGGCGACACGTCTTGAGTGGTTTATTTATGAACTGTCGGGAGCTGATGAGAGTACACCTGTTGAAGTTTCAAAGATCATTTCTGATACTTCGATTTCGTTTTCTGAGAGATTCAAAATGGCAGTAGATCTTTCGCAAAAACTAGGAAGAATCTCTGGAGACATCCCTTTAACTCTCGCTTACGATCTTTTTCTGACATTCAATTTGAATTTAGATGCCTTTGTGAAGCACCGACCGGGAGTCCTAGTTAAGACTCCGACATTGTTGCTGCGTTCGACAGAGCCCCTCCCTTCGCAGCTTCAGCTCGTTCACGAAGTTGTTGGAAGCCACTTTGCAGATGCTGCCAATGGTTGGGGAGCCCACATCCAAAGTCAGTTCGAGGTTCTACCTGTGCCTGGCAACCACGTTTCTATTATGAAGCCTCCTTATGTTTTATATTTAGCAAGGTCTATGGGGGAAAACTTCCCAGGGAGGAAGCGATGAAACCTATTTTAATCGCGGGCGGTGGCATCGGAGGACTGACGTTAGCTGCGCTTTTGTCGCGACAAAATATTAAAACGCAGGTGTTAGAAAGAGCTGGGCAATTTAAAGCGAGAGGAGCAGCTCTCTCAGTTATGGGAAATGCTCTCATTGCCTTAAGACCTTGGGGTCTTGACAAAGAATTTGAAAAGGCCTCTCAGCACATGACGTCCCTTGACGTCAGAGACGATCAAGACCGCCGGATTTTCTTTTGTGACTTTAAAAGAATCAATCGAGATCTTCATGCACCAAGCATCAATATTCATAGAGCCGATTTGCAGAACCTTCTCCTCCAATGGTGTGATGGAGTTGAGATTTTAAATTCGGCAGGAGTGACAGATTTTAGCTGCACTCAAGGCGGCGTGGAAGTGGCAACAGCTCAAGGTGGATTTTCTGGGGAGGCGCTTATCGGAGCGGACGGCATTCACTCTCAAGTTCGAGAGGTTTTGTCGCGCTCTCGCAAAGAGCTTTTGAAGCATCCCATACGCACGTCAAAGTTCAACGCCTGGCTCTCTACGGTTTCGTTTTCTCATCCTCAGTTTCCGCCAGGCGCTGTCATCCATTATTGGGGCAGGGGAATGCGGATGGGGTTGATCGATTTAGGAAAGCAGCGCCTTTACTGGTGGATCACCATGAATAAAGATTTAGGAAAGCCGGCGGGCGACACCCTTGCTTGGCTGAAAAAGCAAATGGCAAAGTGGCCAGATCTTGCCCTTGCGGCGTTAGAAGCTTCGTCTTCAGAAATTTTGGCAGTTGAAACCCAGGATCGTCTTCCATGCGACATCTGGGGAGATGGGCCCGTCACTCTCCTTGGTGATGCAGCCCATCCGATGCTGACAAGTCTTGGGCAGGGTGCTGGGTTTGCGATTGAAGATGCCGCTGTCCTAAGTCGAATTTTAAAACAAAAAGCTCACGTGCCAACTCTTTTGCGATGTTATGAGTCCGCGCGGTATCATCGGGCTGCACAAGTCACGCGTCTGGCCAGGCAAGTTGCTTGGTATGAGCAGCTGGCTCATCCCACTTCGACTTGGCTACGTAATCAGATTTTTCGTAGTCTTCCGCCAGAGACAATGGAGAACCAAACGTTACAACTCCTTAACTTCCAATTTAATGAGGTTCATGTATGAAAAAATGGATTTTAGTTACTGGGACCTCAACCGGCCTTGGCCAGGCCTGCGCCATTGAATTTCTAAAACATGGATATGGAGTGTACGCTGGTCTTCGAAATACAAATTCGTTTCCAGATTGGACGAAGTCTTTTTCTCAAGATATCTTACGTCCCATCCAACTTGATATTGAAAAACCATCAGAAATCACGGCGGCCGCTCAGAGAATTTCTAGGGAACTCTCTGGAGATGAGCTTGTGGGGCTTATTAATAATGCGGGAATTTGTGTCGCTGGGCCTTTGGAAGCCATCTCAACACGAGATCTTGAAACCCAGATGCGAGTGAACTGGCTCGGACCTATTGAGTTGACTCAGCAAGTCTTCCCCCTGCTGCGGAAATCTCGGGGACGCATCATCAATGTTGGTTCGGCAGCAGGGCGCATTGCTTTGCCATTTCTTGGAGCTTACGCCTCTTCGAAGTTTGCTATGGAGGCATGGAGTGATTCATTGAGGCGCGAGGTAAAACCACAGGGCGTAGGTGTTGTGCTTCTTGAAATCGGTAGTATTTCCACTCCTATTTGGGACAAGCTCAGAGCCGTGGCAGAAGGAACCCTCGCAAACGCTTCTGACGAGGCGAAGGCTCTTTACGGCGAAAGTCTGCAGCGTTTTTTGCAGCTCAATGAACGTGAAACCGCTCAAAGAAAAACCACGCCAGAAGATGTGGCAAAAACTGCATTTGAGGCGATGACTACCAAAGCTCCAAAGGCACGCTACCGAATTGGCCTAGATGCAAAAGTCAGCGGTCTGGTCACTGGAGTTATTCCCGACTCCTGGCTAGATCGAATTTTATCAAAAGTGATTTAACTTAGAGGAAAAAGCCGATGAGACCTTTAGGTGCGAACGAACTCTGGTACTTGCTTGCCGAACAGCATACTCCGACAAATATAGGGATCGCGATGGAGATTTTTCTACCTTTAGATCAGGCAAAAATCACCACAAGTCTTAAAAACCTGTTTTCAAAACATTGGGTTTTAAGTTGGTGTGTGGATTTGTCAGACCGATTGAGGCCTGCGTG
>JBGATJ010000024.1:25017-56886 GCA_044229295.1 Pseudobdellovibrionaceae bacterium
TTATTTACGAGGAGTTTGTCTTTTCTGGAGGGCCAGAGAAATTCCTTGAGATTTTAGAAGCGCAGTCCGAAAGACCCATCGATTTTCAATCACATCTATTACGAGTGGTTCACCTTACCTGTGGTGAAAAATCCACCGTACTGTTGATCCTCCCTCACTTTGCCGCTGATGGGAGATCTCTTGGAATGCTAGCTAAAGACTTTGCTGAATCTCTTAATAGGCCGGCTGTTTTAGATGCTACCCCTCCTCCTTTACCACCGGTACCTTTGGAGACTCTCCTTAAAAAGAGTCTAAAATGGGGCTTGGCGAGAGCCGTCTACACCCAGCTTCGCATTCTTTTTAAAAACATTTCTCTGAAGCCAAAGCGGCTGACCATTCCAGCATCGCTGAGTTTACGGCGAAAAACTATGATGTCCGCCCAAACTTTTGATTCTCAACTGAGCAGACTCTTTTTTGACAAAGTGAAGGCCGAGAAAATTCAGGTCCATTCCGTCCTTTGCGCTCTGCTTACCAAAAGTCTTATTGAAATTGAAAAGTGGCCTGACGACTCCGTTGTGCCTATTGGAAGTCCTTGCGACATTCGTTCTCAGCTCAAAGATTCAACACTTTTTGGACCCTATGTCTCTTCGACACTAACTTTTGCTCCTGGAAAAATGACAGTCACTGATCTTGCAAAACTTATCGGAGAAGATATCCGGCGAAGTCAGGGCTCTCTTGAAACACTTGCATTTGTAAAATCCGCCGCGTTTATTACGGGAAAAGGTCTTGATCAGAATTCAAAAGCTCTAGGGAAGCTACTGCAAACTGGGCCAGGGCACTTTACGGTCACAAGTTTAGGTCTATTTCGGCCAAGTGAAATGTGGAAGTGCCTAGGGTTTTTTGGATCTCTCAACATCTCAGGCTTTCTTGCGATGATGAGTCTGACAACTGCCGATGGCGAACTTTCACTGATTTGGGGATACGTTGAGCAAGTGAAAGATCGCGCGTGGATCCATCAGCTAAAAGATATTTTTGAAAAGCAACTTTTAGCGTGGGTGAAAACTACGGCTGATTCATGTCAGTAGCGCCAAGATCAGAGAAATACCTAGTCCGATTTTTTGGATCATGATTTAAGGATAGGCGCTTTTTGAGATTTTGATGGTTATAAAATATGATATTAGCAAAAAGCCGTTTCAAATTGAAACGGCACACGAAGTTTTAATACCCTGGCGAAAGAGTCGCTTTACGTATGTTCATGCGATCACTCCCTGAAAAAAGTAAATACATAGTCCCTTGCTGGCTCAACGGTTGGGTGCCCATGTACTTGATTGGAAAAGTGCCACTCTCTCCGGGATTCATGTCCCAGTTGGTGGTTGTGTAAATGGTCGACCAGGGGCCCCACGGATTTGGGGCCGAAGACACCTTAAAGTCTTTATTCTGAGAAATCGAACCAGAGGCTCGCCACCAATAGTATCGTGCTCGGGCTTTATTAAAAGACATTCCACTGCGGTAGGCTTTGCCTGTGTCAGTGAGGATGTACCTGCGATCAGAAAATTTAAAACTCCATGCGGGGGCCGCTGACGTGCCTGAAAAATACTGGTACTTCGATTGGTTTAAAAGGTCAGTTTTTGCAACTCGAATCAACACAAAACCGTTTGCAACTGTGTAGGCTGATGGAGAGTCATGCGCTACGATATAAATGTAGGAACCTTGAGTGCCGTCAACGAAAGTGGGGCGGCCCAAAGTTGTGAGAACATCCGGAGCCCACGTCCAGTGACTTGCTGATTTTGTAAAATCGGTGCTGAACTTCAACCGAGCTTGCGTTCCGTTACTGACATAGTTTCGAATCCAAACGTAGGCCGTGCCGTCCATAATCAAAGCGCTTGCCGGTTTCATTCCACTCTTGCCATCTCCTGTGTCGGTGAGATCTGGAGTTGGTAAATCTCTGAGTTGGGCCCCACTAGGTCCACCTGTGATGCTTCCCCAACCCATGGACATCCGATTTAAATTTCCAGAAAGCCCATTGCAGTCTCCAAAGCTTGTGTATTGAATACCATTAGAGGCAAGAACTGGCGTGAAGGCATCACATCCTGCCGCTCCCTTAAATACGACGGAGCCCCAGGTGATTCTGTTGATCACTCGTTCAGAGTCCTCTGGCGGCGCCTCTGCACGCACAGAAAAGGCACCCCAAAAAATAATCGAGCTTGCGATGAAGGCTATGTGTTTTCTCATTTGCATCTGATTCCTCCTAGTTGTTTTTCAACCTTACCGACAACAAGTGTTGGGCTGTAGTTAATTAAATGCGGAGATAAATTGACGCCAAATGTGCTTTGCAGTGTCCCTTAAGTTATTTCGTTTATGTTCTAGGCGAAGGTCTTGGTGGCGCTCATTTTACAACACAAGCGAAGCTATGATCTTTGTCTTCCACTTGCCGTGATTCCCACTCCGGACTTAAAATCGTGCCTAAGGAAATCACCGCTTTTTTGAATTTACGCACCTCTATCGATGAAAGTTCCGTAGGTCCACGAAGGAATACCGTCATTCGAGTGAAGTTTCCCTTTTTGTCATCCAAGCCTTGCCCTTCAAAAACAATCCTATCACTCAAGGCATATGCTGAGGTCAGATCCTCCTTGTGAAAGCCCCGAAACTCTGTCGATGAGTCTTTAACGAGATTCAAAAGATAGAACATATTTACGGCCTCAGGGGCCGAGCACTCACCAAGCCAAGAAGCTTTGGAAAAAATCTCGGAAAGTCGTAACGCCGTAAGGAAAGCTTCTTCAGGAGATAGCCGAGTTCCTGAAGGTGGTCTTCGAGGTAAGATAGCGAGTTTTTTCACCTTTTTTTCTACGAGAAACTGCGAGATTTGGTTAGAGATTGTGTAAGTGGATTCCTCTTGTAGGTTGGTTTCAAAACCAGAGACGCCGGCGTATTCGTGGTGAACCAAAACATATTGGTCTGATTCAGAAGTCTGCAGAAATCTTTGACTGTTACAAAGGATATGAATTTTTTTGTCTGAGCTTCGATAGTTCTTGCACGTTTTCTCAGCCCCACCGACAAAAACTCTATCGCTTGTGCAGCTAACTTCAGAGGTTTTTATTGATTGAATCATTTGTGAATCGGGACATCCCAATATCCCTAGCGAAACCGCGCAAAGAGTAACCTGGATTTTTGCGCTTGCGAAATTGGAACTCGCGTTCCAAATACTGCCTGTAGTGAGGAGTCGAATCAGTCATGAATCGACCTTTAAAACATCTCTGTGGTAGGGCACAAGACAAAAGGGAACAAACTGTTCCCTTTTGTTCCCCAATGTCTCCAGGAAATGAAATTTGTTCAATCCTGGCTTTGGCAGGCTAACGGAGAGAATCTACGGTCAGACATTTATAGGCTGAGTTTTTTCCACACCACTGAAGGTCTCCCTGTATGCAATACTCCTCATACAAAGACAAAGACGCAAGAAGGTCTTTTTGTCGATGGCTTCTAGCTCTCAAGAAAACGACGTCATCAGTTCTCGTGGTCGCTGGACTCACCAAGCACACCCCTTGAGGTTTTGCAGTATCATACTCGGAAAGACATCCTTCACTGGGGTTTAAAGCGCCACAAATCTGGCCCGTAACTGCATTTGCAAGATTGAAATAAAATAGAACTATAAAAAACGAAACTCCAGTTTTCATGATAAGCCTTTCGAAAAAATTTCGAGATAATTAGCTTGATCGAAAGACTTTGTAAACTCTTTTTCACGTGAAAAGTGGAAACATACTTCCCAGTTCTAGTTTGTGGTGTAGCTGACGTGAACAGAGTACATCGATTGACCTGAAGAAGATGAGCTGTCATCCACTACAAAATTCTCACAATATGATCCAAGGTCATCGGCTTGAAAAGATCTCGACGTCAAGATTTGATCGCACGTCTGTTTGCTAAATGCGCTTTTTACCCCATGAGGCCATTTAAAAACGCGAGCCTCAAAAACTAAAGTTTTTTCCCCATTCTTAGCATCGTCGGGATTGACGATGTTGATTTTTGCAACATAGGAAGGGTCTATGACGACTTCAAGATTTGTGGACGGGTTGTCAAAACGAATGAGAGTGGCTTTGCAATCTTTGAAGTTTGGTGATTCACAGATATTAAGTTCGACTTTGCGATCGATGACGAGTTTTGAAAAATGGGCGACTCCTTGCTTGAGGTCACCCTTACGAATCGTTACGTGAGCGGTCCCTGAGTTGGGGGCAGCGTCAGCAAAAGAAAACTGCAGGCAGAGAATGGCTACAAATAATTTTGATTTCATCGGACCTCCATTTTTTTTAAGGTTCGATGTTCGATAAGACAAAGTCAACTAAACATGTTTTTTGTTCTTAGTTGGCAAGAAGGTTTAGTTCTAGGGGCACGCGGTGAAGGTCTTTGAGGGCCGTGACATAAAGTTCCAAGATCGTTTCACGACTGGTGCGAAGATCTCTCAACACTTCATCGATCGCTTGAGCTTCCAGTTTAAATCCATCTCGTTGGAAGCGATAGTCCTCATGTTGAATCAATCGCTGAACTTGCTCCTCATAGGTTTTTTTTGCGACCTGTAGGTAAGCACTGCGAAATTGGTAGAGACCTTCTGCGATGTGGCGCAAAAGCGTGGCTTGGTCTCGAAAGAAAGTTGTTTTTTTATCGCGCATTTCTTCCTGGTTGAGCCCATCGATTTTTTGTCCAGATAGATCTTTAGAAAGTGCCGCGGAATAGGTTTGAAAATCTTTGACTAAAGACTCTGATGCCGTTCGTAGCCTAGTGATGAGTTCGCCAGTTCGGTAGTCATCAAGGTTGAGCTCTTGTTTCCAGTAGTCAAAAAAAGTTTGAAGACGTTTTAGAGCGCTAAGGTCAGCTGCGATTTGTAACTCGTTTTTGGTCCAATCAGAGGCTTGGTATTGTTTGAGTAAATCAACTCGCTCACCGTCGATGCGGTTGAGCTCTTGGAGCTGTTCGAGTGTCAAATGGCTGTCTGAGAAGCTAATAGCCCTATCCAGTTCTTCTTGTGGGGAGGTGATTGGGGTATCGCCGTTTTCTGAGAAATACTGTTTGAGCTGATATTCGGCTTTGAGGGCTCCTTGCCACTGAGCCTGAAGAGCAATCCAGGGAGCTGAAAATGTTTCGCCCTCAGATGATTTTATTTTTTTAAAAATTGCGGATCGCTCTCGCGAGGCTGTGAATAAATCATTCCATGTTTGGCTGCTTGGACTTCGTGAGAGTTTGGCGACGCCAGGGAATCCCAAGTGATTTTTTGCGATGCACTTAGATTCTTGAGAAGAGTCCGTCGTCGTGACCCAAGACAGTGGGATACAGTCGCCACTCAGGCCGATGAGAACTTGATTGATAGACCAGTAAAACTCTAAAAGCATGGCAATTTGTGGATTTTTTGATTGGCGGCGGATGTCTTTTTGAACCGTAATAAAGTCTTTAAGCTGTCTTAAGTGTTGGATAAGATCAATTCGCCTCCAGTCCGCAAGGTTTGCAAATCGCAAGTTGGGTGCGGCTCCTAGGTTTGTCAAAACAGAATCAATCTCTTGGAGAATCGGCGACATCTGCCGAGCAATATTGGCCTTAATCGAGCGAAAGAAAATCAGGTGAAGAACCTGTTGTGGATCAGGGAACTGTGCGTATTGTTCTGCAAATCGCGGGTTGTCACGACACTGAGTCACCGCCTGCATGTAGCCATAGAAATCTCGCAGGGGTCCAGTATGGACGTCTCCTGGAACATCATCGCATCCACCTTCAGCATTTTGATAACAGCGCCAAAGCTCAAGTCCTGATTCGACAATCTTTGGCATTTGGCAAGAGCGATCACGATCGGATTCTTTCGAGAGGTCATAAGAGGCCGAACGACTCAAATATAAATTGTCTAGCTGAAGTGCCGATGCGACCCCTTTGGCCGCCCGGAAATTTCTAAATATCTGCCGCAATTCTTTCAAGGATTTCGCCGATAATAGAAGCTTCTCTTTTTCAATACCCTCGGTCAAATACTGCTGGCCTGAATCTCGTGTGTTGGCAGGACTCATATCATCGTAGCCCAGGAAAAGGCGAACAGCGGGAAAAATCTTTTTCCAACGAATCTCAATGGCGCCAATCATCGCCGTATAGCATCCCCACAAATAAGCAACTGAGATATTTTTTCGTAAGTCCGGATTGTCTGAAAACGCTTTTTGAAGATCGGCAGCATTCAAGTCGCCTTGAATCCCTGAGAAGTCGGCGCTGCCATCGTGTCCAGAAATAATGACAGAGGAAATATTTCGATTTTGTTTTGCTAGCTCGGAGAGCTTCGCCGTAAAATTAATGTAGTTAACGTGGTAGGGATCTAGAATCTTATCTCGGGATTTTTTGAAAGGGTCCAGATTGCTAACGATATTCTTACAAGTTTTTGATTGAAAACGAATCGGATCTCCACACTTACGCCCATTAAATCGGGCTTCCCAAAGCTCGACACTTGGCCTTAGATCATCAAGAGATTTCTTGTCAGGAGCTAAAAACGATGGAATTTCCAACACCGATTCCATTTTTGCATTCTTGTCAGTCTTTAGTTCTTTCTGGTAGCGGGCTTTTAAACCTTCACGGGCCGCTGCTATTTCTTCGTTAGAACCATTCAAATCAACAAAAATAATGTCTGCTCGGCTGGGGTTTTGAAAAAGCAGGGCAAACAGGACAAGAACGATATTTTTTATTTTCATTCGTGATTCCAAGCCTGAGGATGCCAGATGTAAATGAGGCTTCCCCCTTTAATTTTACTAATCAGATCTTTTACATATTTACGATCAACAGCAGGGCAGCCTCCGCTGACATTAGGGGTGTCGTTAGGTTCGTCATGAACGGAGTCGTCGCCATGAACCACGATGTAGCGCCTACGGGCATTGCTATTGGTAGAGTCTAATCCATCCAAACGGAGTGAGAATCCGTTTCCACCGTAGTAAGTCTCGAGTGTTTTATAGCCACCAAGGCTTGTTTCATTAGAATCAATTTCATTTGAAAAGTGTTCGGCAAATCCATCGTTGTTCAAATCAGAACGCGCCCCGTGCATGGTCTTATGTCTAAAGACTCTGCCACTGGCCGTTTCGTAGAGATACCAGCGAGGCGTTGACGAGTGGGCTGACATATCAATCATGCTGATATATTTCTTGTTCGGAAAAGATCCTGCGTGGGCTTGAAAATATTGGAAAGCTGACGTTTTTAGTTCCTCTGGGACCGTTGAAAGTTCAACTTCAACACTATCGGCATTAGCCACATCATCAGCTTTTGAGTTTTGCATTTGAAACAAAACAAACAGCGCGCAAACGACGGAAAGTCTTGACCTGCCCATTATTTACCTCAGGGCTTAATGGTAGCATGCGCGAAAGAATCACTACAAGATAGCCCCGACTAAGGCCTGGGATGCGGGTTTCAAGGCAAGACTCATATTTGCCTCATGAGCTAAAAGCTGTCGCTTAATCTCAATACTGCCTGCAAATCCTGTTAAGGAACCGTTAGCGCCGATGACTCTGTGACACGGAATTATGATCCCGATGGGATTTTTTCCATTTGCCGCACCTACAGCACGACTGGCTTTGGGTTGACCAAGCCGCCGAGCTTGCTCACCATAAGTGAGATAAGTGCCAAGAGGAATTTTTAGAAGCTCTTGCCAGGCGCGCTTTTGAAAGTCAGTGCCAGCTGGGGCCATTGGGATGTTAAAAACAAATCTATCTCCAGCAAAATACTCTCTCAGCTGCAACTCAGCAGTCTCAAGAATTCGGTTTTTCGAAAGAACGTGACCAGGATTGGTTTTTCCCCAAGTAAGGGAAGTGAGTGCGTGCTCAGTAGCAGTAAGTGTGAGGTGGCCGATCGGAGAATTTATGATGTAGAATTTCATGGAAGTGACTATAAAACACACCTCGACGATTGTCGAAGAATTGAATTTTGTTTGTTCCATTTTTGCCCAAGGTTGTTTTCCTCTGAAGTGAAACCTCGAGGCGGGCAACCGCTCCCAGTCGTCGCTCCCGCCGGTTTATAGGTCTTAATTCTCTGTGATACGGCAAGACATGGACACAAAAAGACTGCGCTTTTTGCTCAGATATTTTTGAACTCGCTGATAACTTCGATCCGTTCCAAGAAAAGGGTTTCTTCCGAAGTCAGTTTTATATCCGTCAATTTCAAATCCAAGACCGTTGAGAACGTACCCGCCTTCGGTGGGCATATTGAATTTCACACCGCGTGGAGCTCGAACTTCGACAGTGGTTCTTGCATCACCTTGGTTTGAGACTACGGTTTTGTTTTCTTCGAAAATTCGCCCAATAAGATTCAATGGCTCACGATTGGCATCGACAGTCCATTCTGTGACTGAGAGCGAACACTGAAGTTTGGTTTGAGAGGGCGCCGCTAAAGCGCTGTAGCCAAAAAAGCCAACGACAAGTGGTAAAATGTATTTCATAAATCTCCCTTCAGAGGTTCGTTGATGTGAACGTTGCAATCGGTATTAAGTGAGGTTTTAACCCCTTCACTTTGATTTTCGATGATAACCTTAAGAGTCACTCCGTCTTCATAGTCTTTAGCAATCAAAAACCGAAATTTTTCTGGATGTGAAAACGCTTCGATATAGTACCCGGTCTGATAAGAGGTGAACGAAGTGACCGCAAGTTCAGTCTCCTGATGCCAAGCCCGTTTTTGAATTGTATCAAAGGAAAAGACCCCCGCGGAATAAGGACAGGTAAGAGGTCCATGGGCCATAAGTAAGAAAAAAAGTGACAATGAACCCTCCCAGAGGGCGTATAGCCAGGGGTCTTTGGTCTGTCAAACGGCCTCCGTGACTGCAAGTGTTAACGGGCGCTCAGCATGTTATTTAGACAGTGTATCCAAGGCTCAGGCGACAGACCTTCCCTCCGTCCTCAGTCTGAAATCTTTCGACACATTCTAAAACCGAGTTCTGCAGTGCCGTTTTGAAATCGTTCATCTGACTAGCGGCGATTGAAAACGCCATATAAAAAAAGAGTTGGTCAGGGGATGGCACAGAATCTAGGCAACGAATTTTTAGAACTTCCAAGGATTGATTGAAAGCATGGCGGAAATTGATGTCGCCTTTAAGGTCTCCAAAATCCAAATTGATTTGCAGCGCATGGAAGACTTGGTCTCTGAGTTCAATAACCGAATGGGCGAGCAAAACGTCCAAAGCTTCGGTAATTTCTCGGGGGCTCAACCCAGTGAGACTTTGGAGTTCTCCGAGGGACTTTCCTGTAGGGCCAAGCGCCGCAAAAACAATCGGAGTTGCGTAGCTCTGGATCAAGTTTGTTTTTTGTGTTTTTTTGTGTGCGATGATTTCTCGTTGCCTAAGAATCATGCCTCGCAGATCACCTTTGAAGTCTGTAAATACAAGATCGGGTTCTTCAAGGGCGACGAGCAATCTGAACAGTCGGCGTAGATCTGGTGGAAGTCTCAAGCCTGTGCACACCTTTTCCAAGGATCCGTGTGAAAGACGACGCTTGCCGCGAAGCACTTCGCCGATGAAGCTCCTGGAGGACAGTCCCGCCCGTCGCGAAAAGCTGGCGTGACCCTTGCCGTACGCCGTGAGCGCCAGAGACAAAAAATCTCGGTAGTTTTCCGCCGTGGCAAGGGCCTCTCTCGTATCGCCTTTAATCACTTCAGAAGCTGCCAGACATGCGCCCAACAGGGCCTGACAGTTGGTTACAATTGACGATGACACCTGGAATTTTTGCAAGAGACTGTTGAGCATCTAAGATTGTCTGAGTAATGGTTTTTTTGAATTCAGGAACGGCCTTAGGAAAGGCGTCGGTAAAATCAAATCTCAGAGTCTCGTCAGCTGGGTTTTGTTCGCCAGTATTTTCATCAAATGCAGGGGGGCTGGCACGAACGCTGTCTCGTACATAATCACTGGCGAGGATATGAAGCGCCTCTAAAAGACCTTCTCTTGATGTTTTGTCTTGAAAGTTGATAGTGACATGCGCGCGCATGCAATCCACATTCGGGTTGTTTCCAGCGAAAGCTGAATTTGCTACGAAAACAAATGCTAGAATCAAAATTTTCATACGTCTCCTCCGTTTTTTTTGTTGAAGTACATCTACATAATGCTTGGCAATAAAGCCAGTAGATTTAGGTAATTGTAAAACTTTGCGTTCTCGCTTGTGAACATTCTCGTTTTGAAACGCGCAGAATTTATAAGTCCAAAATCTCACGAGATTCTTTTATCCTGTTGAGGAATTGGTGTACAATCGGAGAGGGGGGATCTCGGTGAAAAAGCTCAATGCCATTATTGCCATTTCCTTAAGTGTCGTCCTGCTTTGCTTTTTTCAAAACTGCGATCGCAACTCGCAGCTGAGCTCCGTGACCCCATCGCCTCAAGGAAAAATCCAAGAATCAGGAGATGGAAGTGTGTTTGAAGGCAAACTTCACTTCTACGCGATTAATCCTGAAAAATGTTTGAGCATGGGTCATGTGAACGAGCTTGTCGATTCAGAAATTGTGAAAACTCCATCGGGCTATCGAGTGCTTCGGCAAAATTGCGAAAACCTCGACACCCCCGAAGACCGTACCGATCTTTTTACATCGCTCAATGAACATGTGCTTGTTGTTGGAGAAAAAATCTACGAGCAACTTGATCAGTTCCCCACAGTTGGAGTTTATCCAGGAGACCGTATCGTGGCTCTCTGCACAGGCTCGTGGGAAAACAAAGGCAACTATTCACGGGCAGACAGTATGGTGCGAGCTCCAAGATACGAAGGTGAGACTCGCTCTGATAACTTGATTGAGGCCTACGTCTACGGACCGCGACCCATCGGGGAGGCGGTCGACGCGCAATACATCCAGCACTACTTTGGCGCTGCTAGATGGGACCTCTCTTCAGCGACGATGTATACAGCTCGCTGGGTTCAAAGACATAAAGAGGTCATCAATGGCGATCCCTCAACGCTTGCTGAGTTTATGTCGTTGGGATTTTTGAAGCCTGAGTACTACAAGACAGATCCCGACGGGGAAGTTAGAAACGGAATCGTACGAGTCCCTACTGGCGAAACAGGCGTGACATTTAAAGTCTATACTAAATGCACGGACTACCGATGACCGTATCCTGGGAGGCGGTATCTCGGGAGATTCATGAGTTTCTAGTTTCAGGTCAAATTCAAAAAGCTCAGGGCATGCTCAACTCCCTGCCACTCAAACAATTGCCTCGTGCATGGGCCGTCCCATTTGCACAGCTCTGCCGGCGCTCTGGCTTAGAAAAAGGAAGTCTTAAAATCCTTCAGGCGTATCTTCACCCCGACAATCCTACAGTGGTAGCGACCGATGAAGAAATTATCGAATACGCGAACTCGCTCCAAAAAGTGGGCTCAAGCTCAGAGGCCTTGCGGGTGTTGAAAAAGTGTGAGAATCGTTCTCACCCTCAGCTCAGCTGGGTGCTTGCAAACTTAGCCGTCTCTGAATGGAACTATGCTGCGAGTGTTGATCACTTCGGAACCTTTATCAAGCAAGTTGGCGAAGAAACTTATGAGGCTCTCGTTGCGCAGTTGAATCGATGCGCAGGCTTGGTATTTCTCCAGCGGCAGCAGCAGGGGCGAGAGGAACTGCGGACTCTTGTCCATCTTTGCGCCAAAAGAAATTACACGCGCCTAGAGGTTGGCGCGCGTATCTTGCAAGCTGAGCTAGAGTTTTTGTCAGAAAACTACGACAAATCCAATCAAATATTATCGGCCTTAAATAGCCCGAGTCTTGAGTTAAGGTACCAAAGGCTCATTAAGAAATGGCTTGCGTTCACAGTCTACGTGAGCTCCAAAGGAGCCTCCGGCGGAGACATGCTCGCGGAAGTCAGAGCCCTTGCGAAAAAGCAGAATGATTGGGAGTCCGTCCGCGATTGTGACTTTCAAGAGGCGCGCGTTACAAGAAATGAAAACCTCATGCGCTATCTCAATGCCGGCTCTCCTTATGAAGCTTACAGGGCCAGATTAGAAAAAACGTTTCTGACACTCAAAGAATTGCCGCCTCATTTTGACCTTGGAAAGACTGGGGGACAGATTTTAAATCTCGTCGATGGGACGATCGATGGTAAGCCGTGGGGAATTCCGGTAGGAATGAGTCTTGCTAAACTTTTGCTTGTTCTTTTTGAAGATTTTTACAGGCCGCCCACAGTTGGGAAAATCTTTTCAACTGTCTTTGAAAACGAAAATTATTTTGTTGAAGGAACACCACTGCGAATTCATCAGCTGATGTTTCGGTTGAGGCAATGGTTAAAGAAAAATCAGATTCCCCTTAAAATCCATGAAGACGGTGGATATTTCATACCGATTTTGGAAGATGGACTCATCGTCAGAATGCCTGTAGGTCCGAGCTACGCGAGAAGATCCAAAGAAAGTCTTCGTTTACTACAGATTTATAGTGTATTTCCGCATTCATCATTTGCGATGTCAGACCTCGTAAAAATATCGGATGTGAGTCGTTCTAGTTGGCTCTCTGTGCTCCGCTACGGAATTGAAAATAAAATCCTGAGCGGCGAGGGTTCCGTTCAAAATAGAACTTACCGATTCTTGATGATGCCCTAAAATGAGACGACGAGGTTTTAAACAGCATCACTTCATTTACACCTAAAAATAAGTTTGAAAAATACCGATAAAATAAAGAGGGTTACAAGGGGAGTGAGGAAACAAAGCCTCTTTACGCGCCTAGAATTTATTCGCCAGGCATTTGCTGAGACCTCCCAAGCCATTGAAGTGATTGGGCTTTATTTGGAGAACTCTGGCCTCAAATTTGTATCTTAGAGGGTGGGGTTAAGGAAATGGGGGAGTCGTGATTACTCAAGAAAACTCAAATCGAGTCATTTTAATCGTAAAATCCAGTCCTGAGAGTTTAAGCGCTGCCGAAAGTTTTTTGCGCAATCGCAATTGGGTTGTATTTTCTGTGACTGAAATCACCGCGGCTCTTCGCCTTGTTGTGGAATTTAAAAAAATGTACGTTTTTGTCAGCGTTGACCACACTGATAAAAAAGTTCGCCACCTTCCTCGGCTTCTCTCGGATACTTATCCGATCACGCCCGTCGCATTTTCAGAAAGTCAAACTGCAACTTCTTTTGCAGCTATTCAAGAAATGGGTCTCAAATACAACTTGTCTCACCCCGTGAGTGGACCTGCCATTGAACGGATGATTTTTCGCATTGATAAAGAGGTCGTGCCTAAAGTTCCACTCCAAGTCGTGCCGACGGTGACTCCAGCAGCAGTTCAAGAAACCAACGCGACAGCGAAAATGACTTTTGGCTTTCTTGAGTCTCCTCACTTTAAAGGCTATGTGGTTGGCGCCCTACCTGCGTCGGCTTCTTCAGGTGAAGATATGTTACGCGCGCGGGTTCGAACCAAGCTCCAACAGTTTTTGACTCAGAATGGAGTTGAAAACGCCTCTGAAGCAAGTCGTCTTTTGCGGTATACGACAATGCCACCTGAAGACTGGGCCTACGAGTACGGAGATTTTTTAGCAAAATCGGTGCAAAGTGCCGATGACGTAGCCATGGCCTTTTTCCAAAACCCACCTCGTCGCTTAGTTTTTAGCGAATCAAAATCTGACACGATGACATCCTTTGATTTAGAGCACATTAAAGATGACTCGGTTCTCCCATTTGACGTGTACATTTACCTTCCTCACAACGATAAGTACATTTTGTACACTCCCCAAGGTCGTACTTTTTTCGGAAGCCAGAGAAAGCGTCTTTTGGACAGCGGAATCTCCGAGGTTCATGTCAAAGTCGAAGCTAAAGCTTAAGCATTGCCGCCTAAGTCCCTCTATTTCGTCCCTGTTGCTCGGGAGCTGGTAGATATTACAAACTTGCACTCTGTAGTGGCGTATTTAATTTATAAAAACTAAATTACCCAGGCTCCAGCAAGCCCTGGTGGTGGAGATGATTTCCACCAAGTTTACCATGGAGGTAACCGTGAAGAAAATCGTTATGGCAACGGCCCTTGGCCTTTCGCCCCTGAGTGCCCGAGCCGCGCTTCCTTTTGCGAGTATCACTCAAATGTTTATTTCTGATGATAAAGCTGCTGCAGAGTCTCTTTCTGTACTTATGGCAGCGAGTGACCTTGAAGAAGTTCAGCGCTTTTTTGCGATGGCTGAGGAAAATGAAATGCAGCTCGAAGAAGTGGCCATTGTTTCAGGTGAGGGCTTGCAAACTGATTATATTTACCGAGAAAGCTCTCTCACATCCCCAGAAAAAAATGCCGATCTCAAGGTGACTGTCACTTATTCGTGTAGTGTCTATGAGGGCACTTGCGATCCTTCGTACAAGGCTGAGATCGTCATCAACTAATGTTGCTTATAAATTCTTCGATTTTTTAGACTCTTCATTTTGTGTTTCAAAATGAGATGTTAAAATTTGTCAGCTCTTCGAGGTTGATTCAAAGAACTCTTCGGGTTTCCGATAGGTATAGATCACCCGGGGAGGGGTCTCTATGTCCGTTTTGGCCCGATATAGAAAGTCAGGAGGATTTTCGCAACTTCTTGCTCTTATTGAGAGCTGCGACTCTCAAAGGCAGGAAAAGCTTCTGCATTTGATTGCCGTTGAAGACCCTGGTTGGGTGGTCTTAGTTAAACGAAAGATGTTGACCCTAGAGAAGATTTTTTCTTGGCCTCCAGAAATCTTGGCGTCGTTCTTAGATCAGGTGCCCGAGCGAATTTTGGTGGCATCCCTGTACTGTGTTGAGCAGAAAACCGCAGACCGTGTGCTCAAAAGCTTTAGCGTGAATCGATCTAAGGATCTGACGCATCTCTATTTTCAGTTGCAACTGAGCCCTGCAGAAAAAAGTGCGGCCTCAATTAAAATCATTCAAATGGTGCGTGAGCTTGAAGCAGATCGAAAAATCAATCTAAAGCTGATTGATCCGACATTAGAGATTGATGTGAAACTCGTCGCTTAGACGGTTAAAGACTCGCCCCGCAAAACCAAATCATTCAGTCGATTCATCACTTGGTTTTCATAGGCTTGAAGAATTCGTTCTTTGTCTCCAGAGAATCCAACTTGTTTGAAGTAGTGCCAATGCATATTGGCGTAGTGGTGGAGCATTCCGAGGTATAAGATGGCGTTTGCTAAACACTCTTCCTCACTGTGTTTTGGGCTCATGCAATGCAAGTATTTTGAAACCCGATGAATGATGGGTGCAAGAAGGCTTTTTGCGACCACTTCTGAAAACTCTCCGCCATCCACCAAAGACCATAAACAGGTTCTGTAAAACACTTCTTGATGCTTTGCCAAATCTAAGAATCGGCTCGTCACTTCTCGAAAGCGTTCCATGGTCATGTCCTCGTTTTTGCAAGACAATGCGCCGTCGAGGTGATCTTTAAGAAGCGCTAGCTGTCGCTCTATTACGGCATTTCGTAAACCTTCTTTGTTCCCGAAGTGGTAGCCCACCAATGCCGTATTTGCGCCAGAAAGTTTCGCGACGTCTTTAAGAGTTGTCGACTTATATCCGTGTGTAGCAAAGAGTTTTTCTGCCGCAACAAGGATTTGGTCTCGCGAAGTTCCGTAGGCATTTTGGCGTTCATTGCGAGTGTTCTGCAAAGCGTCCCCCTTAACAGCTGGGTGATTTGTATTTATGTTAATTTATTGTAAATCTGTTCTGGTTGCAAATCTCTTTTTGATCTTTTTTTAATCTTCCGATTAACTTCAAACACTTCTGGACTCTCACCGCATTGGCTGTTCACAATAAGATAAATGTCCGTAAGTATTCTGCTATTATTTCTCACGTTAATTTCAATTGCAGAGGTGCAAGCGGCTCCAGTGGCGCCTCCCACGCTGAATTTTTTGGCGGAAAAAAATGGGGTTCGAGTCCTTCCACAGAAGTTTGAATACGCGGTTATTGATACCGAACACCTGCAAATTGGCGATGTGCTCGTGGACATGCGGGTGCTCGACATCCACGCCATCAAACTCCCTGGGGAAGAGCATTTCAGGATCAAGATGAGTTGGCCTGGAAACCTTATTCCCAACGGACAGGTGTCTTTGAGAAACTCGGTGCGAAAAACCATTTGGTCAGAAAATATTGACGAATCTCGCCTTCAGCTCAAAGGAAGCGGCCGCAGCAATGTGAGGGATCAAGTTGCAACCTACACCTCCGAGCCTGTTGAAGATCAACTGATTGATGAATTAAAAGTGCAGCCGTTTTTACTCTGTTCTAAAGACCTCTATTTGAGCGGAACTAACATTCTTTTTCGACCTCGTCAGCTCGATCCAGGCCCCTCGTCCGTTGAGATCAATGGCAAAGAGGTCAGCGCTCAAGGAGTGATCCTTCTTAGCAGTGACAAAGATGCTGTTTCCCTGCGAGGGCAAACACCTTTTGGCGCGACTCTCGATATCGACACTAAACGAAATGCGATTGAGTTTGTAGATGTGGTGGCGCTGCCAGGGGGAGAGAATTTGCGTCTGACCGCCGTTGGCGCCGATCCCGTTGAGGAGAAAAAAGTAAAGCGACTGCCTTTTGCAAAAACCTGGCAGGTAGATTTACCCGTAGATCGTCCTTTTATTTATCTCAAGGGCCATGGGGGCGTCGCCCTGAGGCAGGACTTCCTCGTGGAGTCTCAGCTTCCTGTAGAATCAGAACGGCCAAAGTTGAAATTTCGACCCGTCAAAAAAACTTATATCGATAAAGTGTCTGTAGAAATTGTTCCTCCACCCGGTGGTGAGGTTGGAAAAGTGGCAGATAAAGACACCATCGAAAATTTAAAAAACAAAAACCTGCGATGGACCCTTACCCAGTTTGAAACAGGGCAAAGCAACAGGCGCTTTTTAAAAGTTTCAAAAGGAAATTCTGAGCGCTTTGTCTATCTTGATGTGGACCGCGGGACGGGTCACGAGGCGCGGTTAGGGGTGCTCTACAAACTATCGCTCAAGGATTCTGCCGGAGGTGCTAGTCCGCCCAGTCATTTTGCGCCTTATTTATCTTTAAACCTCTCCGTCGGCTGGTGGTTTGAAGAGCCTTTCAAGGGCGAATGGGCAAGACTTCACTGGGGAAGTTACTTTAAGTATCAAACGAGCTTTATCAAAAAGACAGGAGAATCCAACAAGGCCGATATGTCTGCCGATTTGCGATACCGCATTCAACCCGGTCTTTTTCGTTCCGACCCCGCATGGGGTTTGCTTGGAAATGTCTATCATCTTCAGCTCGGCACCGATTCCGCAGATATGCTAGGGGCTGGAGGTTTTGGGTCATTTTCTGTTAGGGATTTGCTCCCTTGGTTTGAGACCTTTGAAGTAGAAGGTTTCTATGCGCTGGCAGGATTAGGGAGTGCCAAGCCCAGTGGATCATTTAAACTAGAAGGTGATTTCTTTATTAAACACAAACAGCGCCTGTACAGTTACTATGGCCTCGAATTTGAAAACTGGGAAATCGCTACCTCAACCACGCTCAAATCGCAATTGCTGCGACTTCGCGCGGGTTTAAATTGGACTTTCTGAAAAAACTTCTTTCAGTTGCTCTGCGGTTTCTTGGTTGAGCCTACCTATGTTACAGTCCGGCTCCCTCAAAAGGAGTTAATCAAATGAAATTACTTTTCTCATTTCTCGTATTGTTGGGCTTGAACTCAGCAAACGCTGCAAGCAAGTGCGAGCACCAAGTTAAAAACCTTCTCGGCTCTCATGGGTTTGGCATTATGCCAGGTCGTAACCCGCTTTTTCTCCAGCCTGGAGAAGAAGGAATGGCGGCTTATGGTGATCCTGTAAACACTTATAAGTTTCCCGTCGAAGTTTACATCGTTGCTAAAAGCAATGGGTACGTTTTGCAGTATTTTGGTTATTTCGTGAATCCAAGCGATTGTCAGATCCTGGGTCGCACAAGTCTTGGCGATTCAGATGGATCTGATCCTTTTCACTAATTCACTTTCAGGCCCTCGCTCAATGCATAGGCTTCGATATCTTTGATCGAAGCCTCGTTGAGAATGAGATTTATAATCTGTAGGGATATTGCCATTTTGGATAAAAAATCTTGATGGGGTGGAATGATGATCCTTCGAGGATGATCGTTCCACGCCAGCTTCACTCGATGATTGAGTTTTTGCGCCTCTTCATAACTTTCGATGCGTATGGGATTGTCTGAGTCGTAGCCATTTTTTGAAGCTGTGTCTAAATGGAGAACCCAATCATAGCGCCGGCATTCTCGCAGGCTGTTTGTTTTTAAGGCTTTAAAAAAACTTTTTTTGGACTGCGGCCAGTAGGCGATTCCATCAAGGGAACCGCGATCACAGACAACAAGTTGGCTATTGTCGTCGTGCTCAACTAAAGCTTCTAATTCATACTGCGTATAAAAAATGGCTTTTTGTGTGAACAGTTGTGAGAAGGCCTGTTTTTTTCGCGGCCAACCTCCTCGATATAAAATGGAGGCGGCTTCAGGCACGATCGCAACCTCTTTGTGAAATTCCTTGCGAATCGTTTCGATGAGAGTGGTCTTTCCGCCAGAGGGGCCTCCTGTGACGGCTATCTTTTTTCTTTGTTTTTTATAGTGCTTTCGCATTCTGCAAATCCTAGTTCGCTGAAGGGGTTGGTGAAGGCGCAGGCGCACTCACTCCTTCGCTCAGACTTTTCAGAGCGGCAAGCTTTTTCTTTACTTCTGGGGGCAGAATCAACCCTCCGCTTCCGGAGTATCCCATTTTTTGGCTAGCTTCGTAGCGCGCAAAACATTGCTTTGCAATCGGGGTTCCTGGCTGGAGATGAATGCAGCTTTCGTAAAAGCTTTCATTCAAAGACCAGAGTTGAGACTCTTTAAGGACGTCATAACACATTCCCAAATTGTAAAGTGCTTCGGCCTTTAAGGCTTTATCAGGATTCTGTGCTAGAAGATCATGCAGCTCTCGGCTGGCTACCAAAAATTCGACATCCGCGTTTCTATCTAAAGGATACTCTTGTTTTTTCTTTCCAAGGGCGATCATTTTTTTTGCGTAGTCCAATCGGTCTTTTGGCTTTTTAAATGCCGGCGGCTTCATATTGCGAAGTCCAAGAAGCGACGTCTTCCAACTCTGGGCATTGCTTTTAAGAGCCCCCGGAGTGTCCTTAGATTTTAGAATAGAGTCGACAAAGCCCAGGGCCTGGTTCACGTTTCCGACGGCTCTAATGCTTACCTGAAGGCCGTATTGAGCCACTTTGTCCCAATCAAAAGGATTTTTAAGTTTGGATCTGTCCCTTTTGAGAAACTCAGAGATTTCTTTAAGGGCCGGATCAAACTGCCTGAGTGCAATCATGAATTCAATTTTCTCGATGGTGTCTTCTGTTGGCCATTGAGTCCACAAATCTTGGAGCGCAAAGCGCGGGCCTTGAGTATTGCGGGTGTGGCACTGGATGCAATACATGGTTGCCGTCATCATGGTTTTTCGAGAGTAATCGTACTGACCTTGGACAAAGGAGTCTTGCGCTCTTGCGACTTCATCTTGAAATTCATCAGCGACGATGCGAAGGGTAGGGTCAGAGTCTGGTGGGGGTGCTTTTTCAGAAAGCGAGTGGCTGAGCTCCGAAAACTTTTTTAGTTGAGCTTGAATCTTTTCTTTATTAGCTGGGTCTTCAAACCGCCTTGGGCTCAGCAGGTAAGGGAAAAGGGATTTTAAAGTTTCGGCTAACGACTGCATGTCTTTAGGCCAACTCCCATCACCGCCGGAGGAGCTCACTTTTGGTTTTTGACTGCATTGAAGGGACAAAGCCGCTGTGACTAAAAAAAGGCTAAGATGTTTTTTCATGAGGTCTCCTCGAAAGCATCCTCTCAATGTCTGGGAAAAATGACAACCCTTTCGTGATCCGTTTTTGGGAGCGCTTCACGGAGCAGCGACTGCGCGTGTTCAAGGCTGTAGCGTGCAGAGTTATGAATAAGAACTATTTTTTCGTTTTCAAGCAGGGGGAGAACGTCGATAAATTCCCTCAAATGGATGTGTCCCCACTGTCTTGCATCAGCGACAGTTTTGCGATCATCTAAAAAAGTGACTTCCAAAAATAAGACACGGCTTTTTCTGATGAACTCAGGTCCATGGACAAACTCAATGCGCGTGTCCCCTGTAAACGCAACCTGCGGAGTTTGAATTTTTTCAAGAACATCGTGGCCCTCAATCCTCAATCGCTTGATCTCCTCTTGAGCGAGATTTTGGTATTCCGGTTTGAGTTTTGTCTTTCGTTCGAACAGAGCGTAACCTTGAGAGGGGATCCGGTGGTAGGTGGGGAAGGTCTGTACAAAATGACTTTGGGAGATATCAAACGGCTCATCAGGGCCAAGCACTTTGAGATCATAAGAAAACGGATAATCTTCAATTTGTGACCAAAGCTTGAGGATGGCGCTGAGGGGTTGTGAGAGCGCTTCGGGAACAATGACGGTAGGTTGGGGATGGCCCATGAGTTTTTTTTGCGAAATGAGATAGGGAAGGCCAGCGGCATGGTCAAGATGACCGTGGGTGACTAAAAAATACCGCATTTGGGAGAGGGGATCCTGGCCAATGGCCACATCAAAAGCAATTTTGAATTGCGGCATACAAAGGGCTGTCTGAACTCCTGCGACTGAAACTCCTATAAACTTGTAGGAGCCAAATTCGCAATCAAGCATTCGCCAGCTGTTCGGCAATAATATCGTGACCGAGCCACCAAACAGGCTCTTGGAGTTTAAAACTCTCAGAGAACATGATTTCCCCGCAAGCTACGAACACCGCCTCACTCAAGACAGAAGTCATCAGTGCTCTTTCTGAGGCGTGCATCTGCACCAAATGCTCCGAGCTGGCGAGCATTTTTTCCATTTGCTCTTTTTGTGAATGTTGTGGCCACTTTTCAAAATTGCAGTGCTCTTTGATGACGGCAGAGTTGAGGTACTCCGTTGTGTACTTTAGAACTTCTGTAAAATCGTGTCCTGGCTTAAGAAGAGCGGCGCAATCATCGAGAATTTTTTGAACACGGCTGCTTTCTCGCTTTTTTTCGAGGGCTCCGATAAGAGGGTAAAGAGAGACTTCAACACCGACAAAAATTGAACTTGAGTTCGTGAGAATTTCTGGACAGTTAAAAACTGAGGCCTTGACTCCTTTTTCCCACGCCTCTTGGCTGTGGCTTTCAAGGCGCATTTTCGCCCATCCCTGCAGGTAAGGCGTGTAGGTTTGCCACAAAAACTGGTGACCAATAAGTACGTTCGTTCCGTGATACCCGTAGCCGACGTAGCGACAGCTGCCGCCATTTCCCTCGACTTTTTCGCGGATTTTTGCGGTCCCGTCGATCAAATATTTAAAGGTATCACTACTCACTTCAAAAAAACTCATGGAGCAAAGTTGGCCGAGGTCGGAGTTCCAAAAATCCTCTGACGGAAGGTGGCGCTCTCCAGTTCCTTTAAAAATTCGGTTCATGAGTGAGAGGATGATTTTTGAGCGAGGAACTCCGCCGGCCATGAGGTGCACAAAAAGCACATTAGATCCATGGGGGATATAAGTGGCAAGTTCGTTTGCAAATGTCTCTAGATTCGCTTTGAATCGATCTTGCCCTCTTTGCTGAGAGTCTTTGATTTTTTGAAAATCAAGTTTGCTCTCCTGCCAGTTCGTAAGTTTGATATCTTTAATCAGATCACAAGGAGTTTCGCCCGTAGAACAAGGTTCTAAATCAAAGCCCGCTTCAAGGGGAACGTTGATCAAAGGTTGAGGAACTTGAGCCGCCTCTTCAGCAGTCAAAGGACGAAGAGTGCCGTCTTTGTCCCGGCGACCAACAGTGGCGCGAACAATCGTCATCTCAGCTCGCTGCGCCTCTTCCACGATCCCATTGCCGTAACCGCGGGAGAAAAGCTCGCCGAACAAAACCAGAACATCACCTTTTTTGTATTGGTGTTTTCGTGGTAGATGGCGCATAGGAACTAAGTGGCGCATGCCGAATCCTCCTCTAAAGAATCCAAAGGGAGCTGTGGAATATACTGGGTAATCTTTGACAAATCATCCGACTCTTGGTCAAGAACGGCTTTTTTGATTTGCGTCATTGTTTATTTTTCAGGCGAGGGCTGAACATGCTCCTGGATCCATGGCAGAAATGGAGTCACTGACACCACAACACCCTGTTCGGCACAGGGGTCTTCGCTTGAGAGATCGGTGCCATCATCCCCATCTGATGTGAGAAGAAGATCTGGAGCCTGAGGAGTCTCATCAACATTGTACATCACCCGTGAGGTCACTCCAACGAGATAGGAAACCTGTTTGTCTTTGTCGATCACAACGGCGCCGCCCCCTGAGTCTCCTCGGCAAAATCCAGTGCCTTGAGACTGGTCAACCACGATGTATTTTTTTTCGTCTTCAAATCCTTTGATCCTTACGGCTGTGGTTCGTAAGAGGCCAACTTCGCCATCATCTTTCTCACTTTTTAGCACACCCCTGACCGTGCCATACCCTTGGATCACGAGTTGAACGCCAACTTCAAGCGCTGTGGTGTCGTTGATGAGCGGCATCGGGCGATAAGGCGCGGGCGCGTTCTTTTCTAAGGTTAAAATGCCGAGGTCCACACACGGGTAGAGTTTGTGCTCGCAGATGGCAGGATTGTAATCATCGTGAACAACGCTAGAGACCACATCCACAGCACCGCTCGCTTTTTTACCCCGCTGGAGTTTGAGAGCGGCGGCCCTGGCATTGGCTGCAAAAACCACCTTTGAGACGTAAGAGGGGTCAGCACAATGACCCGCAGTGAGCACTTTATTATAGGCGATAAGGGTCCCTGAACACATCGTTGATTTGCCTGAGTCGTTAGGGTCAGAAACAAAAATATAAACCGACGACAGGCCCATCCAATGACCTTCACTGACCGGAAACCCGCCAATGATCCCAGGGGCTTCAGGCAGAGTCACAGGAGGGTTTGAGGGAGAGTGTCCCTGACATCCCAAAAGGACAAGGCCGGCAAAGAGTGTAAATCCTGTAAATTTGAGTCGCATTGATCCTCCACCCGTGGTGAGTTCTTTCATACTGAAGGTCGAGGCTAAATTCCAGGGTTTTTGCCGGCTAGGTTAAAGATTTTAGGGGTGATCCAGTCCACGGTCGACTGCGAGCTTCCGCACAGGCCCAGGACCTTGTTTTTAATGGCGCTTTGAGCCTCAGGGGCCTCTAGAGCCAGTTTTAGCCACCTTTTAAACTCGTCAGAATTAGGCACGGTCTGAACCATAGTTATAGGGCTTTTTTGGGAAATTTTGAAATTTTGAAACTCACAGGCTTCGCGGTTGTTCTTGTGGTAGGGGCCCACGGCTGTCAATAGGCCAGCAGCCAGGGGTTCCATCACGCTATGAACCGACTTGCGAAAAGACCCCCCAACGAAGGCAAAATTCCCATACGCATATAAATCCGCCAGAATCCCTACCTGATCTACGATGAGCACATCTCCTGGGGGCCAAGGCTCGTTAGAAGAGTAGAGGTGAGATTTCAATCCCTGCGCGTGTAACAAAGCTTGCAGGCGCCTGATATGGCTAGACGTAGGTTCATGGGGAACCAATATAAAATCGACTGGCCAAGACTCTCTAAACGCGTCCGCTATGAGTAAGGAAAGGACCTCTTCATCCTGCGGCCACGTGGATCCAGCGATTAAAATTTGTCGGGATCTATCCTTCAAATAAGGCTTCAAGGTTTTGGCGTTTTGGAGACGAGCGACCGCCTGATCGTAGCGGGTGTCTCCGAAAATTTTTATCGGGGTTTGCAGGTGGAGCGCTTTTAGATTTTTCTGGTCGTCTGAACTTACACAGTGAATTTCTGTGAGCTCTTTAAAGAGTTGAGTTTTAAAAAATCTCGCAACGCTATTTTTTTTGAAGATGTCATCACTGCACGTAGCTGAAAATAAAAGCCGCGGGATATTCTTTTTGCGAGCCACTTGAAGCATGTTGGGCCAAAGATCGGTGCGCGCGACGATGAGAGCTTTGGGCTTAAAAAAATCTATGAATTTGATCAGTGGCTCTTCGAGGTCCCAGGGAAGTGGGCCGTAGACATCGATGTCGGGAGCACCATTTAAACTCTTTCGTACCGACGGAGAGGTGAATGTCACTACCACCTGGGATTTTGGGAATTGTGTTTTTAAAAGTCGCAAAACAGGTTTTGCGTATTCAAACTCGCCAGAAGCGCAGTGGCACCACAATGTGTTTTCGCTTTTGATAATAGCTGTTTTAAAGCAAAAAAGATCTTGGTTTTTGAGGGCTGCCGTTTGAGCCAACTTTTCCGGAAAGTGCCGACCTGCAAGCCGTGAAAAGAATCTTAAAAAGCGGATGAGTGCTGAATACCAAAACATCATGGATTTAAGCTCTGGTTCATGGAATGAAGGACATCCTCAGGAAGGATGCCTCGCAGGCACGCATGAAAGGTGGGATTTGTGCAGGGTTTTTGGCCGTGCTTACTACAGGGACGGCAGGGGAGCTGTCGCTCTAGGATTCGAGTGGTCTGGCGCGATGGAAATCCAAAGGGGGCCGGACCCATAAGTGCAATTGCTGAATGGCCCATCTGCTCAGCCAGATGCAGCACTCCCGTATCATTCGCAATCAGAAGCCGGCTGTGAGCCACGACCACCGCGGATTCCAAAAAGCTGCATTTACCAGCAAGATTGAAAACGCGATCAGGTAGAGAGAGCTCCTCTAGGAAATGATCCTCCGCCCCTCCCAGGATCACAAACTTTTGCTCAGGAGCAAGGGCAATGAGCCTTTTCCAGTAATCAAGGGGCCAGCGCTTCAAGGCGTGAGCGGAGGAGGGGGCGATTGCGACAAATGAGCCTGCTAGGACAGGAAACCGCTCTTTGAGAGGTTCAAAAAGCTCTGGCGTATGGAGCACAGGTGTTGGTGGAAGCTCATCACTTTGGCCCCATTTTTTGAGAGGTTCAAGAAGGTCTCGCTGCCCCGAAAAAGGCTGCTTGAAAAAATTAAGTCTCCACTGAAACAAAAAAAATCGGCGCAGCGAACGACGGGGTTTACGGGTCACATGAATCTTCCAAAACAAAGCGTTCAGGCGAAGACAAACAATCCTTGATCGCAAACTGTTGTGGGCGTCATAAACATGGGTGAAGTTTTGGGCTTTCAGAAGCCCTGCCATTTTCCACAGCTCACGAATTCCACTTTTACGAGGAAGATTCCAAAGGCGATCGAGATTTGGGTTGCTTTGGAAGATCTCCTGAAAGTCTTCCCGTGTGAGCCAGTGCACCTCAGCTTGAGGAAATTGACTTTTTAGTTTTTTTGCAATGCTAAGGGCCTGGACGACATCGCCAAAACTCGAAAAACGAATGACCAAGATCTTCAAAATGTCCTCTTCACCTAACTACGATAATTGAATTTTACAAAAAATATAAGGGCTTTCCGAAGGCTTGGGATAATTAGCGCAAGGCAGTAGTTTGACTGTTGAGAGCTGGTCCCCTACGTTGTTGATAGGCACTATTGTTTCTGTTCTTAGCCGATGACCATTCCCGTTTTCGGGACCCAGGACTTTAAGGACTCTAAGGACTCGGCTTTCTGGCCCAGTTGGTGAGCGCCTGTAAAGCGCAAACTGGTTCTCATCGATCACCTTCTTCGAGCTCTCTTCACGACTCACAAGCCATTTTGCATTTGCTCACCGAATCCGAATCTGCATTACAAGCCAGAAAATGAGGCGAACACCTTGGAGATTGTATTTTCAAATTTGTGTCGTGCCTTAGACAAAAAAGTAGCTCTCTTCACGACTCACAAGCCATTTTGCATTTGCTCACCGAATCCGAATCTGCATTACAAGCCAGAAAATGAGGCGAACACCTTGGAGATTGTATTTTCAAATTTGTGTCGTGCCTTAGACAAAAAAGTGAACCCAAGTGGGCCAGAGAGCCGAGTCCTTAGGGTCCTGGGTCCCGAAAACGGGAATGGTCGCCGGCTAAATACAGAAATAACAGTTCTTATCAACAATCTGAGGGGCCAGTTCTTGACTGTTGACCGCATTCCCTGGCATAGGCCACACTGCTGGAAACTTTTACTTGGCGGCGTGGCTTTTTGATTTATATTTTCATTTCCTATTTGAGCCTCCTCATTTTCGGGCTTGCAGACAATGTAAGAGGACCGATTTTTCCGGATCTTCTCCAGTTCTGGAGCGTGAACAATTCCACTGGCTCTTTGTTTTTCATCTTAGCTTCTGGATTTGTTTTTGTTGGAGCTATAGCAACGCCCAAACTTTTGAATAAATGGACCTGCTTGCAAGTTTTGCGCTGGGGGCTTTTTGCTATGGCCCTTGGATACGCAGGTTTTGCGCTTGCGCAAAGTTTTTATTTTTTGCTTTTTGCAGCGGGTGTTTTTGGAGTGAGTATTGGTCTTGTGACAGTATCGCAAAATTTGCTTGTGGTTCAATCTACCGGCCTTGAAACAAGGCAAAGGGCTCTCTCTGGACTTCACTGTCTTTATGGAATTGCCTCGTGGCTCGCGCCTCTACAAGTGAATTTCATCATCGATCATGGTGGGACGTTGATAAGCCAATTTTGGGTGGTTACCGGAGAGTTAACGGCCGTATTTTTTTTGAGTCTTTGGATCCCGCGAGGCTCTCGTTTTGTCCCTGAGAAGTCCCAAAAAAAAGTGCAAGTTTCCTCCCCACGTTGGCCGCGAGATGGTCTTTGGGTCGCGGCCATTCTTGCGCTCTATTTGGTCGCCGAAATTTTATTGAGCAGTCGGTTTGTTCAGTTTTCTCGCGAGTCTCTCAAACTCAGTGGCGAACATGCCAATGTTCAGCTCTCTCTTTTTTTTCTGTGTCTAACGGCAGGTCGCCTTTTGATGAGCTGGACTCATTTCGGACTATCGCCTTCACGCATTCTTAAAGGCACGCTCACGCTTTCGATCCTTTGCTTGGGTCTTGGTATTAGCGGAAAGCCGTGGGCGTTTGTTGCTACAGGATTTTTTATGGCTCCGGTTTACCCAGTTGCCATTCACTACATGACCCTTACGTTTCATGAAAACATGACCAAAGTCATTTCGTGGGCCCAAGGGTTCGGGTCTCTTTTCGTGGTGTCTTTCCAAGGTCTTGTGGGCGTGCTGCTGGATCGCTGGGGAGCTGCATGTAGCATGTATATCATTGCGGCCGTCTTAGGAGCTAGCTTGGTTCTTCTCCTTGCGTTTGAGGGGTCGCAAAAAGGAATCCACAGTGAATGATGCGAAATTCTTTGTGGTAATTCCCGTGGGTTTTGAGGAGATGGCGGCTTTAGAAATGTCAGAAGTTTGGCCGTTTTTAAAGACGGCCGATGGGGGACAGAATCCCCTCGTGTTCCCCGATGTAAAAATTGAACTTGGCGGAGTCGAGTTTGAAGCTCCACTGTGGGCGGGTCTTCAGCTGCATTTTTTTCTAAAGATTCCAAGCCGAATTTTACTGCGCTTAGAGAGCTTTCGTCTTCGAAACTTAGATCAACTCACGCAGCGCCTGGGGCGCTTGGGTTTGAATCGATTTTTCACGTCAGGACAAATTCTGCTTTCAGTGGCCTGTTCGGAGTCGTTTTTTAATAACGAAAAACTGATTTTTTCGAGTGTCGAAGAGTCTCTCGGCTCAGCTTTTGAAGTGAGCCATAAAAAACACGGTCAGAAGCAGCGAATGTACGTTCGCGTTCACAAAGATATCTGCACGATCAGTGTCGATGGCAGTGGCGAGCACCTTCACAAGCGGGGCTACAAAGATCAAGGCTATGAGGCTCCACTTCGTGAAACGCTCGCTGCGATTCTCTTACGACTCCTGATAGCCGACAGACCTGCAAGCGAGCTGCAACATGTAACTCTCGTGGATCCCGTTGTCGGGAGTGGAACTTTGCTGACGGAGGCAGGTCTCTGGAATTTACCGGTGCTGACACGCGGATTTGCATTTCAGTCTTGGCAAATCACGCCGCGCTTTTTGAAGTTTCCTCATATCAAATTTCAGGTGGCAGGACCTACAGATTCTAAGAGTTTTAAAAACCTGCTCGGTTTTGATAAATCGTTGGAGGCCATTACCAAAGCGAGAATTCATGCGGAGCAAGCGGGACTTTCTCATTGCAAAGTGGAGCTCCTTGATTGGTCCCACGAACACTCTGCAAGGCGTGTTGATGCGCCCGAGGCGCCCGTCTGGATCATCGGAAATTTGCCCTATGGTGAACGCCTTGCGAAGACAGTGACAGACCATTGGTTTGTAAAAATGGAAGAAGCTTTTCGACCAGAGAGAATTTTATTCATGGGGGTTCATTTCGAAAATCAGCTGTGGCCCAAATCATGGAGGCAGGTTCAACTCAAAAGGTTTCGCAATGGGGGGCTTAAAATCGAAGTGGTTCTGCTTGAGAGGGCATTTAGAGAGAATGTGGCTTCGTCGGTCTAAAGATTAACGCAATATTTCATATATAATTTGTTAAGATTTTAACATCGCTCGACAAGCTTAAAAAACAGCGTTAATTCCTTCTCATGACGAAGAGAAAATCATCTCCGCTTAAGATTCAATCGCTTTGTATCTATGCCGTTTTGTTAATTCTAGTCTTTATCATTTCCTTTCCTGTTCCTAATCGCTCGGTACTGCTTGGGCGTGGTAAGGCGACTCGCCTGACCGTTTCAAGTTCTCGGCCTTAAAAGGCCAATACGGGTTAACCATCTCTGGCTGAGCTTGCCAGTTTTCGTTTTTAAAATACTTGTCTTTGACAGTCATTCGCTCTGAATGAAGTGCGATCGTTTCACGATCCGTTTTTTCAAGACTCCACCGTGAGCCATAGATTTCATCGCCAACTATAGGGTGACCAAGCTTGGCGAGTTGCGCGCGAATTTGGTGAGTTCGTCCCGTGAGAAGTTCGATTTGGACTTCTGTGATGACTTCCTTATTTGCAAGTTGGTGGCAGCCAAGAGGGGTCAAGATCAGCTGGCAAATTTGCCACGATGGCTTTGATTCTTTTTGCAGCACTTTTGGGGCCCTTGGGCTTGGCTCCATGTAATGTTCTATGAGTCCCTGAGTTTCGCAGCGTCCTTCAACATAAGCGCGGTAAAATTTTTGAATCACCTTTTTCTGAAGCCAACCATTAAACCGCTTTTGAAACTCTTTGGTTCTCGCGACCACCAAAAGTCCAGAGGTCACGACGTCCAGTCGATGGGTTACGTAGGCGGCACCATTGCTGAAAGTCTCGAGCGCTTGAAGCAAATGCTCTTGAGAGTTATCGAGCGTCGCATGAACAGGGAGGCCCGCCGGTTTGTTGACAAGAAAAAAATCAGTCGTCTCAAGCAGGCAATGCTGAGGTTGAAAGAGAGATAAGTCATAGCGTTTAGGATCGTGATGAAAGCGAATGTAGTCCCCAGGGCTTAAGAGAATGTCTGAGCTTTGCCGTTTTTTGTTTAAGTAAATGCATCCGAGACTGGCAAGGATCTCGACCTCAGGAGTTGGCAGAGCAAATTCGTTTTCAATAAATGAAAAAAGAGCCATCGGTTTTTGACAGAGAACGTGACAGATGCGTTGAGATGGAGAATGTTCTAAAAAGAAATCGGACACCGGTAGGACTATAGTCATTTTTATTAAGAAAGACATGACTTCCCGTTCGGTCTAAAAACTTTTACAATGTTAGAAAACCGATGTAAGAGGGGACAGATGAGTTTTTTAAACGAACCAACGCTGCAATCCATCGCGCAGTACGCTTACGAGCCTGCGACCGTCTATTTGTCGGCCGTGGCGATGATGATCGCAAGTGGGTTTGGTTTTCCTGTCCCCGAAGAGTTCACGATTGTGAGCCTTGGCCTTCTTTCGTTTATTGGCAGTCATCCTGAACATTTTCCGCCTCCTGAGAGTGCTGCCGGAGTGGTGAATGTTGGTTGGGCCGCGCTGATCTGTTTTTCTGCTGTTGTTTTAAGCGATTTTTTGGTTTTCACATTGGGACGAACTTTTGGGAGGCGTATTCTTGTGATGGGGCCTGTGGCGAGAGTCATGACCCCTAAGGTCATGGCCCGAGTTGAAACCTGGCTTGAAAAATATGGCCTCGTTGCCGTGGGGTGTTTTCGTTTTACACCTGGGTTTCGATTCCCGGCCCATGTCATCATCGGAATGTCGAAGATGCCGGTTTGGAAGTTTATTTTAGTCGATGCCATCGCTGCTTTATTGAGTGTTCCAACTCAGATTCTATTGATTGCCCATTACGGTGAGGTCATTTTGACGGCACTGTATCGATTTAAACTCGTGATTTTTTATCTCATCGTCATTGGGCTTTTTGTCTACTTGATAAGACGATTTCTCGCCCGACCAAAAGCTCTTTGAGGTTTACTACACAGCTTCGCGATTTTGCTTGCTGAGAAAATTTTCGGTGATCAGAGTTTTGAACTCTAAGTGAGAGTGGGGTTGAGTCATAAGCTCACTGCGGTGAGGCCAGAATATTTTTTCATAGCCTTCTTTAAGGCCATAGAGCTCTTCACGGATGCGAAACAGAAGGCCCGTTGGCGTCCCAAGAAGCCAGTCCATTTGGGCCATGAACAGAGTCTCTTCAGCTTCTTCAAGGGTCATCGTAGATAAGAACTGTTGAGGGAGGGCTTTCCATAAAAAATACCCGTTGTGACAGAAATGCTGAAGGACTTTTTCAAAAGGCGTAATGAGGGTTTTTTCAAAATCTGCCCAATCTGTTTCTAGAGTTTTCCATTTCTTGCAAAGAGTGTGAAAGTGATTAATGACTAACGTGTCATTTACAACCCACTCAGCTCGAGGAAGATAATCGTGGACTGGGTCTACGGCTAGGCTTTCAAAGGAAGCATCGCGAACATTTTGATTGTAGTCAAAAATCAAAAGCGACCTGAGGTGAAACAGGAGAGAGTGGACCAAATTGAGTTTTTCAAGAGAAGCCGGCGAAAACTGAAGTTGAAAATTGTAAACAAGAGGAGTTGCAATTCTTTGCTCTAAGAACGTGAGGCTATCAATAAGATCAAAGAGGTCTTCAAATTGGAATTTTTGAAACTTTTTTTCGTTCTGAAATGCCGATTTTAATATGTCTTGCAAGCTGTCTTCAAAGCGTTTGACTTCAAACGAAAACGGATTTCCTGATTTTGGAACGAGGCTCTGAACTCTCTCTTGGGATTTTGAAAAAATCTCCTGATTTGTATCAAGAACTTTCCAGGCTCTGTTGATCAAACTTGCAGACTGAGATTCGGTGTTAAACTGGGATCTCAGTTTGAAATACGAGACCGCAAAGATCATGTCCTGCAAAAATGGAAGCGGCGTTGTTTCAGTGCCTTGTGTATGAGTTTTTTCTTGAAGCGTGAATGATGTTGGTCGCAGCAAGGGGCCTTTGTCATTGGCAATGTGGCAATCCAAAAATAGTTTTTGCTCAGACATTCGCGACTCCTTGGACTGATCTACAGTCCTCTCTCTAGAATCGGATTATACGGGCATTTTTTCAAGTCTAGACTGTGTCTTGCAGTAGACATCCGAAGTATTTATGGTAAACCTTAAGACGAAGGAACTGTCTAGCTAGTTAGACTTAGGTGAGGTTGATGAGAACTCTCAAGCAATGGGGTGAGAACACTTGGACGATGGAGCAGGACCTCAAGCTCTTAGGTCTTGAGTTAGGAGCCAGGGGCACCCTCTGTCGATTTGAAAATTCAGACCTGTGTCTGTACTCTCCCGTGCAACTCTCGCCGAAATTGCAAAAAGCCATCAACGATCTAGGAACCTTAAAATGGGTGATAGCGCCCAATCTTTTTCATCACTTGTTTTTGCCATCTTACGTGGATGCCTTTCCCGGAGCCCGTTATGTCGGTCCATCGGGACTTCTCAAAAAACGTCCTGAACTCCGCTTAGACCAACATTTCGATCAAGAGCCCCTTGAATTTGGTCAGAAACCTTCGCTAACGGCTCCGGTAAGTTTGGTGATCGAAGGCGTTTCAAGTCAAGAGATCGTTCTTGTGTATGATGGCTCTTTGATTGTTGCCGATCTTGTGTTTAATATTCAGCATCCGAGGTCTGTTTGGGAAAAAATATTTTGGGTGATTACGGGCAACT
>JBGATJ010000025.1:0-35000 GCA_044229295.1 Pseudobdellovibrionaceae bacterium
TCGGTCTTTTGACCGTTTGGATCGTCGTTTCTCGACTGATGGCGTTTCGTACGCTTTCAGTAGACAAAAAAGAGTTCAACGACAATATTTTTGGAATGATTTTAAGAGGCGACATTCGCCAAGCGATTAGTTTTTGCGACACAAGACCGGCGCCTCTCACAAACACGATGAAAGCAGGTCTTGTTCAAGTGATTAACAAGCGGCCGGATGAAGAGGTCCAGGTTGCGATGGACGCCTCGGTGCTTCGGGAAATGCCGCGCATGGAAGGTGGAACACCATTCCTCGCCGTGTTTGGTAACGTCGCGGTGTTAGCGGGACTGTTCGGAACAATCATCGGTATGATCGGTTCGTTCCGAGCGGTGGCTGTGGCAGATCCAGCAACTAAGGCTGAAGAGCTTTCTAAAGGTATTTCGCATGCCTTGAATTGTACAGCCTTCGGTCTTCTCGTTGCGATCTTGGCGATTGTTTCCTACGGATATTTCCAGTGGAAAATTTCAAAGCTTGAAAATGAAGTTTTGGAAAGTAGCATGACGATGCTGAACCTCGTTGTTTCCAACAGAGACAAAATCAAAGAATAAAGGAAAGTGACTCATGGCACAAATAGAGTCAGGTGGTAAGGGCGGACGCAGGAACTCCAACATTGAGTTGAATCTGGTTCCATTCATCGATTTGATGAGCGTGCTCATTACGTTTCTCCTCATCACAGCCGTTTGGACTCAAGTTTCCATGATTCAAATCGGAAGTTCCATTTACGGAAAAAAGACCGACGATATGACTCCGCCTCCTCCGCAGGAAGAAAACGTCGTTCTTAAAGTCGATATCAAAACTGTGGGTTATGTGCTCACCGTGGGTAAGCAAGCGATGTCGATTCCTCTCGTCAATGGAGAGTACGATGAACCTGGTCTTTTGGCTCAGCTTCAACGAGCCAAACAACTGTATCCCAAAAAGAACGATGCCGTTGTCACAATGGCTGACGAACTTCCTTATGAGAACCTTATCAGAGGAATGGACACGCTTTTGAAGTCAGGTTTTCCACAGATTTCAGTGGCAACAGGGGGGCCTAACTAATGGCAATTCACAAGCCTGGTCAACGTTTTCGTTACCATCGAATTCTTGGTAAAAAAGGTGGTAAGCGGCAGGTCGTTGCCCTCCTCAGCTTAACTGCCATGGTGGATATGTTCACTGTGCTCGTGATCTTCCTCCTTCAGAACTACAATACGACAGGAGAAGTTCTTTACATTCCAAAAGAAGTTGTTCTTCCTAAAGCAGAAAATATTAAAGAACTGAAGCCGGCTGTTATCGTGACTGTGTCAAATAAAGAAATTCTCATCGATAAAAATGTTGTTGCAGATTTTGAGCAGGTAAAAGCTCAAGGGCTCAACGATTGGATGATTCCGAATTTATTTGCAGAGCTGCAAAAGGCTTTAGCTAAGGCGAAACAGGATCATGAGCTGGACCTGCAAAACAAGCTCCGCCAAGCTGTGAGCCGAAACAAGGGAAAAGAAGAAGAAGAAGATGTCAATGCTTGGCGCAAAGTGACTGTGCAGGCCGATAAGGGAATTGATTTTTTGACCATCAAGAAGGTCATGTATACAGTGACCGAGGCAGGCGCCTTTGAAATTAATTTTGCGGTCATGAAATCGTTTGAAAATGGGACTCCAAAGTAGTTCGAGGTCTTGCTAAGAGCACTTCCTAAACATGCTCAAAATATTTTTTAGCGGATCCCGGGCTCAATATGCGAAGTTTAAAAAAGATCTTATTTTCCGTCATTATCGTCGCACTTTTTATTGAAGTTCTTCTGCTCGCTCCTGAAATGTTAGAAACCTCTCCAAAAGCCGAAGATGCGAAAGCAGATTTGTCTAAGCTCGGTAACTCTGCCGATCAGAATATGACCGGTGTTCACCTCGTTGAAAGCGAAGGTGGAAAAAAAGACTGGGAACTCACGGCCAAGGTTGCCGACGGCTATCAAGGCAAGGGTTTGTGGGAGCTCCACCAGGTCAAAGTGCTTTTTTATTCTGATGAAGCGACAACTTTCCAAGTGCAAGGCGACTTTGGAACGATCGACACTAAGACCAAAAACATGATGGTCAAAGGCCATGCTGTTACCACATCTTCTAATGGGTACGTCTTTAAAAGTGAAGTCATGAACTACGACTCAAAAACGAAAGTTTTGACAAGCCCGACCCCTGTAGCTATGTCTACGGCCAAAGAGCAAGCGGGCGAATCCTTCTTGCTTACGGGAGATCGAATGACCGCCAACGTGAACGATAGTCACGTTCTCGTCAGCAATAACATTCGCGGAACGCGCAAGCTGAAAGACGGAAAAGTCGTTAAAATCACTAGTGACGATGCGGAGTTCTCGGGTAAGACAAATTTAGCTCGTTTTATTCGTGAAGTTGTGATTGAAATGGACGGCATGCGCTTGCAAGGACCAGAGGCGACGTTCGAGTACGAAAAAGACACCAATCAAGTTTCTCATCTTTTTGTAAAAGGCGGTGTTCGGGTGAGCGATATTGACAAGTGGGCAACCTCGGAGCGACTTCGAGTGGATTTTCTGAAAAATCAGATGGTCCTTAACGGCTCTCCAAGAGTGGTCCAGAACAACGATGAATTGACAGGTGAAGAGATCGTGTTTTTACAAAATGGAAAACAAGTTAAAGTGAATAACGTCAAGGCCAACCTTGATCACGAGCGAGGCGTTCAGCAATGAGCCTTCTTGCGGCAAACCATATCTCAAAAACTTACAAAGGGCGTAAAGTCGTTGGCGATGTCACTTTTCAAATTGAATCAGGTCAGGTCGTCGGTTTGCTAGGTCCTAATGGCGCAGGCAAAACGACAAGCTTTTATATGGTCGTAGGCTTAGTTTCTCCTGATGAAGGCGACATTATTCTGGATGACCTCAACATCACCAAATATCCAATGTACAAACGCGCACGAACAGGACTTAGTTATTTGCCTCAGGAGCCAAGCGTTTTTCGAAAGTTAACGGTGACAGAGAATATTCTTGTGGCACTCGAAGCGCACGGATATTCGTCGAGTCGAAGGGCGGAGCGACTTGAAGAGCTTCTTACTGATTTGAGAATTGGCCATATTCGTGAAAGTTACGGTTATGCCCTATCTGGAGGAGAGCGTCGGCGTGTCGAGATCGCTCGCGCTCTTGCGGGATCGCCTAAGTTTCTTCTTCTCGATGAGCCTTTTGCTGGGATTGATCCTATTGCGGTAGGGGACATTCAAGACATAATAAATGGCCTTAAGGCCAAAGGTATGGGAGTTTTGATCACCGATCACAATGTTCGGGAAACCCTCGGTATTTGTGATTTTGCTTATATCCTAAAAGATGGTACCATTCAGGTAACGGGCCAAGCCGAGGAAATCGCAAGCTCCGAGATTGCTCGTAAATTTTATTTGGGCGAAAACTTTAAGCTCTAGGAAACAAATGGCAGGAAACCTTAGGCAGACGCTGAGTCAAATTCAAACGCTAAAGATGACGCCGCAGCTTCAGCAGGCGATCAAGCTTTTGCAGCTGTCGCGTATGGAGCTAGAAACTGCCGTTAGAAAAGAACTCGAGGAAAATCCAATCCTTGAGGAGACCCAAGACATCAAAGAAGAGGACTTTCAGCAGACCAAAGAAGCTGCCGCTGAAATCGAGCAGGTCTTGGGTGAAGGTGAATCTCAGCAGCAGCAAGATCCACAAAAGCAAGATGAATTTGAGTGGGAAAACTACATGGACACCCACAAGCCGCCCCAAACGGGAATGAGCGGTAGCGAAGAAATCATGAACTATGAGAATGTCATCTCGACCACAGAGTCACTCCACGACTATCTGTCTTGGCAGGTCAAGATGGCGGGTTTTAACGAAGAAGAAGAGTATCTGGCCAGTATTCTCACTGGTTATATCGATGACGATGGTTACATTAAACAGCCACTCGACAAGATTGCCGAAGATGAGCAGGTGGCGACTCAGGACCTTGAAGATGTTCTTCCGTTTGTTCAAGAATTCGATCCTCCGGGAGTAGGTGCCCGTGACCTTAAAGAGTGTCTTCTCATTCAAGCTAAAATCCTTGAAGAAGACACGCACGATTTGGTTTTTCTGATCAACAATCATCTTAAAGACTTAGAAAAGAAAAACTACGAAGGCATTGCAAAAGCCATGAACCGAGATTTTGAAGACGTGGTAGACATGTGCAAAATCATCTACTCCATGGATCCCAAGCCTGGTCGAAAGTTCATGTCAAACGACACTCAATATGTCACCCCCGACGTCTACGTTTACAAGGTTGGTGATGATTACGTCGTCTCCCTCAACGAAGATGGTTTGCCGCGGTTGAAAATCTCTAATCTTTACAAAAACGTATTGAGCAAGACCAAGGACAAGGATGCGAAGGGCCCTGACGCCACAAAAGACTATATTCAGGACAAATTGCGGTCTGCTGTTTGGCTCATTAAGTCCATCCATCAGAGGCAAAGAACCATCTACAAAGTCACAGATAGTATTGTGAAACATCAGAAAGAGTTTTTTGAAAAAGGGGCTGGTTTTATAAAGCCCATGATTCTCAGAGACATTGCCAATGACATCGGAATGCATGAGTCCACTGTCAGCCGAGTGACGAGTTCTAAGTACGTGCACACGCCCCAAGGGATTTACGAACTTAAGTATTTTTTCAACTCTGGGATTAGCACCTCGGATGGAGATTCTCTTGCGAGCGAATCTGTGAAGCTGAAGATTCGCGATCTTGTTGCCAAAGAGGACACTAAGAATCCGCTTTCAGATCAGAAGATTGTGGAGCTTCTCAAGGGTGATGGAATTCAGATCGCGAGAAGGACCGTTGCGAAATATCGTGATATTTTAAAAATCTTGCCCTCGAGTAAGAGGAAGAAGTTTTTTTAGTCTGCGGCTGATCCTGCAGCCGGAGCCACGGCTGGACGTTTGTCTTGTGTGAGTACTAGACCAAAGAGCGTTTCCCTAAATTCATTTTTCATCCCTCCGAATCGATATTGTATCGGTATTTAACGTACCTCCTTGAGCCTAGCGTCCCAATTTGAGAATTCACCGCAAATCCAACGCCAAAGCCTCAACCAAAGTCCGGATTTAGCCGATAAATACAATCATGCGATTTAGTAGAACTCGCACCAGAAAGGATCTTCGCTATGAAGTTCAAACACGTCTTTAAACACATCGATCACTCTGAAACATTGCTCGCTCACGCTAAGGAGCGGTTCGATCGCATCGAAAAACAGCTGTTTAAAGTGGATCAAACGCTCGTGACCTTTTCAAAAGTTCGCCACGAGTTTAGAGCCGATGTGGTAATGAAAACTAAAGACGGCATTTTCAAGGCCTCTGGCCTTGCGGAGTCCTTATACGCCGCGGTAGATGACTGTGTACGGCGCCTGACTCAGCAATATACCAAAAAACGTAAGAAAGTTAAAAACCACAAACGGCATTATCTCAGCCAAAGGCCTGAAGGCGAAGAGGCAGAAGTGAGCGGAGAATTCTGGGATAAAAAAGCCGCTTAAGATCCTAGCGTTCATGTTGACCCCCCTCTTCTGATTTGCTAACTTTCGCCCACTGACCAATGAAAGAAGAGGGCTCATGAAGAATTTCCTGTTTACCAGCGAATCTGTTTCCGAAGGCCATCCCGATAAGATGGCTGATCAAATCAGCGATGCAATTCTAGACGCAATTTTAGCACAAGATCCAAAAGGCCGCGTGGCCTGTGAAACTATGTTGACCACCGGGCTCATCGTAGTGGCCGGCGAAATCACAACTAACGCCAACATTCATTTTTCCGATATCGCTCGTAACACCGTAAAATCGATCGGCTACGATCATAGCGACAAGGGCTTTGACTATAAGACCTGCGCGGTAATGGCTGCTGTTGGTAAACAGAGTCCAGATATTGCCATGGGAGTGAATGAATCAGGAGGACATGAGCAGGGGGCAGGAGATCAAGGTTTGATGTTTGGCTATGCTGTTAACGAGACGCCAGAGCTGATGCCACTTTCGATCTCACTTTCTCATAAGTTAGTACGAGACCTTGCTCAGATTCGTAAATCGGGAAAATTGAACTTCCTGCGCCCTGACAGCAAAAGCCAAGTCACTGTTGAGTATGAAAATGGAGTTGCAAAACGCATCGATGCGATTGTTGTCTCTACTCAACATTCGGAAGAGGTTTCTCAATCTCAAATCAAAGAAGCTTTGATGGAGGAGCTGATTAAAAAATCGATCCCCTCTCAGTGGATTGATTCAAAAACCAAATATTTTATCAATCCAACAGGTCGCTTTGTTCTCGGCGGCCCCATGGGTGATGCAGGTTTAACAGGTCGTAAAATTATCGTCGACACCTACGGTGGCCATGGAGCTCATGGAGGCGGCGCTTTTTCTGGTAAAGATCCTTCAAAGGTGGATCGTTCAGCTGCCTATGCCGCCCGACATGTTGCTAAAAACATCGTAGCTGCAGGGCTTTCTCAGCGATGTCTTGTGCAGGTTGCGTATGCTATCGGTGTTGCGGAGCCTGTCAGTGTCATGGTGAATGATTTTGGGACAAGTGCTGTCGGCCCCGAGAAGCTCGCAAAAGCGGTCCGCGAGGTGTGGAACTTAAAGCCAGCCTCTATAGTTAAAGAGTTCGATCTTCTCCGGCCAATTTACTCAAAAACGGCTGCTTACGGGCACTTCGGACGAAATGACGACGATTTCACTTGGGAAAAGGTCAATAAAGCGGACAAGCTTAAAGACCTCGTTAAGTCGCTCTAGCGCGAACAGATTTTCATTTTGGTCCTTGCTTCAAAGGGAGAATTTTCATTCTCCCTTTGTATATGAGTTTCAGCAAAATTTTCGTTTAAAACTTAGTCGTAATATCCTGAAAAAATCTCACGAAAATCGTCACATTCTTTACATCTAGAAAGATCCTAGACACAGGTCTAGACTGAACCCAGCTCAAACGGAGGAAAAAATGGGTTTCAGGAAGTACGTCGCAATCTACGCTGCCTTCATGCTGGCAGTTGGTTGCAAAGTAGATAATAAGTCCATCGAAAATGTATCCCTAGATACACCACCTACAACGACCACTACAGTCCCCGTCAATGACGAGGGCGGTACAGGTACCGGAGGAAAGCCTCAACCTATCTGCTACCGAGATACGACAAAACAGCCAGATGGTCTAATCACTAATAAGTTAGATGTACTTTTTGTAACTGATACATCAGGTTCACTCGATGACGAGCGAGCTGCTGTTGCAAATGGTATCGACGCTTTCGTAGCCCAACTCCCACCTAATAATGACTACCAAATAGGTGTTATGCTCGGGCACGGAAGCACCAGCAAATATTCCGGAGTGCTTTACAAAAGCGGAACTGAGCCTCTATTTTTGAAATCAAGAGAGCTGACGCTATCTCAAATTAGGGCTCATCTAAAAACAAAACTCACTAAGGTGGTTGGAGACAACGCCACTGATGGTGGAGAAGAGACTTTGTTTAGCTTTAAAAAGGCCCTCGACTATATGAACTCAAAAACCATCATCAGAGATCAGGAGTCATTTTACCGATCCGATGCAGGTCTTGCAGTTATTTTTATCACTGATGAAAATGACCTTTGCTATCCAGTTCCTAAAAATGTGAAACCAACGACTAAACCTGATCCAGGTGAAATCACCGCTGCCAAAAGAGACTGCAACAGCGTGACCATCGAAAATATTTTTGGCCAAACTCACAAATTCAAAAAGAATATGCCTGTGATTTTTGGTGGGATCGTCTACAACAACTTAAATACCATTCCTAAGGTCAACGAGAACGAAATTGGTTACGGAATCCTTGACCTTACCAAAAAGGCGAACGGCATCACCGCCGACCTAGCCGATCCTGATTTTTACAAGGCCATGACAAAGCTGGGTGCGCTGGCTTTTTCTAAAATTAATGTGAACAATGAGTTCAAACTCGGAAGAACTCTGGCAAACCTTGACCCATCTTCAATCATAGTGACTGTAGATGGCAAAGTGACAACGTTCACTTTCGATGCGGAACTCAACCAGATCCACCTCGACGAGCCAGGCAAAAATGGCTCTGAGATTGTGACCGAATACTGTGAAAAACCAGAAGAGGTACCGACGCCAACTCCTGCGCCGACTGCGACTCCGGCCGCAACGCCAACTCCTGCGCCAACTGCGACTCCGGCCGCAACGCCAACTCCTGCGCCGACTGCGACTCCGGCCGCAACGCCAACTCCTGCTCCAACTGCGACTCCAGTAGCAACGCCAACTCCTGTGCCAACACCAACGCCAACTCCTGCACCTACGCCAGATGAGTTTGGACATATCGACGCTGACCACGACGGCATTGACGATGTCACTGGAGAACCCCTGTTCTAAGTCTTTGCGAACGTAGTTAATTTCGGTTAATCTCCAAGCATGAAACGTTTTTCAGAATGGGTCCCCATCGGGGGCCTATTCTTGCTTATAGTCATCGTCTCTCGGGCCACCTTAGGGCTTGTGCAGCTGCCGAACACGGGAGCTCCTCTATGGCCAGCGTCTGGAATTGGCCTCGTCCTTGTTTATCGCTATGGTCTAAAAACATTGCCGCTGGTTTTTCTTGGAAATCTCTTAGGAACTTTAGATTTTTCAACTGAGCATGTTTGGGTTTATGCGATTTCGTGCTTCGGAAATGCGCTTGAGGCATGGGTGGGTCGCATGATTTTGCTGCGGCTGCGAGACCGTCACAAGTACGGAATTCTTTCAGAGAGTTTTTCAATTTTCAGCGCTACCTTTGTATCGGCCATTGTTAGTGCCCTCATAGGAATTGGAGCCTGGGTCGGTGGAGGCCTCATTCCCGTTGAGCTTTTCGTTCAGAATGCCGGTGTCTGGTGGGCTGGAAATTTGGTGGGAAGTTTGGTTGTCACCCCTTGTTTACTTTCGGTTTACGAAGTTCCGATTCCGTGGAAAGAGATCACTCTCCGGCAATTGATGACAGGCTTAGGCAGCGATGATCTCAATTTCAAGGAGCATTGGTCCGTTCTCGCAGCCTCATTTTAGATCCAATCTCATCTTATTGGAGGTTTTCCTTGCAACGGTAAGTCTTACAGCAATTACTCTTTCAGAGTTTTACTCTCAACGTCTGTCTCGCATTCCGCTTATAATTCTCATGTGTGGTTGGATCCTTGCTGGGGTGCTCTTTTTTTACCTTACCAATAGCCAAGCAGAAAAAGATTCAGAACGTCTTACTTATCTGATTCGTGATACAGAAAATCAAATTCGTCTTCGCCTTTGGGGGAATGAAGATGCTTTATGGAGTGGTGCCAGCCTTTTTGCGGCCAGCGACGACGTGACGAGGGATGAGTGGGGGCATTTTGTTACAACCCTCAACCTGACTCAACGATATTCAGGTTTTTTTGGCGTCGGTGCCATTCAAAAGAATCCAGAAAAAGACTATTTCGAGCCAGCAACGAACTGGCCGTTGTATGAAAGTCTTAAGAATTCCTATTCTTGGGGGCATGCGCTTGAGCGCTCAAAATCTTCGGGCATTGCGGCGTTTTCAGACCCCATCTATGTTCCTGGGGAAAGCGAAGGGCAGAATTTTTTAGTACTAGCGTTGCCAATGTTTTGGCAGTCCTCGCCAGAAACATTTAGAGGATGGGTGTTTTCAGCTTTTTCTCCCGACAAGTTTTTTGAGGGTTTTAAAAAGGAAATCAGTCAAGAAATCGAGTTCGTTGTTTTTTTCAACCGCGTGAATTCGCTCAAAACCCTTGTCTACTCCAATTTTCCAATCGCATCAGAAGAGCTGTTAAAAACCGATTTTCTGGATCTCCAAATGGAGAGAAAAACCAAGCTCCATATTGGTCAAAAAACGTGGTGGCTGGGTTGGAGAAAGTCAAACAGCTTTGTCTCGGCCTACGATTCGACGGTGGCATGGTTTGCGGCTATCGGAGCTCTATTCGCTTTGATGGTTGCAACCGTTATCTACATTTTGCAAAACCTCGAATCACGTGCCAATGAACTCGCGATGAGCATGACTCGGCAGATCCGTCTTGAGCAAGACGAGCGCCTCAAAGTCGAGAGATCCATGGAAGAGCATCGGCAGAAGCTGATAGAGACCTCCAAAATGTCATCATTGGGCGAAATGGCGGGTGGTATCGCTCATGAGATTAATAACCCGCTCACAATTATTAACGCCAAGGCCGACCTGATATCGAGACTCGTTGCTGAGCGAGAAATCGATTCTGCGCGGGTGATCGTTGCCGCCAAAAAAATTGAAGAAACGGTCATGCGTATCGCTAAAATTATCCGTGGGCTTCGCACATTTGCACGAAGTGCGGAAGGCGATCCAATGCTCCCTATGCGGCTCAGCTCAATTATCGAAAACAGCTTGGAGCTCTGCCAAGAACGCTTTCGTTACCGGGGGATTGATTTGCGTGTCGAGCGCGTTCCCGATGTCGAGGTCCTCTGTCGAGAAACACAAATCGCGCAGGTTCTAGTCAACTTGCTTAACAATTCTTTTGACGCCGTCTTAACTAATTTTGAAAAGTGGGTGAACGTCAGTTTTGAGAGGCCAAATCCTAGCCAAGTCGTCATTGCCGTCACCGACAGTGGAATTGGTCTCCCGATGGACATTGCAGATAAGGTCATGCAGCCCTTTTTTACGACGAAAGGTGTTGGGAAAGGCACTGGCTTAGGTTTGAGCATTTCAAAGGGAATCATCGAGGAGCACGGAGGGACCCTCACGCTCGATCGTTACTCCCCCCATACACGCTTTGTAATCACACTGAATGTCACGACGCATCTTAATCCCTGAAGATGATTGTCGCTGAGAGGTATATCATTTAAAAAGAGATGTTAATCTCCTGCAAGGACAATCATGGATCCCAAGTACATTCGGAATTTTTCGATCATAGCTCATATCGACCATGGGAAGTCGACCCTCGCAGACTGTCTTCTTGAGTTTACGGGTTCTGTCTCTGACCGAGAAAAGAAAAGTCAGTTTCTAGACAATATGGAACTGGAACGAGAACGTGGGATCACCATTAAGGCCCAAACCGTCAAGCTCATGTACAAGGCGCTAGATGGCGAGACCTACCAGATCAACCTGATCGACACTCCGGGACACGTTGACTTCAGTTACGAAGTTTCCAGGTCCCTCGCCGCTTGTGAAGGCGCAATTCTCGTAGTGGATGCTGCTCAAGGGGTTGAGGCTCAAACGTTAGCCAACGTTTATTTAGCATTAAATAACAATCTTGAGATCATTCCGGTGCTCAATAAAATTGACCTTCCGTCAGCAGATCCTGAAGGGGTTAAAAAACAGGTGGAAGAGACCATCGGTCTTGACTGCCGAGATGCAATCATGGCTTCAGCCAAAGAGCGAATTGGGATTCAGGACATTCTCGAAGCCATTGTCAAAAAAGTCCCGCCACCACAGGCAGATCGCTCCAAACCACTGCGGGCACTGATTTTTGACTCTTGGTTTGACGAGTACCAAGGGGTTATCGTTCTGGTGCGGGTTGTGGATGGCACTCTTGAAAAAGGCGAACGCATTCGGTTTATGATGACTGATGGAGACTATGAAGTTCTCAAAGTCGGGGTCAATGCTCCCTTCCCTCGAGTTCAAGATTCCCTTGAAGCAGGTGAGGTGGGTTTTATCATCTGTGGTATCAAAGACATTCGCGACGTCAAAGTGGGAGACACCATCACCACGACCGTAAAACCTGCGACAGATCCTCTCCCTGGTTTTCAACGGATCAAGCCAATGGTATTTTCGGGAATATTTCCGATTGTTGCTACGGAGTACGTTAATCTTAAGGATGCTCTTGAAAAACTTTGTCTGAACGATAGCAGCCTTACCTATGAACCCGAAAAATCGATGGCTCTGGGATTTGGCTACAGATGCGGATTTTTGGGTCTTCTTCACATGGAGATCGTGCAGGAACGTCTCGAACGCGAATTCAATTTAGCGCTCATTACAACGGCGCCGACGGTCGTTTACAAAGTCTACATGACCGACGGCACGATGAAGGATCTCGAGAACCCCTCGCAACTTCCCGTCGAAACATCGATCTTAAAAATGGAAGAGCCCTACGTTAAAGTCACGCTCCATACGCCAACTGATTACATCGGCGCCCTCCTGAAGCTCTGCGAAGACAAACGAGGCGCGCAGCTCAAAATGGAGTATGTGACAGAAAAAAAGGTCATGATCGAATACAAACTCCCCATGAACGAAATGGTCATGGATTTTTACGATCGACTTAAATCCATTTCCAAGGGATATGCCTCCATGGAGTATGAACTCATGAGTTTTGAGGAGTCGGATCTCGTAAAAATGGACATTCTTATTAATAGTGAGCCTGTGGACGCTCTTTCATTAATCATCCATCGCACGAAAGCTCAGCAGAGAGGCCGCCAACTTGCTGAGAAAATGAAAGAGCTCATTCCAAAACAGCAGTTTCAAATCGCAATCCAAGCGGCCATCGGCGCTAAGATTGTCGCGCGCGAAACTATCGGCGCTCTCCGCAAAGACGTAACTGCCAAATGTTACGGCGGAGACATCTCTAGAAAACGAAAGCTTCTTGAACGGCAAAAAGAAGGTAAAAAACGCATGAAGCAGATCGGCTCTGTGGAAGTTCCTCAAGAGGCCTTTCTCGCCATATTGAAAGTGGAGGACTAATGTTAAACGACTGGAAAACAAAGAAGTTTTGGACCGAGGGCACGGGTTCAATTTTCGTCGCAATTCTCGTAGCTCTTTTTATTCGCTGGGCATTCATTGAGGCCTACGTGATCCCTTCTGGAAGTATGCTTCCCTCGCTGCTCATTCACGATCATATTTTCGTAAATAAGATTGTCTACGGAATTCGGGTGCCTTTTAGCGAACAGTGGTTGATCAAATTTGGTGAGCCTAAAAAAGGTGAAGTGATTGTCTTCAAATATCCCAAAGACATGAGCACATTTTTTATCAAACGTGTCGTGGGAGTTCCTGGAGACACCGTTCGCTATGAGGGCGGAAAACTCTACGTCAACGATCAAGAGATGCCCCAATCGCCACCGACCTCCGACGTTAACTACAAATGGCTGAGAGATGCTGACTTTCAGCGTGACGGAAACATGATGGACTCTATGTCCAACTACAACCATTTGTTTGAGAAACTCGGTGACTACGAACACAGCATTCTCGTACGCAAAGGCGAAGGTTTTGATACCTACGGTCCTATTACCATTCATGAGGGCGAGCTTTTCGTAATGGGGGACAATCGGAACAATAGCCATGATTCAAGATTTTGGGGAGTTTTGCCTGAGCAAAATATTCTAGGGCGAGCGATGTTTGTGTGGTTGAGCTGTGAGGAGACTTTGCCGGTAGTTAGCTTTTTGTGCAACCCGCTGACTCTGCGCTTGACCCGGTTTCTTCATCCCATACACTAAGGAATAGATGGAATCAGCTGATGCCCTAGCTCTTTCAAAACAACAAACTGACCTACGTGGCACCTGGAAGCAAGCCATAGGGTCTTTGATGTTGCCAATTTTGATTTTGCTGGGATTGCGGTGGATGTTTGTAGAGCCTTACGTGATTCCTTCAGGAAGCATGATTCCCAATTTGCTGATCCACGACCATATCGTTGTCAACAAGTGGAGCTACGGCCTTCGTCTGCCGTTCACTCACCGGTGGCTTTGGCAGTGGCGAAATCCTAAGCGCGGTGAAGTAGTTGTCTTTCGCTATCCCTTAGACCCAGAGATTTTTTTCGTCAAACGCCTTATAGGGCTTCCCGGCGAGAGAGTAGAGCTACGTGATGGTGTCCTCTATATCAATGACAAGCCGATGACCTTGTCGCCTTTGACTCCCCAAGATGCCCATGACCTCGTTCAAGATCCTAACTACGATTACTCGGTTGAAGAGCTCGACACTCTTAAACATGTGGTAAGGTTTCAAAAAGATCATGGTATGAGGGCTGAGTTTGGCCCCATCACAGTTCCTAAAAACTCCTATTTCATGATGGGTGACAATCGAGATGAGTCTAGTGACAGTCGAGTTTGGGGTGTGCTCCCATCCGAAAATCTTCTTGGACGCGCTTCTTTGATTTGGCTGAGCTGCGAGGACACGCTGCCTTCGGCTAAATATCTATGTGATCCAAAGCAGCTGCGATTTTCGAGAATCTTTAAATGGGTTGAGTGACGTGGCTCGAGTTTTTGAAAGCCGTCTTCTCAAACAAACTTTAGAAGCCTTTTTCGTGACTATCATAATTGCGGTTTTAGTGCGGACCTATGTCATGGGCCTGTATCAAGTCCCTAACGACAGTATGAGTCCGCTCTTAGAAACAGGAGATGTTCTTCTGGCTCTGCGCCCGCCTTTTGGTTTTAGCATTCCGTTTTTGGGGCAAAAATTGGGAGGACGTCCTCCCACGCGAAATGAATTAGTTATTATTCGACGTGAACACGGTTCTGCAGGTGTTCGTCGTGTGATTGGTCTTCCTGGCGATCGTATCATCCTTACAAATCAACATATCTACGCAAATCCTCCTGAAGGCTTTTACACTCCAGAGCGTATTCTCATTGACGTTGTCGTGCCGCCCGGAAGCGTTTTTACAACCGTCGACAATTTGGCAGCAACTGACGAGGCGCGGAAGGATGGACTTATCAAATTGGAGCAGGTTGAGGCTGGCGTGCAGATGATTTTGTTCTCGAATGCAGGAGACGCTGCCAAACCGCCCGCTCGTAAGGAAAATTCTCCATTTTTTCGAGTCGTGCATTGACTCGTTCGGAATCCTCCAATAGCATGTGTTTTTAATGTCTCATAGATCCTGTCTCGACTTAAAAAACCTATCTCAAGAAAACATCATTGAACTGTTTGAAAAGGCGGAGTCTCTCCGAAAGAGCTCGTCAACAGCAGCTCCCTCGCATCAGACCGTGGTATTGGTTTTTTTCGAGCCAAGCACGCGCACTCGGATGAGTTTTGAGTCCGCATGCCACCGAATTGGTTTTCGACCGATTCTGTTTGATGCAGGAAGTGGAACGAGCCTTGAAAAAGGCGAAACCGAAGAAGACACCCTTTACAACATCGCTGCCATGGAGCCTGCAGCCCTTGTTGTCAGAGCCGGAGCGAAACTCAATCTAAAAGCGCTTGCCGAAAAAATACAGATCCCCATCTTCAATGCTGGCTGGGGCTCCTTAGGCCATCCAACACAAGCTTTGCTGGATCTTTACACAATTTGGCGCGAGGGCGCACTCAGACCAGGAGTTAAACTTCTTTGTGTCGGAGACATTCGCCATAGCCGTGTGATTGCCTCCCATCTTGAAGTCGCCAAGGAACTTGGCGTAGAACTTGGATTTTGTGGACCTGCTGATTTGCTTCCTAGCTCCAGCGTTCCACAGTTTTCTGACCTCAACGCTGCTCTTAAGTGGGCTGATATCGTCATGGCTTTACGAATGCAGCTTGAGCGTCATGACCAGAGCGTGCCTGTGAGCCTTCAAAACTATTACGAAAATTTTGGCTTGTCTCGTGAGCGTCTGACGAACCTTAAAACAGATGGACTGATTATGCATCCAGGGCCTGTCAACCAAGGTGTGGATTTGAACATTGAGGTTTTCAAAGATTCGCGTTGTCGAATTCTTTCCCAAGTGACAAATGGCGTGTATTTGCGAGAGGCTTTGTTGAGAAAGCACTTAGGAGTGAAATGAATAAAGGATTTATAGTCTTAGAATCCGGCGAAGTTTTTTCTGGTCTCTGGCACGGTGGGCGTGACCGAGCAGGCGAAGTTGTATTTAACACCTCTCACTCAGGCTATGAAGAAATCGCAACTGACCCTTCTTACATGTCTCAGATTGTTGTGCTTACAGCTCCTATGCAGGGGAATTATGGAGTTGATGATTCAGTTTGGGAGTCTCGAAGAATCTGGATTGAGGGCTTTGTCTGCGTAGCGCTTCAAAGTTCGGAGCGAGATCAAGATTGGAAAAATCGTCTCATCGATGCCGGTGTGCCGATTGTTTCGGAGTTGGACACTCGCGCCCTTGTCTTGCGTCTAAGAGAAAAAGGCACTCCTTGGGGAGCCATTGTCTCTGCTGATTCCGCCACCGAGGCGACCACTAAAGCCAATTCTCTTATTCAAAAGGCCAAGCTTGGGGACCGCGATTGGGCGTACTTCGCCTGCCAAAAAGAGGCAAGGACCGTTCAGGGTCAAGTCGCAAGTGGTCCTAAGTTGGCGCTCCTTGATTTTGGAAGCAAAGAAAATATTCTTCGTGAGTGTTTGAAATACTGTTCCGAAGTGAAGGTGTTTCCCTCGCGTGCAACCTATGAACAAATTATGGCTTACAAGCCCGATGGCGTGGTCCTTTCCAACGGACCTGGAGATCCCGTGGATGTCCAAGGCGCGCCAGAAACCGTTAGAAAGTTTATCGGCCAGCTCCCTCTTTTTGGAATCTGCATGGGGCACCAAATTCTCGGGCTAGCTCTTGGTGGTCGTACCTACAAACTCAAGTTTGGACATCGCGGAAGCAACCATCCCATCAAAGACACGCTCCTCAATCGGATTTACATGACAAGCCAGAATCATGGCTATGCCGTAGAAAATGAATCTCTTCCTAGCGACGTTAAAGTCACTCACGTCAATCTCAATGACCAAACAGTCGCTGGTGTTTTCAGCGAAAAAAGAAAATTACTAGGAATTCAGTTCCATCCAGAAAGCTGTCCAGGTCCTAATGACTCGCGAGATTTGTTTAAGTTTTTTATCACCAAGATGCTGAGAGGATAATTCATGGCACCGTTTGAACCTATCATCGAGAAAATACTCGAGCATTTTGCAGGGCCTCAATTTTTAAATGAGGTCCAGAAAGCAAAAAAAGAATTTTTCGACAACGCCGGTATTCTAGACGAGCACGCTGACCAGTTTGAGCTACGCATGTCCCAGTTTTTGGATTGGTATTTTTTCACTCGCGAGCTCTCAGGTTTTGGCCAAACGCCGCTCGAATCCAGTCATCTCGTACGTGAGCTCCGCTTCACGCCAGAAGAGCTCAGCCTGATCGAAAAACTAAAAGCTCACCGCCATAGCCTTTTTGAGTTTATCAAAACCAAAGGCGAAGACGTTTACATCAAAGATTTACTAAAAAACGAAAAACTCATTGTTCGCTCCTCGCCGTGGACTGTTGGATTTGATTCCAACGAAATCTTCGAAGCTCGTTTAATACCTTTTGAAAACAGTTATTTTTTTGCAAAAGGATTTTGTTTTCATCCAGAGGGAGCTAAAAAATTCATCCTCTCTGAAGTTAAACGCCATCGTAAAGATCCCGACTTGAATCCGCATGATCTCATGTTGAGGTTGTTGAAGATGAGATACAAGTACGAGCGTTATCGACATGTCAAACTCGAGATGATCTATAACAACGAACCGAAACGCGTTTAGAATAAGGAGGACGGGTGCCACGCAGGCAAGATATTAAAAAAGTTCTGATCATCGGTAGTGGCCCTATTGTTATCGGTCAAGCTTGTGAATTCGATTACTCTGGAACTCAGGCATGTAAAGCCCTGATGCAAGACGGTTTTGAGGTCATCCTGGTCAATTCAAATCCAGCAACGATTATGACAGATCCCGAGCTTGCGACACGAGTCTATATTGAACCTCTCAAAATGTCGTTTATCGAAAAGATCATTGAGATCGAAAAGCCCGATGCGCTAGTTCCAACGTTAGGTGGCCAGACGGCACTGAATCTAGCCCTTGAACTCCACCGCGAAGGTGTTTTGAAAAAACACGGCGTGGAGCTCCTAGCTGCAAAACCTCACGTCATTGAGGCTGCCGAAGATCGCGAGAAATTTAGAAATATTCTCGATAAAGTCGGTGCAAAATATCCCAAGAGTTTTCTCGTAAGAACCTATGAGCATGGGCTAGAAATTGGCGATGAGCTTGGTTATCCAATTATTTTGAGACCCAACTACACCCTCGGCGGCGGCGGCGGCGGAATTGCATACTCGCACGAAGATTATCAGCGAATGTTAGCGCAAGCTCTCCATGAGAGCCCGACAAGCGAAGTCCTCGTTGAAGAGAGTATCCTCGGTTGGAAAGAGTTCGAACTCGAAGTCATGCGGGACTGTCTCGGAACTTTCGTCGTCATTTGTAGTATCGAAAACTTTGATCCGTGTGGAGTGCACACCGGGGATAGCATTACAGTGGCGCCACAGCAGACTCTCAGTGATCGAGAATATCAGGCCATGCGTGATGAAGCGTATAAGATCATTAACGAAGTTGGCATCGAAACTGGTGGTGCCAACATTCAGTTTGCAACTCATCCCGAAACCAAAGAGCGAGTTGTTATCGAGATGAATCCCCGTGTCAGTCGGTCCTCGGCTTTGGCTAGTAAAGCCACCGGGTTTCCAATCGCAAAGATTGCTGCTCTTTTGGCAGTTGGTTACACACTCGATGAAATTAAAAACGACATTACTAAAACGACTCCGTCATGCTACGAGCCGGCTCTTGACTATGTGGTGACTAAAATCCCTCGTTTTGCATTTGAAAAATTCCCAGGTGCAAAAGACCATCTGACAACACAGATGAAAAGTGTGGGCGAAGTCATGGCTATCGGCCGCACCTTTCAAGAGTCAATTATGAAAGCAGTCCTGTCCCTCGAAGGGTCACCTATCGGGTTTGGTGAGGTCACCGTTTCAATGGACGCCATTTCTTACCCCAACAGTCGGCGCCTATTTCACATTTACCAGGCGCTTCGAGATGGAAGTACAGTTTCTGAAATATCCGACCTCACTCACATTACTCCGTGGTTTTTAGAGCAATTAAAACAGCTCACTGATTTTGAAAATCAACTCCAAAACACCGATTTAACGCCTGAAGTATTAAAAAAAGCCAAGAAGCTAGGATTCTCCGACGCCTTAATTGCAAAACTCAAGGGCAAGGTGACCGACGATATTGGCAAACTGCGGGAGAAGCATGGGATCTTTCCATCTTTTCAACAAGTCGATACCTGCGCAGGGGAGTTTGCCTCTTCAACGCCATACTTTTACTCGACCTATTGGTCTGACCCTCAAGTCGCTTTGCAAAAGCAGTTCTCATCTCAAAAAACTGTGGCTGTTATCGGCAGTGGACCTAATCGCATTGGGCAAGGGATTGAGTTTGACTACAGCTGTGTTCGAGGGGTTAAAGCCTTTCGCAAGCTTGGTTTAAAAGTGGCGATGATCAACTCCAATCCAGAGACTGTATCAACCGATTACGACACTTCGGATTTGCTCTTCTTTGAACCTCTCACAGCCGAAAACGTGTCAGAAATCTTTCGATTCATCCAACCCATGGGTTTTGTAGCCCAGCTTGGTGGTCAAACTCCAATTTCGTTGGCTCCGTCACTTGTTAAACGTGGCTATCAACTTCTAGGCTCATCCCTTGAAGCCATAGATTTAGCAGAGGACCGTGGCCGCTTTTCAGAAATCTGTCATGAACTTCAATTTCGAATTCCAAAATCTAAAATGGTTGGCAATTTAGCTTTAGCTCTAGAGCAAAGTAAAATTCTTGGATTCCCGCTCATTTGTCGTCCAAGCTATGTTCTTGGTGGCCGGAGAATGGAAGTCGTCGAAAATGACGAAGAGCTCGTCTCTTACTTCGAGCGTCACGGAAATTATATCGATGATGCTAACCCTTGCCTCATGGATCAATTTTTAGAAGGAGCCCTTGAGGTCGACGTCGATCTTGTAAGGGGTCCAAATTGGTCCATCATCGGTGGAGTCGTGGAGCACATCGAAGCCGCCGGCGTGCATTCTGGCGATAGTATGGGCGTACTTCCACCCCAAAGACTCAAGGATGATACTTGTGAGCGCATTGAGGAGCTGAGTCTTAAGCTCGCCGATCGCATGAATATTATAGGGCACTTGAATCTTCAACTCGCGGTAAAAAATGACGAGGTTTTCATCCTCGAAGCGAACCCTCGTAGCTCGCGATCAGTTCCGTTTGTCTGCAAAGCCACGCGAATTCCCCTTATTGATTTGGGAGTCATGGCGATGCTAGGGAAAAAACGAGATGAATTGAAGCTTGAAGCTATGGTTTGGCGAGATTCTAAGAAAGTTGCCGTCAAAGGCGTCGTATTCCCATTTAAAAAATTTAGCGAAGCCGACTCTCTTTTAGGCCCCGAAATGAAATCCACCGGTGAAAGTATGGGAACAGGCCGAGATTATTCAGAAGCGTTAATGAAAGCTTTCCTCTCCAGCCACGTGACTCTCCCTTCAGCCGGAGAGGTTTTCTTTTCTTTAAGAGATAAAGACAAAGAAGAGCTCCTTCCATTTGCTAAAGATCTTATCTCCATGGGATTTAGTATCTCTGCAACGCGTGGAACTGCCGAATATTTCCAGGAGCAGGGACTTGAGTGTCTTGCCTTGAAGAAGGTCCACGAAGGACGTCCCCATTGTGTAGATCGCATCCGTTCAGGAGAGATCGCCCTTGTAATTAACACGACATCTGGACGAACGTCCATAGAGGCAAGTTTTGACATTCGCAGGGCGTGCACCGACTACGGAATCCCTTGTTTAACAGAAAGTGATGCCGCTCACGCCTTTCTGTTAGCTTTGCAGCATCGCCGGGGCGAGAATTTTTCAGTTTCGAGCATGGATAAATTGCTGAATATGTTTTAGCATTTCATCATGGAAACTAAAGTCATTCTCAAGGTCGAAAATCTCGTAAAAATTTTTAAAGGCGATTTGCTCACAAAACCTCAAAAGGTCCTCAATGAAATCTCTTTTGAGGTTCAAGCCAAAAAGACAACCGGGTTCATTGGTATCAATGGAGCCGGTAAAACGACCACGCTAAAGTGCGTTCTTGGCTTCATCTTTCCTGACTCCGGAAACGTTACTTACTTTGACGATCAAAAACTCACAGACCAGGTCAAAGCACGTATTGGTTTTTTGCCAGAACGGCCATACTTTTACGACTACCTAACGGGTCGGGAGTTTCTCGATTTTCACTGGCGGCTCGTTCCTCAAAGCCCAATTAAGGATTTTGCAAGTCGAATGGAGGAAGTTCTCAAGCTAGTGGATCTTTTTGAGGCTCGTAACAAGCGTCTTAGAAACTACTCCAAAGGAATGCTCCAAAGGATAGGATTTGCGCAAGCGATGTTTCACAAGCCAGACCTTTTGATCCTCGATGAGCCGATGTCAGGACTTGATCCTGACGGAAGAAACATGATGAAAGAAATTTTCAAACACCTTGCCAGCCAGGGGACAACCGTATTTTTTAGCAGCCATCTCCTGCAAGACATGGAAGAGCTTTGCCAAAACATTATTATCTTAGATCGGGGAAAGACTCGCTACCAGGGGACAGTGAGTAGTTTCCTAAGCCGTTACCCAGAAAATAATCTCGAGGTTGCTTTTCAAAAACTTCGTAAGGAGGGGGTGTCATGAATTTTCTCAGAAGCCAAGTGCCCCTTTTCATCATTGCTCGGAACTCGCTGAAAGAATCCGTGCGTGATCGTCTTTACATGATCGTCATTTTCATGGCCATTATCCTCATCCTCCTCAGTTTGGTGCTGGGGCAAATGTCTTTTGCAGAACAAACTCGAATTTTGGCAAACCTCGGAGTTATGTCCATTCACCTCACAGTGATTGGACTTGCAACTTTCGCAGGGGTCTTTGCAGTGAGCCGCGAGATTGAAAAACAAACCTTCTCAACAGTGCTTATTCGCCCTCTCAGTCGAGGGCAATTCATCATTGGTAAAGCGATGGGCTATTTCTTCAACCTTTTAATAACGGCAGTTTTCCTGACTGTTCTCCTAAGCCTCCTTTTAGGGGATAGCAAAATGGCGTTCAACCTCGTTGGCGTCACTTTGGGGATTGCCTTAGAAGGTATGGTCTTAATGTCAGCCTCTTTCTTTTTTTCCACTTTCCTACGGTCTGTCGTGAGTGTATTTGCGACAATCACACTATTTATCCTCGGAAACTGGCTCCCAGACCTCAGATTCTTTGCAGAAAAAAGTGGATCGGCCGCATTTGTTGTTTTTGCCGAAGTTATGAATTGGGTGACGCCAAATCTCTACCATCTCAATTGGCGGACCTTTTATAATATAGAAAATGGCGTTCCGTCTGAGTCTATGATTATAGGAATATTTCATTGCATGTCGTGGACATTTCTTTTCTTACTCGCAACCAATTTTTACTTCAGGAGAAAAGACCTTGTCTGAGTTACCACTCGCCGAGTTTATTGTTTTTTTATTTGGCGCCATCTTTGGTAGTTTTGCAAATGTCGTCATCCTTCGACTCCCCAAAGGAGAGAGCATTGCGTTTCCAGGGAGCCACTGCCAGGCCTGTAAAAAGCCCGTCAAATGGTACGACAACACCCCCATTCTCGCGTGGTTCTGGCTTCGAGGAAAATGCCGATATTGCAAAGCGCCCTATAGCTTTAGGTACGTCGTTGTCGAGCTCATTACAGCCATTGGTTTTACCGTGCTATTTTCAAAGTTTGGTATGTCATTCGCGTTCTTTGAATACACGCTCTTTTTCTTCACTCTCGTCATCTGTAGCTTTATTGATCTAGACCACATGATTCTCCCAGACATTTTTACTCTTTCCGGAATCGTGATCGGCCTTATTGGATCGATATTCAGTTCAGAGCGAACGGTCTTGGAGAGCTTCTTAGGAGTTATTCTAGGCGGGGGCTTTTTATGGGCCATTGCTTACGTTTACTTCCTTATCAAAAAAGAAGAAGGCATGGGCGGCGGCGATATCAAACTCTTGGGCTGGATTGGAGCCGTTTTGGGCTGGCAAGCAGTGCCTTTCGTGATCATCGTCTCAAGTCTCATTGGGAGTTTTGTCGGAATCGCCTTTGCCGTTAAAGGCAAACAAGGTTTAAAAACGGCAATTCCATTCGGTCCATTTTTAGCGGCCGCTGCGATTCTTTACATTGTTGGTGGACAGGCCTTGGGTCACTGGTATCTCCAACTTCTCCTGCCTGCTCTTGTAGAATGATGTAGAAGCGCCAATTTTCCTACACGGTAAACCCATTCAAAAGTCTGTATCCGCTATTTTTCCATGGTCAGAAGGCTAGTCAAACAACTTCAGTCAACGAGGCAAAAGCCCGGTATCTAGTCATAAATTTGACAAGTCAAAAGCCGAAGATGGATAATTTTAATGACACAACTGGGTTCTTTTCAACGACTTGAGAGCATCATGTTTTTTAAATCAAAAAAACTTGTTGGCCTAGACATAGGAACAAGTTCCATCAAAATCGCAGAAGTAGAAGTCACACGAGGTGGATGCTCGTTGCTCTCATTTGGAGTCGCTCCCACTCCAACAGGAGCCATTTCTGGAGGGGAAATTAGTGACATCGCCGGAATCTCATCCTCCGTGCGCGCTCTCATGGGTGAAATCAAAAGTCGGCGAAACGCCGCCTCTACAGGAATGTGGGGGACTGCCGTCATCGTAAAAAAAATCACAATCCCAAAAATGGAAGCTAACCTAGTCGCTGACCAAATTCGTTGGGAAGCTGAACAGTACATTCCCTTTGATATCAACGAAATCAGCCTTGCCTATCATATTCTCAAGCGACAGGGGAATAACGATACCATGGACGTGCTCCTCATCGCCGCTCAAAACGAGCTCGTCATGCAATATGCTGAAGCGGTCGAAGGGGCGGGCCTGAGCTGCTCAACGATCGACGTCGCTGGATTCGCGCTTGCAAACTGTTTTGAGCTTAACTACGGATCTTACAATGAATGTGTCGCTCTCTTGAATATAGGAGCCGGTTCGACAAATTTTGTCGTGCTCAATGCGGGTGAAGTTATTTTTAGTCGTGACATTCCCACTGGTGGTCAAACCTACACCAATGACATCCACAAAGAAATGGGTGTCACAATGGGCGAAGCGGAGGCTCTTAAACTTAGCGCTTCAGCAGGCCGTGAAGTTCCCGACGAGGTTCACGCCATCCTTTTAGGGACTCACGAAACCGTCACCGAAGAAATCAATAATAGCTTTGAATTCTTTGCGGCAACGTCCAACGGGCTTTCCATTTCAAGATGCTTTTTCTGTGGTGGGGGAGCTGCTATCCCAGGTCTTATCGACCAGATCAGCAGAAACTGCAATTTGCGTTTCGAACGCCTAGATCCATTTCTCAAAATCAAAGCTGCAAACAAAAGTTTCTCTTCAACATACCTTGAACAGATCAAACCCTTTGCTGCCGTCGTCACTGGACTTGCCATGCGAAAAATAGGTGACAAGTGATTAAGGTCAACCTCCTAAAGTCAGATAATAAAGCAGCAGCGAGGCCAAAGGGTGAGGCGATCGAAGGAGAGCTCGTCCTTGTTTCGAGAGATGATGCCTACAAGCGGCTTCTTCTTGTGTTGGTTTTCCCTTTGCTCCTGTTTGGCTACGAAAAAATGACGATTCCATCAAAACAAGCCGAAGCTGCAGAGCTATCAACGATGCTCTCCCAACTGCAAGAGCACAACTCAAAATTCGAGAACTCCTACAAAGAAATCCAAAAGTTTCGTGAGGACAAACAAAAGCTTGAGACAAAAATTGGAATTATCGACAGCCTTTCAAAAGACCGACTTAAAGATGTCAAAGCGTTAGATGCCATTCAATCTTCCGTGCCCGAAAAGGCGTGGCTCAATTCCCTAGACATGATCGGAAACAAAATGCAGCTCGTTGGTCTTGCGATGAGTGATGCAGATATTTCACTTTTTATGGATAATCTTTCTAAGAGTGTTTATTTTAAAGATGTGAACTTAGTGAGTTCGGTAGAGCAATCCACCGATACCGGAGTTCTCAAAGGTTTTGAAATCAATTGCTTGATCGAGAGTGGACAATGAACGGAATCCTAAACCTTCTTTCAAGACTCTCAATGCCAAAAATTATCGGAGTGGGCATTGGCTTGATGGCCCTCTACTACTTCATGCTCTTCAACGATGGAAGCCAGCTGCAGGCCCAGATCGTCGGTCTCCAAGGTCAAATCGCCCAAGAGGAAGTAAAGAAAAAAGAAACCGACAAAGCGATTCAGGAAGAAGCTTTGGTTAAACAAGAAGTAGGCAGTCTCGCCGAAAAATTTGAAGAAGCTTCGCGAAGGCTGCCCTCGGACCTCAATTCTGCGGACGTGATCAGAAGCATTCAGGATGTCGTAAAAAAATCCGGGTGCAAGATCAAAAGCCTAAAGCCTTTGGATCCCAAAAAAAGCGACATTCTCGAGGAGCTACCAATTGGAGTTACTGTGGAGGGTTCTTTCGGAGAATTGACACTTTTTATTTACTACGTTTCGCAAACTCAAAGAATTATCCAAACCCGCGACTTTAAAATATCCCGTCCAACAGACGCGCGTGGAAGTACCTTACAGTTAGATGGACAAATAGTGACTTATCGCTACATGCCTGAGGAGAAAAAGAATGAAGCGACCCCTGGAGCAGAAACAGCTCCGAAGACCAACTGATTTTATGCAAAAAATCAGTTACATTTTACCGAGGCTAGGTCTTTTAGGATCCAGCGCACTGATTTTTTCAGTGACTTTGCATGCGCAAAATCCGCCGCCGCCTCCTCTTCCTCCGCCCCCACCTGGAGAGTCCAACGTTCCTGCAAAACAAATCGAAGAAATGGGACCAGCGGTACCAGCACCTCCGCCACCGTCCGCAGACCAGACATCAGCAGGAGGAACCAAAAAAGAGATTTATCCACCATCCAAAGGAGTGCCTGACAATCTTGGCAGCAAATCTATTCCACCTGTTCAGCCAGATCCTGGCCAAATGCCAATCCAAAGAAATTCGGTGGAAGGTGGTTTTCAAAACCGGGGCGAAGTTTACGTCTATGATCCAACTGGACGCAGAGATCCTTTCAAGCCGTACTCCATTTACAAAAACGTTCCCCAACCGCAAACAACGGATCAAGGCAGTAACAAAGTGGTCGAGATCCCTCTGGACCCTCTTCAGCGCTATGATTTGCCTCAGTTTAAAGTGATTGGAATTATTTGGAACACGGGCCGTCCAAGGGCGATGATCATTGATCCATCCGGAAAAGTCCATATGGTTAGCAAGCTTCAAAAACTGGGCAGAAATAATGGCTACATTGCCGCCATCCGAGAGGGCGAAATTGTTGTGGTCGAGAGTTTCGAAGAGCAGGGAAAGATTCAGAAGAATTTTAGGATTCTCGGCATTAAGAAATAGAGCATGGAGGCTTTATGCATAGAAAGATACTGACACCAGAAAACCTCGTTAAGCTCGTGGCGAGTTTAGCGATCGTAAGTCTCATGGCTTGCAGCTCCACGCAAAACGAAAGTGACCAAGGCGATTTGATCGAGCCAAATCAGCCGACAACCACAGACAATCCCGCACCTGAAAATTCAGAGGAGTCTGTCAAAGATGCCGTTGGATTTGAAGACGACGAGCCAGCAAAAACCGCCGATGCTGACCAAAAAAAGCAGGATCCATTAGAACAGTCGGTCGCCTCAGAAAACGGATCGGCGCCGGCGCCAACTCCTGAGCCCATGCCAGACACAGCATCGCAACCGACCGATGAGCTAACTCTAGATGCTGAACCTGCTCCTCCCGCAGATCAGACAGCCGCGGCTCCACCACCTGACATCATTGCAGATCCGAGTCCATCAGCCCCAGTTCCTGAGGAGGCGCCGCCGGCAGAAACATCCAGTTCCCAAATGGCAAAGATCACGAATATTCAATTTAAAGCTAACGATAACGGTGGAACTGTAGTCATCGAAGCATCTGGGCCTATCAGTTACACGACACGCACAAACTCCGATCAAAACCAGTTTGTGGTGGAGATACCAAACTCCACGTTACCAGCAAAACTCAAGCGCCCTTTTAACACCCGAGATTTCGGGGGGAACGTCGGTTCCATCGACGCTTACCAAGCGGCCGGATCGACGACATCCAACGTGGTCATCCAATTGCGCCCAGGAGCACCAGCTCCTATCGTTCAGCAAGAAGGCAACGCACTTTTAGTCATGACGAACAGTGGCTCCAACGAATCTCCTGTAGCCGCAGGGAACACGAACTCCGATCAAGGCGGTGGCGGTAGTCCACCTGCGGTTGTGAGTCAGCAAGGCGGAACGCAGGAGGAGGGAGCCATTCTTCCAGGCCGAAACCTCGAGGAGTTCTTATCAGGAAATCAGAAGTATTACGGAACCCCGATCTTTATCGAAACGGATGACATGGATCTGCGCTCAGCTCTCCGATTTATCGCAGACGAGAGCGGCGCCAATTTGGTGATTTCTGACGAAATTAAAGGAAACATCAGTCTTAAACTCAGAAACGTGCCATGGGACCAGGCTCTCGTTGTTATCATGAAAGCCAAAAAACTGGGCTACACAAGACAAGGCAACATCATTCGTATTTCGCCATTGACCGACATCCGAGCTGAGGAAGAGGAAGCACAAAAGGCAGCAGCCTCGCGCCGAACACTCGCCTCTTTAAAGGTGAGAATGTTCCCAGTGAGTTTTGCAAAAATGGATGATCTTGCAAAACAAATCCAGCCCTTTCTTACTAAGGACCGTGGTCAGGTGGTTGGCGACGGCCGAACCAACGCGCTAATCGTCACCGACACCGAAGAGGTCCTTGAAAAAGTCGAAAAGATCGTAAGGAGCTTAGACATACCGCCGGCCCAAGTGCTCATAGAAGGAAAAATCGTCGAAGCGCGAGAGACATTCAATCGAACCATGGGACTGGATTGGTCTTTAGGTGGACGAAGTCTCAAACTTTCTGATGGCTCTGCGGGCCCGGTCAATCTCACGCCTTCGCTTCAGTTAAGGAACAACGGAGTTGCAGGAAATCCCTTCGGATTTGGTCTCACCGTAGGAACCCTTGATGTTCTCGGTGACTTGAATGCGTTCTTAAGTCTTGGTGAGAGAGAGGATAAGGTAAAGGTCATTTCTTCACCAAGAATTTTAGCACTCCACAACGAGCCCGCAGAAATCGTCCAAGGGTCAGAACAACCGTTTGTCAGCATCACAACCGCCAACGGAACAACAACAAAGTCTGTTAACTTTAAACCCATTCGTTTGAAACTTAACGTCACTCCCCAAATCACCGCCGACAACTCTGTTATTATGGCTCTTGATGTTCTCAGGGAGTTTGCAGGAGCCAAAGTTGACAACGATACCGGAGCGGCCCCAGTCAACCAACGATCTGCAAAAACAAAGGTGCTTGTGCAAAACGGCCAGACAGCCGTTATCGGTGGAATTTACCAAGCCGACGAATCCAATGTCGAGGGCGGCGTTCCTTACCTCAAAGACATTCCAGTTCTGGGCTACCTCTTCGGCTACACCGAAAAGAACAAAGATAAAACCGAACTCTTAATCTTTTTAACTCCAAGGGTTTTGGCCAGTGCTAAAGGTCAGCAGACAGCACCTGTAGACATGGGAGGGGCGGTCCAATGAAAAAAAGTTTAGCTATCGCTTTTTTTTGTTTCACGGGACTTCTTAACTGCAGCAAAAAAGAAAGCCAGCTTGAAGTCAAACTCACCCCTTCTGCGGCCTACATGGTTTTCGGGGACGATCTGTCGTGCAAAGAAACAAAGGCGCCATCTTCGACCGATGGTCCAACCAAGGACATCGCCGGCCCCCGTGTCAACTACGTGAGCATGAAGATTAAATGGAAAAAAGGCACAACCCTCGTCCTTTCTGATGCACGCCTCATTTTCAGCGGCTCCGCCTATTCCGGCGGCGAATACAAATGCGACCTGTCCTTAACTGAGCTGGACTGCCTTTTCGGCGGCTTGGGCTGTTCCGCGCGATCCGACGGCACTTACGTGAAAGGCAAAATTATCCCCAGCGATGCGACAGTTGCAAAGTGTGCGGCAGGTTCCGACGGCTGTGAAACCGAGGTAATTTCTGATACGAACTGTGGAGTTCAGTGCGGAGGTATCGGAGTAGCCGACCAAGAAAAGCCCTTTTCAGCTACGGGAAAAATCGTGATTCGTGGTTACTCGCTAGAGGCCGACGGAACCCAAATCCCAGTCAAAGCGGAATCGTTTATGACCATGGAAAACGCCCCTTAAACGCACGCCTATTGATTTGCGGGTAGACAGTGGGTTATGAGTTCCCATGGATTTATTCGATTTTCAAAACCTCGGCGAACTCATAGGAACCCCCCTCGCCGAGCGCATGCGCCCGCAGAGCCTCACCGACCTCATTGGCCAGGAACAAATCTTTTCCCAAAAATCAATCGTCTCTCCATTCTTTGGGGCCCACCTGGAACTGGAAAAACCTCTTTTGCCAACGCACTCTCCAAACAGCTCGACTTCAGATTCGTATCTGAAAACGCAGTAGACTTCGGCACCAAAGACATCAAGGACTTAGGCAAAACCGCCGAGCAGCGTCGCCGCGAACTTCAAGAGCAAACCGTTCTTTTCATCGACGAAATCCACCGCCTCAACAAGTCCCAGCAAGATGTTTTACTTCCATTCATCGAAAAAGGTGATTTTATCCTCATCGGCGCAACCACAGAAAATCCGAGCTATTCCCTCAACCGCGCCTTAGTGAGTCGGTGCCAGGTCCTTGTCTTTGAGAGACTCAACCAAAAAGCCCTCAAAACACTCCTCGAAAGAGGCTGCTCAAAAAACAAAGTAGACCCAAGGCATCTCTTTTCAGAGACGAGTCTCGAGGACTTGCTTCAGTACAGTGACGGGGATGCAAGAAAACTCTTCAACGCGTTAGAGTTGATTTTCGACACCCACGCAGAAAATCCAACGATTTTCCCCCTCGATTCCGAAGCTTTGAAAAAGACCCTAGGATATCAATTCCTTCCCCACGACAAAAACTCTGAAAATCACTACGATCTGATTTCAGCCTTCATCAAAAGTGTCCGTGGGACTGATCCAGACGCCGCAATTTACTATCTAGCTAGAATGCTTAAAGGCGGTGAAGACCCCAACTTCATAGCCAGACGCCTTATTATCTTAGCCTCAGAAGATATTGGAAATGGGGATCCACGTGCTCTCGGGATTGCCGTTCAAGCAGCCCAAGCTTTGGAGATGATCGGTCTTCCAGAGGGGGCGATAACACTTGCGCAAGCAACAACCTACCTTGCGACGGCTCCAAAATCCAACCGGTCATACATGGCTCTTAACAGAGCCAAAGAGATTGTAGATGCGACGGGAGCTCTCCCAGTCCCACTCAAATTAAGGTCCTCAAAAACGGAGTTAAGCCGAAGTCTAAACTACGGGAAGGACTATCTCTACCCCCACAACGAAACCAAATCGTGGGCTCCACAAGACTATCTCCCTGAGTCCATCCGCAACGAAAAGTTTTATGAGCCAGCTGACAACGGTTACGAAAAGCACATCCGACAGTTTTTAAAGTTCCTCAAAGGAACATCTCAAAACGGTCTTTGAGCACAAATGCAGACGCAACTAGAGGTGCCTCGGCACTCATGAGAATGACGGGTATTCGCCGGAATTTCAATCTTATCTCCAGCCCTCAAAAGCAGCTGGTTCCCGGCAACATTAAAAAAGACCTCGCCCTCGAGAACCATCCTCACCTCATCAAAGGGATGCCTGTGCTCAGTAATTTTATCATCCACAGAAAGAACTTCTTCATACGGTTCGAGCCCTTCAAACTCGAGCATCATTTTCACTTGCTCTTTAGTCGGAACCATTGGTGCCTGCCATCTTACAACTAACATTGTGTACCCACTCCTTTGTCCAAACGGGGCGCTCATTTCGAGACACCAAAGTGTTTAGTTTTTTATCATCATTTCCAACAAATGTACAAACAATTGCCAGAACGAGACACTTCCCAAAATCCGTACGAGTTTTAACTAATATTTCCCTAATCCTTTAAAGTCGCCTGCAAATGGGGACGATACAAATAATATAACGATTCCGATGGAGGAACGCTTGGGAACTTCGAGCATTGATGGAGCAGTAACAAATTTTGTCGCAGAAATTTTGAAGTATGTCTCCACATCAAATGGACTAAAGTTAGAAAACCACTCCGAAAACCTCCTCGAGATTTCACAAAAAATGGATTCCAAAAAAATCTCCTTTTTGCCGACCGAGGTCATCGAAGTTCTCCACCGCAAAGACTCTGACGAAAGACCATTCATGCAAATCAACTTTCAAGATGGGAAAAAAGTTCTTCTCACAGAGAGCTTGGTAGGCTTCCGCCCCAATGAAGTTTTCGGATTAGACATGAAGAAAATCCCAAAGGTCGTTACAACACCAGATCTCGTAAGTGTTTTCGAAGCTATCGAAGACACTCTCAGCAGTGATCGCTCTTTCGAACATGAAGTCGACATTCTGAAAAAGGTTTTTCAAGCCATTTTAGAAGGTGGTGAAGACGTCGGGTTTAATCTTGGCAGCGAAAGGATCATCCTAGACCGTCTTTTGGCCTCAAAGTTCAAAGCATCAGCCTAAGTTTCCAGCATTTCCAAGAGTCCGTTGCCCAAACCTCAAGCAGAAACGCCAACTTCACGCGTTAATCTTGTAACGATTTCTAAAAACCTTGACCCTCTTTTCCTTTTAGTCCAGATTCAGCCGCACTTCTTGGGGGCATAGCTCAGCTGGGAGAGCATCTGATTTGCATTCAGAAGGTCGCAGGTTCGATCCCTGTTGCCTCCACCATCATAATTTTGGGGTTCAACACCAAAATTTTGAGAAGCAAATTTAAAAACTTTGAGTTCGATCGCTTGACTGAAAGCGAAAAAGAATAAAAAGATTTTAAAAATAAAGTTGACGGGAATTAGGGACTTGATTAAAACCTTTTCCTCTGCACAAAATTTCGCTCTTTGAAAACTGAATAGCTAGACAGAATATGGTTTAATGGGTTCTCTTCACCGTTTTCCAAAACGGTGAGAAAATTTCTTTTTTTTAAATGAACCAAACAACTTAGCAAATGCTAAGCGTTGTTTGAGCATAACAGAATTTAACTGGAGAGTTTGATTCTGGCTCAGAACAAACGCTGGCGGCGTGCCTAATACATGCAAGTCGAACGAGGAAAGCTTTCGGGTGAGTACTAGTGGCGCACGGGTGAGTAACGCGTGAGTAATCTTCCTTAGAGTGGGGGATAACCAGTCGAAAGATTGGCTAATACCGCATAAGACCACAAGATCTGCGGATCAAGGGGTAAAAGGTTTTTCGCTCTAAGATGAGCTCGCGTGAGATTAGCTAGTTGGTGAGGTAATGGCTCACCAAGGCGACGATCTCTAACAGGTCTGAGAGGATGATCTGTCACACTGGAACTGAGACACGGTCCAGACTCCTACGGGAGGCAGCAGTAGGGAATATTGCACAATGGAGGAAACTCTGATGCAGCGACGCCGCGTGAGTGATGAAGGACTTCGGTTCGTAAAGCTCTGTCGTATGGGAATAAGAAAGTGAATGTACCTGATGAGAAAGGATCGGCTAACTTCGTGCCAGCAGCCGCGGTAAGACGAGGGATCCTAGCGTTGTTCGGAATCATTGGGCGTAAAGAGGGCGTAGGTGGCCTTGTAAGTCAGGTGTGAAAGCCCAGGGCTCAACCCTGGAAGTGCATTTGATACTGCTTGGCTTGAATGCGAGAGAGGTAAGTGGAATTCCTGGTGTAGTGGTGAAATACGTAGATATCAGGAGGAACACCGGTGGCGAAAGCGGCTTACTGGCTCGACATTGACACTGAGGCCCGAAAGCGTGGGGATCAAACAGGATTAGATACCCTGGTAGTCCACGCCATAAACGATGGATACTTGTTGTTGGAGGTATTGACCCCTTCAGTGACGAAGCTAACGCGTTAAGTATCCCGCCTGGGGAGTACGGTCGCAAGATTAAAACTCAAAGAAATTGACGGGGGCCCGCACAAGCGGTGGAGCATGTGGTTTAATTCGATGCAACGCGAAGAACCTTACCCGGGTTTGACATCAACTGGAAGAGTGGCAGAGATGCCCTCGCCCGCAAGGGTCGGTTGACAGGTGCTGCATGGCTGTCGTCAGCTCGTGTCGTGAGATGTTGGGTTAAGTCCCGCAACGAGCGCAACCCTTGCCTTTAGTTGCCAGCATTTAGTTGGGCACTCTAAAGGGACTGCCGACGTTAAGTCGGAGGAAGGTGGGGATGACGTCAAGTCCTCATGGCCCTTATATCCGGGGCTACACACGTGCTACAATGGCGATTACAGAGGGATGCCAAGTCGCAAGATGGAGCCAATCCCACAAAAGTCGTCTAAGTTCGGATTGAAGTCTGCAACTCGACTTCATGAAGGTGGAATCGCTAGTAATCGCGGATCAGAATGCCGCGGTGAATACGTTCCCGGGCCTTGTACACACCGCCCGTCACACCATGAAAGTCGGCTGTACCAGAAGTCGCTGTGCTAACCGCAAGGAGGTAGGCGCCCAAGGTATGGTCGATGATTGGGGTGAAGTCGTAACAAGGTAGCCGTAGGGGAACCTGCGGCTGGATCACCTCCTTTCTAAGGATTTTAAGTTCTCAAAAACTTCGGTTTTATGAGTTCCAATTCCTGAGGTCAGCTCAAGTTTAACTTGAGAGAGTACCATTAAGCCATTTTCTAGCTATTTAGTTTTGAAAGAGTGAAGGCGCGCGGGCCTGTAGCTCAGTTGGTTAGAGCACACGCTTGATAAGCGTGGGGTCGGATGTTCAAGTCATCCCAGGCCCACCAGTGTTACAGGTTAGTGGCTTTTGCTTATGTTCTTTGAAAATTGAATAGATATATTAGGTTAACGAAATAGAAGGTTAATTTTATTTTCGTATAATGATTTTTGTATTTAGTTTTTTAGTTTTCTGCAAAATTTGTAAATTTATTGATCAATTTAACAGATTGATTTTAGTGATTTTTAGCGAGGTTAATTCCAATTTAAAGCTACTAAGAGCTTACGGTGGATGCCTTGGCACCAAGAAGCGAAGAAGGACGTGGTAAGCTGCGATAAGTCTCGGGGAGTGGCACACACACTTTGATCCGGGAATTTCCGAATGGGGCAACCCACCAGTTATCTGGTATCTTGTGATGAATACATAGTTACAAGAAGCGAACGAGGGGAAGTGAAACATCTCAGTACCCTCAGGAAGAGAAATCAACCGAGATTTCCCCAGTAGTGGCGAGCGAACGGGAAACAGCCTAAACCTCATTCATTTATTTGAATGAGGGGTCGTGGGACCTCGATGTGGGACCGATGAGTTTAGTATAACAGTTTGGAAAAACTGGCCAAAGAAGGTGATAGCCCTGTAAACGAAAAGCTCAGAAGCCCTAGAGGTATCCCGAGTACCACCAAACACGAGAAATTTGGTGGGAATCTGGGGGGACCACCCTCCAAGGCTAAATATTCCTTGGTGACCGATAGTGGACAAGTACAGTGATGGAAAGGTGAAAAGAACCCCGAGAGGGGAGTGAAATAGAATCTGAAACCGTAAGTTTACAAGCAGTGGAAGCACTGTATAAGTGCGACCGCGTACCTCTTGCATAATGAGTCAGCGAGTTATCTTTGCAGGCAAGGTTAAGCCGTTACAGGTGGAGCCGTAGCGAAAGCGAGTCTGAATAGGGCGATTAGTCTGCAGGGATAGACCCGAAACCCGGTGATCTAATCATGGCCAGGGTGAAGCGCGGGTAACACCGCGTGGAGGCCCGAACTAGTTGAGGTTGAAAACTCTTTGGATGAGCTGTGATTAGGGGTGAAAGGCCAATCAAACTGGGTGATAGCTGGTTCTCCCCGAAATATATTTAGGTATAGCGTCAGGTAAATTCTATCACGGAGGTAGAGCACCGAATGGGCTAGGGGTCTTTACCGGATTACCAAACCCAACCGAACTCCGAATGCCGTTGATAGTTACCCTGGCAGGCAGTCAGTGGGTGATAAGGTCCATTGACGAGAGGGAAAGAGCCCAGACCACCGGCTAAGGTCCCTAAATACATGCTAAGTGGTAAACGTTGTGGAGCTACTTTGACAACTAGGAGGTTGGCTTAGAAGCAGCAATCCTTTAAAGAAAGCGTAATAGCTCACTAGTCTAGTGGCTCTGCGCGGAAGATACAACGGGGCTAAGCATGTTACCGAAGCCGTGGCTTGTCGTAAGACAGGGGTAGGGGAGCGTTCGAGTGTAGGCTGAAGGTTGACCGTCAGGACAGCTGGACGAACTCGAAGTGATCATGCTGA